>JANYHK010000114.1 GCA_025359105.1 Myxococcales bacterium | reverse complement strand
CGCTGGCAAAGGCATCACGAGCACGTTCTTCGGCGCGACCCGCACGGCCCACTTCGTCGACGGCGCAGGCTGTACGCTGGATCCGTGATCCGCACCCGCGTCGCCCTCGCCCTCCTCCTCGCCGCCTGCGCAGGCGCGCCGGCCCCGACCCCGACCTCGACCCCGACTCCGACTCCGACTCCGACTCCGACTCCGACTCCGACTCCGACTCCGACTCCGACCCCGACCCCGACCCCGGCCCGCTGGCGCGCGGAGCACCGCCTGATCGATCTCCACCAGCACATCGATCCCTCCGCCGCGCACCTAGCCCTCGCCGTCCGCGTGATGGACACCGTCGGCATCGGCCTCGCCGTCAACCTCAGCGGCGGCACCGTCACCCACGCGCCCGGCCAGCCGAGCGATCTCGAAGCCACCAAGCGCGCCTCCGACTTGGCGCATCCGGGCAGGTTCCTCGAGTACATGAACCTCGACTACACCGAGTGGGACACCCCCGACTTCGCCGCGAAGGCCGAGAGGCAGGTCGACGAGGGCCACCGCCTCGGCGCCGCGGGGTGGAAGGAGTTCAAGCGCCTCGGCCTCGGCCTCCGCGACAAGCGCGGCAAGCTGATCGCGATCGACGATCCGAAGCTCGATCGCGCGTGGAAGAAGGCCGGCGAGCTAGGGATGCCGGTGTCGATCCACGTCGCCGATCCCAAGGCGTTCTGGTCACCGTACGACGACAAGAACGAGCGCTGGACGGAGCTGAAGGACCACAAGGGCTGGTGGTTCGGCGACGCTGCGAAGTACCCGCCCCGCGAGGAGCTCCTCGCCGCGCTCGAGCGCGTGGTCACGCGTCACCCGGAGACGACGTTCGTTTGTGTGCATTTTGCAAATAATGCAGAGGACCTCGCGTGGGTGGACGCGCAACTCTCCAAGCACCCGAACATGATGGCCGACATCGCCGCGCGCGTTCCCGAGATCGGGCGTCACGATCCCAAGGCGGTCCACGATCTGTTCGTGAAGCACCAGGACCGCATCCTCTTCGCGACGGACTTCCAGGTCTACGATCGGCTCATCCTCGGGAGCGGCGGCAGCGGCCCGTCGCCGACCGAAGGAGACGCGCGTGTCTTCTTCGAGAAGCACTGGCGATGGCTGGAGACGTGGGACGCGAAGTTCGCGCACATGACGCCCATCCAGGGGGAGTGGACGATCAGCGGCATCGGGCTGCCCGACGACGTGCTCGAGAAGATCTACTTCGGCAACGCGCGACGCCTGCTCGCGCGGTCGCTGCCGAAGTGAGGCGTCAGCGTTCGCTCTCGAGGCAGCGCGAAGCGTAAGCCGCGTCGCGGCTCGGGCGACCGGTGGGCGGCTCGGCGCCCAGGGCGCGCACGACGCGGGACTCGACGGCGTCCCCGCGGGCTTCGGCGGCGGCGGCGGCCGCGTGCCAGGCAGCGCACCCTTCGCCGGAGGTCGGCGCGAGGCGCGGGGCGCCGTCGCGCACGTGCTGCCAGAGGTGACCGAGGCGCGCCGCCTGCGCGGCGGGGCTCGCAGTGCGATCGAGGAGCGCGGCGCGGTCGGCGAGGCCGCCCTCGCCCGCGACGAAGCAGACCGCGGAGGGAGCCGTGCCGGTCTCCGCGAGGCGCGCACCGTCGGGGGTCTCCGCGAGGAGAGCGCGCACGATCGCCGCGCGTGCGGCGTCGGCGGTGCCGGGAGGGCACGGGTCCGCAGAGGGGGGGGCAAAGGACGAGACCGCACCGGCGAGGGCGACGGCGACGACGCGTGCGAGCGGCCCCATGCGGCGAGCGTACGCCATCGGAGTCGGAGTCGGGGTCGGAGTCGGGGTCGGAGTCGGGGTCGGAGTCGGAGTCGGGGTCGGAGTCGGGGTCGGGGTCGGGGTCGGGGTCGGGGTCGGGGTCGGGGTCGAGGTCGGGGTCGGGGTCGGGGTCGGGGTCGAGGTCGGCCTCAGGCGCGGCGGCGTCTCTTCGCCACGAGATAGACCGCCGGCCCTGCGATCATCACGAGCACGCCGAACGGAAGCGCGCCCAGCTCGACGCCGAAGAGCGACATCCGCTCGTCCCAGTTGCGTACGATCGCCAGCCCGATCAACCCCGCGGGAGGGAGCGCGACGAGCCAGGGAACGGCCGCGCCGCCGGGGATGCGGTAGGGGCGCGCGAGGCCCGGCTCGGTGCGGCGGAGCCACGCGAGGGCGACGAACTCGAGCAGAAGGCTCGTGCCATAGAAGAGGACGTCGAGCAGGACGAGGCGCTCGAAGCTGAGGCCGAGCGAGAGTGTCCACAGGACCGCGCAGGCGACGATCGACGCGTGTGGCGCGCCGGTCTTCGGCGAGTGGCGCGCCAGGATCTTGGGGAGATACCCGTCGGCCGCGAGCGCGGAGGGGACGCGGGAGTACGATAGAAGCAGCGCGCTCCACATGCCGAGCGCGCTCATCGCGCCGGACACGACGATCGCGAGGGCCAGGCCGCGGCCCGCGAGCGTCCCGGCGACGTCGACCCACGCGCCCGTCGTCCACGTGGAAGGATCGGCGCCCGTCGCTCCGATCGCCGCGACCGGTACGACGTAGGTGAGGGCGACGAGGACGACGGCGACGACCGCCGCGCCCGCGTACGTGCGCTCGGGGCGCTCGACTTCGGCGGCGATGGTCGACGCGTTGTCCCAGCCCATGTAGTTCCACATCGCGATGAGCAGACCGCCGAGGAGATCGCCGCCCGACGGGTGCGCCGGCGCCGGGTCCGGGCTGCGGTGGGCGAGCGCGACGACGGTGAGGATCGCGAACGGGGCCAGGAGGACGACGCTGAGCACCACGGCGCCGTCACCCACCGCCTTCGCACCGCGAAGGTTCCACGCGACGCACGCTCCTATGAAGAGGAGCTCAATGGGGAGCGCGTACGCGTGCGCCTCCGGCCACAGCCGGCCGACGTACGAAACGAACAGCGTGGGGTAGATCGCCATGTCGAAGACGCTCGCGACGAGCGACAGCCACGCCTCTTGGAAGCCCCAGAAGGGTCCGAGGGCGCGACGCACCCAAGCGTAGTACCCCCCCTCGACCGGCAGGGCGGTGCCGAGCTCTCCGACGAGGAGCGCCGTCGGAAGGCTCCACACGATCGGCGTCGCGACGAGGCACGCGATCGCACCGCCGAAGCCGAGCTTCTGCACGAGCTCCTCCAGCCCGAACGGGCCGCCGGAGACCATGAAATACAGGGCAGCGACGAGCGGCCAGAACGTCAGCTTCTTCGGCGACGACGGCGCGCTCACCGCACCGATGCTACGTGCTACTCGAGTCGGCGCCGACCCAATCCTCAGCCGCGTCTCGGTCGCGTCGCAGGTCGACTCAAGCTCCAGCGCGGGCGGCGTGTGGTAGGCGCAATGGGTGTCGTTCCGCCTCTCGCTCATCGTCCCCTTGGCGCTCGCGGTCGCCTGCGACGCGGGCTCGAGGGGCGCGGGCGGGCTGCCCCTTGGCGACGCCGCCGCCGATGGCGCGCCCGCGACGCCGAGCCAGGCGAGCGACGCGGGCGATGCGAGCGCGAACGCCGGGGATGGCGCGGGCTCCGATGCCGGCGCCGACGTCTACGCGGGTCCGTTCGCGCCTCCCGATGCCCCGGGACCCTTCGCGGTCGACGCCCACCTCGGCGAGGTCGCGAGCGCGGACGGCGCGCTGCAGGCGGACTACTTCCTGCCGCGCGGCCCGGGTCCCTACCCCGTCGTCTTCCTGCGCCACGGGTACACGCGCGGTCAAAGGAACCTCCGCGGCTGGGGCGAGCGCCTCGCCTCGCACGGCTTCGCGACGGCGCTCCCGTCGACGCGGGACTCCGGCTCCGCCACGATCGGACAAGCCGATCTCGAGGCCGTCGTGACGTTCACGCTCGCGCGCGCGCGAGCGGCGGGATCGTTCCTGTCGGGCGCGCTCGACGAGGCGCGTGTCGTGCTCGGCGGGCACTCGTCGGGCGGGCTCGCGGCGACGCTGGCCGCGGCGGGGGGTCACGTCCCCGTCGCCGCGCTCGTCTTGCTCGACACCGAAGCGGCGCCCGAAGGTGAGGCCGCCGCGCCCAAGGTCCTTGTCCCCAGCGTGGGCGCGTTCGCGGAGCCCGATACGTCGCCGGGCGCGCTCTCGTGCAACGAGCAGGGGGGCGGCGTGCGCACGGCGCAAGCGCTGGCGGGACCGGTGCTGGTGTTTCGCGCGAAGGGGGCATCGCACTGCGACCTCGAGTCGGAGACCGACGCGCTCTGCGCGGCGGCCTGCGGCAGCACGAGCGCCGCTCGCCTGGCCGCGTTCGAGACGTACGTCACCGCGTTCCTGCAGGCCGAGATCCGCTGCGACGCCCGCGCGCGCCCGTGGGTGGACGGGACCGTCCTCGCCGGCGACGCACGCGTGCAAGTGCTCTCGCAGCGCGGGCTCGGCGCGCTGTGCCGATAGCGCGGGGCTAGACGCCCATTCCGAAGGTCGCGCGTGCGGCCGCGTGCTCGGCGCTCTGCGCGCCGTGCTCGTCACGCACGAAATACTGGGGCTCTTCGACGCGCGGGGGACCGGGATCTTCGGCGCGGCGGCACGAGAAGAGCGAGAAGAGCGCGGAGACGCCTCGGCGCGGGACGACGTCGCGTACCGTCACGATGGGCAGCAGAGCCTCTTCGCACGCGCGCTCGGCGCGGGCGCGCTGCGGCGTCGGGAAGCAGAAGACGAAGCGCGCGCCCGGCGCCATCGCGGCGCGCGCAGCGGCGCAGTAGTCACGCACGTCGCCGCGGAGCTCGAACCGCGCGTGCGCCTTCTGCGAGTCCTGCGGCACGATGCCCGCGGCCCTGTCGAAGTAGGGCGGGCTGCCGGTCACCAGATCGAACGACTCGCCGGCGAAGCGCACCTGGCGGAGATCGCCGTGCACCGCACGAACGCGGTCCGCCAGCCCGTTCATCGCGATGTTGCGCTGCAGCAGCGCGAAGCTCACGTCTTGCGCCTCGACCGCGGTGAGCGTCGCGCACGGCGAGCGCCACAAGACGAGCAGCCCGACCGAGCCGATGCCGCTCCCCAGGTCGAGGATGCGCTTCGCGTCCGGCGCCTTCTCGGCGGCGTACCAGCCGGTGAGCAGATCGTCGGTCGAGTGGCGATGCCCGCGCTTCCGCTGTGCGATCTTGTAGTCGCGCGTGAGGCCGTCGATGGTGATCTCGTCCGCGTCGCTCATCAAGGAGAGGCCGCTACCACGGACGCCGCGGCCACGCGAGACCGCTGGTCGGATCGTGCCGCATGGCGCCCGGTGGGAGGCCGCTGCGCACGTCCTTCTCCGAGAGCTCGCCGCGGGACCACAGTGTCCGCTCCACCATCGCGTGAAACGGACGTAGGAGCGCCTCCTCGACGGCCGGGCCCTCGAGGACCCCGAACGCGCGGGCGATCGCCTCGAGCGTCGCGAGGCCACCCTTCTGGGGCTCGAAGCGGAGCCGGTACGTCGTGGGCGCGCCGGCGGGGAGCGACACGCACGGCACAGCCCCGAGGCCCGCGACGCGCTTTCGCACCTTCGACGCCTGGCGCCAGTTGCCGTCGGGAACGACGAGGACGACCGGCCGCGGCGCCCCCGCGAAGTCCGCGAGCGGCACGGCGTCCTCCGCGGGATAGAGGAGCAGCGGCTGGGTCCCCTCCGCGAACGCGAGCCCTGCCTCGTCGGGCGCGCCGGGCACGGGGCGATGCCCTCGCACGACGATCTCGCTGTTGGTCAGGCAGGTCGCGGCGAGCCTCCCTGTATTGGTCGGCTTGCGGTCCTCGTACCGGTGAATCACGAGCACGAGGCGCGTGCGCGTCTCCACCCGCGGAACGAGCGCGCACACGCACAGGCTCGCGTGCATCCTGCAGCCGGCGCAGCGGAAGGCGGCGTTGTCGCGGCGGCTCACCGGGGGACTGTAGCGGGTCCGGGCTTCGAGATCACTCGACGGCGAGGTAGTGCGTTACACGAATCCACTGCGGGACGGGCTTGCTCCGGAGCGTGAACACGCCTTCGACCGGATCGATCAGACGGCCGGCGTGCCAGACCATCCAGTGCGGGTACCGCCTCCAGGTGCCGAGCAGGAGCGCGCGCGCCGTCGGGATCGCCTCGAGGCTGCGGAGCCGCTTGAGGCGCGGCGCGACGCGGAGACCGCCATCGCGGAGCACCTTCGCCATCTCACGCGTCGTCGTTCCCAGATCGTGGCCCACGCGCCGGATGGCCTCGCGCTTCGGGATCGCGAGGAGCATGGCGGCGCTGCACTGGCCACACGAGTCCTCGGTCATCGGGTTCTGGCGGACCCACCGCATGACGCGACGGTACCACGGCGAATGTATAGTCGTCGTCATGGCTCGCTCCGTCCTCGCGACACCCGCAGCGCGCGTCGTCGGCACGATCGTCGTCCTCGCCGCGGCGGTGGGCATCGGGCGCTTCGTCCAGCACCTGCGCAGCGGCCCACCGAGCGTCGTCGTCGACGACGCGGGCACGGACGCCGAGCGCCTTCTGTCGGAGCCGGAGACCGAGGAGCTCACGCGCGCCGCGTTCGCCGAAGACATGGCCGAAGCGATACGCGCGGCCCAGCCAGAGGCGAGGGTGAGCGTCGACGACGATCGCTTCGTCATCACGTGGGAGAAGGGCGACGCGCGCGGCGAGGTCCACCTCGACCGGAGCTACCGCGAGTACGCGAAGCTGCCCGCGAGCGAGCGCGAGGCCTACGTCGCACGGCGGGCCGCGAAGGTCGTCGGCGCGCCGTTGCCCGCCACCTTCGCCGAGGCGGACCCCGCGATCGTCCCGCTGGTGCGCGAGCGCATCGACTACGAGATCGCGCGGATCATGGCCTCGCCGAAGCCGCTCGTGGAGCTCGTCCCGGAGCCGCCACACGTCGCGTTGACCGATGCGCTGTGGGGCGTGCTCGCGTACGAGACGGAGGACCAGTTCGTTCGCCTCGACGCCGCAGCGCTCGCGCGGTGGAAGGTGAGCTTCGACGACGCGTGGCGCGGTGCGCTCGAGAGGCTGGCGGCCCGCGGGACGAAGACCGTCCCTGCGGAAACGGGCGGCGCCGCCGGAGGGGTGCGCGAGATCGCCTTCGGCGACGGCAACGACACCGCCCGCGTGCTGGTGCCGCGCACGATCTCGCTGCCGGCGCTCGCAGGCGACGCGGTGTTCGCCATGCCCAAGGAGGATCTCCTCCTCGTCGCCGGCGCCGACGACACGGCGGGCCTGCGCATGCTGGCGGAGCGGCTCGTCGTGGAGTGGGATCGTGGTGCACAGAACGCCCACCTCCTGCGCATCCGAGACGGCAAGGCCGCGCCCTTCCTCGTCGATGCGTCGCACCCCCTCCACGCGAAATTCGCCGACCTTCAGGCCTCGGCCGATCAGCGCGACGAAGAGCTCCAGCGCGACGCGCTGAAGGAGCGCCTCGGCGAGGGCGAGGACGCTCCGTTCGTCGCGTCGATCAAGCGCGTGGGCAACGAGAAGACCCACGAGGAGTTCGCGTTCGTGGTTCACACCGAAGAGACGCCGACGGTCTTGCCGCGCGCCGACTTCGTGGTGTTCCGGCGCGTCGATCTGACCGCCAAGACCGCGACGACGCTCGCGTGCGGCGCATGGGACACGGTGTTCGCGATGATGAAGGGCCGTTGGAAAGAGACCCCGCTCCGGCCGGCGCGCTGGCTGGCGACCGAGCTGCCGACGGCTGAGGAGCTGAAGAAGCTCGGCTGCCCGCACCCGCTCCTCCGCCTCGACGTCGGCGTCGCGCGGCCGGTGCACTGAGAAACCCGTCGCGGTTACTTCGCCTGCCCCGCGCGGCGCTCTGCTTCGGCGTGGTGTGTCGGGCAGTCCCGCGCGAGGATGGTGATCGAGACCTTCGCGTGCCCGGGGTCGTCCTCGCTCGTCCGGACGACCGCGCGCGACGCCTCGACCGGCGGACGCTGGGCGTCGGGATCCCCGGGCGGCACGATCGCGCGCACGGCGACGAGCATGCCGTTGTGGAGCTCGAAGCGCGCGTCGGATTCGCCGCTCGCGGCGGCCCACGCGAGGACGACGTCGCCCGCGCCGGTTGTCTGTGGCGTCGACTGCCATCCGCCGGGCGCCGGAGCCTCGAACCGCTCGCGGACGGCGCTCGCGGTCATGCCGAGGCGGACGCCGTGGAACGCTCCGAGCTCCGGCCCGCCCGACGCCATGCCGCCCCACGACCGGGCGAGCAGGACGCCCGCGGCGAGCGCGGCGACGAAGAGCGCGAGGGCCGCCGCCTTCTTCGGCCCCGCCAGGCGCGCCACCGGCGGCCCGACCTAGGCGAGCGGGTCGACGGCGACCGCGATGAAGAGGAGGAGCAGGTAGATGATCGAAATTCCGAAGAGAGACCGCGCCCACTTGTTCCCCGAGCCCTCGCGGAACCCCCAGCAACCCCACACGAAGAAGCCAGCGCCGAGCGTCGCCGCGACGGCGAAGTAGCCGGTGTGGGCGACGCGCAGAGGGACGAGCAGCAGGCTCGCGCCGACGAGGGCCAGCGAGTAGCGCACGATCGCGTGCTTCACCTCGCGCGCGCCCGTCACGTTCGGCATCACGACGAGGCCCGCGCGGGCGTAGTCCTCGCGGCGGAAGAGCGCGATGGCCAAAAAATGCGGCACCTGCCAGAGGAACAGCACCGCGAAAAGGACCAACCCCGCCGCCTCGATGCGCCCGGTCGCCGCCGTCCAGCCCAGCAGCGGCGGGATGGCGCCCGGCACCGAGCCCACGAGAAGCGCGTGGTGCGACTTCTGCTTCATCGGCGTGTACGCGAGCACGTAGCTGACGTTCGCGAGCACCGCGAGGAGCGCCGTGAGCGGGTTCACGCCGATCGCGAGGATGGGAACCGCCAACGTCGACAGCGCGACGCCGAACCAGAGCGCGACGCGGGCGTTCAGGCGCCCCGACGGCAGCGGCCGGTTGCGCGTTCGCGGCATCTGGCCGTCGATCTCGCGCTCGATGTACATGTTCAGCGCGTTCGCGCCGGCGACGATGAGGGCCGTTCCGACGACGGCCCAGAGCACGATCCACCCGGTGAAACTGGCTCCTTCGGCGCGGCGGGCGAGGAACAGGCCCCCCACCATCGTGATGAGAACCATCAACGTGATTCGCGGCTTGGTGAGCGTGACGAGGTCCGCCACGCGGACGCGCTGCGCGGGCTTCGCTTGAGCCAATCCGTCGGCGAGCTGTGTCATGGGCGAACGGAGGGCGTATAAGGAAAGGGGCGGGCGCCGTCAAGCAGGGGCACCCGAGGCGTCAAATGAGCCAGGAAAAGCCCCCGTCCGTCCCCCCATCGCCGCGCACGTCGCGGTCGATCCGGCTGGTCACGCCGCCGCCGGTTCCGCGGACCGCTGGGGATCGCTTGCGAGGGCTCTTCTCGCGCCCAGCGGGGGCGCCGCCGCTCCAGTTCCAGATCCTGGGCAGGGTCCTCCTCCACGCGGCCCTCGTCGGCGCGACGGCTGGGCTCGCGGGATCGCTCTTTTTCTGGGGGCTCGAGGTCGTCGAGAAGCTGCTGCTCGAGGATCTGGCCGGCTACGCTCCCCTGCGCGCGCAAGGGGAGCGCTTCATGGACACGGGGTCGAAGACGCCGTTTCGCCCCTGGCTCATCTGGCTCATCCCCGCCGCCGGCGCGCTCCTCGGCGGTATCGTGTCGTCGAAGCTCGCGCCCGAGACGCGCGGCGGCGGCACCGACGCGATCATCGACGCGTTCCACAACAAGGGGGGAAACGTTCGCCGCCGCGTCCCGTTCGTCAAGGCGCTCGCGTCGATCCTCACGCTCGGCAGCGGCGGCTCCGGCGGGCGCGAGGGGCCGACGATGCAGATCGGCGGTTCGATCGGCGCCCTCGTCGGGCGTTACCTGCAAGTGACCGAACGCGAGCGGCGCATCCTCCTCGTGGCCGGAACGGCCGCCGGCATGGCCGCCGTCTTCCGCACGCCCCTCGGCGCGGCGCTCCTCGCCGTCGAGGTCCTGCACCGCGACGACTTCGAGTCGGACGCCCTCGTCCCGAGCGTCCTCGCGAGCGTCGTTTCGTACTCGGTCTTCATCTCCTTTTTCGGCGAATCGACGCTCTTCGCGCACGCCATTCGCTACCCGTTCGTGCCCGGGCACCTGCCGCTCTACGCGCTGATGGCCGTCATGGTTACGCTGGTCGCCAGCGTCTTCCTCGGCTCCCTCGACTTCGTGAAGGCCCAGACGCGACGGCTCCGCATCCCCGAGTGGTGCAAACCGGGCGTCGGCGGCCTCTTGCTCGGCGGCATGGTGGTCCCGTTCCTCCTCGTCGTCGGCCCCGTGATGGGACATGGTGGGCAGGGCCTAGGGCTCCTCGGCGGCGGCTACGGCGCCGCGCAGCTTTCGATCAGCGGCGCACCGTGGTTCCCGGAGGGGTGGCGAGGCGTCGAGCTGCTCCTCCTGCTCGGGGCGCTGAAGATCATCGCGACGGCGCTCACCGTCGGCACCGGAGGGAGCGCCGGCGATTTCGGTCCGTCGCTCGTCATCGGCGGCATCTTCGGCGGCGCGTTCGGCCGCGTCGCGCAGCTCCTCGTGCACGATCCGCGGATCGACCCGGGCGCGTTCGCGCTCGTCGGCATGGGGACGTTCTACGGCGGCCTCGCGCACGTACCGATCGCGTCGCTCGTCATGGTCTGCGAGCTCGCCGGCAGCTACGATCTGCTCGTCCCGTTGATGCTCGCCGAGGGGATCGCCTTCGTCGCGCTTCGCCACCGCTCTCTTTACTCGGCGCAGGTCGCGACGCGACGCGATTCGCCCGCGCACCGCGACGATCTGATCATGGACGTCCTGCGCGGCATCAAGGTGGGCGAGGTCCTCACGCGCGACCGCCCGTACGTGACGTTCGAGCGCAAGACCCCGGCCGGCGAGGTGATGCGGGCGGTCGCCGACTCGGCGTGGCAGGACGCGTTCCCGGTGCTCGGCGACGACGGCAAGCTCCTCGGTGTGATCAGCTCGGAGGTCCTCCGCACGATGACCAGCGATCCCGACGTCGGCGCCTTCGCCCTCGCCGACGATCTGATGGCGTCGCCGCTCTCGGTGCGGGACACCGACGATCTGCACGTCGCGCTCGAGCAGATCCTCGCCAACAACGTCCGCGAGCTCCTCGTCGTCGATCAGGCGGGCAGGATCCTCGGCTTTCTGGACGAGGCCGACATCACCCGTGTCTACCACTCGACGACGACGAAGTAGCGGCCAGAGTGGCTATCCCTGCCCCGTTGAAGCGGCCCTACAGGTTCGCCGCGCTCCCGTAGGCGAACCGGTCACTCCCCAACCCGGGTCTGGCACTGCACCGCGCGAAGTTCTCCTGCCCGATGCGCTACCCGCGACGACGGCGCCGCACGCGGACGACGCCGATGAGGCCGCACCCGGCGAACGCGAGGAGCCCTGCTCCCGCGCCGTTGGGTGAGGCCGCGACGGTGCGGCAGCCGCACCCGCCGCTGTCTCCGCCGCCGCCGCTGCCGGCGTCGGCGGCGGCGTCGTTGCCGGGCTGCGATGCGTCACCGCTGCCGGAGTCGGTGCCCGGTTTCGACGCGTCGTTGGAGGCGGACGCGTCGTTGGAGGCGGACGCGTCGTCCGACGGGCCGGAGTCGTTCGACGGCGCCGCGTCAGGCGCACCCGAGTCCGTTCCCTTGGGTACGCAGTGGTTCTGCGCGCAGGTGTCGGAGCCGCTGCACGTCCCACAATTCACGGTGCCGCCGCATCCGTCGGGCGCGCTGCCGCAGGTGAATCCGGACGGGCAGGCGGTGAGCGGCGTGCAGGAGCACGTGTTGGCGGTGCACGTCTGCGGCGGCGTGCATGTTCCGCAGCTCACGACTCCGCCGCATCCGTCGGCCACGGTTCCGCAGTTGTCCCCGGCCGGGCAAGTGGTGAGCGCCGTGCAGCCGCACTTGTTCGGCGTCCCGCCTCCGCCGCACGTCTGCGGCGCCGTGCACGCCGGGCCGCACGTGGTCGTTCCGCCGCAGCCGTCGGGGATCGTCCCGCAGTTCGAGCCGGCGGGGCACTGCGCGGGCGTGCACGCGGCCACGGCGATCTGCGCGGTGGTCGCGTGCACGGCCGACGGCGCCTTGCCTATGATCGTGAACGTCGGCGCGGGAGCCGGCGTGTTCGGGGTGCCGGCGGCGGCGGTGAGGGTCAAGGTCGACGTCTGCCCGGCCGTGATCGACGGCGGCACGAACGCACCGGTGACGCCGGGGGGCAGATCCTGGATCCGGAGGGCAATCGACTCCGCTGCGCCGCGCGCGAGCGTGGTCGTGACGGCGAAAGGCACCTGTCCGCCCGGCGCGACGGTCTGCACCGGCGGCGTGATCGCGATCGTGAAATCATTCGCCGCGCATCCGGGGAACTTCACCGACGCGATCTGCGTATCCCACGTACGCGGGGTCGGCCCGGTCGTGTGATAAAGCTCCGTCGTGTACCAGAAGGTGCAGTCGTCGACGGGATCGACCGTCATGTTGCTGTAGTCGCCCCAGCGCGACGCCTTCCGGCCGTTGCTGAAGTTGCCGGTCTCCACGCCGGTGCCGTCGTCGATGATCGTCTCGCCCTGCCCCATCACGCCCCCAGGATCGGTCGCGAGTCGGCCCGTCCAGGCGATCGACGGTATGCGCGTCGCGCTCGAGATGCTGAAGCCCAGCGCGAAGTTCTGGGCCTGATCCTGCGCCATGCTCCCCATCCAGCGGTAGTTGCCGTCGTTGGGGGCGTACGTCCCCTGTTGAAACACGACGGGCGTGGCGGCGGGCGATCGGATCTCGTACCAACGCGCGCCGCTCGTGCCGTTGGCGGTGACCGAGTGATTCACGTAGAGCGACTCGTGCGTCCCGAAGTTGCGGTAGACGAGGCGAAACATCAGTCGATCGGCGAGCGAGTCGAGCGCGTTGCCAGGCGCAGGCGCCTTGATGCACGTGCCGCCGCCGCACGCCGGCGAGAACGCAGCGACCGGGATGTTCACGGGACCTGTGAGCTTGGTGTTCGCCGGCACCTTGAAGTCGACCTTGAAGGTCCAGAGATCGAGCGACGTATTGGTGCTCAGCTGCACGAAAAAGGCCGGCTCGCCGCTCGGCGGCTTGACCCGCCCTTCCATGCTGACCGGCAGCGCGCCCGACACGCTGGACCCCTGCTGGAAGCACTGCTGCGTGGCGTTGCGACCCTGGAGCATCGCCAGGCGATCGTAGGCGCAGAAGTCCGAGTCGCCCCCGGTCGTGTTGAACATGTTGTAGGTCGCGTAATACGCGTCGGGCCAGACGCCCATCTTCCCGTAGTCGTTGAAGCCGGTGTACGAGAAGTCGTAGAGCCAGTAGGCGCCGGTGGGATCGCCGGTCTTCGACAGCGCGACGCACTGGAAGTTCGGTCCGGAGTTCGCGTTGGGGAGGGAGAACTGCGTGATGAACCAGCGGTCCGCCATCTGGTCGTAGACCACGACCGGATCGCCGTCGTTGTTCGTCGCGCAGCCGTTGCCGGGGTTCGTCCCGACGTAGCCGGTGAAGAGGATGTTCGTCTTCTCCGATGCCTGGACGATCGTGCCGCTCTTGTTCCAGATCGCCAGGCCGCCGTTGACCGTCTGCACGTAGTGGTTCGGCCCGACGACGCCGTTCGTGTCGGGCGGCGTGCCGGTCATGGTCGCCGGAGAGACGGTGTTTCCCTGCCCGAGGAAGTTCTGCATGGTCGCGGGCATGCTGAACTTCGGGAGCGCGCTCTGGAGGACGGGGTCCGCCCCCGTGGGCGCAGCGAAGGCCAGGAGCCGCGCGATGCGCCCGGGCGCGTGCTCTTCCTCTTCGGCGTCGCCCTCCGCGACGGCCGGGCCCTTTCGCTTCACGAGGACGGAGAGCGGCTCGGAGCTCTCGGCGTGGGCGACCTGGATCTCGGGGCCGGTCTGGACTGTCGACTTCGAGAAGTCCACCGGACCCGCGTAGTAATTGGGCTTTTGCGGGCCCGCGCCGCGCCCGGCGCTGCTCGAAAGCTCCGCGCTGGCCTGGTCCTCCGGCGCGCGATCCGCGGCGCAGGAGGCCGCCGTGGCGAGGGCGAGCCCCGCGATGCCGAGTACGCCCCAACGAGTCTTGCCGGCGGCCGAGAGCTTCATGGCCGCGCAACGTAGTCGCGGCGCCCCGTACGCGGTAGGTGAGAATTGACGGTTCCGCGTTTCCGCGCAGCGTCTACCTGCGAAAGCTACTTCGCCGCGTCTGCCCCCGTGATTGATTATTTTGAGCCGCGACGACTGCACGTCGAGCGATCCGTCCCGGTGCGTCGGCTCGCCCTCGCAGGTGATGCCGCGAGGGCAAGTTCGTCTTCACCGGGAACGACGTGATCTTCGAGAGCCCGAACGGCAAGGACTGGACGAGCGCCGGGAAGGGCTACGGCTTCGACTGGGCGCACGCGTACTTCGCGGGTCAGGACTTCGCCGTCGGCTGGCCGGGAGACAAGTACCGCGGCGGCGCCACGGCGGGCGGACCGTGGGCCGATCACCCCTGGCCGAGCACGAACACGCAGGGGATCGGGCGCATCGTCGCCGGCCGCGTGCTGCGCCGGTAAACAAGAGCCGTTGTCGGTGATCCGCCCACCTTTTTCAAAAATGTCCGACGCGCGCGAATTTTGAGCCGACCGCGCCGCGCCGACGCCTCTGCCTGTCGATGAAGCCTGTTTCGACCGGGGCTGCGATCCTCGGCGCGCTGGCCCTCGCCGCGTGTGTCGGGACGATCGGCGACGGCGGATCGCCGTCCGGTCCCGGGGGCCCCGGAGGCGCCGCAGACGCCGGTCCTCCCGGCGTGGACACGGACGCCGCCGTGGGCGATCTGCCCCTGCGCCGCCTGACCCGCATCGAGCTGACCAACACGATCGCCGACCTCACCACGGCCATGCTCGCGGACGCCGCCCCCACGGCGTTGGGCGAGCTCGCGCCGACGCTCTCGCAGTACCCCGCGGACGCGCCTGTGGGTCTGCCGAACGATCCGGCGCGTGGGGCAGGCTTCACGCGCCTCGACCAGAGCGTGATCCAGGAGCACGTCGACGCGCTCTACGCGATCGGCTCCGCCTTCGCCGTCGCGCTCACCGGCACGCCCGAGCGAATGACGCGCGCGGTGGGGTCCTGCGCCAGCGACGCGGACACGTCGAACGACGCCGTGTGCCTCGACGCGTTCGTGCACAAGCTCGGCGAGCTCGTCCTCCGCCGGCCGGTCACCGCCGAGGACGCGACCTTCTACGCGAGCGTCGCGACCCTCCCGCTCTCGCCGCTCGGCGTGCAGCCGGTCGTGGCGCTCCTCCTCGACGCGCCCGACTTTGCGTTCCACGTGGAGAACGGCGATCCGAGCGCCACCGGCGTCGTGGCGCCGCTGACCGCCTACGAGCTCGCCTCGCGCATCTCGTACCACTTCTGGGAGACGATGCCCGACGCCGAGCTCCGCGCGGCCGCGAAGGACGGAACGCTCCTTCAGCCCGGCGTGCTCGCGAAAGAGGTCGCCCGACTGATGGCCGATCCGCGCGCGTCGGCGCCGCTGGCAGCGTTCTACGCCCAGTGGCTCCGCGTCAACCGGCTGCCCGCGCTCGACGCCCAGCTCGGGACGCCGATTTTTCGAACGCTCGCCGGCGCCGATCTCGGGGTCATCGGTCCGGCCACGACGGGCAACGCGATCACGGAGGTCACCGACGCGGCGGAGTGGATCACCCGGCACGGCGGCACGCTCGGCGATCTGCTGACCAACCGCCAGTCGTTCGCGAAGACGCCCGACATCGCGCAGCTCTACGGCGTGCCGGTGTGGGACGGGACGAGCACGCCGCCGACGTTCACCGATCCGGCGCGCGCGGGACTGCTCACGCGGATCGCCTTCCTCGCGAGCGGGTACGTCGACACGAACCCCATCTTGAAGGGGGTCGGCCTCCGCGAGGCGCTCCTCTGCGACACGCTCGGACGTCCGCCGGCCGCGGCGGCCAACGCGTCGGTGACGCTGAGCCCGACGCAGACGACGCGCGAGCAGACCGAAGCGCTGACGAGCCCGCCTCTCTGCGCGGGCTGCCACGCGACGCTCATCAACCCGCTCGGCTTCGCCACCGAGAACTTCGACGCCCTGGGGCGCGCGCGCACCCGCGAGACGCTCTTCGATCGCTTCGGCAACATGATCGGCACCAAGCCCATCGACACCGTCACCATCCCGCAGATCAGGCAGGGCGACACCACCGCCTCGCGCGGCGCGGGCGACCTCACGCGGCTGATGATGTCCAGCGGCAAGGTCGCCGCGTGCTTCGCGACGAACTACTTCCGCTACGTCTTCGGCCGGCTGGAGACGCCGGAGGACGCGCCCGTCATCGCCTCTCTCGTCGCGCAGACGACCGGGGGCGCGCTCGCCGGCGCGATGAAGAGCGTCGTCACCCAGCCCGCATTCTTGACCAAGTCGTTTCGATAGGTGCCGCCCATGCCGATCACCCACCGCATCTCACGAAGGCAACTCCTGGTCGGCGCAGGCGGCGCCACGCTCGGTCTTCCACTCCTGCCGTCGATCCTCGAGCGCGAGGCGAGGGCCGGGACCCCGCCGGCGGTGCCGAGGAACTTCGTCTCGTTCTGGTCCGGCCACGGCGGCGCGGCCGGCAAGAACATGTACCCGGTCGACCCCGTGAGCCCGACCACCGCGACGTATCCGGTCCTAGGTCACACGGTCCGCGCGAGCCCCCTCGCGCTGCAGGCGGCGGCGCAGGGCTCGCCGATCGCGTCCATCTCGCCCATCGTCTCCGGCGACGCGAACAAGCTCACACCTCAGCTCGTCGCGAAGATGAACGTCATTCGCGGCCTCGATCCCGGAGCGCCGCTCGGTCACAACATGTGCGGCGCGCTCGGCAACTACGGGGGCACCTTCACCGTCAACGCCGAGATCCCGACGATTGACCAGATCATGGCGTATTCGCCCAATTTCTACCCGGATCTGGGCGGCATCAAAGAGCGGTACATCAACTTCGGCAGCTCGTCCCGTACGTGGAAGAACTCCGCGACGCGTTCGGGCGGGATCCAGACGTCGAACTTCGATCCCGACAACCTGACCTGGTTCAACAAGATCTTCAGCCCCGCCGCGACCGGGCCCACCCCGCGGCCGATCGTCGACCAGGTCTTGGCCGACTACAAGCGCCTGCGCAACGGCAACCGGCGCCTCTCCACGGCGGACCGCGCGCGCCTCGACGCGCACATGCAGTACATCGCCGAGCTGCAGCGTCGCCTGAGCGTGCACGCGACGTGCGGGAACGTCGCGCCCCCGAAGACCGGCGTCTCGACGATCCTCTCCAATCCGAAATTCGAGACCGACGCGTCGCTCCAGAGGCAGGCGTTCGAGCTGGCCAACGACGTCATCGTCGCCGCGATGATCTGCGGCACGTGCCGCATCGGGCTCCAGAGCTTCTGGTACATCGGCGACTCCATCATCCACGGGGACGAGAGCGCCAACTACAACCTCGGGCCCTCTGCGCAGGGCGTGCACGACTGGCATCACGGCATCGCCCACGGCCACTTCTTCAACGGGCCGCAATCGGTGATCGCGCGCGACAACCAGATGAACTTCGCCGTGATGCTCGATCTCATCTTCAAGATGGATCAGGCGCTCGTCACGCCCGACTCCACCTTGCTCGACAACTCGCTCGTCTTCTGGAGCCAGGAGTGCGGAGCGTACACGCACGACTCGACGTCGCTGCCCGTCGTGATGGCCGGCGGCGCCGGCGGCGCGCTGAAGACGGGGATGTACCTCGACTACCGCAACATGTTCGCGATGAACCAGAGCGGAGTCGGGACCGAAGTTGGAGACACGACACATTACGGAATTCCCTACAATCAGTGGCTAGGGACCTGCCTCCAGGCGATGGGCGTCCCGCGCAGCGAATACGAGCAGCCGGGCATCGGCGGATACGGGCAGATCGCGAACGACGGATTCAAGGCGAACGGGGACAAGCAAAATTCCGCGTTCGACAAATCGGTCTACACGGTCACGGGCGACTACCTGCCCTTCATCAAGGGACCGAAGGCATGAAGCGCGTCGGGGCTCTCGCGACGATCGCGCTCGCGGTCGCGGCGTGCGTCGGCGACGACGCGGCGAGAAGCCGGGACCCGGGCGGCGACGCTGCCCCGCCTGGCGACGCCGCGCCGGCGGGTCCGCTCGCAGACGCCGGCGCCGAGGCGCAGGTCGCCGTGGACGGCGCCGCCACCGACGCGCCGATCGCGATCGTCTGCCCGAAGGCGCCGCCGGTCGACTTCGACGCGATCCCCGGCTTCAAGGAGAAGTGCACGCGGCTCGTGTATGTCGCCGGAGGGTCGGCCGACTGCAGCGTGGCGACGTCGCTCGACGACGGCGCGCATTGGGGCAGCGTCACGTCGATCCCCGATTCGGGATCGGCGAACAACGGACCTTCGGCGGGGAGGGCCTTCGCGTTCGGGTTCGGGCGCGGCGTCGCCGTGTACACCGAGAAGACCCTGGCCTCGGGCGACGGGACGACGTGGCCGGCGTCCGACGCGCTGCCCGGCTGGCCGTACTCCGTCGGGCTCTCCTTCGTGAACGGCCTCTTCATCTACCTGGGGAGAGGCTCACAGTTCTCCTTCGACGGCGTTCACTGGGCCGGCTTCCGGGCGAACGATCCGTACCCCAACGGCGTCCTCGCGAATTTCAGGGCGTGGCAGATCGCCTACGGGAACAAGATCTACGTCGCGGTGGGGCAGACCGAGACGGGGAAGGCGGGCTTCCGCACGTCCACCGACGGCCAGACGTGGTCCGCCGACGTCGTGCTCGGGTCGGGGTACAGTGGATACTTGTCGACGATCGTGTTCGGCAACGGCCGGTTCATCCTCGGCGGGACCGGAAGCGGCGCCCCGAGCCCCAACGCCGAAGGCATCACCGCGTGGAGCAGCGACGGCCTGACGTGGAACGACGTCGTGACCAACGAGAAGCCGGGACCCGCCGGCGCGATCGACTTCTCGCAGCTCGCGTGGAACGGCGCGACCTTCGTCGCGGCCGCGAACATCTACTCCCACGGCCGCTGGACGAGCCCCGACGGCGTCACCTGGACGGCGAAGTCGGACGCGCCCGGCTTCGCACACCTCACGGCGTTCGAAAATCACTTCCTCGCCGGCGGCGTTTCGGGCCAGCCGAACGGCGTCGTCGCCCTCTCCGACGACGGTGTCACGTGGACCCAGCAGGTCGCGTTCCCGAGCGGCGGCGAATCGGTCGACAGCGTCGGCATCGGGCGCGTGCTGAAGGGGCCGTGACCGCGCGGCGGCTCGTAGCGATCGCGACGGTGCGTGGTAGATTCGACGACGTGGTCTCCACGCGCTTCGTGCTTCTCGCTTCGTGTGCGTTGGTCGTCGCGGCGGCGACGGAGCTCGCGTGCGGAGCAGTCCCAGCGCACCCGGGCGTCGTCGTCGACGATGTCCCGCCGAGCGACGCGGGGGGAGGCGACGCGACGACAGGCACCAGCGACCGACCAGATGCCGCCGTCGACGCTCCGAGCTCGTCGACATGGTGCGGAACGCAACCGGTGCACGCTTTCTGCGACGACTTCGACACGCCCGGCTTTCGGTACGGGTGGGATCTGGGAATGCCGGACGGCGGCTCCCTCCAGAGCGCCGCGGCCACGTCCCCGCCAAACGCGTTCTCCTCGAAGACTCCGGCGCTGGATGCAGGCGAGAGCGCGCTCGCGGACTTGCATGCACGCGTTTTGCCGCGGAACGGGGCGACGAGCTACTCGTTCGACGTTCGCATCGGGAGCCTCACCTTCCCGGCGCCCGCCGCCGCGAGCGGCGTCACGCTGGCGCGAATCGAGCGTCTGGACATCAACTTCAACACCCACGAGGTCCTCGACCTGGTCGCCCGACCGGCCGCGAACGGTTTCCGTCTGGTTCTTCAGGAGGGGGCGATCGACGGAGGGGGAGGGTTCTCCGTGGTCGCCGCGCATCCCCTCACCACGCCGCTCGCCGTCGGGACGTGGGTGCGCGTGACCGTGTCCGCCTCCCCGTGGGACCCCGGCAAGCAGACGGCCACAGCGCAGATCGGCGCCGCACCGGGCGAGACGTTCTCTCTCGTCCAGTCGCTACCGATCGGCCTCGGTGCGTTCATCGTTCTCGGCGTCCGCGCAACGGGGCCCGCTGGCGCTGCGGAGGTGAGCTACGACAACGTCACGTACGACGACGTGCCCTGACCTGACGTGACCTGACAGGCTCACGGGCTCTCGCCGCGATGCACGGGGGGCTCACGTTCGAGGGCCACCGGTGGCCTGCGGGGCCATTTTCCCCACATTTCCATGGGCTTCCAAACGCCGCGGGGATTGATACCCTCCATGATCCCCGCGGATGCAGACTCCTCCTCGTCAAAGGGGCTCGATGCCCCCTCCCCAGGCGACGTTCGACTTCGAGAAGAAGCTCGAGGGCGAGGAACCGCTCCTCGACTCGATGCTCCTCGCGCTGAGCCGCGGGCAGCTGCGCCCCGACACGTGGGACGAGCTCCACAGGGCGGCGCAGCGCGACGAGCGCATGAGCGAGCTGGCGTTCGCGTACGAGTCGGTTGCGCAAGGCAAGCGTCTGAAGACGATGACGCCGGCCGTCCTCGCGGAGTTCCTCTACCGCGCGGCGACGTTCTTCGGGGACGTGCTCGGTGACGACTTCGGCGCGACGAGCTACCTCGAGCGCTCGCTCACGGCGCTGCCCGGCCACGCCGCCGCGTTCGATCGCATCGAGATGCTGCTCACCAAGGCCGGCGATCCGAAGAAGGTCGCCGATCTCTACGCGTCGTCGGCGCAGCACCGCGGCAAGCCCGAGCAGATCGCGCTCCTCAAGCGCGCCGCCGAGATCTACGAAAAGACGGCGGGCGGCGACGACAAGGCCATCGAGATCTACCAGCAGCTCCTGAAGCTCGACCCCAGCGACTCCGGCGCGCGCGAGATGCTCGAGGCGCGGTACCTGCGCGCGAACAGGCACCGCGACGTCGCGCGTCTCCTCGAGCAGGCGCTCACCCCCGATCCGCCGCTGCCCGAGGAAGAGCAGCTGCGGCTCCGCGGGCGGCTCGTCGAGCTCTACGCGGGGCAGCTCCACGAGCCCGAGCGAACGATGCCCCACATCGAGGCCATCCTCGCCAAGGATCCCGCGCACGACGAGGCACGGCGCGTGGCCAACAAGCTGCTCGGCGTGAAGGGCCTCGCGGCGCGCGCGGCGGCGGCGCTCGCGGACGCGACGGAACAAACGGGGCTCCCGAGCGATATCCTCAAGTATCTCGCGATCGAGCTGGAGCACACGCGCGGACCGAAGCGCCTCAGCGTGCTCAAGCGCATCGGCGTGCTCAAGCAGGATCGCATCGACGATCTCGAGGGCGCGTTCGAGGCGTTCGAGCAGGCCATCGCCCTCGATCCGTCGGACGACGACGTGCGTCTCCGCTACGGCTCGCTCGCGCTCCAGATCGGCAAGCTCCTCGACGCGGCGCGCACGCTCCAGCGGGTCGGCACCGCCGCGCGAGAGAGCAGCGTGCGGGCGCGCCTCACCGCCGAGATGGGCGAGCTCTACCGCCTCGGCGGCGACCTGAAGAAGGCGAAGGCCACGTTCATCAGCGTGCTGGCGGCCTCCGCGGTCGACGCGACGGCGACGCTGAAGGCCGCGCGCGCCCTCGCGGAAATCTACGAGTCCGAGGGGGACAGCCGCGCGCTCGCCGACGTGCTCGAGAAGGTCGGCGAGCTCGATCCCGATCTGGAGCGGCGGCGCATCGCGAACGAACGGCTCGCCGAGCTCGCCTTCCGCGTCCTCAAGGACGCGCCGCGCGCGATCGCCGCGTGGCGCGCGCTCGTCGATACCGCGTCCCGCCCGCGGGCGCTCGCCGCGCTCGAGCCGCTGTACGAGGCGGCGGGGAGCTGGCTCGACCTCGCGTACGTGCTCGAGGAGCGCGCGAAGGACTCCACGACCCCGCGCGAGGCGCGCGAGCTCTGCGTGCGCGCGGCCGAGGTGCTCACGACCAAGACGCCAGAGATCGAGCGCGCGAGCAACGCGTGGCGCACGGTGGTCGAGAAGTACGGGGCGTCGCGTGAAGCCTTCGCCCAGTGGACCCCGCTACTCGAGCAGCAGAAGTCGTGGGCCGAGCTGGCCGGGGCGCTTGCAGCCGACGCGCAGCTGGCGCCCGAGGCCGAGCGCGCGGCGGTGTACGCGCACCTGGCGATGGTGCGCCTGCAGCGGACACGCGAGGTGGACCTCGCGATCGACGCATTCAAGCGCGCCCTCGCGTCGGATCCGAACGAGAAGACCTCACGCGGGGCGCTCGAGAAGATGCTGTCGGGAGGCGAGCAGAAGCTCGTCGCAGCGCGAGTGCTCGAGCCGGTGTACCGCGCCGAAGGGAACACGCAGGGCCTCCTGCGGGTGCTCGAGATGCGCGCGCAGCTCGCGGAGAATCCGGAGGAGCGGCTCGGCGCCCTGGAAGAGGCGACGAACGTGGCGGAGGAGAACCCGGCGTACCTGCCTCGCGCGATCGATTTCGCGGGCAAGGGGCTGGCCGAGGCGGTGACGACCAGCGTACCCCTCGGGCCGTGGCTGGAGCGGATGGGGCGCCTCGCGAACGCAGGGATCGATCCGAAGCGGCGCGCGGCCCTGCTCGCCAAGGCGCTCGGCGACAGGGCGATCGACTCAGCGGAGCTCGTGCGGCTCGCGCGTGTCGCCGGAGAGGCGCTCGCCGAGTGCGGGGACGTCGGAGGCGCGCTGACCACGCTGCGGCGCGCGCTCGCGTTCGAGCCGTCGAACGGCGACATCCTCGCGCGCGTCGACGAGCTCTTGAAAGACCAGGGCAGCCCGGGCGAGCGCGTCGCCCTGTACCGCGCCGCGATCGCGCGGGGCGTCGACGAGAAGCGCCGGCGCGAGCTCCTGCACGCGATCGGCGTGCTCGAGCGCGGCGAGCTCGGAAATCCGGCCGCGGCGATCGAGGCGTACCGCACCGCCCTCGAGGCCGACCCCGATGACCGCAAGGCCCACGGCGCGCTCGTCGACCTCTACACAGAAGGCAGCGCATGGACCGAGCTCGGGGCGCTCCTCGACCGCCACATCGCGCGCGTGACGCCCGAGGAGGCACGGCGTACGCGCGCGCAGCTCGCGGAGCTTTCGGCGGCGCACGGCGAAAAGGAGCGCGCGGCGGCGGAGGCTGCAGCGCTCCTCGAAGACGCGTCGACGGAGACGGCGGAGCTCGAGGCGGTGGAGCGCGTGGCGCTCACGCTCGGCGACCACGACCTCGAGAAGCGCGTCCTCGGCCGGCGAGCGCTCGAGGCGGCGGATCCGCGCGATCAGATCGCGTGGCTGGAGAAGCTCGCCGTCGTGGAGACGGAGAAGGACGGCGACCGCCTCGCCGGCGCCGAGACGTACCGCCGCGCCGCGCGCATCGCCGTCGCCGCGAGCGACGACGAGAGCACGCGAGCGCTCTACGCCAAGGTGCGCGGGCTCTTGCCCGAGGATCTCGAGGCCGCCGAGAAGCTCGCCGACGTGTGCGAGCGCGCCGGCGAGCTCGCCCCTCTGCCCGATCTCTTCCGCGTGATGCTCGCCGGCTGCCCCGAGAGCGGCCGCGCGGCGCTGCTCATGCGCGTCGCCCGGGTGCGCGGCGAGCACCTGGGGGACGTCGCGGGCGCGGTCGCGGCGACGGCGGAGGCGTTCGCGCTCGACCCGCGCGACAGGGACGTGCTCGCCGCGTTCGAGCGGTTGGCCGGCGCTTCCGGCGCCGCGCTGGAGGTCGAGCGCGCGGTCGACGCGGCCGTCGCGGCGTCCAGTGGAGATCCCGACGCAGCCCACCTCCACGCCGAGCTCCGGATGGCGAAGGCGCGCGTCCTCTCCGCCGATCCCGAGCACCACCCCCGCGCGGTCGCCGCGTACCGCGAGGTCCTCGGCGCCCCCGGCCTCGACGAAACCCGCACGCGCGCCGCGGTGGCCGCCTTCGAGGGGCTCCTCGCCACGCGCCCCGATGGCGGCAGCGCAGAGGATAGGCGGTGGCTCTGCAAGTGGCGCGTCGAGCACGCGCCGGAGAGCGAGCGCCTGCACGCGCTGGTGGCGTGGGCGGAGACGGAGGAGGCGCGCCTCGGCGACTTGCCGGCGGCCCTCGAGCTCCACAAGAGCGTGCTCGCGATCGATCCCGAGAACGCCGAGTCGCTCGCGGCGGTGTCGCGCCTCGCGCTCGCGACCGGCGACGTGCAAGGGGCGATCGACGCGCTCGTCGCCCGGCGCGATCGCTGCGACGGCGAAGCGCGCACGCGCCTCGATCTCGAGATCGCGACGATCCTCCTCGACCGCACCGAGCGGCTCGCCGAGGCGCTCGCGTCGGTCGCGAACGTCCTGGAGAGCGCGCCGAACGACGACGCCGCGCTGGCGCTCGCGACCCGCCTCCTCGCGATGCCGCAGACCCGCACACCGGCGGCCGAGATGCTCGAGAAGACCTTCGACGTCGCCGACGACGCCGTGCGCGTGCGCATCCTCGACTGCCTCCTCAGCGATCGCGCGGCCCCCATCCCGCGGCGCCAGGACTGGTACGAGCGCCTGCTCGATCTGCTCGAAAGCCAGGGCCGCGAGGCCGACGCGTACGAAGCCGTGCTCCGCGCGGCTGCGGAGATGCCGGGCGTCCCCGCGCTGTGGGATAGGGCCGAAGGCCTGGCGCGCGCGCGGAAGGAGCCTGACGGCGTCGCCAAGCTCTTCCACGAGGCCCTCGCCACGTCGATGGAGAAGGACGAGGCGCTCGAGCTCGGCAAGCGCGCCGTCGCCTTCTACGAGGAGTGGTTCGAGGACACCGGCCGCATCGTCGGCATCCTCGAGCGCATCCTCGAGATCGACCCCACCGAGGCGTGGGCGTTCGACCGGCTCAAGCTCCTCTTCGACGCCGCCGAGCGCTGGGACGACCTCTTCGCGCTCTACGATCGCGCGCTCGTCGCCGCCGACGAGCGCAAGAAGGTCGAGCTCCTCGAGGACGCCGCGCAGATCGCCAAGGATTTCGCGAACCACTCGAAGCGCGCCATCGGCTACCTCGAGCAGCTCCTCGCGCTGAAGCCGGGGAACGCGCGGCTCTCGGCGTCGCTCGAGCGGCTCTACGAACGCCACGGGTGCCACCGTGAGCTCATCCAGCTCTTGAACGGCCAGCTCGGTCGTCTCGCGCACAAGCCGGGGCAAGAGACGCGCGCGCGCATCGCGGCCCTCTGGCTCGACGACCTCGGCGACTCCACCAACGCGCTCCTGGTCGTCGAGGACATGCTCGCGCGTGACGCGCAAAGCGACGCGCCGCCGCTCGACGTCTCGAAGCTCCTCGAGCGGATCCTCGCCGCCGCGCCCCCGCACGCCGAGCTCCGCGAGTCGATCATGCCGACGGGCATGAGCGCCGCGGACAGCGATCGGCCGCCGACGTCGAGGCGCGATCCGCTACCGCAGGTGGTGGGCGGGCCCAAGCGCACGCTCGTCCGTCAGCGCGCGGCCGCGCTCCTCAAGGAGCGCTACGTGGAGCAAGGGCGCGACGCCGATCTCGTCCGCATCCTCGAGGTCGAGCTCGAGGCGGTGAAGAACGCCAAGGAGCGCATCCGCCGCCACCAGCAAATCGCGACGCTGTACCTGCAGCTCGGGAACGAGCCGCAGGCGATGGAGCACTACGTGTCGCTCGTGCTCCTCGAGCCCGACGTCGACGAGCACCGCGACAAGCTCGCCGAGATCGCCGCGCGCGTGAAGCGCGAGGACAGGCTCGCCGAGGTGCTCGTGGCCGCGGCCGACGACTGCACCGACGACGCGCTCCGGGTCGATCTCCTCATGCAAGCCGGCATCGTGCACGCCGACCGCTTGCACGAGCCCGAGCGCGCGATCGACCTATTTTTCCGGGTTCTCCTCGTCTCGCCGGTCGCCGAGGCGCCGCTCTTCCGCGCGTGCCGCCGCATCGAGCCCCTCCTCGCCGAGGCGGGCCGCGTGCGCGAGCGCCTCGACGTCCTCGAGCGCCTGTCCCTCCTCGAGCCCGAGCCCGACGGGCGACGGCGTGTCCTCTCCACCGCCGCGCGCCTCGCCACCGATCTCGCGGAGACCGATCGCGCCATCTGGGCGTGGGAGTCGCTCCTGGAGGGCTTCCCCACCGACGAGGCGGCGCTCAACGGCCTGGTCGAGCTGCTCGGCAAAGACGGGCGATGGCGTCGCCTCATCGAGATCCTGAAGAAGCGCGCGTCCGCGCAGCTGCCCGGCGGCGATCCGCGCGGCGATCGCGTGCGCGTGGCGTCCATCCAGAGCCGCGAGCTCGGCGAGGCCGACGAGGCCATCCAGTCGTGGCGCGAGGTCGAGGCCGAATTCGGCGAGTCCGACGAGAGCACGCGCGCGCTCATCGGCCTCCTCCAGGGGGTCCGCAAGTGGAGCGAGCTCGCGGAGCTGCTCGACCGGGCCGCAGACAGGACGAACGACAAGGCCGCGCGTGCCCAGCTCCTGCGTGAGCTCGGCGACGTCCAGCGCGAGCATCTCGACGGCGCGAAGGATGCCATCGAGAGCTATGGCGCCGCGCTCCATGCCGATCCGCGGGAGGCCGGCGCCCGCGCGGGCCTCCACGCCCTCTTGCCGCGCACCGACCACCGCGCCGCGGCGGTGGAGGTCCTCCTCGAGGCGTACCGCGTCTGCGACGAGTGGCAGCCCATCCTCGACTTGACCGAGCACCGCCTGTCCACCGCGCACGACGACGCCGACAAGGTCGCAGTGCTCCTCGAGGCCGCGAAGATCAGCGAAGAGCGCGCAGGCGACCTCGAGGGAGCGTTCACCGCCACGCGGCGGGCGTTTCTCGTCTCGCCCCAGACCCGTGACGTCGAGATGCAAATTCATCGCCTCGCCGACGCGACGCGGCAGTGGCGTGCGCTCGCCGAGGCGCAGCGGGAGGCGATCGAGGCGCGCGAAGTGCACGCCTCGATCGCGCCGTGGCTGCCGGGCCTGCGCTTCCGCATGGGCGAGGTGCTCGAGACCAAGCTCGACGATCCGCGGGCCGCCCTCGTGGCGTTCCAGCGCGTCGCCCAGGACGCGCCGCGGGATCTAGACGCCGCGCGCGCCACGGTTCGGGTCGCGGCCCGCGTGATGCGCTGGGACGCGGCGGCGAAGGTCGTGCTCGAGACGTCGCGCGCGCTCGATCGCCTGGAGTCGCTGCTCATCGTTGCCGTGGAGGAAGCGGCGACGACGCCGGGGGCATGGGACGCCGCGACCGCCGCGTTCTCCGCGGCCGTGGGCGAGCGCCCGGACTTGCCTGCGTCCATCGCCCGCGACACCGAGGGGCGCGTGGCGCTCTGGCATCGCGATCGCCGCGGGGACCCCGACGCCGCCGAAGCGGCCTTCATCCGCGCGCTCGCGTACGACGCGTCGAACGCCGATCTCCTCGGCGAGCTCGCGCAGCTGCAGCGCCGCACCAAGGGCCGCCCCCTCGTGGAGAGCCTCCTCCGCCTGTCGACGGCCACCGGCGGCGATCTCGATCTGCTCCGGGAGGCCGCGGAGATCACGACGAGCTCCGTCGGCGATCGCTCGCTCGCCAAGTCGATCCTCGAGCGAATGCTCAAGCTCGGCACCGAGCGCTGGATCGGCTCGGACCCCGACGGACCGGTCACCCTCGGCAGCCCCGGCGCGCCGAGCGGCTCGGTCGAGTGGGCGCTTCGCGAGCTCGTGCGGATCCACGACGAGGAGGGAGACGCCGAGCGCGTCGTCGAGCTGCTCGTCGACACCGCGCGCCTGCCGTTCCGGCTCCAGACCTCGCGCGGCATGCGGCACGACGCGGCGCGCATCGCAGCCGAGCGCCTAGGCGATCACGAGCGCGCGGTCGCGCTCTACATGGCGCTCTTCGACGAGGACGCCGAGGACTTCCGCGCGGTCCATCACCTCGTGGAGCTGTACGAAGCGAAGGGCCAGAAGGACGAGCTCCTCGCGCTCAAGCGCAAGCAGATCGCGGCCGCCAAGAGCCCGTCGAAGCGCGTCGATCTGCGCCTCGAGGCGGCGCCGCTGCAGGCGCTGCTCGGCGACGTCGAGGGCTGCATCAAGACGCTGCGGGAGAGCCTCGACGAAGACCCGCGGCACGCGGCCACGGTGCAGGAGCTCGTCCTCATCCTCGAGAAGGAGCGCCGCTTCAACGACCTCGCCGAGCTCCTCGCCACCCAGGCGACCCGCGCGGAGAAGGCCGAGGAGATGCCGTCCGCCGCCGACCTATGGGCCCGCGCTGCACGCGTGGCGGAGGAGAGCCTGCGCGACGTGGACGGCTCCATCGGGCACCACAAGAAGGTCATCGCCATCGAGGCGCGCGCCGAGTCGCTCGACGCGCTGGCGCGGCTCTACACCGTCAAGCGAAGCTTCGACGAAGCGGCGGGCTACCTCGAGCAGCTCCACGCGGCGTCGAAGCCGGAGGCGCGCGCCGAGGTCACGCTCCGTCTCGCGGCGGCGCTCGTCGCCGCGGGGAAGGACGATCTGGCCCGCGCGCGGCTCGAGGACGCCATCGTCGCCGATCCCGACGCCGAGGGTGTCCGCGCGCGCCTGGCCGAGGTCTACCGCTCCAAGAGCGACTGGAAGGCGCTCGCGGGTCTCCTCACCGACGGCGCCGCACACGCGCCCGACAAGGCGACGCGCCTGTCGCGCCTCCGCGAGGCGGCCGAGCTCCACATGCGCGGCGCCGAGCCGGAGGCTGCGATCCCGCTCCTCGAGCAGGCGTCCGATCTCGAGCCCGAAGATCGCGCGATCCGCCTCGCCCTCGGCGACGCGCTCGGCGCGGCGCAGCGCTTCGACGAGGCGCGCGATCTCCTCCGCAAGCTCATCGAGGGCTTCGCCGGTCGCCGCCCGAAGGAGCGCGCGCCGGTGCACTACCACCTGGCACGGCTCGATCTCGCGGTGGGTGACCGCGCGCGCGCGCTCGTCGAGCTCGATCAGGCCACGCGCATCGATCCGGCCAACCCCGAGATCCTCCGTGCCCTCGCCGAGCTCGCCCGGGACGACGGACAGCTGGAGCGCGCAGAGCGCTCGTACCGCGCGCTGCTTGCCGTTCTGCGCCGTCAGGAAGACACGAGCGCGGAGCCCGCCGTCGTGCGCAGCGAGGTGCTCCTCGAGCTGTCGTTGATCGCCGAGCGCCAGGGGGAGAACGACCGCGCGAAGGAGATCCTGGAGAGCGCGCTGGAGACCGCCGTAGGCAGTGAGATCGAAGCGCAACGCCTCGAGGCCGCACTTCGCGCGCGCGGCGACTACCAGACGCTCGTCCGCTCGCTGGAAGGGCGACTCGCCCGCGCGAGCTTGCCACCGTTCACCGCGGCCGAAGGTCTCGGTGAGCTCGCGAGCGTCCTCGAGACGCACCTCGGACGCAAAGAGGACGCGCTCGCCGCCCGCCTGCGCGCCGTCCAGCTCGCGCCCGACTCGGGGCCTTCGCACGACGCCGCGCTCGGCCTCGCGCGCCAGCAGGGGGCGGTCGTCAAATACGTCGACCACCTGGCGGACCTGGCGGGCGGCGCCGAGGAGTCGAAAAACCAGAAGCTCGCGTGCGATTTGCTCCTACGCATGGGCGCCGCCGTCGAGGAGGATTTGAAGGACGACAAGCGCGCCGCCGCGATCTACGAGCGCGCGGAGCGGTACGGCACGCGCTCGGCCGACGTGCTCTTCGCGCTCGATCGCATCTACGAGCGCGTCGGCGACGAGAAGAGCCAGGCCCGGATCCTCGCGGCGCGCGTGCAGCTCGAGGAGCGCGAAGGGCGGCTGACCAGCGATCCGCTCTTCCGCCTGGCCTCGCTCCGCCTCAAGGGCAAGGGCGCGGCCGACGAAGGGTGCGATCTGCTCGTCGCGGCGCTCGATCGCGAGAGCGACTGGGCGCGCGCAGAGGGCATTCTCCGCGAGGCGGCGGTGGCGCACCCGGACAGCACACGCGTGGTGGCCCTCTACGAGAAGGTGGGGCGCGAGCCGGGCTTCGAGCGCGCGCTCGTCGACGCGCTCACGCGCAAGTGGCGCCAAACGAGCGGCGCGACCGGCAGCGCCAGCAGCGGGGCACTGCGTGAGGCCGTCGCGACGGCGCAGAAGCTCGGGGACGCTGCGCAGGCCGAGGCGCTCCTGCGCGAGCTCCTCGCGAGCGATCAGGACGACCAGGCACTTCGTGCGTGGGCGCTCTCGACGCTCTCCGATTTGCGCGCGACCGCCGGTGATCTGATCGAGGCCGTCGAGCACAAGCGCGCGGCCGCCGAGCTGGCCGAGCCCGACGAGGCGCGCAAGCTTCGGTTCGACGTCGCGCGCATCGCGGCCGCGGAGCTGGGCGATCTCCCGCTCGCCGCCGCGACCTACGAGGCGCTCCACGCCAACGAGCCGGCCGATCGCGAGGCGTGGGAGCCGCTCCTCTCCGTCTATCGCCGGATGAGCGAGGCGCAGAAGCTGGTCGACCTCGTCGCGGCCATCGTCGACCTGGTCGAGGACCCCGCCGAGCGCTCTCGCCTGCGGGTCGAACGCGTCAAGGCGATGATGGGCGACCTCGGAATGAAGGACGAAGAGGCGATCCCGGCGCTCCGCGAGATCGTCGACGAGGACCCGAGCCAGCTCGACGCCGCGATCCAGCTGGCGAGCATCCTCGAGCGCCTCGGACGCCCCGACGACCTGGCCGAGCTCCTCGCCAAGCAGCTCGAAGGCGCGAAGGACCGGAGCGATGCGGCGAGCGTCGCCTCGCTGTCGGTGCGCCTCGGCGCGCTGCTCGAGCGGCGCGATCGCATCGAGGCGAAGAACGTCTACTACGCCGGCCTCGACTGGGACGTGCAGAACCGCCCGATCCTCGAGGCGCTCGTGCGGCTGCACGCGGTGGAGGGCGAGGCCAGCGATCGAGCGGACGTCCTCGAGCGCCTGCTCGCGATCGAGACGGGCGAGCCGGCCGAGAAGCTCGCCCTCGAGCTCGCGCAGCTCCGGGCCGACGCGTGGGACGAGGAGGGCGCGACGCGCGCGCTCGAGGCCGGCTTCAAGGCGAACCCGCGAAGCGTGCAGATCCGCGAGCGCCTGGAGACGACCTACCGCGAGAAGAGCTCGTGGCCCAAGCTCGCCGAGCTCGCCGCCACCGACGCCCGCGGGCGCACCGATCCCGACGACAAGGTGGCCCGCTTCTCCGAGGCCGCGTCGATCTATTCGAACGAGCTGAAGGACGCGGTGAGCGGGGCGAAGCTGCTACGCGAGGCCCGAGCGATCGCGCCCGACGACCAGGTGCTCCTGGGCGAGCTCGTGCAGATGCTCACGGCCGCCGGGGACTTCAGCGGCGCCGCGGACGAGCTCTCCATCGCGATCAACGCGCTCGGCGACGCGAGCCACCCAGCCCTTCCCTCGCTTCTGGCGCAGCGCGCCGGGATGCGCAGCAAGCTCGGTGACGACGCTGGCGCGCTCGACGACATGGAGCTCGCGTACACGGCCGGTGGGAGCTCCTACATCCGCGATCTGGCCGGCTACCTCGAGCGCATCGGCATGCGCGCCGCGGCGACCGGCGACATCGCGCGCTGGCGCAGCGCGCGCCTCCGCCTCGCCGAGCTCCTCCCGCAGATCGGCGATCAAGACACCGCGCGCTCGCTGCTCGGCGACTTGCTGAAGAACGACGGCAAGGACAAGGACGCCCTGCGCGCCCTCGCGCAGCTCGAGGAGGTCGGCGAGCACTGGGACGCCGCGAGCGCCTGCTACCGCCGTCTCGTCGCGCTGGAGGACGGTGAGGACGTCGTCGACACCGCGCTCCGCCTCGCCGCGGCGTGCGAGCGCGCCGGGCGCATCGGCGACGCGCGCGGAGGGCTCGAACGGGCACGCATGGCGGCGCCCACGAACGCCGCGCTCCGGCGTCGCCTCGAGCTGCTCTACGAGCAGACCGCGGCTTTCAAGGAGCTCGCCGAGATGAGCCTCGAAGACGCGAAGGGCGCCCTCGAGGTGGGCGGCCGCTTCTCGCACCTCATGCGCGCGGGCTCCCTGCTCCTTCAGCAAGGGGGAAACCCCGAGGAGGCCGTGCAGCCGCTCGAGGAGGCGCATGCGCTCCGCCCGGCGGACCTCGACTGCCTCGTGCGGCTCGCCGACGCGTACATCCTCAGCGGCCGCGCGGCGCAGGCCAGCGAGCTCGTGATGGGCGTCGTCGCGCAGCACAAGGGACGCCGCTCGCGCGAGCAGTCGCCGCTCTACCACCGCCTCGCGAAGATCGCGCGCTCGCAGGGCGATCCGCAGACCGAGATCACCAACCTCTCCGTCGCCCTCGACATGGACAGCCAGAACGGAGTCGTCGCCAGCGAGCTCGCCACCGTGGCGATGGTGGTCGGCCAGCACGAGGTCGCGACCCGCGCCCTCCGCGCCATTACCATGCTGAAGACCGGGGCGCCGATGTCCAAGGGGCTCGCCTACCAGTACCTCGGCGAAATCGCGCGCCAGCAGGGTGACAAGAAGCGCGCAATCATGCTTCTGAAGCGCGCCATCGACGACGATCCGACCCTCGGCAGCGCCCGCGCCATCCTCGAGCAACTCGAGCGCGACGGTTAAGCGCACCAAACGACGGTAGCGACCCACCAGACTAGAGCGGTACTAGACCTTGGGTTTCGGCATCGCTCGCGGCGGGAGCGGCGGCGGCTTCGGCGGGCCGGTCGGAACAGGCGGCGGACCGGGGGGCCGGCCGGCAGCGGGCGGAGGCGCGGCGACGGGCGCCGGCGCCACGGAAGGCGCGATCGGCGGGTGCGAGCCCATCGGCCCGTCGTAGAGCGAGCTCTTGCCGATCTCGACCGGCGGCGGCGGAATCGTGCTCTTCCGCACGTCCTGGCTCGCGGTGAAGACGACGCGCCGCGGCGACGCCACCTTCGTGGTGAGCGGCTCGATCATGTGCGGCACGCGCTCGACCGCGCGCGTGAACTCGGCGAGCGGGACGTTGATCGAGAACGACGGAAGCACCCGCTCGCGCATCCCGCCACCCAGCTCGCTCATGAGCTCGACGACCGTGACCTCGCCGTCGCCGACCATCTCGATGCGAAGCTCGCCATCCACCCAGTCGCACGCGGTCGTCGCCATGCGAGCGAGCACGAGGAGCAGCTTCGGCGCGCCCTGGTTGGCCGCGGCGACGGTCGCGACGTGATCGAGGAGCAGCTTGCACGCCTCCCGCGTCTCCACCGCAGCGGCGATGTCCTTCTCCGAGATGTCCAGGCACCGCTTGATGTGCGCGAGGCTCATTATCGGCTCACAGAGGCTCCGAGCACAGGGCTTCGTAGAGCGCTGCGAGGCGCTCCTTCAGCTCGTCGTTGAAGGGCTCCTCGAGCGTGGCGTTGATGATCTGGATGCGCGCGTCTTCGAGGCGCCCCATGGCGATGAAGCGGTCCGCCTTCGCGGCGATCAGCTTGCCCTTCGCCGTCTGCGCGCTCTCTTCGATGGTCTTCTCCCGCGGCGGCGGCGGCGGCACGCTGGGGAGCGCGTCGGGATCCAGCCGCAGCTTCCCCTTGGCGAGAGCGATGTCGTACTTGGCGCGTAGGTCCGGCTTGGACAGGATGTTGTATGCCTCGACGCCGCGCTTGAAGACCTCCGCGGCGGAGCGCGCCACCTCCGGCTCGTGGTCGACGTAGCGATCGGGGTGGGCCCGCAGCGCGAACGAGTGGAAGGCGGCCTTTACCTGCGTCTGCGTCGAGCTCGGATCGACGCGCAGGATGGCGTAGTAGCTAAGCGTGGGGAGCGACTCTGCCCACACCATGAAGGTCGACGCCGCCGGCATGCGCCGTCAGTGTACCTCGTGCCTAGCTTGACGCGCCAGCATGGCGGTCATCTCGCCGGGCGCCGTGGCGCCGAGCAGACGCATTTGGGCCTTGCGCTCGCGACCGCTCGCCTCGTCCTTGGCGCGCACGTTCAGGATTCCATCGGCGTCGATCTCGAAGGTGACGGTGATCGCCAGCTCGCCGCGACGCTTCGGCTCGAGACCGCTGAGCTCGAGCTGCCCGAGGAAGGTGTTCTCACCGAAGCGACGTGACTCCCCTTGCGCGACGTTGACGCACACGAGCGTCTGACCGTCGCTGGTGGTGAGAAACGCGCGCGTCCTGTCGCAGGGGACGGGAGAGTTGGCGGGGATGAGGACGTCGCAGTAGCCGCCCACCGTCTCGACGCTCAGGCTGAGCGGCGTGACGTCGATCAGGAGCGGCTGGACCCTCGCCTCGATCCCATCGCGAATCGCGGCCGGGCTCACCACGCCGGGGGGAATCGACGGAGGCTCCCACGACGCCGGCTCGACGGAGCGGATCTCCGCGTTGGGAGGGTTCGTCCGCATCACGGGCAACGGCATCGTCGTGGAAGGCGAGCCTTGGTGCGCGTGGGCGTGCATCTGCGGGGGGCCTGCGGGTGGCGCGAACGGAGCGGCGGGGCCCGGTTGCACGAGCGGCATCGTGAACGACTGGATCGACCGGTCCTCGGGAACCGCCGGCAGCTTGGGCGGCGCCGAGAGGATCCGCGGGGGCGGCGCCGGGGGCGCAGCAGGCCGCACGACGCTCGGCTCGTCGGCCATGTCCGGAACGTCGGGGACGTTGAAGGACATCGACGGATCTTCTCGGTCGTACCGGGGAACCGACGGCGGCTCGGGGCGCGCCGACGCCTTGGGCGGCAACGGCGGCTTCGCGCTCGCCTTCTTCTCGTCTGCGCCGACCAGCGACGGCGAGCGCTTGCTGAACGTGATCTCGTCGAGCTCCGGCTCGCGCACCTTGAACGACATCGACGGATCTTGGGCACCGCCCGGCTCGTCGAGCTCGAAGCCCGGATCGGTGGTGCCCGGGTTCGTCGCCGGTCCCCGGGGCATGCTCTCGAACCCAGCGAACGCGTCGTCGGTGTCCGTCGGCGCGGACACCGAGCCCGACACCGCGCGCGACTCCGGGCTCGCGGACGGCCGCGCCGGCAACGGAGGCGGCAGGCCCATGCGTGTGACGGAGCCCTTCAGGATGCTCGGCGCTCCGCGCGTGATCGTCGGCGGCCCCTCCGCGCCCGGCCCTGGCGCGCTCTGCATCTGCGTCGTCTGCGTGACCTGCGTAGTCTGCGTAACGCCGGTTTGCGTGATGCCGGTGTGCGTCAGGTCCGTCCTCGTCACGCCGGTGAGCGTCGTTTCGGCCACGGGCAGGCGGGCGGACGACGTCGCGCTGACCTTCTTCGTCCCCTCGAGCGAGTACGCCTGGATGGCCGCACCGAGCGCCACGACCTCGTCGGGGTTCACCCGCAGGTACGGCGCCATCGCGAAGTAGCCCTCGACCATGCGCCCGACCATGGGCATCCGCGTCGACCCGCCGACCAGGATGACGCGATCGAAGCCCTCACGCTTGAGGCCGATCGTCTCGATGGCGAAGCGCGTGACCTCGATCGTCCTCTCGATCAGCGGCTTGGCGAGGTGCTCGAGCTGCGCGCGGTTCATCACGAACCGGATCGACAGCGCCGCGCCTCCGTCGCCGTACGCGAGGTCGGAGACGTTGACCGCGACCTCCTCCTCGCTCGATAGCCGAATCTTCAGGTCCTCGGCGAGGAACCGCAGCCTGCCGAACGCCTCGGGGTTCGCCCGGGCGTCGAAGCGGTGAATTTCCCGGAACTGCGCGGCGATGCGATCGGCGATGAGCACGTCGAGATCGTCCCCGCCGAGCGCGGTGTCGCCGGCCGTGGCGAGCACCTCGAACACGCTGCCCGACAGATCGAGCAACGTGATGTCGAACGTACCGCCGCCGAGATCGTAGATCGCGATGCGCTCGGACTGCGCGATGGACTGCCCGTACGCGAGCGCCGCCGCGGTGGGCTCGTTCAGGATGCGCATCACCTCGAGCCCGGCGAGTCGGCCGGCGACCTTGGTAGCCGCGCGCTGCAGATCGTTGAAGTTCGCCGGTACGGTGATGACGGCGCGGTCGACCGTCTCGCCCAGGCGCGCCTCGGCGATCTGCTTGGCGCGCCGGAGGACGAACGCGCTGATCTCCGGCAGCGCGTACTCCTCGCCGCGGACCATCGCCATCGTCGACTCCTTCGGCCCCTCGCGGAGCTCGAAGGGGAAGCGCGTGAGCGACTCCTGCACTTCGGTCGACTTCCAAGGGCGGCCGATGAGGCGCTTCACCGAGTAGATGGTGTTCTGCGCGTCGTTGTAGCGGCGCTCCTTCGCGGGCTGCCCGACGAGCACCTGCCCGTTCGGGTGGAACGACACGACCGAGGGGATGAGTCGCCGCCCCTGCTCGTCCTCGAGCGTAATGGCGCGCCCGTTGCGCACGGCGGCGACGACGGTGTTGGTCGTGCCCAGGTCGATTCCGATCGCGGTTCCCATGCCTCCCGCCATTGTGCCGTGACCCGCGCCGCGCGGCCCAACAAAGACGCTCCTTTTGGCTACCGAAGTGCCAGACAGGGGCTGCCCACCCCACTTCGGGTTCAAGGTATGCTGTCGCATGCGCCTGAGCACCGCCGCCGGCCTCTTCGTGCCGCTGTTGGCGTTGGACTTGGCGCTGGCATTGGTGGTCGCCGGCTGCACGCGGAATGAGGCGAAGCCCGCGGCCCACGACGCCGCGCCGACCGGGACCCTCGCGGCCCTCGCCGACGCCTCGGTCGCCGTGCCCACGCACCCGATCGCGCGTCCGCGCGACGCCGTCGCGGAGCTCGGTGTTCTGAGCGATCGCGCGCGGCCGGAGCTGGATGCGCTGGTGACGCCGGCGTCGCTGACCGCGCTGCTCGACACGCGCCACTGCGGTCCGGTCGCGACCTGCGCGGCCGTGCGCAACCTGGTCGCGACGGAGGGGCGGGTGGAGGTCTCGCTCACGACCACCACCGAGTGGGGTCTCCCGGCCGAGAGCGCGCTGGGGCTCATCGCCAAGGGGCTCACGCCGAAGGAGTGCGCGGGCCTCGCCAGGCTGCCCACGGTCGTCGTCGTCCGCGTCACCGGGGCGGCGACGCCCGAACACCTCGTCGCGCGGACGGCGTTCGCGTTGACCGCTGCGATCGCCGAAAAATTACGAGGTTTCGTGTACGACGAGACGGTTCGACGCATCGAGACAGCGGACGAGTTTCAGCGCCACGCGATCACCTCTGCGCTCGGGGACGCCGCGTTCAAGGACGATCGCATCCTCATCCAGAGCTACGTGCAGGACGACGGCACGACCCGCCTCATCTCGCTCGGCATGCGTCGCTTCGGCGCGCCCGATCTCGAGGTGCGCGGCGCGCAGCCCGGCGCAGGGCGCGCGCTGGCGGCGGTCATGAACGCCGTCGCCGAGCGCCTGGCTGCCGCAGCCGACGCGGCGCCGCTGGTCGTGGCGCTCGACGATCCGAGGGCGAAGGGCAAATCGGCGGCGGTCGATCTCGTCGTCCCGCCGATGCAGCAAGGCGATCCAGACAACACGGTCGTGCGCATCGTTCCGGCCGGCGGCGCGACCGTGGCCGGCTACGACGCGCTCGTCGCCACGTTCTTCGGGGACGCCGAGAAGCTCGTCGAGCGCGCGGACGACGCCGAGCTCGCCGCGGCGACGCAGCGCGCGCGCCGCGCCTTTCCCGCGATGGCGGCGCGTTGGAAGCAGCAGCCCGCGCCGCGCCCGAGGCTCCTCGTCAAGCTCCCCTTCCCGATGGCCGGCGACGCCGGCGTCGAATGGATGTGGGTCGACGTCACGTCCGTGCAAAATACAACCATCACGGGGACCCTGGCGAACAGCCCTGCGTACGCGACGGATCTGCACGCCGGCTCGGTGGTGAAGGGCAGTACGAGGGATCTCTACGACGCGATGCTCGTGCTGGCGGACGGGGGAACCGAGGGAGGTGAGACGAGCAAGCTACTTGAAGGGCGCAAGTAGGCAGGGGGGGTCGGCGGCGGCGGCGGCGTCGGCGGCGGCGTCGGAAACGGGGTCGGACTGTGCTACTTCCTTGGCCCGGATGTACTTTCAAGACCTCATCCTCGGACTTCAGGACTTTTGGACCAAGCGCGGCTGCCTCCTCGTGCAGCCGTACAACTCCGAGGTCGGCGCGGGGACGTACAATCCCGCCACGTTCCTCCGGGCGCTGGGCCCCGAGCCGTGGAACGTCGCGTTCGTCGAGCCGTCGCGCCGCCCAGCCGACGGGCGCTACGGGGACAACCCGAACCGCGCGCAGCAGTTCCACCAGTTCCAGGTGATCCTGAAGCCGAGCCCGCTCGACATCCAGGATCAGTACCTCGACTCGCTCCGTGCGCTCGGCACCAAGCCGGAGGAGCACGACGTGCGCTTCATCGAGGACGACTGGGAGTCGCCGACGCTCGGCGCGTGGGGCCTCGGCTGGCAAGTGTGGCTGGATGGGCTTGAAATCAGCCAGTTCACGTATTTCCAGCAGGTCGGCTCGATCGAGTGCCGGCCCGTTTCGGGCGAGCTCACCTACGGCCTCGAGCGCATCGCGATGTACCTGCAGGACAAGGACAGCATGTACGACGTGATGTGGGCCCCCGGCGTCACCTACGGCGAGCTCACGAAGCGCGCCGAGTGGGAGTGGAGCACCTACAACTTCGAGCAAGCAGACACCAAGGCGCACTTCGCGGCGTTCGATCACTTCGAAGGCGAAGCGAAGCGCCTCCTCGCGCTCAGCGAAGATCCGATGAAGAAGCTCGTGCTGCCGGCGTACGACTTCGTCACGAAGGCGGCGCACCAGTTCAACGTGCTCGACGCGCGCGGCGCGATCGGCGTGACGGAGCGCGCGCGCTTCATCGGGCGCGTGCGCGGCCTGGCCAAGGCCGTGGCCGAGTCGTACCTCGCGCAGCGCGAGGCGATGGGTTTCCCGCTCCTCAAGGGCGCGGCGAAGGCGGCGGAGTGACCATGCGCGCGGCGCTCTCTTCGGTCGCAGGCGCAGGCCCAGGCGCGCGCGCCCTCGCGCTCACGGCGCTGGTGGTGGTTACGGCGTGCGGCGGCGCGAAGGTGCCCGATTCGCGCTACCCGGCACGCAAGGAGGGATGCGACGTGAAGCTGTTCCACGACGCGCCCACCGTGAAGACCGACAACATCGGCCCCGTGATGTCGAGCTGCTCGCCCGACGTGAGCGACGGCGATTGCGTGCGTCAGCTCCAGGACGAAGCGTGCAAGCTCGGCGGCGACGTCGTGTGGGGCGTACCCGACAAGCCGACGATGGACGGCGGAAAGAACCTCTGGTTCGGCCGCGCCGCGCACACGAAATCCGCGGCGGCCGTGGAGCCGCCGGTCCCGGCCGAGCCGTCGCCCCCTCGCTGACGCGACGTCGTGCCTCGCACTACGAGGGTCACTCCCTCAGTCCAGGCACTTCAGGAACGCTTCGCTCGTCCCCGTGGCCATCGCGCACGCGAAGTCTTCGTTCGAGACCTCGCTCGTGCAGTTGCGGAACGAATCATCGTTCTTCGCCTCGCTGCGCTCGCGCTCTTGCTCCGCCTTGATCATCTCCGGCGACGCGTCCTTGATGCGCTCTTTCACGACGAGCGTGGCGAACTTGTCCACGAGCTGGTCGCACTGCGCCTGCGAGACCTTCTTCTTGCACCCGACCGCGAGCACCGGCACGAGCAAGGCCGCGACCACCGCGACCACCGCGAGCGCGACGCGCTCCTTGGTTCGTTTCGCGTTTGCGTTTGCGTTCACGCGCGCGCTCATCGCAGGCACTGATCGATCTCTTCGGCGGAGGCGGCGGTCCTCACGCAGGAGATCATCTTGTCGGTCACGCGCTTGCCGACGCAGCCCTTGAGCTGGTCGCTCATGCTCGCGCGGATCTCCGCCTTGCGCTTGTCGATCGCGGCCTGCTCGGTGATTTGCATTTGCTTCATCTGGAGCTCGACGTTGCGATCGATGATGAGCTCGCAGTCCTCGCGGGTGGCGGGGCGGCCGCACGCCGAGAGGCAGACGAGGAGGCCGGTGGCCAGACCCACCCGCACCACGCCCGTACTTCCGACCGTGCGCGTCATTAACGGGGGACCAGTTACCACGACGGCACGCGTTTGGCCCGCACAAAGGCAACCAGCTACGCTCCTCCTGTGCCGGCCAAGCAGGCCCGGAGAAGTCCGGAAGAGTTCCTCCGTGACGCCATGGCGTCGCCGACGAGGGCAGAGCGCGCGAAGTGGGCGAAGCTCGGGCTTTCGCACAAGGGCACGCTCGACGAGACGACCCACGCGATGCTCCTGCGGCAGCTCTACCTCGCCCTGTTCGAGGGGCGGCGGTTCCGGGAGGCGCAGGCCATCGCGCTCCAGGCCTCGGAAGTGGGTGTCCTTTCCGACGTGCTGCTGCAGGACGCCGCGCGGGCGGCGCTCGCCTCGGGTAACCTCGAAGACGCGGTCGCACACCTTCGGGAGGCCGCGCGAACGGGCCCCGCCTCGCGCCGCGCGTTCCATTTCTGGACGTTGGGCAGCGTGCTCTTTCTCGCCCACCGGTACGAGGACGCGATCGCGGCGCTGGGCCGTGCCGCGAAGTCGACGGGCGGCGAGCGCTCGCTCTACCGCGCGCACCTCGCACTGGCGCGTATCGCCGGCGGCGAGCACGTGGGCAACATCCAGAAGACCATCGACCAGCTCGTCGCCACTCCGGCCGGGCAGGGCTACGGGCGGTTCGTGCTCGGCCACCTGGCGTACGCGGCAGGAGCGTGGGATGTCGCCCGACAGTACCTCCAATCGTTCGTGGAGCGGACCCTCGAGAAGCCGCCGGCCACCGCGGTCGCGCTCGAAGGGGAAATTCGCATGGCGCGCGCGACCTTGAAGAAAATCGGCGCGCGCTGAGCCCCTTCGAAGCGCCCGAGCTCGGCCGTTTTCCACGCAGGCACGTTGGGCCATCGGCGATCCTGTTCACGTGTGCGTGTAGGCATCGCCAAAGCGCTTCTGGACCTAGTTTTTTTCCCTGCGCGAGCCCTCTCGGCAGCCCCCGAGCTTGCTATGATTCCCTCGTCCGCTCGATTGCTCGAAGGAGGATCTACGTGAAGAGCCGCGCTCCCCTCACCCTCGCCGTACTCGTCACACTGCTGCTCGTTCCGGCGCTCGCCTGGGCGGGCGAGGGATCGGAGACGGGGAAGTTCCAGGAGATCCTCGAGCGCCATGGCGCGGCCGTCGCCGTGATCGCGTCGTTCGGGTTCGGCTTCGTGGCCAGCCTGACGCCGTGCGTGTACCCGATGGTACCGATCACGGTCTCCATCTTCGGCGCGACGGAGGCGAAATCGCGCTGGCGCGGCGCGGCCCTCTCGGGCGCGTTCGTCCTCGGCATCGCGGCGCTGTTCACGCCGATGGGCGTGCTCTCGGCGATGAGCGGCAAGCTGATGGGCTCGGCCCTCTCCAACCAGTGGGTGGTCCTGGCGCTCGCCGGGCTCTTCCTGACGCTCGCCTCCTCGATGTTCGGCGCCTTCGAGCTCGCGCTCCCGTCGGGCCTGACGAACAAGCTGTCGACGGTCGGCGGCGTCGGATTCAAGGGCGCGTTCGTGATGGGGCTCGTGATGGGGCTCATCGCGGCGCCGTGCACCGGTCCGTTCCTCACCGGCATGGTGACGGTGATCGCGTCGACCAAGAACGTCGCGCTCGGTTCGGCGGCCCTGTTCTCGTTCGCGATGGGTCTCGGCGTCCTGTTCTTCATCACCGGCGCGTTCGCCGTGAGCCTGCCCAAGGGCGGCGCGTGGATGATGGGCATCAAGTGGGCGAGCGGCGTCGGCCTCGCGTACATGGCGTTCTCTTACCTGCGTGATCGCTTCGTGCCGATCCACGATTTCGTCTCGCACTCGAGCACCACCTACGGCCTCGTGGCGGCCGTCCTCGTTGCCATCGGCCTGGCCCTCGGCATCGTCCACATCCTCGCCGAGCGCCGCAGGTCGCCGATCGGGCACCTCTCGAAGCCGATGAAGCTCGCGTCAATCGTCCCGGCCATCGCCGGCGTCGTGATGCTCATCTCGTTCCTGGGCACGCCCAAGGGCGTCGCCATCCAGTGGTTCGCCGAGGCCGACGGCCGCGCGAAGGCGGCGGCGGAGAACCGCCCCGTCCTCATCGACTTCGGCGCGACGTGGTGCGCGGCCTGCAAAGAGCTCGAGCACAACACGTTCCCCAACCCCGAGGTCCAGGCGGAGGCCGTCCGCTTCGTCTCCATCCACGTCGACGCGACCGACGACGAGAACGCCGAGACCAAGCGCCTGCAGGAGAAGTACAAGGTCGTCGGTCTGCCGACGGTCCTCATCCTGGACAAGAACGGCAACGAGGTGGTGCGGTTCAACGAGTTCGTCGAGCCCGCCAAGTTCGTCGCGGCGCTGAAGAAGGTGACGAGCGCGGGCAACGCGGTCGGGATGAACTGACGCGGACGCGACGCGAACGCGAAGGCGGGCAGGCGTGCCAGAACGTCTGCGCCAGGAAGACACGCCTGTCATGGCGGCGCCACCCGGGCGGTCCTCTCGAGCACCTCGAGGCGGCCGCCCGCGGCGCATTTTGGGGGTGCGCACGGACCTTGCTACAGAGGCCCACAAGAAAGCCTTGAACCGATGACGCCCCGCCACGCCCTCCTGCTCCTCGTGACGTTCGCCGTGCTAGTGCTCGCCTGTGGCACGTCGAGCGGCGGCGGCGGCGGCGGTGGCGAGACCGTCATCGTCGTCGGAATTCAGGGGGAAGAGGTCGCCTCCTCCATCCAGGCGGTGCACTACACGGTCAAGGTGCCGGGGCAGCCCGACATCGACAAGACCGTCGACGTCGGCAAGCTCCCGATCGAGGAGCCGGTGACGGCCGGGGCCGACCTCGCCGCCCAGATCGAGGTGAAGGTGGTCGGCCTCATCGGCACCCAGACCGTCGCCATCGAGCGGCTCGCGTCGACGCACTTCGTCGCGCAGAAGAAGATGCTCTTGCGCGTGCGGCTCGAGGCGCGATGCGAGGCCGATCTGAGCCGCGGCGCGCCCTCGCTGCCGCCGTGCGTTGCACCGCAGACCTGCATCGGCGCCGTGTGCGCGGACGCCGCCGTTCCCCCCGGCGCGCTCGAAGCGTACGGCCCCAACTGGCCGCCCAACGCGCCCGACGTCTGCAAGCCCGCCGGCCACGGAGCGGCGACGGTGCTCCTGGGGACGGGGCAACAGGACTTCCTTCCCGTCACCGACGGCCAGACCGTCAAGCTGGAGAAGGGCCCGCAGGGCGGCCACCACGTGTGGACCGCCGTGCGGATGCGCAACCTGAAGCAGAGCGGCGCGACGACCACGGTGAGCGCCGTTCAACCGGGCACCGGCCTCACGGTGCCGCCGACCGGCGTGGTGTTCACGTATTCGCCGGACGAGGGCGGCTACTGCAAGCTGTTCGGGATCACGTTCCGCCTGGACAGCCCGTCGGATCTCGCCTTCTACAAGAACTTCCTCGGGAAGCCCCTCGACGTGACCGTGACGGTGAAGGACGCGTCGGGAGACACCGCCTCGGCGATGGGCCACCTGAACATCGCGCCGCTCCTCGTGTGCCTGCCGAGCGACACCGATCCGCTCTGCGCCAAGTAGAGACCGCCCGGGCACCGTGGCAGTAGCGGCCGCGGCCGCAATGGTTAAGCTGCGCCGGTGCCTTCGCTCGACCTCGTCCACGAATCCGACTGGAAGCGCCGCGCCCGCTGGACGGACGACGGCTACTTCGCGCTCGAGACCGACGACGTCGGCGGCGTCCCCGTTCGCCTCTTTCTGACCCAGAAGCTCCTCGTAGAGGCCGAGCCCACGCTCTACCGCCAGATCGTCCACGCGACGCGCTTTCCCGGCGCGCGCCTCGTGTGCATCACGCCCGACGTTCACTACGGCTACGGCGTGCCCGTCGGCTGCGTCATCCTCACCGGCCGGGACGACGGGGCCGTCGCGATGGGGCCGGTCGGGTTCGACATCGGGTGCGGCATGATGAGCGCGCGCAGCGACGTACCGGCCGGGCGCGCGTCGCCGGATCGCAAGCTCGACTTCAACCGCGAGGTGATGAAGCGCGTCAGCATGGGCGCCGGCGGCAAGAGCGTGAAGCTGGGCCGCCTCGATGAGCGCGAGCTGCAGGACCTCGTACGCGGCGGCGCGGAGCACTACGTCGCGAAGTACGGCGCCGCCTTCGATCGCAGCCGCGCCGAGCGTCACCGGATTCCTGTCGACGACGGGTGGGAGATCCCGTGGGGCGGCAAGGGCTGCCCCGAGCGCGGGCTCAATCAGCTCGGCTCGCTGGGCGGCGGCAACCATTTCATCGAGCTGCAGCGCGCCGAAGAGACGGAGACACTGTTCGTGCAGGTCCACACCGGAAGCCGCGGCTTCGGCCACGGCCTCGCGACCAACTACTTCGAGCTCGCGAAGGCCGAGCGGCCGGACGACGTCACCGACATCGATCTCGGCTATTTCGCGCCCGACTCGCGTCACTTTCGCGACTACCTGAACGCCGTCGCCGCGGGGGGCAATTTCGCGATCATCAACCGCCTCGTCATCTTCGAGCAGATCGCCGAGGCGTTCCGCAAGGTCTTCAAGGCCGATCTCGAGCTCGTCTACGAGATCAGCCACAACCTCGTGCAAGCGGAGACGCACCCCGAGCACGGCGACGTGTGGGTGCACCGCAAGGGGGCCACGCGCGCGTTTCCGGCGAAGCACCCCGCCCTCGTCGGGACGCGGTGGGAAGAGACCGGGCACCCCGTCCTCATCCCCGGCAGCAACCGCGACTACAGCTACATCCTGCGGCCGCTCGCCGGCGCGGTGAAGAGCGGCTACTCCGTCAACCACGGCGCGGGGCGGCGGATGTCGCGCGGCGAGGCCATGCGAAAGCTCGACCAGCAAAAGGTGAACGAGCAGTACCGGCGCGATGGGATCCTCGTGAATTTGGACGGGGAGGTGCCGCTCGACGAATCCTCACACTGCTACAAGAGCGCCGACGAGGTCGTCCTCGCGGTGACGTCGGCGGGCCTCGCGACGATCGAGCACCGGCTCTGGCCGATCTGCTCTCTCAAGGGGACGGAGGGGGGCGCGTCGCGGCCGGCCAAACGCGCCGAAAAGGCGCGGGCGCGGGAGCGCGAGAAGGAGCGTGGCGAGGCGCGACGCAACAAGCCCGGCCGATGAGGCATCGGACTCTCATGGGCGCCCGACTGGCGTGTCTGACCCTCACCCTCGCGCTCGCGGCGTGCGCGAGCCCGCCCGCCGCGATCCAGGCGAAATCGCCTCCGCCCTCGACGCGCGGGTGGATGTACGAGGTCACTGCCGGGCCGGGAGGCGAGGAGCTCGCCGTCGAGGGCTCGTTCCCGCCCGGCACGCTCGAGGAGCTCACGGTCGAGGAGGGGGGCGAGCCCTTTCTGAAGGACGTCGAGGCCGACACCGGCGCGGGCTTCGGGCCCCTCGCCGCGCGCCATCTGTCGTGGTTTCTCCCGACGTGCGCGAACGGTTGCCGCGTGCGCTATCGGGTCGCCCTCGGCGCAGCGGCGCGCGCGGCCGGACACGTCGCTGTCGCGCGCGCGCACGCGCACGCCCGAGATCGCGCCGTGGAAGCCCCGCCCTCGACCTGGCTCCTCCGTCCGGTGCGTGCGCCGATCGGTACCCCGATGCGCTTCCACGTGACGCCGGCGCCAGGCGATGCCTTCGTGTCCGGCGTCTTCCCGACGGGCGCGAAGGACACGTACGAAGGAAAGGCCAACGCGTCGTTTCAGCTCCCCTATTCGGCGTTCGGGCGGCTCCGCGTCCACGAACGGTTGAACGGGACGGTCCAGATTGCCGTTCTTCCCGGCCGCCTGCGTGACGAAGCGGCGATGCTCACGTGGGTCGAGACGTCGGCGAAGGCGGTCGCCGCCTTCTATGGTCGGTTTCCCGTGCCGCGTCTGCTCGTGGTTGTTCGGCCGGCCGACGGCGACGGGGTCGGCTTCGGCACGGCCATCGGCGGCTCCGGCGCGGCAATCGCCATCGACGTCGGCGAGGCGTGCGCACCGGCCGACTTCAAGGACGACTGGGTGCTCGTTCACGAGATGATCCACACGGCGCTGCCCGATCTGGAGGGCCCGCACCACTGGCTCGAAGAAGGGCTGTCGACGTACGTGGAGCCCCTCGCGCGCGCGAGGGCGGGCCTCTTCGGCGAGGCCGACCTGTGGAAGGACTGGCTCAAGGGGATGCAGAACGGCCTCCCCCAGGACGGAGACCGCGGGCTCGATGTGACGCACACGTGGGGCCGCACCTACTGGGGCGGCGCGCTGTTCTGCCTCCTCGCCGATCTCGAGATTCGGAGCCGCACGGCGGGCCGCAGATCGCTCGACGACGCGCTGCGCGCGGTCGTGGCTCACGGTGGCAGCATCGCCGAGTCGTGGCCGATCGCCCGCGTCATCGAGGTGGGAGACGCGGCGACCGGGGTGCCCGTCCTCGCCGAGCTCTACGCGAAGATGTCCACCTCGCCGTCGCCCGTGGACCTCACGGACGTCTGGAGACGACTGGGCGTGGCGAGCGACGGGCGTGGTGGGATCGCCTTCGACGACGCTGCGCCTCTCGCCGCCGTGAGGCGCGCGATGACGACCTCGCGGCGCATCGACTGAAAGGGTGTCCAAGAATTTGACGACGACGACGCGACCTGCGGTGCCTAGAGAGCAATGGTAACGGGACAAACCGGCGGGCCCGGCGCGATCGTCGGCGCTCGCGGAAGCGTCGCAACGTCGTGGCGTTCCTCTCGTTTCGGCGGCGAGCATGGCGGCGGTCTCGCCGCTTTCGTCCCGCTGCCGCTCCGTGACCGTCACGCCGTGCCGAGACGTTCGACGTCGATTCTCCGACAGCCTCTGAGCTTCGGCGTCGCCACGCCTACGGATTGAAGACCTCGCCCTCCTGGGGCTTCGGCTTCGGCTTCGGCGGCGGCGGCGGCGCGTCGTCCTTCTTCGCGGCGGGCACCGGCTTCGGCGGCGCGTCGTCCTTCTTCGCGACGGGCACCGGCTTCGGCGGCGGCGGCGCGTCGTCCTTCTTCGCGACGGGCGGCGGCTTCGGCGGTGGGTCGTGCTTCGGCTTGGGCTTCGGCTCCGGCTTTACCTCCGGCTTTACCTCCGGCTTGTCGACCTTGTCCTCCGGCTTTTCCTTGCGCTCGTGGTGGCCGGCGTCGCCGGTCGCCACCGCGCGCTGCAGATCGGCCACGAAGTCGTCGCACTCCCGGATCGATCGCCGCGCCTTCGACGTGACGTTGCCGAGGACGGTGAGCGAGGACGAGATCTCGAGCTTCACCTCCTTGGCCTTGCCCGGCCCCTGCCGCTGGTAGGTCTCCTGGATATGGGGCTCGAGTGATTGTCCGAGCCTCGAGAGCTCGTCCATCTTCGGGAGCATCGCGTTCAACTTCTTCGCGCGCCCGAGCTCGCCCCCCGCCGTATCTTCGATCGCGCGAAAGAGGGAAGGATCGGACCTGGCCCCGCCCGCCGCCACGACGTGCGCTTCGTCGACGGTCGCGTCGAGTCGCGTCGTCCCGGCGTCACGGGTGAGGGCGGCGGACTTCTCGTGGGTCGCCTGGATGATCGTGACGTCGGGAGCGTCGGGCGTGAGATCGAGGATGTTGACAAGCGGCTTGCGCGTGGCCTTGCGATCGTCGGGCCACTGCGCGGCCCAGACCTGGATGGAGTGAACATCACGGAAATACGCGTCGAAGCGTCCCTCTCCGCTCATGTAGAGCTGGCCCTGGGCGACCTTGCCTTGCGGCTGCAAGTCGCACGCGAGCCCGCCCACCGCGAGCGACGCAACGAGCGCGCCGAAGAAGACGCCTCTCAACCTTGCCAAGCTTGATCGCGAACCGGACACGGCGTTCTCCTCACTTTGCAGGCGCACACACAACGGGGGTCGCCACGACCTCGTACGCTTTGCCCTTCGCGGCGAGGAACGCGACGACGCCGCGACCATCGGCCAGGACCGCGGCCTGCGCCTGCCCCGCGTTGACGCCGTCCGCGCTCACGACGAAGGCGTCGCCGAGCGGCGCCCCTTCGACGGTCAAGGTCTGCGCCCGGACCTGGTGCGCGCTGACGGGCCCTTCGGTCCACGTGAAGAGGTAACGACCGCCACCGACCGCCGCGAGCGACGGCGACATGGCGTGCTCACCGAGGCCTCCGGCCGGAGGATGGAACGCGACCGCGTCGCGCGGCGCCTCTCCCGGCGTGAACTTCACCCAGCGCAGCCCCCACGGATCCTGAGCGGTCGCGCGATCCGCCCAGGCGATCAGGATGGAGTCGCCGCTCGAGGCTATCGTCGGCGAGCCGACCACCGGGCCCAGGCCCATGATGCGAAAGAGAGGTCCGCGCGGCGTCAGCGTGCGATCGCCGAGCGCCGCGCCCATCCAGATCGCGCCGGCCTTGCGGAACGTGACGGCGAGACCCTTCTCGCCCTTGGACTCGATCGGCACCCCGCGCAGCGCTTCGACGGGAGCATCGGCGTCGATCGGCCAGAGCTTGGAGACCGTGTCCTTCAGGTGCGGAGCCCACACCACGTTGCCGTCGGCGACGCCGACGTCGACCGGCCAGGGTCCGGGCACGACGCGACGGCCGAGGATCCGATCCCCGCGCCGATCCCCCTCGCCGCCTACCCCGAGCTTGCCGCCGATGCTCTCCGGCACCACGCGTTTGAGGACGTCCGCCGTGTGGACGCGCGCGGAGGCTCCGACGGTCAGCGTCGTGGGCTCGACCTCCACGGTCATCGCGTCCTTGGGCGTCGTGGCGAAGCCGAGGCCGATTCCTGCGCCGCTCGGCTGGACCTCGACGCCGGTCGGGACGAGGACGCGCGGCGCGATCGTGTGCGCCGCGCCGGTCGACGTGCAGGCGGCGCCGGAGGCGACGATCACGAGCGGCGGCTCTGGCGTCGGCGGCGTCGAGAGCGACGTCGGGGAGGACGCCGCAGGGCTCGTGGAGGCCGACGCGGGCGGGGGGTCGCTTCCGTTCGGCGTGCCGCTCGAGACGGTCGTGAACTTCTGCGGATCGCCATCGGCGGGCTTTCCGCGCATCGCGACGATGACCAACCCGAGGAGTCCGACCACCACGACCGCGCTGGCCGCGCCCACCGCCGGCCAGAAGTGCTTCGAACGCGGCTTTTGCAGCAGGACCCGGAGATCGTGGACGATCCGGGCGGAGGTGGGCGGAGGCGGAGGCGCGGTGGGAGCTTCGCGCGAGTTCGGCATGCTCCGCGTGGCCGCCGCGTCGTCGACCTCGTCGGCATACGGCGGCGGTGGCCCTGGCATCGGCGCGTCGGCGACGGGCGGCACCGTGGGGACCGGAAATCCGAGGAGCGTCCCCGAGCGGACCGGACCACCCGGCTTGGGCGGCATCGTCGAGCTGACCTTGCGAACACTGTCGGAGAGGATGATCGAGTCGGTGTCGACCTCGGCGTCGCGATCCTCGACCAGGATCGACTGGCTCAGCTCCTCCATGGGGATCGCCGCCGGCGGGGGCGGGGTTGGCAAGCTCGGGTGCCTCTTCGGCGGCGGCGCCGAACCGGTCACGTGCACCGAGCCGTCGCCCGGCGGAGGACGGGTGATCGCTTGCGGCGACTCACCTCCCGAGGGCGCGGGAACGTTGATGGGAGGTCCCTGCCGGTCGGACGACGGTCCCGGCGTCGGTACGGGCGCCCCGCCGTACATGATGAGCGTCTTGTTCTTCTTGGCCGCGGGAGGCGGCGGAGGCTTGCTGGCCTTTGGCGGCAGCGGTGGCGGGTTGGTCTGCTGGCGCGCCGGCGCCGCGGACACCGTGGCAGCTGCGACGGTCGCGGCGGCCGCGGCGGCGCCGAGCGTGCTCGCGGGAAGCGCAGGGACACCCACCGTCGTTGGCAGCGCCTTCTTGGCGTCTGCGTGGGGGGCGGCGGTGGCGGTGGCGGTGGCGGTGGCGGTGGCGGTGGCGGTGGCGGGCGCGGTGGCGGTGGCGGGCGCGGAGGTGGGCGGGGCCGGCGGCATGGCGCCGGCGAGGAGTTGTGACGCTGTCGACTCGCTCAAAGGAGCCAGCTTCACGCCGGTGTTCGACTCATCCGCGGCGCGCGTGCGCGCGCGATCGGAGGCCGGCGCCTGCAATGTCGCGTCCGGAGAAGGCTCCGACGGAGCGTCTTTGGGCGTCGTGGCGGACAGGTGCCTGTTCGATCCGGCGGCGAGGGGAATGGTATGCCGCCCCGAGCCTGGCGCCGGCGGAACGGTTACGCGCGTGGGCGCAGCCACGTAGCGCGGCGGGGGTGGCGGCTCCGCTCGGGCCTCGGCCTTCTTGCCGCCGAGGTCGAGGGCCGCTCCCTCCTTCTCCATGTCCTTCTGCGCGCCGAGCACACCCAGCGGCGGGGGTGGGATGTTCGGCACCACACCGTTCGCGGCGGCGAGCGCGCTCGTTGTGAGCTCGGGGACGGAATAGGCCGGCTGCCAGTCTCTCCAGCCGTCTTTCCACACCGGCGCGTTCGGTGGAATCATCCCCGAGGCGAGCGCCGCCCTCAGCTCGTCCTCGCGGACGAGACGCTGTTGTCCCGTGGGATCTGCCCAGCGCCACTCGACGTCGCTGCTCACGTGCGTCCATGATAGCGCCCTCGGCCCGCAACGGCCTATTGTTGCGATCCGTGTCGTCCGGAACCCCACCCCCGCCCCCGGCAACCCCGGTGGCCAGCCCCGGCAACCCCGGGAGCGCCAGCAGCAGCCCAGCGCCCCTGCCGGGCGCCGTCGTCGAGATGATCGACGTGCGAAAGCGGTATGCCGGCGCGCTGGACGGCCCGGAGGCGGGCTCGGAGGCGGCCGCGGTCGAGGCGTTGCGAGGCGTCACCATCACCATCCGGGCCGGGGAGCTGGTGGCCATCGTCGGGCCGAGTGGGTCGGGGAAGAGCACCCTCCTGAACCTCGCCGGCGCGCTCGACCGGGCGACCAGCGGCACGGTCCGCATCCACGGCCAGGACCTCGCGAAGCTGGATGACGACGCCGTCACGCGCTTGCGGCGCGATCGGCTGGGGTTCGTGTTCCAGTTCTTCAACCTCCTGCCGACCCTCACCGCGCTCGAGAACGTCATGCTCCCGTCACTCCTCGCCGGGAAGGCCACCGCCGAGGTGCGCGCGCGCGCGGAGGAGCACCTGGCGAAGGTGGGGCTCGCCAAGCGACGCGGCCACAAGCCCGATCAGCTCTCAGGAGGCGAGATGCAGCGCGTCGCCATCGCCCGGGCGCTCGTCAGCGATCCTCCGCTGCTCCTCGCCGACGAGCCGACGGGGAACCTGGACACCAAGACCGGCGAAGGCGTGCTCGAGCTCCTCCTCGGCGCGACGAGCGCGCGGCGCACCGTCATCCTCGTCACCCACGACGCGCGCATCGCCGCGCGCGCCGACCGCGTGCTCGAGATCAAAGACGGGCTCGTCGAGTCGGACGGTCCCCCGCGCTGAACGCGTTCACGTCTCCGCGCTCGCCAGGACCAGCGACCGCACCTCGCGCGCGCCGGCGGCCCGCAGCGCGTCTTCACACGCGAGGAGCGTCGCGCCGGTCGTGCGCACGTCGTCGACGAGCAGGACCCGCTTGCCTCGGATGGCGCCCGCGTCGCGGGCCTCGAAAGCGCGTCGCACGTTCTGGAGCCGATCTCGCCGGTCGAGCGTGGCCTGCTGGGTCGTGTCGCGCGTCCGGACGAGCGCGCCCGCGAGCAGCGCGACGCCGAGCTCGCGCGCGACCGGCGCGGCGAGGAGAGCCGCCTGGTTGAACCCTCGCGCGACGAGGCGCGTCACGTGGAGCGGCACCGGGACGACGACGTCCGGTTCGTAACCGGCCAGGAGCGGCACGCCGCGCCGGAGCAGATCACCCAGGGGTCGGGCGAGCTCGGGCCGCGGATCGTACTTCAGCCGAACCACCGCGCGCGCGACCGCCCCGCCGTAGACGAAGACCGAGGCGAACGCCAGTCCGCGCGGCGCTGGCCGCGCCACGAGCGTGCGCGCGCAAGGGGCACAGAAGACCTGGCGCAAAGCCACGCCGGACTCGCACGCCGCGCACCGCACGGGAGCGACGAACGAGAGCACCAGCTCGAAGACGAAACGCAGGAGCGTGCAGAGCCGCATGACGACCTATCGGCACGTCACCCCGCCGCGTTGCGTGCAAAATACAACCCAGGTCTACTCCTCGACCGTCACCGCGTACATGACGTGATCCTCCCAGACGCCGGCGATCTCGAGGTAGCGAAGGGCCATCCCCTCCTTTCGCGCGCCCACCTTGGCCACGACCCGATGGCTCGCCGCGTTGCGCGGCATGACGTTGAGCTGCACTCTATGCAAGCGGGCGGTCCCGAACGCGAAGCCGAGAACCGCGCGCACGGCCTCGGTCGTCAGGCCCTGCCCCTGGCGCTCGTGGTCCATCCAGTAGCCAAGGTAGGCCGCCTGCATCGGCCCGCGACACACCTGGCTGAGCGCCACGCGTCCGAGGATCGGCGCCCCCTTCTCGCGCGCGGTCACCAGGAAGACGTACTTCGAATCCTGCCGCCAGCCGCGCCGCTCGACGAGGACGCTCTTCGAGAGCACCGTCAGCGACGCGGGGTCCTCCCCGGGCGTCGGCTTCGGGCTCCACGGCGCGAGGTGAGCGGCGTTCCGGCGCAAGAGCCGGCGTAGCTCGGGCACGTCGCCGGGCCGAGGCGGCCGCAGAACGAGGCGCTCCGTCACGAGGCGGGTGGTGAGGGGAGGCGACGTCGGCACGAGCGGCCAGAGTAACCGCCCTTCCGGTCCGGGAGGTACGTGGAACGGGGGGTGTGCTAGTTTCAAGCTCTCGATGGTCGTTGAGCAGACGATGAAGCGAGACCCCACCGCCGCGGCGGGCGGGGACGAGCCGGCGCAGCCGCACCTCTTCGTGATCCTCGAGTGCCAGCGGCCGCGCGGCGGCGGAGCCCGCTATGGGCTCGAAGGGATCGCCGAGGTCGTCGTCGGCCGCGGCGCGACGCGCTCGGCCACGCGCGAGAAGGACGGGAGCCGGATCCGGCTCGTCTTGCGGTTTCCCGACCCGCTCATGTCGTCTACGCACGCGAAGCTGACGCGCACCGCGGACGGCGGCTGGGAGGTCACCGATCTGGGCTCGACGAACGGCACCTACGTGAGCGGCGCGAAGGTCCCGCGGTCGGCCATCGACCAGTCCGAGCTCTTCGAGCTGGGGAGCACGCTCTTCGTTCTCCGGCCGGAGATGCCCACGCCCGCGGACGCGACCGCGGTGGTCGAGTCGCACGCGCTCGGCGGACGGATGCACGGGTTCGGTACGCTCGTCCCGTCGTACTCCCGCCAGATGCGCGCGCTCTTGCAGATGGCCACGACCGAGATGCCCATTCTCCTCCTCGGCGAGAGCGGCACCGGCAAGGAGGTCCTCGCCACCGGCATCCACGCGGTCAGCGGGCGCAAGGGCGAGCTCGTCGCCGTGAACTGCGGCGGCATCCCCGAGTCGCTCGTCGAAGGGCAGCTCTTCGGGCACACGAAGGGCGCCTTCTCGGGCGCGCTACGCGACGAGCCCGGGTTCGTGCGCGCAAGCGACCACGGGACCCTGTTCCTCGACGAGATCGGCGACCTGCCGCGCACCAGCCAGGCCGCGCTCCTGCGCGTGCTCCAGGAGCGCGAGGTCACGCCCGTCGGCACCACGAGAGCCACGAAGGTGGACCTTCGCGTCGTCTCCGCAACGCACCGGCCCGTCGACACGCTCGGCGCCGAGGGCGGGTTCCGTAGCGATCTCTACGCGCGCGTTGCAGGATACACACACAACCTCCTCCCGCTTCGCGAGCGCAAGGAGGATCTCGGCATGCTCATCGCCGATCTCCTCGAGCACCTCGCCCCCGGACGGGACGTGCGCATGACGCCGGCGCTCGGCCGCGCGCTCTACCACCACGACTGGCCGCTCAACGTCCGCGAGCTGATGCACTGCCTCAAGGCCGCAGTCGTCTTCGCCGAAGAGGGGGCGATCGATCTCAAGCACGTCCCCGAGGCGATTCGCAGCAGCGGCCCCGCGCGGCGACCCGGCCCCGCGTCGATCGAGATGGCCGCGTCGCGTCCGCTCACGCCCGACGAGGAGCAGCTGAAGGCGCGCCTCGTCGAGGCCCTCTCCGGGGCCCACGGCAACGTCAGCGAGGTCGCCCGGTCGATGGGCAAGACGCGCATGCAGATCCACCGGTGGATGCGGCGCTTCCGCCTCGATCCCGAGACCCACCGCGAGTAGCTTCGAACGTCGCGAGGGGTTCACAACAGCTGCATGGGGTCGACGTCGATGAGCCCGCGGACCGTCCGCGGCAGCGTCTGCCGCGCGCGATCGACCATGACGAGCACGCGCCGCATCTTCGCGCGCTCCGCGCTGCGCAGCATCACGCGGTAGCGGAACCGGTTGCGCAAGCGCGCCAACGGCGACGGCGACGGCCCGAGGATGTCCACACCGCCCCCCTCGGCCGCGGTCGCGTCGAGGGCGACCTGCGCGAGCATGCGGCATGCGTCGCGCGCGGCGTCCTCGAGGACGGCGTCGACGCGCACGAGCGCGACCCGGGTGAACGGCGGATAGAGCAGCTCGCGCCGATCGATGAGCTCGCGCGCGAGGAACCCGTCGACGTCGTGCTTCACCGCGAGCTGGATGGCGTGGTGCGTGGGCTGGTAGGTCTGCACGAGGACGCGCCCCGGAGAGTCGCCACGCCCCGCGCGGCCGGCGACCTGCACGAGCAGCTGGAACGCGCGCTCCGACGCGCGAAAGTCGGGGATGGACAGGGCCGCGTCGGCGTTGATGACGCCGACAAGCGTAACGTGCGGCAAATCGTGGCCCTTCGTGACCATCTGCGTGCCGACGAGGATGTCGATCTCGCGCGAGCGCATCCGCGCGAGGATCTTCTCGATCCCCTTGCCGCTCGCGACGTCGCGATCGAGGCGCGCCACCCGCGCCTGCGGGAACGCGGTGGTGAGGGTGTCCTCGAGCTTCTCGGTGCCGAGCCCCTCGAGGATCAAGGCCGGTGCGCCGCACTTCTTGCAGTGCACGGGCATCGGCTCCTCGTGCTCGCAGTAGTGGCAGCGCAGCACGGCGCCGGCGCGCTTGTGGAACGTGAGCGACACGGCGCAGTTGCCGCACGAGACCATCTCGCCGCACGCCTCGCAGCGAACGCTCGGCGAAAAGCCGCGGCGGTTCAAGAACAGGATCGTCTGACCCTTGGCGGCGAGCGTCTCCTCGAGCGCGCGGTGGAGCGGGATGCTGATCCGCTTGTCACCGGTCGGGCCGGCGCCCATTCGGCGCAGATCGACGATCTCGACCTTCGGCATCGCCTGCGCGCGCGCGCGATCGGGGAGCACGAGCTTGTCGGCCTTGCCGGTGCGCGCGAGGTGCTCGGTCTCGAGCGACGGCGTCGCGCTGCCGAGGACGCACACGCCGCCGGCGCGGTGCGCGCGCAGGATCGCCATGTCGCGCGCGTGGTAGCGGACCCCCTCCTCTTGTTTGAACGACGGATCGTGCTCCTCGTCGACGATGACGAGCCCCAGCTTGGCCACCGGCGCGAACAAGGCGCTGCGCGCGCCGATCGCGACGTCGACCGCACCTTCGCGCAGCCGCCGCCACATGACGAAGCGCTCCTTCGGCGTGAGCCCGGAG
>JANYHK010000113.1 GCA_025359105.1 Myxococcales bacterium | reverse complement strand
TTTAGGTTCCGCCGCCGAAAGGCGTGGGGGTTCGAGTCCCCCCCCGTGCACTTCTCAGGAGTTGGCGCCGACGCTTCCGGAGCGCCGTCCTGCCTCGTCCGGCACGCTCGGCGCACACCCGACGCGCCCTACTTCTAGGATCGGAGGGAAGCGCTGCCGCCCGTTCGAGCTGGATGCCGATGCGCCGTCCGCCCGACGCGTCGTTGGCCCCCTCGAGGACCAGCGGCACGAGGAGCGCGGGCAGGAGCACGAGGACGGTGACCCCACGCCGCGCGAGGGTGCCGTGCACCGCGCTCCAAGGACGCACGAGCGCGAAGCCCGCCACCACCAGCGCCGCTGCGAGCAGCAAGCTCGAGGTGAGAGACACCGCGAGCACGAAGGCCGTGACGAACACGATCTCGACGGTCGCGCGTGCGCGCGACGGGCGCTGCTCCAGGAGAGGGGCGACCTTTTCGGGAGCGGGAAAAAGCGCACGGCGGGAGATTACCGAGGCTTCGCCAAGACCAGCGCGCTGGCGAGGCGCTGCAGCGCCTTCTCGTCTCGGGCATCGGCGGCCGCCTCGACTTCCTTGAGGACGGTGACTGCCTGGACGACCTCGTCGACGCGCTCGGACATAGCGACTCGTTCACCTTCGCCGGCGGCGACCTCTTTCTGCGCAGAGGCGAGCTTCCTCTTCGAGGTCGCGTGCCCGGCCTCGATCCGGTGTCTCTCCAACTCGAGCACGAGTTTTTGCAGCTCGAGCTCCCGCTTCTTGAGCTCGACCTCGAGCTCCATGCGCTGGAGCCGCGCGTCCTCCAGTTGTAGCTCGAGCTTCGCGTTCACGCGGGTTCGCTCGGCTTCGGTCTTTGCGCTCTTCTGGTCGCGAACCAAGGCGAACAGCGCGGCCGTGATCTGGGCGACGATCTTCCAGAACTCCTTGTTCTTGAGAAGCGCTTGGATGATCACGGCGAGGCCCATCCCCGAAGGCTACCGCCGCGACCCGCACCCTCGCTAGTCCCGCACTTTTTGCAACGTTCGATCATCGAGGGCCACCTCGGCCGCGCGCAGATTTCGAGCTGCGCGACCGCTTTTCTGGAAATCCGTGCGACCAAGAAAGAAAAGTGGGATGGCATGTCGAGAGCCGCCCCTTTGGCTCCGACTACAGGTCAAAGGCGCCCCACGGAGGGGCGGCTGAAAGAAAGGTCGGCGAAGACACGATGAAATACATGCTGATGATGAACCATCCCGGGAAGGGTCCGTACCAAATCGGGAGCTGGCCGAAAGAGGATCTCTCTCGGCACATCCAGTTCATGATGTCCTTTGCCAAGAAGCTCCGTTCGGCCGGAGAGCTCGTCGCAGCGGAGGGATTGAGCGGGCCGGACCAGGCCAAGGTCGTGCGCGCTGGAAGCGACGGTAAGCCGATCACCGACGGCGTCTTTCCCGAGTCGAAGGAGTTCCTCGTGGGCTATTGGATCGTCGACGTCGAAACCAAGGAGCGCGCCTACGAGATCGCCGCGGAGGCGTCGGCCGCTCCCGGTCGTGGCGGCGCTCCGCTCAACATGGCCATCGAGGTCCGTCAGGTGATGAGCGCGCCCCCGCCCGATGCGCCCTAGCCACCGTCACGTTCCCGGAACGGTGGCTCCACCTTCGGATGGGTCGCTCGCGGATGGGGACGCCGATGGCGTCGCGACCATCCAACACCTGCTGCGCGAGGTCGCTCCGCAGGTGCTGGTCGTCGTCGTGAGGCGTTACCGCGATTTTGCGGCCTCGGAGGACGCGGTTCAGGAGGCGCTCGTCGCCGCCGCAACGCAGTGGCCGCGCGCGGGGATGCCCGACAATCCCCGCGCGTGGTTGATCCAAGTCGCGTGCCGGCGCATCGCCGATCACGTGCGCGCGGAGGTCGCGCGCCGCCAGCGCGAAGCGCTCGTGGTGAGCCTCGTTCCACCCGATGAGCAGATCGCGCTGGCCGCCGACACCGACGGGGCGACCGAGCGGGACGACACGCTGGACCTCCTGTTCATGTGTTGCCATCCCGCGCTGTCGCCTGCGTCCGCCATCGCGCTCACATTGCGTGCGGTCGGGGGCCTGACGAGCGCCGAGATCGCCCGAGCGTTTCTGGTGCCAGAGGCGACGATGGCGCAGCGGATCAGCCGGGCCAAACAGAGCATCAAGGCCGCGGCAACGGGCTTCGAGATGCCTGCCGACGCGCGCGCCGAGCTCGGCGCGCGCATCGGCAGCGTGATGCACGTCCTCTACCTCATGTTCAACGAAGGTTACGCCGCGAGCTCGGGCAAAGAGATCGTCCGACCCGACCTGTCGAACGAAGCACTTCGGCTCACGCGATGGCTTCGCACGCTGCTACCCGAGGAAACCGAGGTCGCCGGCCTCTTGGCGCTGATGCTCTTGACCGACGCGCGGCGCGCCGCGCGGGTCGGGACCGCCGGTGAGATCATTCCGCTGGACCAGCAGGACCGAAGCGCCTGGGATCGCGGGGCGATCGCCGAAGGTGTCGAGCTCATTACCGCGACGCTGCCGAAGGGTCGCGTGGGCCCGTACCAGCTCCAAGCCGCGATTGCCGCGGTGCATGATGAGGCGGTCCGCGCGGAGGAGACGGATTGGCCTCAGATCCTGGCCCTCTACGGAGAGCTGTTGCGCATCGCGGACAACCCGATGGTGGCATTGAATCATGCGATCGCGACGGCGATGGTGGACGGGCCGGCCGCTGGAATTTTGCGTCTGGACGAGGTGGGCGCGGACCCGCGCATCGCGGGGCATCATCGGCTGGACGCCGTGCGCGCGCATCTGCTCGAGCGCATCGGAGATCACGAAGGCGCCATCGTCTGTTACCGACGTGCCGCGGAGCGCACCGCGAGCATCGCCGAACGGAGCTACTTGCTCATTCAGGCGGCACAGCTGAGCGACCGCCCTCGATAGCGCAAACCCGGGCGAACGCGATCACCGCGGCCCCGCGTCCCCCGTCAGTCGGAGCACGCGCGCCGGAACGCCCGAGTACGCCGTCCCGCAGTACGCCGTCAGGCTCCCCTGCACACGCGGGTTGCCGTCGCGCCGCATGAGCGACATCGCGAGCGACACGGGCTTGTCGCCGCACGCCCCGCCGCTCGCGCCCGTCGCTGCGAGCGGCGCGAACTTCGCCGTGACCATCTGCCAGCCCGGCGACTCGGCGAACGTCTCGGTCTTACCCTTCGCGGTCAGCGCCTTGCCGGGATCGAAGAGCCCGTAGCCCTCCTTGAAGGCCGCGAGCGTCACGTCGATGCCCTGGTCGGAGGGCGCGAGCGTCACGTCGACGGCGCCGCGGATGTCGACCGCCAGCGTGCCCGCGTACGTCGCGCGCACGGGCTGGATCGACGTGGAGTCACTGCACGCGAAGACCACGAGCGGCGCGAGCAGGAGGAGACCGGCGCGCTTCATCGCCACACCCGCGGCGTCACGTTGAGCCCGCGCGCGATCTTCGCCGCCCGCGCGTCGTCTCCTTGCACGAGGTGGAAGCGCCACTCCGTCGCCTCGTTGCCGTGCGCGGTCTCGTCGGCGAACGTCACGTCCCCGTTCGCCGTCGTCACCTTCGCGGCGACGTGCACCGACGCCTGATCCTTCACGACGGTCCACCCGCCTCCCAGCCCGAGGAGCCCATCGGAGAGCGCGAGGTAGAAGTGCTCGAATTTCAGGCCGTCGCGTTTCACGTGGACGGGCGCGTTCATCAGGCCCGGCGTGTAGATGACATCGCCCGGCGAGCCGGGGAACCTGACCGAGAGGCTCCCGTCGGCGTCGGTCCCGGCGGGCACGCGCGCCACGACCAGGAAGTGGCCGTCCTCGAGCTTGGTCGCGCTCAGGGTCACCGCGCGTTCTCCGGCGTCGGCGGTCACCGCGATCGGCAGCTCGACGTGACCGCTGGGATCGGAGGGAGGCGCGCCGGCGGTCGCGGAGCCGTCGATCGCGTCGAGCCACGCGCCGCCCGTGAGACCGAGCTGCGCCTTCGTGGTCGCGATCACCTCCCGCGCGATGCGCAAAGCCTCGGCCGCGTGGGCGATGCCGTACTCGACCTCGCCGCGAAACGGGTTGATCCCGCTCGCGTCGCTGACCTCACCGAGGGCGAGCAGCCGCCACGCGTCGTCGAGCGCCGCAGGGACGACCCCGGCGCGCTTCGTGAGCGCCGTCGCTACCGTGAGCTCGCGCTGCGCGAGCGCCTGGAGCGACCGGACGTCGTTGTCGCGCTCGTCGCGGAAGAAGACGCCGCGCCCCCCGAGCCACTTGTGGATGCCGTCGGTCGAGTTGGGCTGCCACGTCCCGTCGAGCATCGGCGGCGCCGGCGGGGGCGTCGGGAGAACGCCGCGCAGCGCGCTCACGTACGTGGACACCTTGGAGATCGCGTATCCGTTCGTCTCGAGGTTCGTGAGCTTCGTCTCGTAGGCCTTCACCGCCTTCTCGGATTTCTTGAAAATCGTGGGGAAATACGGGTTCTGCCCGCCGGTCGCGAGGAGCTCGCCGTCGTCCACGAACGTCCACGTCACGTCGACGGTGTCGCCGCCGAACGACTTGTGCAGATCGCGCGAGGTGATCATCTGCCGCTCGCCGAAGGTGTACACGAGCTCGGGCTCTGCCTCGCCGAGCTGGTAGGTGAAGAGGTTCTTCGGCCAGACGAGGACGTCGTACCCGTTGTCCTTCATCGCCCCCGCCATCCCGAAGCCTGCCTGCCCCTCCTGGCAGAACACGGCGCCCGACAGGGGGACGCCGCTGCCGAGGAACACGCTGCGGTTCTTCGCGACGCTCCAGTCCCACGCCGCGCGCGGGAAGGCCGTGAAGAGCTGATCCGAGTAGTGGAAGCTCATGACCTCGAGCTGACCGCGACCGGTCAAGGTCTGCAGCTTCGCCAGCACCGCCGGGTGGCGCGCCGCGATGAGCTCGAGCATGTACCCCTGCATCTCGACGTCGTGGCCCCACGTCGGGTGCGCCAGGAAGAGATCGAGCACGGGCTCGAAGCTCTCCGTGATGATCTGATCTTCGACTTGCTCGGCGGTGCGATCGTCGTTGGGGACGCCGAAGCCGGTCATTCCGCCGGCCACGTACTGCACGTTGAAGTGCAGGACGGCGAGGGCAAACTTGAGGTTCATCGGCCGCGCACGTTACCCGATCCGCGCGCCCCTCGAGGCGGCAACGAGCTCCGACCCCGCGGCCTCGAAGGCCGGCGGGATGGGAGCTCGCTCCGCCTAGACCGCCGAGATCAGGGCTTCGGCGGCGGCGGCGCGTTCGCCGGGATGTCCTTCTTGGGCGTCGGCGCGGCGCCCGGCGGAACGGGCCTCGTGGCCGGGGGCGCCGCCTCGGTACCGCCGCCGGGCTTCCTAACCTCTTCGTGGGTGGTCGCGTCCTGCGTCTCGATGTGGAATTCGACGCGACGGTTGACCGCGCGACCGAGCTCGGTGTCGTTCGGACCCAGCGGGTGCTCCTTGCCCATGCCCTTGGCGGTGACGCGACCCTTGTCCATGCCGTGCGCGATGAGCCACGCGGCGACGGCCTGAGCGCGCTGCTGCGAGAGCACCTGGTTGTACGCCGCGGTGCCGACGTTGTCGGTGTGGCCTTCGACTCGCACGTGCTTGATCTCCGGGTGATCGGTCATCACCTTGGCGACCTCGGTGAGGAGGGAATCGCTCTCCTTCTTGATGACGGCCTTGTTGAAGTCGAACTTCGGCTGCTCCAGGATCTGGATCTGGGCGTTCTTGATGAAGACGCGCGGGCAGCCGCTCGTCTTCGGATCGTCGCTCTTCGGACCCGGCACGTCGGGGCAGGCGTCGATGTCGTTGGGGATGCCGTCCTTGTCGCGGTCGAGATCGGGCGGGCAGCCGTTGGTCTTCGGATCGTCCGTCTTCACGCCAGGGACGTCGGGGCAGGCGTCGTCCTTGTCGTAGATGCCGTCCTTGTCGCGATCGCTCGGGCAGCCGTTGGTCTTGGGATCGTCGGTCCGGACGCCGGCGACGTCGGGGCACGCGTCCTCGGAGTCGGGGATGCCGTCGCCGTCGCGATCGGGCGGCGGGGGAGGCGGAGGGGCGGGCGGCGGGCAGCCGTTGGTCTTGGGATCGTCGGTCCGTACGCCGGCGACGTCGGGGCACGCGTCCTCGTCGTCGAAGACGCCGTCACCGTCGCGGTCGAGCCGCTTCGGAGGCTCGGCGATAGCGGGGGCGTACTCGAGCGACGCGAGGCCGCGGAACTGCGCGGTGCCCGCTGCGTGCGAGAGGCCTGGTCCCGCGCCGAGTCCGAATCGGAAGTCACCGGCGCTGTAGTGCGCGCCGAACAGCAGGGCCAGCGGCGTCGTTCGCGCCGCAAAGATCGCCTCCGAATCGGCGATGACCGTGCTGCCCCAGATCTCGGGACCGATGACGAGCTTCTTGTCCGCCACGCGCGCGCCGACCGCGGCGCCGAAGGTCGCTTCGCTGCCGGTCGGGTGGCCGAGGAAGGCGCGGTTGTTCGCGCGGTACACGATGCCGAGCGTCGCGGAGTAGACGAAGGCGTCGATGTCGCCCGCCGCCGTGATCTGCGGACCGACGCGCACCTGGTCGTCGCCGAGGTACGTCGTCGCGTCGCCGGTGGGGAGCCACAAGCGGCCGCCGAGCGCGAAGGTGAAGGGGTCGCCGTAAGCGCCGATGAGCCGGAGATCGGCGCCGAAGCGCAGATCGCCGACGCCGCCGCTGGTCGCGCCGACGACGCGCTGGCCCCTGACGACGCCCCCGCGTTCGGAGCCGTCCTGCGTCATGAGCAGCGGAAGGTTCACGCCGATCCGCAGGCGCGAGGCCAGGACGATCGAGCCGCCGGCGTGCAAGAAGAGCTGGTCGGTGATGATGCTCGTGGTCTCCTCGCCGTCGCGGTTGACGAGGATGTACGGCTTGTAGCCGTAGTCGAGCACCAGCCCCAACGCCGGTCGGATGTCGCCGCGCAGATCGAGCGAGTCGTTGGCGAACCACTCGCTCCCGCGCTCCGAGGGCTCGAAGCGATTGAGGGCGAAACCGGGCGCGTTCTGCGCTGAGGCGGTTCCGGACCAGGCGCCGAGGGCGACGCCCCCGACAGAGCACATCGTGAGGATCTGGAGCGAGCGGAAGCGCAAGGAACGACGTTTCATGATTTCTCCTGGAGGCGAGGCGCCGCGGTCGCGCGACTCACTGGCAAGCTGCGGCGGTGATGGCGTTGCCATCGAGGGTCACGGCGCCGTTTCGCGCCAGGGCTCTGCCGCCGGTGATGGATGCGCCCGTGACGAGCGAGATGCTCGTGAGCGCGACGACGTTCCCGACGAGCGCGGTCCCCGTCCCCAGCGTGGCCGAGGCGCCGACCTGCCAGTAGACGTTGCACGGGGAGCCGCCGTTGATGACTGTGACCGTCGAGTTCGTTGCCGTCGTCAGCGAGCTCCCGACCTGGATGACCCAGACCGCGTTCGGGTTGAGCTGCGCGTCGAGCACCAGCGCGCCCGTGAGGCCTGCCGTCGTGCCGGGGTAACAGTAGACGCCGGGGGCGAGCGTCCTTCCGCCGAGGTCCCCGCTCAGTGTCGTTCCGCACGCCCTGCCAGCCAGCGTGTTGTACGCGGTGGTGAGGTCGCTCTGTGCCTGGCCCGCTACCGGCCCGCCCGCGTAGACGGTTCCCACGGGCTGTCCGGGGGGGAAAGTCAGGATGGACGTTCCGGGGCTGACGCCCACGTCTCCCACGACGGTCGTGCCTGGCGTGGCCGTGATGGTGATCGCCGAGCCCGCGAGGATGGCGAAGTTCTTCGTGCTGCCGAGCAGCGTGCCGCCGTCCCCGGCGTCCGCGTCCGCGTCGCCACCCGCATCGAGTCCAGCCTCGGCGTCGAGTCCAGCCTCGGCATCGAGTCCGGCCTCGGCATCGACGGTCGCGTCCGCGTCGGCGAGCCCTGCGTCGGCGTCGCGCATTCCCGCGTCGGCGTCAGGGAGCCCCGCGTCGGGTGCCGCGGCGTCGCTCGCGTCCCCCGTCGTCGCGTCGGGAACGCGCCCGTCGGGCAGCGTTCCGTCCTGCGCCGCGTCGAGAGGCAGCGATGCGTCGGAGGGATCGACCACGTCCGATCCACCGCAGGCGGCGGTGAGGAAGACCGCGTAAGGGATGACGGCGAGGCCCACCGCGAGCTGCGGGAGGGCAAAGGAACGACGCATGCCAATGCTCCAATCTGTGTCGCGCCGCCCGATGCGCCGCGTGACGAACCCCTAAGCAACAACTCTGCCGGAGCCAACGGCGCGGAAGGACGTGCCCCGAGCGAGGCGTTTCTGACGATAGTGAGGCGGTCCTGCACGCGCGCATTTGCGCGTACCCCCGCCCCACTGCCGTTCTACGGACAGGCAGCGACCGTGACGTCGGAGGTGTCCATCGTCACCGCGCCGTTCAGCGCGAGGGCTCGCCCGTCCACGAGGACGCCTGCGCCGAGGGTGATGCTCGTAGCCGCCAGGATGTTTCCGCTGGTCGTGCTCGCGCCGCCGATCGTCGCGGAGCTGCCGACCTGCCAGAACACGTTGCACTCGACCGCACCGCCGACGAGCTGGACGCGGGAGGTCGTCGCCGTGGAGAACGCCAGCCCGATCTGAAAGATGAAGACGGCGCGGGCGTCGCCCTTGGCGTCGAGCACGAGCGTTCCCGTGAGCTTCGCCTCCGACGCCGGAAAACAGTATACGCCCGAAGTCAGCGCGCGACCGCCGAGGTCGCTGCCCGTCAGATCGGTCGTGCACTGGTCGTCTCGCGTCCTGGACGTTCCGGACCTCCCGCGCATCACTGGCAAGTGCAGCCAACGCACACACCGAGCGCGTTGACGACGCCAGGGCAGCTGCCGCTGCAGCACTCGGCCCCCTTTTGACACGTTTGGCCGGCAGGCTTGCACGTCACGCACGCGCCGCTGCGGCAAACCAAGGGCGCCGCGCATTCGCATCCGCCCCCGCTGGCGACGTCGCCGTTGCAGTCGGCGTGGCCGACGAGGCAACCGTACTGGCATGTGCCGTCGATGCACGTCGCGGCGGCGTTGGCGCCCGCGTCGCACGTGCCCTCGCACGCTCCGCAGTGCGTGACATTCGCCTTGAGGTTCGCCTCGCATCCGTTCTCGGGAAGCCGATCGCAGTCGCTGTAGGGGTCGGTGCACGCGTAGTCGCACCCGCCGTCGTTGCAGACCGGCGAGGCGTTGTCCCGCGGAGGGCACACGAACGCCGCGCCGCAACCGCCGCAGTGCTGAGGATCGTTTTGCTCGTCGACGCACGCGCTGCCGCAAGGCGTGCTGCCCGGCGCGCACGCGTCGCCGCAACCGGCGTCGCCCTGGTTGCAGAACTGCCCGGCTGCGCACGTCGCCCGGCACGCGCCGCAATTGTCCGGGTCGCCCGCCCTCGGGTTGGCTTCACAGCCGTCCGCGGCGTCGCGGTTGCAATCCTCCCACGGCGGGAAGCAGAGGACGCCGCACTGCCCGCCATCGGGACACGTCGCCGTGCCGTGGGCGGGTCCGCCGCACGGGTCGCACGCGGACATGCCGCAACCGTGGTTCGGATCGAGCTTGCTTGCGCACGCGACGCCGCAGACCTTCTCGGTCGAACCGCAACGGGACGGGGCCGAGTCCGAGCCGACGGCATCGAAGGAGGTCTCGGCGCCATCCGCGCCTCCGTCGCCGGGTACGGTGGCGTCGGCGGCGTCGCCGCCACCTTGCTCGTCGCGAAAGGCGACCGCCGGAAACGAGCACGCGCCGGCGCTCGCGGCGCCAGCGAGCAAGAGGCCGGCCAGGGCGCGCCGGCGGTTCATGGCAGGATCCATTCGGCGGCGAGGCCTGGCGCGCTCCCCACCATCGGGCGGAAGGTAACGCCGGACCTGGGCGACTGGGCCGGGCTCGTGAGGACGAGCGCAGCGCCCGCCCCGGTGGCGACGATGCCGAGCGCGCCGAGCACGTTCGTGAGCGCAGTCGCGAGGTGGCCACGGTCGACCGTGGGCTGAAGGCTGCGAGCGCATTCCGTGTGTCCCGGGCACGCGGCGTCAACGTCGGCTTGCGCGGTCTGTCGCACGGCCAGGGAGACGCCCGCGCCAACCAGCGACGCCACCCCCACTCCCAGCGTCACCCAACCCGCGAGACGTCGCCCGGCGTTCGGATCTCCGGTGCCGGGTGGAGCCGCGGCCGCGGCCGGGGGCGCGTCGCGCTGCGTGAAGCGGAGCGTCACGCGCCGTGACTCGCCCTCGCCAAGGTGGACGCTCTGGAGAGCGGTCGCGCCACCGCTAGCCGCGATGACCCGGACGACGTAGGGTCCCGGATCGCGCTCGAGCTCCGTCCCCAGGAGCGCGAGCGGAAGCGTCTCGTCGTTGATGCGAACGGTGAAGGACGGACGCTCGGAGCTCGGCACCGGGCGGTCGTTGCGGAGTGCGATCACTTGGACGGTCAGCCGCGCGACCAAAGGCGCGAGGCGTGCGGCCGCCGCCTGCGCATCACCGCTCCAAGTCTGGTACTTCGCGTCGGTGCTGCCGACGAGGGCACGTTTGAGGTCGAGCCAGTCTCGCCGCGAGGATGCGTAGCGATGCAGCTCCTCCTCGCACTCCGCGAGGTTGCGCAGGCTGCCGAGGCCCGCCGGATAGACCGCGAGCGCCTTGCTGAAGGCGACGACAGCCTCGGCGCAGTTTCCGTTGGCGCGGAGCTCGCGACCGCGGGCGAAGAGATCCTTGGCGTCCCCCTCGGCGTCGGCCCTGGCGGTGCTCGACGCTAAGAGGTACGCGGTCGCGAGGGCGGCGAGACAGTGGCAGAGGGGAGCGCGAGGGGTCATCTTCAGGTCTCAGAGTACTATGCCGATCGGGATAGTCGAACTAGAACACCTCGCTCTGGTTCGGAGGCTTCTTGATGTCTGGCGGGGACGTGGACGGACGGGGCGGTGCCGACGCGGACGGCGTGGGGGCGCCCGCGCGGCCTGCGGGCGGCCCCGTGGGGCGTGGGGGGGGAGCGCGCGACGGCGAGGCGACCGGGAGCGAGCTCGCTGCAACGATCGGAATCGGATCGGGAAGCGCAGAAGGCGATGGCAGGGAGGGCGAGGCCGAGGAGGCGGGCGACGCCTCGCTGTCGACTGTAGCGATGGGGACGGAGACGGGCCCCGCCGGCTGCCGAGACCCACCTTCATCCACTCGCGACGAGACCGCGATCTTCGCAGCTACCGCAAGGGCGACCAGCGCGGCGACCGCCCCGAGCGCCGCCCAGGCCGCGCGGGTAGGACGGTGCGGCGTCGCGCGCATGGACACTGCGAGCCGCGCCTGCGTCGCGCTGTTTTCGCCGGCTGCATCGCGACTCGTGGGCGGCGAGGCGTCCGCGTGCAGATCACACGCCTCGAGAGCAGCGAACGCCGTCGCCAGCTCCTCCGCGCTCTGGAACCGCTCACCCACCTTCTCCGCGAGGGCGTGTGCGAAAAACGCGCGGATGGCCGGATCGACACCCGGTTTGCGCTCCTCGATAGGGATGAGCGCGTGTGTGCAAACGGCCACGTACACGTCCTCGACCGTCTCACCCTGGAACGGGATCCGTCCCGTCAGCCCTTCGTACGCGACGACGGCGAGCGCCCACACGTCGCACCGGTGATCGAGGTGCTTCAGCCCCCGCGCCTGCTCGGGGCTCATGTAGCTCGGCGTGCCGAGCACGACACCGCGCGCCGTAGACGTCGGAGAACGCGCCTTTTCGGGCCGGATCGCGCGCGCGATGCCGAAGTCGAGGAGCTTGACGAGGAGCCGCCCCTCGTCGTCGGTCCCCAGGAAGACGTTGGCAGGCTTGAGGTCGCGGTGAAAGACCCCCTCGCCGTGTGCCACCGACAGACCGCGCGCGCATTGCGTGACGATGGCCTGGAGCGCGTCCATCGGGAGCGGGCCGCGGGCGAACCTTTCTTCGAGCGATTCGCCTTCGAGCCGCTCCATGACGAGGTACGGCACTCCGCCTTCCTCGCCTTGATCGGTCACCTGCACGATGTGGCGACTCTTTCGCGAGAGCCGCGCGGCGACCTTGGCCTCGAAGAGGAAGCGCGACAGGGTGCTCGCCGCGTCCTCGCCGCCGGCATCCTCCGGCCGCAAGAACTTGATGGCGACTTCTTCCCCGAGCGTCGCGTGGTGGGCGAGCCAGACCTCGCCCATGGCGCCGCGGCCGAGTAGCCGCGCCAGGCGATAACGCGCGGCGACCAGCTGCCCTACCTCGACCTCGAACCTCACGGGACCCCCGGGCGCTCGGCGTGGCGATGCGGTAGCGTGGAAGGGTGGAGCCGAGCCGACGCAGCAAGCCCGACGCGTCCGGGCACGGCGAGCCGACCGAGGCGCAGTTCGCGCTGGCGGTCGGCGACGCCATCCGGCGCGCGCGTCAGCAGCTCGGGTTCACGCAAGCCGACCTCGCCGAGCGAGCCGGACTCTCCGCGAACTACGTCGCCAGGTTGGAACGCGGCGAGCTCGGCGCGTCTTTGTGGGTCGCGACGCGCCTCGCCGAGGCGCTCGAGACCCCGATTGAGTCGCTCGTGTCCGGCAAGGTTGCCCCTCGACGAACGGGTAAGCGCCGCATCGAGCCATGAGGTCATGATGCTGCGTCCAGGGTAGCACGCAAACCGGGTGCTCACCTCGGCCCAGCGCGCGCCTCGACGCGACGCCGTAGCAGTCGGTCCGCGAAAAAGAGAACGAGCTCCGACCCCGCGGCTCCGAAGGCCGGCGGGATGGGAGCTCGCTCCGTGGGGTTTACGGTTCGGCTAGTTCGACGCGACCGCGGCGGGCGGGCCCTTCGGGCGCGTGCTCGTGCCGCGCGGTCCGAAGTAGTTGTCGAGGACGAAGTCGCCGACCTTGTTGCCCATCGTGACGCCCGAGTCGGCGTCCTCCTGCCAGTGAACGCCCAGGTAGATGCGGCTGCGTGCGTTCTCCGCCTCGGCCTGCGTGTAGCTCGTGAACTTGCGCGGCAGGCGCGGGCGCGGCTTGCCGTCGTGGCCGGTCGTCACGCCGTTGTACTCGTCCGACACGAACGTGAACTTCGATTCGCCGATGACGCGGCGGAGGACCTGGAAGAGCGCGCCGCCGAACGTCGCGTGACCCGACGGGTAGGCCGGGAAGGGCGGCGTGAAGTCGGGATGCGTCGTGTTGCTCTCCATCGCGCCGAGCGCCGTCCAGTTGGCGTCGGCGCTCCCGGCCGCCGCGGCCGCGCGGATAGCGTTGGTCGGGCGCCAGAGGTTGTAGAAATACTTGCTGTCCCAGGCGGCCATCCCTGCGTCGGCCATCGCGACGTTCACGGTGGCAAGCACGCGGCTCAGCTCGATGGGCTTGGTGAAGAGCCCGTGGTCCTGCGCGATCCGCATCGCGATCATGTTGTACAGGCGCGGCGGCGTACCGATCTGCGGCGCGCCGTCGTAGCCCCAGTAGATTCCGATCTGCGTCTCCTCTTCGGTGCGGAGGGTCGGCGTCGACACGCCGTCGCTGCCGTAGTTTCGCGTGTCCTCGACCTGAGCCTTGAACTCGGCCGAGTCCAAGGCGAGCGGAGCGGGCGCGCGGAACTGGTTGGTGGCGTTGAGCGCGAACGGCTCGACGTTCATCCAGTAGCCGCCGAGGGCGACGGGGGCCTTCGACAGGACGTCGGGCGCCCACTGGCCACGGCCGGTGGGGAGCCTCATGTCCGTGTACTTCGGCTCCGGCACCTGCGAGCCGTCCTGGTCGCGCAGCGTGAGGATGTTCGAGGCCGCGAGCTTGCCGCGGGCGATTCCCGCCTTCTTGGTCGACGCCGTGTTGGCGGACAGATCGTGCTGGAGCGCGAGATCGAACTCCGGCTTCTGCGACGGGTACATCCTCGCGAGCGTGTCGTGCGCGGCCTGAGCGATCGCTGCGCCCATGCTCGCATGGCTGTCGACCGGCATGAGCGTGTAGGTCTCGTACTTGCCGGAGATCGACTGCACAGCGTCATAGATGGCGATGTGGATGATCGCGAGCGCGCGCGCGCCGCGCGTCGGTCCGCCCTGCTCGCCGGCAACGCGCTTCTCGCCCGGTGCGGGCGGCGTGGAGTCACGCCACACGGCGTCGAGCGCGATCTGGTTCCACGACACGAGCTCGGCCGACGCGGAGGTCGACGACAGCTCGTCGGTGCTTGCGTTGGAGTCGCCCTCGGAGGGCGCGGCGCCGCTGCAGGCGGTCAAAGCGTAGGCAGCTGAAAGAACGACAGAAATGGGAAAGAAGCGGTTCATAGGGACCCCTTGGGCCAGGGAGGAGCTTCCGACGGACCGTGGTACGGGGGGCGCCCGCGCCACCTTCCCTGACCGTGGCGATTTCTTCGAGCGTGGCGTCGTGGGCGAGAGGCCTGTCCTCGGAGCCTGCCGTGCCCGAGCTGCGGCCCGGCGTCACCCGAGGAGCGCGATGACCTCGTCCTCGCTCGTGGGGAAGCGGTTCGTGGCCAGCTTCGAGAACACGAGCCCGCCGTCCTTGAAGACCTCGAACGCACCACGGGCCCCGTGCACGAGCTCGGACGTGGCGCCCGTCGCGGCTTTGATCTTCGCCGCCAACCTGGCAGCGCGCGGCTCGTAGCCTCAGTGCGAACAGTACTCGATGCGGATCTTCATCGTGGCCTCGACTCCAACTACCTAGCCGGTCGCCTCCGCTCCAGCAACCCGCCCGGGCTGGTCAACCCGCGCCGGGCGCGCTAGACCCAGGCCGCCCATGGTGGAAGACGCGCTCCTCGCCGCAAACCTCGGCAACACGCTGGATGCCACGGACTACGGCGCGCTCGGCGAGAAGTACGAGGGCAAGGTCCGCGACAACTACACGACGAACGACGGCCGCCGTTTCATCGTCGTGACCGATCGCATCAGCGCCTTCGATCGCGTGCTGGGCACGATCCCGTTCAAGGGGCAGGTCCTGAACCGCCTCGCCGCCTGGTGGTTCGAGAAGACCGCCGGCGTCGCGCCGAACCACCTGCTGGGGACTCCCGATCCGAACGTCCTCGAGTGCGTCGAGTGCACGCCGATCCTGGCCGAGATGGTCGTCCGCGCGTACGTCACCGGCTCGACGTCGACGAGCATCTGGACGCACTACGAAAAGGGGTCTCGCGTGTTCTGCGGGCACCGTCTGCCCGACGGTCTCAAGAAGAACCAGAAGCTCCCGGAGCCGATCCTCACGCCGGCGACCAAGGCCCCCAAGGGCGAGCACGACATCTCCGGCTCGCGCGAGGAGATCCTCGCCACCGGCAACGTCACGGCCGGCGACTTCGACGCCGCGGCCGCGATCGCGATGCGCCTCTTCGCGGCCGGGCAGAAGATCTGCGCGGAGCGCGGGCTCATCCTCGTCGACACGAAGTACGAGATGGGCAAGACGAAGGACGGCAAGGTCGTCGTCATCGACGAGATCCACACGCCCGACTCCTCTCGCTTCTGGATGGCCGATTCGTACCCAGCCCGCTTCGCGTCCGGCGAGGATCCAGAGCCGCTCGACAAGGACTTCGTGCGCCGCCACTACACGAAGGCCGGCTACCGCGGGGATGGCGATCCCGGCCCCTTGCCCGACGACGTGCGCGTGGGCGCGGCGAAGCGCTACATCGAGGCGTTCGAGAAGATCACGGGAACCACGTTCACGCCGAACACCGAGCCGCCGATCGCGCGGATCGCTCGAAATTTAGGCTCAGGAGCGAGCGTCGTTTGACCGGAACGGGCAAACAACGGTAGCGATCCCGAGGAGAGACACCATGAAAGCCACCGTCCTTGTCCGACTCAAGCCCGAAGTCCTCGATCCGCAGGGCGACGCCGTGCGACGCGCGCTCGGCAAGCTCGGCTTCGAAGGCGTGAAGGGCGTGCGCGTCGGCAAGCTGATCGAGATCGAGCTGCCCGACGCGGCCGGGGCCGGCGCCTCGAAGGCCGACCTCGAGAAGCGCCTGGCGAAGATGGCCGACGAAATGCTCGCGAACCCGGTCGTCGAGGACTACGAGATCAAGTTGTAGTCTACATGCTCATCGGCGTCGGCATGAAGAGCAGGCCGAAGATGAGCAGCGTCACGATGGCGATGGCCGCACGCCCGATGCCGAGAGGGGCGGCGCCGGTCGGGGGGTGATCGAGCAGCGGGCTGGGCCTGAGCGCGCCGCCGCGGCGCTCCATGACGAGGAGCATCGTCAGGCCCACGAACCACGCCACCCACAAGAGCACGCTGAAGTGCTCGCGCCCGAAGCTCGCGAGGATGATGAGACCGACGGTGGCGACGGCGCGGGTGCGCGTGCCGAGCTCGTGCTCGTCGGGGTGAGCGGGGCGCCGCCTGCCGAGGGCGCCAAGGACGGCGAGCATCTCGAACCAGACGAGCCAGAAGATCGAGTTGCCGATGTGCGTCCCGATCCGGTAGAGCCCGAGGCCCGCGCGCACGTCGCGGAGGAGGTAGCCGCCGAGGCTCACGAAGAAGAAGGCGAGCATCGCGCGATGCACGACGCGCGCGAACCTGTCCTGCCGCGTCCCGAAGAGCGCGTAGGCGACGTGTCCGCCGTCGAGCTGCCCGACCGGCACCAGGTTGATCATCGTGACGAACATCCCGGCCCACGCCGCGAAGGCAACGGGGTGGAGCATGAGGGTCATCCCCTCGGGCGGCGCCGATACAGCGAGGCGATCGAGGACCCTGAGCGCAATGGACTCGCCGAGCTCCACCGAGCCCTCCTGGCCGACGCTCGACAGCGGCACGAGCACCGAGTGCGCAGCCCCCCAGAAATACATGGGGATCGCGAAGACGAGGCCGGCGAGCGGACCCGACGCGCCGATGTCGAGCAGGGCCGCGCGCGTCGCGATGTTGCCGCGCATGCGGATGACCGCGCCCATCGTGCCGAACGGCGACAAGAGCGGCATCGGGATGAAGTAGGGGAGCGTCGCGTCGACCTTGTGGATGCGCGAGGCGATGAAGTGGCCGAGCTCGTGCGCGAGGAGGATGGTGAGGAGGGCGCCCGCGAACTGCAGCCCGTGCTTCACTGCTTCCGGGACGAGGAACGCGCGCAAGAAGCCGAGGCGGCTCGTGGGATCGCTCATCGCGGCTTGCGCGGCGCGATCGGTCAGGACGGCGGTGCCGAAGACGCTCGCGATCGTCGCGAGGAACAGGACGAGGTTCGTCCGCCACTCGACAGGCGGCAGCTCGCCGCTCGGTGGCGGCGCGCTCGAACGGCGCCCTCCAAGCTCAGGGGTCGCGGAGGGCATCGCGGAGGGCGGCGGCAAGCCGTTCGAGCTGCGGGGTGATGCGGGCGTCGAGCGTCCCGAGATCCGTATGGAGGACGAGCGATCCGCGGGAGAGGGCGTCGGACGTGACGATTTCGACCGTGCCGGGCGGCAAACCCAGGCTCTCGAGTTGCCCCTCGAGCACGCCGGCGTCGGTGGGGTGCGCCTCGATGCGTGCGCGACGGGCTCCGCGCGCTTCGGCGAGCGCCTGGCGCGCGATCATGGCGACGAGCGCGGGATCCTTGTCGAGGGCGATCCCGAGCATGCGCTCGGCGAGGAGCGCCGCGAGCTCGACGGCGCGATCGAGATCCCGGTCCACGCGCTTCTCCTCGGCGGCGCGGAGCGTCAGATAGAGCGCGGCGACCTTCGCGTGCTCGGCCTGGCGGGCCTCCTCCGTCGCACGCTCTACGGCGTCGACGAGCAGGGACTTCGCGCGTGACTCGGCGTCGGCGAGGATGGCGGCCGCCCGCGCGCGCGCGTCGAGCTCCTCGCGCGTGACGCGCCGCCCCGCGCGGCCGGCGTCCAGGCGAGGCGTTTCCGGAGCGCGGGCGGAGGCATTCCCGGCCGCTGCGGCGACGGCGGCGGCACGAACGACGCGCCCGCGTGCGACGACGCTCATGCGTCCGCACCCAGATCCGCCGCGGCGATCTCGCGCGCGATCGGGCCGAGGCCGAGCGCCAGCGCCTGCGCGCGCTGCGCCTTGCTCGCGCTCTTCATGAGCGTCGCGAGCTTCTTCGCCTCGGGATCGCTGACCGTGGCGAGGAGCGACAGCGCAACCTCGGCATCCACGCCAAGCGCGGCGCTCATCGCGACGAACGAGGTCTCCCAGCTCACGTGCCGGAGACTACCATGTAGCGGCTGCCGTCCTTCCGCGCCTTGCCGTCTCGGATGAGCTTTACGAGGTGCGCCTCGAGCGACAGCGCGGCGATCGGCCAGAGAAGCACCGGCGTGTCCGCATAGGCGACGGGCACCAGATCGCCGAGCGTCGCGCCGCCCGTGCGGGCGTGGGATGCCGCTGCCGCCGTCGCGCCGAGCGCCGCGAGGACCTTGTCCTCACGCATGAGCCGATGCGCGACGTACTTGTCGAACAGCGCGCTCGGCGCCTCGATCGGCGCGCCGTGGGCGGGCAGCGCCATGTGCGCTCCCAGACGCGAGAGCCGCCGCAGCTGCTCCAGATACTCGAACATGTCCCCCTCGCCGGGCGCGATGAGGATCGTCCCGACGCTCGCCACCATGTCCCCGACGACGAGCGTGCCCGTCTCCGGCTCGTACAAGCAGAGGTGCCCGGGCGCGTGCCCTGGCGTGAACAGAACGCGCCACGCTTCGTCACGCGGCCCGGCGAGGACGATCTCGTCGCCCTCGTCGAGGCGTCGCGCGAACGGCACCTCCGGCACCAGCTCCGCGGTCTTGGCGTGCCCCCACACCGGCAGCGCGAGCTCCTTCGCCAGCGCATCCACGCCGCCTACGTGATCGGGGTGGTGGTGCGTCGCGAAGATCGCGATGGGCCTCCGCCCCGCGCCCGCGAGCGCGCGCGCCCAGGCGATCCACTCGCGCTGCTCGTCCACGTAAGGCGTCGCCGGTTCGACGAGGAGCACCTCGCGCCCGCCGAGCGCGTAGCTGTTCGTGTGGGTCGCGGGCAGGAGCGTCGGCGTTCTCGCCGCGAACGCGGAGACAGAACGCGACAGCTCCCGCGGCCGCAGCATCAGCGCTCGACGACGAGCGCGATCGCCTCGCCACCGCCGATGCAGATCGACGCGCAGCCGCGCTTGGCGTTGCGATCCTTCATCGCGTGGACGAGCGTCGACAGGATACGCGAGCCGCTCGATCCGATCGGGTGCCCCAGCGCCACCGCGCCGCCGCGCACGTTCACCTTGGCCAGATCGAGCCCCGACAGCTTCGCCGTCACCATCGCGACGACCGCGAACGCTTCGTTGATCTCGTGGAGATCGATGTCGCCCTTCGCGAGGCCGAGCTTCGCGCACACTGCATCGATCGCCTTCGCGGGCGCCGTCGTGAAGCGCTCCGGTGCCTGCGCCGCGTTCGCCCATCCGACGATCTTCGCGAGCGGCGTCAACCCGTGCTTCTTCAACGCCGCTTCACTCGCGAGCACCAGCGCGCTGGCGCCGTCGTTGATCGACGACGCGTTCGCGGCCGTGATCGTCCCGTCCTTCGAGAACGCCGGACGCAGCGATGCGAACTTCGACGGATCGCCCTTCGTCGGACCTTCGTCGACCTTCACGACGAGCGGATCTCCCTTCTTCTGCGCGACGCTGACCGGCTCGATCTCCGCGTCGAACATCCCCTCTTTTTGCGCCGCGAGCGCGCGCCGAAAGCTCTCCTTCGAGAACTCGTCCTGCGACTCGCGCGAGAACGCATACTCCTTCGCGCACGCATCGCCGCACGTCCCCATGTGGACGTTCGAGTACGG
>JANYHK010000093.1 GCA_025359105.1 Myxococcales bacterium | reverse complement strand
GAATCCGGCGCACGCAGGAGCGAACACGGTCGGGCAGAAAATGACAGAGCCGACGCAACCCCTTATTGGCGAAGGGTTACGTCGGCTCGTGTCCGCCCGTGCGACTTCTGGCACGGGCGACCAAATGACCCTGCGGGGATTTGAAGCGTCCGACGGACCACCTACGAATCCCAGCGGTACGGAGATTCCGCCCACCCCGGCGGCGCAGAATGCGGCGCACGCCGCCGAAACCGACCCGCTGACCGCGTTCGTGGCGTTCCTGACCCCCGACCAGAAGGCGAAGCTCGCCGCGCTGCTGCTCGGCGGGAAACCGCCCGGCTGATTGAGTTCGCTTCGGACGTTACCGCGTCGTTCGGCTCGATGTCCAGTGAATGCCGGGGCGGAAGCGAGACATCATCGAGGCGAAAGAGGCTCCTCCGCACCCCAGCACGACCACCCGAGGCCAGCGCGACTTCGCCAGAATTACGGTTTCCCACTGCCACCGCCACCGCCGCCGCCGCCGCCGCCGCCACCGCCACCACCGCCGCCGCGGGCGGGGCGCTCCTCGGCCTCGTTGACGCGGAGGGCGCGCCCCTCGAGCGACATGCCGTGAAACTGCGCGATCGCCTTGGTCGCCGCTTCGGGCGTGCCCATGGTCACGAAGGCGAAGCCGCGTGAGCCGCCCGTCTCGCGATCCGTCACGACGTGGACGTCCGTAACCTCACCAGCCTCGGCGAAGAGGGTGCGGACGACGTCCGCGGTCGTGTGGAAGGACAGGTTCCCAACGTAAAGCCTCTGGCTCATGCGCATCTCTCGGGTTCGAAGATGGCTCACGCCCAGCGGGGGGGCACCGTGCTAGCCATCCAACCGAGCCACCAAGAGTTGGACGGGCGTGACGCGCGAAAAACGGTAGCGCGTGATTTCCGGTCGTGCAAGGCCGGGTCGGCCCTCAGCTTTTCGGAGGGACGGGCGGGCTCTTGGAGACCTGCGTGTCGTCGTCGGAGGGGGGGCTCAGCGACGGCGGCGCCGGCGGAGGGAGGGAAGAGCGGCGCTCGAGGGCGGCACGACACTGCTCGGCGATCGCGCGCGCCATGCGATCGTCCGGGTTCGCCTCGAGCACGCTCTCCGCGAGGATCAGCGCGGCCGGGTGATCGCTCTCGAGGAAGCGCCGGCACATTTCGCGGCTCGGCTCTCCGCGGGTGACCGTCACGTAGACAGGTGTGACCTCGTCGTTGACGGGCGCGCGAGCCGTCTCCGCTGCACCGGGCGCGTCGGAAGGCGGCAGAACGATCTCGACGCCAGTGGGGGCCTCGGAGTCGAAGCGGCCGTCGTCGCGCAGCGCTCGCGGGCCGGCAGAGGGATCGCCGTTCGGCGCGGGGGCGGGCACCGTCTCGGGCTTGTAGATCGCGGTATGGCACTCCGTCTGGATCGCGAGCGCCATGACGTCGTCGGGCCGCTCGCGGAGGACCTCCTCCGCCATCGCGAGCGCGTCGGGGTACTCGCTCTCGAGGAAGCGGCGGTACATGTCGCGCGCGCGGTTGGCGCTCGCGGCGAGGATCACCGCGTCGCTGCTCGCGTCGGCTTCGTCCACCGGCTGTCCGTTTTCGTCGACCACGTGCCCCTCGGGGCGCGACCTTGCCATCTCCACCGCCAAATGCAACGCGGTTGGAGTACGCCGCGCGAATCCGGCTAGTTCGAGGTCGGCTTCGGGGTCGGCGGGTTGCTCGAGCGCGTTCCAGCCGCGTCGCGTTCTTCCGCCAGCAGCGGAAGAGTGACCTCGAAGATCGCCCCCCCCGTAGGCCCCGAGCGCACCGAGATACGCCCTGCGTGGCGTTCGACGATCGTACGCGCGATGTAGAGGCCGAGGCCCGAGCCGCTCCACTCACCGCCCCGCTTGGTGGTGAAGCCGCGCTCGAAGACCGTCTCGTGCAGGTCGGGAGGAATGCCGGGCCCGTCGTCTTCGACCGAGAGCAGCGCGCGGCCATCACGCTGGCAGACGCGCACCCGCACGACGCCTTTGCCCCCCAGCGCCTGCACGGCGTTGGTCACGAGGTTGACGGCCACCTGGCCAAACTGCCCCTCGTGCCCGGCGATGCGCGCCGGTGAGACGTCGATGTCGACGTGGGTGGCGCCGAATCGCCGGCGCAGGGGGCTCACCGCGGACGACACCTCCGACGCGAGGTCGAGCGGCTGCAGCTGCGACGGGGTGCTGCGGTAGAGGCTGACGAACCACCCGAGCACGCTGCGCATGCGCTCGACGCCCGCGCGCATGTCGCGCGTAGCGTCCACGAGATCGCCGACGTCGCTCTGCACGGCCTCCTCGATGAAGTCCAGGTTCCCGCTCATGATGGTGAGGGGGCTCTTGAACTCGTGCACGAGCTCGCCCACCGCCTCGCCGAGGAGCTTGTTCTCGCCCACGTCGAGCAAATCCGTCTGGAGCCTCTCCATGTCCAGGATCGTCGTGCGGAGGTACGCGTTCTGTTCGCGGAGCTGCTGGAGCGTCCGCTCGATCGCCCTCGTGCGCTCGAGCACGCCTTGCTCGAGACGCTCGTTCGATGCACGCAAATCGTCGTACCTGCGGGCGAACTCGCGCTCATGATCGGAGAGGACCCGCCGCTGCTCCTCCGTCGTCCGCGTCATGAGCCGCCGCAGGCGCGCAAGGCGCACCTCGCGACCGACGAGGAATCCGAAGAGTGGCGCGAGCGCCCACCACGCGCTCGGCGCGAGGACCATGCCCAACGCGAGGACGACCAGCCCGAAGAGGCCGCCGATCCAGTTCGTCGGCGTCTCGTTTCGCCACGTGACCGTGTACTCGCAGACGTCCGCTCCTTTGGCGAAGCAGCGCGACTCGTCGATCTCGGCGGGCGGCAAGTCGAAGAGGAGCGGCACCGCGTGGAGGACGCCGCGCGCGACCTGGCATGAGTGCCCATGCCGCGGCAGGCCCTCGCGGTACTTGAGCGTGAACCTGGCGCGTGTGCGCCCGACCATCACGACGCCGAACGACAAGTGGCGCGCGAAGAACTCGCGCGCATGATCGATGCTGGCGAAGAACATGCGCGGCGTCGCCAGCGCAGTCAGGCTCATCGCCGAGAGGTCGCGGCGCGTCGGCACGACCCAGGTCACGGCGTGGGTGATGAGGTCGTCGCCGTTCTCGGTCGCCAGCGCGAGCGCGTCGGCGACCGCGCGGAAGGCGTCGAGGGAGACCCACGCGTGGGCGTCTCCGCTCGTCGCCGCGTCGACGCCGTTCGCCGCGAGCGCGCGCTCGGTGACGAGGAACGCGGAGTTCTTCCCTATCTTGAGCGCCGCGTAGTCGGTGAGCGCGTGGATGAGGCGCATGTTGATGTCGGCCCGCGTTACGTCGCTCATCGCGCCCCTGCCTTGCCGCGCTGCCGCCGGTGGGACGCCGAACGTGGCGAGACCTTGGGAGAGATCGCCTCGGCCACGCGCGCCGTCGCATACGCCGCGAGCACGGCAGGAGCGAGCCCGGCGCGAAGGGCGAGGAGCAACGCCCGCGAAGGCACCGGCGGCTGGAGCGGCTCCGGGAGCCCGTCCTTCACGCCGGCGTCCTCGAGCAACGCCCGGGCGGCGAGGAGCGACGACTGCACGGCCCCCTCCATGCACGCCAGGTCGATCCGATTTCTGGCAAAATCACCGGCAACGTAGAGGTTCTTCGCGCGCGTGCGCGCCGTCGGCCGGTTGGGCCACGCGCCGATCGTGTTGATGAAGAGCGGCGTCTTCACGTTCGTGTTGAGGACCACGTCACGGATGTCCTGATCCTTGATCGGGAGGTAATCGAAGATCTCCCCGAGCAGCGCCCGCGTCGCGCCTTCTTCCGACAGCCCGCGGAGCGGCGCGAAGTTGCTCGCGATGAAGCTCAGCTCGGAGCCCTCCCAGCCGCTCCAGAGCGGCGCGACGTCGATGAACGAGAGACCGAACGCGCCGCCATGAAAAAAGACGTGCTCGCGCGGGATCCCCGCCACGCGCTTGTTCGTGCGTACGTGGAGCGAGCACATCGGCTGCGCTTCGAGCAGGTTCATGTTGCCGAGCGACGGATCCAGGGCGAAGAGCGAGTCGTCGATCCACGTCCGCGCCACCTCGAAGGGGACGGCCAGCACGAACGCGTCGGCGACGATGCGCTCGCCCGCCGTCTTCACCGCAGCCACGCGCCCGTCCACCACGTCGAGGCCCGACACCGTGGTGCCGAGTCGAACGTCGACGCCCGCGTCCTTCACCGTCTTGCCGAGCGGCTCGATGAACGTGGATTGCAGGTCGCCCGGCAGGACGCTCAAGAACGGCGACGCCTGCTTCATCCAGTAGCTGCCGATGCGCTTCGCGGTCATCGCGCTCATCTCGTACGCGGGGATGGCGCTCGCCTTGAGGAGGTTCTCCTGGTTCATCTCGGCGACGGCCTCGGTGACGTACCAGGCCTGGCGCATGAGACCGATCTCGCTGACGCGATCGAGCAAGCGCTTGTTCGACAGGCCCTGCGAGACCAGATCGAGCGTGAAGTTGTAGAAGAGGACCGTCTGGTACCACGGCAAAAGGCCGTGCATGAGGTTGTGGGCGACGGCGCCGAGGCTGCTGGGGCCGCGGACGGTGACCTTCTCCGGGAAGGCGCCGGGCAGGAGGTAGTGGTAGCGATCGAAGTCGACGAGGGTGACGTCGATCTCGCGGAGGATGCGGCGCACGTTCGGGTACCAGGTCGGAAAGACGTGGTAGCCATGCTCGACGAGGCGCTCCCCGTGCAGATCGGCGCCGGCCTTGCCGCCGATGCGCGCACTTTTCTCGAGCAACGTGACGCGTCGCCCGGTCTTGGAGATCGCGCGCGCCGAGACGAGCCCGGCGAGACCTCCACCCACCACGACGACGTGCTGCATCGGTCCTGCCTGTGCCCCCGAAGCCGGTGCGGCTCCGGGATGTCAGGATACACCAAAGCCTATGACGCTCGTGCAGGCGGATGGATTCGAGATCGACGTGACCATGGCGGGGGCCGGCCCGCCCGTCGTCGCGGTGCACAGCACCGGAATGTCGCGGCGACAGGCGTTTGCCGAGGTGAGCTCGCTCACGGAGGCCCGCTCACGCACGCCGACAGGGTGAACGCGGCGATCGCCGATTTCCTCGCGCGCTGATACCGTCCTAGCCCATGTCTCGACCCGTGCCATGCACCCACTGCGGCGCGATGATGGTGCCGCAATGGGACGGCCGCGTGCACGCGTGTCCCTTTTGCAAGACGCAAATCCAGGTCGCGATCTCCGGCGATCAGCTCGCCGCGGGCATGGCGCTCGATCTCGCGAACGTCGACGCGTTCCTCGGGCGCCTGGCGCAGACGTTGTACCAGGGGTTCTCCGAGCACACGCGCATCGAGGCGAACGGCACCTACGTGATCGGCATCGAGGTGAGCCTCGAACCCGACGTGTTCATGGTGCGGCGCGAAGGGAACCACGCGCAGGCCCACCACAAAAAGGTCGTTCGCGGCATCGCCCTGCGCACGCGCGCGGTCGCGCTCGACGTGTGGGTCCAGATGCTGACGGACGCGCTCGCTGCGCACGCGAACACGAACGCGCGCGCGGCGTGGGTGCTGGGCCAGCTCGGTGGCGGCGGTGGCGCGACAGGCGGGAGCCGCGAATGACCCATCCCTTCCTGCCCGATCGCCCGGTAAACGAGCCGCTCAGCCTGCACCAGCTCGCGCAGGGCGGCCTGCCGCTCCGCGCGCAGAGGCGCATCCACGAGCTCGGCGCGAGCGGGCGCCCGGTCTTCACGAGCACGCTGACGACGAGCGAGACCGTCGTGGCCAGAGCGACCGGCCTCTCGCCGATCAGCCAGGTGATGGGCTCGAGCGTCTTCCACGTCGGCTTCCGCGGCTTCACGTCATGGACGGGCGGCGAGCTCGTCGCGCTGACGCACGCCTACGAACGCGCGCGCGCGCTGGCCCTCTCGCGCATGCAGCAGGAGGCGCAGGCCCTGGGCGCGCACCTCGTCATCGACACGCGCTTCCTCGGCAAGGGCTACGCGTGGGGGGAGGATCTCATCGAGTTCACCGCGATCGGCACGGCCGTGCGCCTGGACGGGCAGCCGCCGCCACCGATGCCTGCACTGACGCTCCTCACCGCCGACGAGCTCTACAAGCTCCACCGCGCCGGGTACTGGCCCGTCGCCATCGCGATGGGCAACTGCTTTTTCTACGCACGCCACGCCGACTGCGTGAGCGAGGGATCGTATTTCTCGGGCGAGCTTCCGGTCCACACGCAGGCGTCACAAGTGGCGCGGGATCTCGCCGTCTCCCGCTTCCGCGCGTTCGCCGCGCACTTTGGCGCGAACGGCGTCGTCGGCGTGAAGATCCAGCGCAACGCCCGCGACCACGAGTACGAGTCGAGCGGCCGCAGCCATACCGCCTTCTCGCTCGATCTGGTCATGATGGGCACCGCTGTCGTCCGTCGCGGCGACGCTGCGTCTCCACCACGTCCTCCCGTCGTCGTCGATCTCCGCGACTCCCCTGCCCGCTTCGGAAAGCACGGTTATTGATCATGGCGAACTACAACCGCCCCCAGATCCAGCGTCAGGCCCTCCCGCAGCACGCCGCCGAGCGCATCCAGCGGATGCGCGCGACCGGCGCCCAGGGCCAGCGGTTCTTCACGAGCGATCTCTCGGTGAAGGAGTTCCTGCTCGTCCGCGAAGCGGGCTTCGAGTGCGCAGGCCTCGTGATGGGCTCGTCGATCTACCACGTGGGCTACCAGCAGGCCGGCTACACGCAGAACATGGAGATGGGCGTCCTCACGCAGGCGCTCTACCAGGCGCGCGAGCTGGCGATGGCGCGTATGGAAGAGGAGGCGCACGAGCTCGGGGCCGACGGCGTCATCGGCGTGCGGCTGCGCGTGAACCGGCACGCGTGGGGCGAGCAGCTCCTCGAGTTCGTCGCGATCGGCACCGCCGTGTACGGTCGCCCGGAGACGGCGAAGAAGTTCCAGGTGCAGACGTGGCGCGCGCCGTCCGGCATGCCGTTCACGAGCGATCTGTCGGGCCAGGACTTCTGGATGCTCTTGAAGAGCGGCTACCGGCCAGTGTCGCTGGTCATGGGTAACTGCGTCTACCACGTCGCCCACCAGACGCTGGGGGGCTGGTTCTCGAGCGTGGGCCAGAACATGGAGATGCCGAACTTCACGCAGGCGCTCTACGACGCGCGCGAGCTGGCGATGGAGCGGCTACAGTACGAGGCGCAGCTCGATGGCGCGGGCGGCGTCGTGGGCACCGAGGTGTACGAGACGAGCCACGGCTGGGACTCGCACATCATCGAGTTCTTCTGCGTCGGCACGAGCGTCCTGGCCATCCACGCGGCCGAGGCGCCGCCGGTGCCGGAGCTGGTCATGACGGTGAACGAGTGACGTTCGGCGACCCAGCCGGAGGAACCGCTGGCGGATACTTCACCAGCGATCTCTCGATCGACGAGCTGCTCCTCGTGGAGGAGGTCGGCTTCGAGCCGCTCGAGCTGGTACAGGGGTCGAGCTACTTTCACATCGGGTGGTCGAGCGCGCCGTGGACGACGAACATGGAGCTCGCCAACGTTTCGCAGATGATGCTGGCGGCGCGGCACCTCGCGATGAAACGCCTGACCGATCAGGCCGCGCACCTCGGCGCGGACGGCGTCGTCGGCATGCGCATCGAGATGGAGCGCGAAGGGCATCACGCGGAGTTCGTCGCGATGGGCACCGCGGTGCGCCGGCGCAAGGGGGACGGCGCCGCCTGGCGCGATCGCTACGGCCGGCCGTTCACCAGCGACCTGTCGGGCGTCGACTTCTGGGGGATCGTGCGGGCCGGCTACCGACCGGTGAGCCTTGCGCACGGGGTGTGTGTCTACCACGTCGCGCACCTGTCCCTCGGGCAGTGGTGGAAGAGCCTCGGCCAGGCGCAGCAGAATATGGAGCACGCCGCCTTCACGCAGGGCCTCTACGACGCGCGCGAGCTCGCGATGGCGCGGATGCAGTACGAGGCGCACGAGGCGGGCGCGGCTGCCGGCGTCCTCGCGGTCGACGTGCGCGAGGGGAGCCACGGCTGGGACTCGCACGTCATCGAGTTCGTGGCCGTCGGCACCGGCGTCGCGCCCATCCTCGCCGAAGACCACGAGACCCACGCGCCGGCGCGCGCGGTGCTGTTCGCGCAGGACTGAGCGCCAGGGCGCTTCGCACCCACCGCGCCTGTGCGATCCGACTGCTTCTCAGGGCTTCAAGGCGACAGCGCCAGCAGCGCCGCGACGCCCGCGCTGCCCGCGGTCAATGCCAGGAGGCAGAGCCCGTAGGCAACCTTCCGCGCGAGGACGACGCGAGGGCTCGGCACAGGCCGGGCGAGCGGCGCGATCTCCTCCTCCGGCACGATCGGCAGCGGTGAGGGGCGGAGCGCCTTGGTGTCGAGCTCGAGGAGCGCCGTGGCAGCCCCGAGGGCAACACGCATCACGGGGCCGCTCGCAGTAGCCGTAGGAGGAGCCGCGGGAGGAGGAGCCGCGGGCCGGATGGTGGGCTGGCGCGGCGGAGAGCGCTGCGACTGGGCAAGGACGTCGGCGACGGCGTCGCCGCAGAGACGCGTCGGCGGGTCCTCGTCGCCGTCCCCCTCCTCCCACTGGGCATAGATCCTGGGCACGATGCCGCTCTCGGTCGGTGCCGGGACCGACGAACTGGGCGCGGGCGCGTGCACGAGCTGGGCAGCGAGCTCCACGGCCTCGGCGAGATCGCCCTCGGAAGCGTCCCTCTTCATCGTCTTCAGGAGGGCGATGATGCTCTCCGGAAGCTCCCGCATCTGGGTCGGTGCGCTGTAGGCATCGCCGCTCGCCGGAGGCGGAACGGTGTCTAGGCGGTACACCGCGTCAACGTCATCGGAGGCGTCCGTCGCGAGCGCTGTGGCGTGGTGATTCACGGCCAACTTCAAATGCAAACGCGATACCGGTGACCGCGCGCTCCTAACCGAACGACGCCACGACGCGCTCGCCCGCCCGCGTGGACGGGCGGTTCTCTGGCGTGTGGCGGCGGCCGCCACGGCCCGACAAGACGTCGATGTGCGGTGAAGTGGGGTCGGGGCTCCGACCTCTGCGACGGCGACATGCGGTACCGTCGAAACATGTGCCGCAACATACGTGTACTCTACAATTTTGCGCCACCGACCACCCCCGAGGAGATCGAGGCTGCAGCGCTCCAGTACGTTCGCAAGGTCAGCGGGCTGCAGAAGCCATCGGAGGCCGATCGCGCCGCCTTCGAGCAGGCGACCCGGGACGTCGCCGCGACGACCGCTCGGCTGATGGCTACGCTCGTCGCCCGCGCACCCGTTCGCACCCGTGAGGGGGAAGCCGACAAGGCACGCGAGCGCTGGAAGCTGCGCGCGGCGCGAATGACGAAGTGAGGTCCGGCGCGCGCTACTTCGCGGGTGGGGGCTCGGTGGACATGTACATCGTCGAGGCGTCGATGACGCCCGAGCTGGCACCCGCATCGACGACGCGGCGCAGGTCGTCGTAGGCGGCGGCGACGCCCGCGGCCACGAAGCCGTCCACGCCGAGGACGCGCTTCACGATCGGACGCATCGCCGTGTCGTGGACGCTGCCGACGAAGGCCCGCGCGAGGGCCGACTGCGCGTCCGCCGAGACGTCGATGCGGACGGCGATGAGGTCGGGCGGGAGCGGCGCCGATGTGTGCAGCACGCGCACGGCGCCGCGCGCGAGCCCGAGGTCGGACCAGCCGCCACGGAGCACCTCGCCGCTCGCGTCGAGCCGCGCGTAGGTCGCCGCGACGTCCGCCAGCTGAGACAACCCTTCCATCCGAAGGACGGTTGGCACAGCGCCGTGATACGCAGGTGCGCATGGCGCGCTCCTACGATGTCGTCCTCTTCGGCGCGACCGGCTTCACGGGAAAGCTGGTCGCGGAGTACCTCGCACGCGAGCACGCATCGGGGATCCGCTGGGCCATCGCCGGGCGAAACCGCGCGAAGCTCGAAGAGGTGCGCAAGGCACTGGCGCAGATATCGAGCCCCCTGGCCGCGCTCGAAATCCTCGTCGCCGACAGCGCCGACGAAGGCGCGCTCGCCGAGATCGCGAAGAGCACGCGCGTCGTCTGCACCACGGTCGGCCCGTACATGAAGTACGGCATGCCGCTCGCGCACGCCTGCGCCGAGCACGGCACGAGCTACTGCGATCTGACCGGCGAGGTCCCCTTCGTGCGCCGCTCGATCGACCAGAACCATGCGCGAGCGCAAGAGACCGGCGCGCGCATCGTCCACTGCTCGGGCTTCGACTCCATCCCGTCGGATCTGGGCGTTCTCTTCCTCCACGAGGCGTTCCAGGCGCGGGGCAAGGTGCTGGCGCGGGCCTCGTTCTTCTGCGGCCCGATGAAGGGCGGCTTCAGCGGCGGCACGGTGTCGTCGATGATGGAGATCTTCGATGCCGCGTCGCACGATCGCGAGCTGCGGCGCCTCGTCGGGGACCCCTACGCCCTCTTGCCCGACCGCACGAAGGATCGCGGCCCCGACGGCCCAGACCAGCGAGACGTACGCTACGAGCCGCTCGTGGACCAGTGGACCGGACCGTTCGTGATGGCCGCCATCAACACGCGCGTCGTTCGCCGCTCCAACGCGCTGCAGGATTTCGCGTACGGCAAGGACTTCTCCTACCGCGAGGCGATGTCGTTCGGGAGGGGTCCCAAGGGCTTCGCCCGCGCGGCGGGGGTGACGGCGGCGCTCGGCGGATTCGTCGGGATCGCGTCGCTCGCGCCGGGCCGCAAGCTCCTCGCGCCGCTGCTCCCCGCGCCGGGGCAGGGTCCGTCGCAGGCGGCGCGCGATGCCGGTTTCTTCAAGGTGCGCATCGTCGGCGAGGGAGACGGGCTGCGCGTCGATGCTCGCGTCGAGGGGACGAGCGATCCCGGCTACGGCGAGACCGCCAAGATGCTCGGCGAAGCCGCGGTGTGCCTCGCCGAGGACGAGAGCGCGCTCCCCCGACGCTACGGCGTCCTCACCCCTGCGTCGGGCATGGGGATGCACCTCATCCAGCGCCTGCGCGCGGCGGGGATGACGTTCGAGGCGCGAGAAGTTGGCCACGACGCGGCATAGCCGCTGAAATCCGCCGCGTGGCCAAGGATCGACAGGAGGACGATGTCGTCGTCGTAGGCGCGCGGCCGCACCCGCTGCGTGACGCGTACCACTCGGTACTCAAGATGCGTTGGGCCGGCGTCATCGGCGCCATCGCGCTGGTCTTCCTGGGAATCAACGCCGTCTTTGCGCTCGGGTACATGGCGACGGGTGGCGTCACCGGCGTTCGTCCCGGCGTCTTCCGCGACGCGTTCTTCTTCAGCGTGCAGACGATGGGCACGATCGGCTACGGCGCGATGTACCCGCAGTCGACGGCCGCGCACCTCATGGTCGTCGCCGAATCGGTCGTGGGCCTCGTCTTGACGGCGCTGTCGACCGGCATCGTCTTCGCGCGCTTCTCGCAGACGTCTGGGCAGCTCCTCTTCTCGGACAAGGTCACCATCTCGCCGATGGACGGCGTGCCGACGCTCGCGTTCCGCATCGGCAACGACCGGGCAAGCACGATCTTCGAGGCCACCGTCCGGGTCGCCGTGATCAAGACCGAGGTCACGAAGGAAGGGGTCACCTTCTATCGCCTGTACGAGGCGAGGCTCACGCGCGATCGCACGATGGCCCTGGCGCGCTCGTGGACGGTGATGCACGTGATCGACGAGGCCAGCCCCTTCTTCGGCCTCACGCCCCAGCTATGCGTGAAGGACGAGATCGAGGTCGCCGTGAGCGTCACCGGGACCGACGACACGTCATTGCAACCCGTCCACGCGCGGCGGCGATACACGATGAAGGACATCCTGTGGGGCTCACGCCTCGCCGACGTCCTCCGCGAGCGTCCGGACGGCCGCCTCGAGCTCGACGTCCGGAAGTTCAACGACGTGGTCCCGACGAAGCCCACCGAGACGTTCCCGTACCCCAAGGCCTGAAGGAGTCGAAGACAGGCCTGGAGCGCGCCTCCGGTCACTCGATTTAACGCGGGCATGGGTGCCGGCGACCTCGTCTCGACTGCCATACCCCTCGCGAAACATCGAGGTGAGCCGCCGCTTCTTCGAACGCCTCGCGGCGCCCAAGAAGATGGTCGTCCTCGAGGGGGCGAGCCACATGCCCACCGAGCACCCGGGCGTCGATCAGCTGGAGGCCGCGGTGGTCTCGTTTCTGGGTGCGCTCTGAAAGGAGCGCTCAGGCGCAGCGGGCGACGGGGATCTCGGATTCGGAGCGGACGTCCTTCAGCTTGCACGAGCGGAGCGACGTGGCGACGGCGAGGCCAGCCAGCGTCGGGCGCATGCGGAGCGCATCGACGAAGCCCTCCTCGTGGAGGCGGGTCACGACTTGCCGAACGTCCGAGCGGCGGGCTCCGACGGTGCGGGCGACGTCGTCGACAGTGACGACGCGGGCGCGGCGGCGGGCGATGGCGCGGAGGACGTGGGCGGCGAGGGCATGGGTGTCGAATGCGATCGTCATGTCTGTGTAGAGTGCAAGTGCGACGCCAACCGACATCGCGGCCTGGCCGAAGCGGCTGACCCGACGCATTTCGCGTAGTTCGCCTAGAGCTCGCGGCTAAGCACTTATCGAAGCGCTTCGCGAAATATATGGATCATGCATGCATCGGCGCATGCGCGCAGGATCCAGGCGCGGGGTTGCCGATCTCTCAGCGACGGCGCGACAGCGGGCGATCACCCCATGTGTCGCCACCGCGCGCGCCGCCTTGGCGCGACGGGCCTGGGCCCGAGCGAGGCGTGCGCGGAGGCGGTGTGCCTTCGGTGTCGCGCGCGAACTGGACGCGGGGGTTTCGCTCGTCCGGCAAGGCCGCGGACGCGGCGAACGATTCGGCGAGGTGCGCGGCGACCTCGACGGTCGACCACGTCGGTCCGAGGCGGATCGCGCCGATGTCCTTGCCGCCGACGTTACCGCGGCGGCACGCGACGGCCATGAGGCGCCGGGCGTCGGCCCCGTGGAGCTCGCCCCACGTGACGCGGAACGGGATCCACTCCTGGTTGCCCTGGTTTCCCTGACCGCGTGGCGCACGCGGCGGGCGGCTCTCGGCGTACGCGCGCGGCGCGGCGTGCTCGCGCGGCGCCGGACCCTCGCGCGGTGCACGCATCTCCGGCGCCGGCTCGTGCTTCGCGCGCGTCGTACGCGATGGACGATCGGTAGGCACTGCGCGCGACGTACGCGACGGACGATCGGCAGGCACGGCGCGCGACGTACGCGACGGGCGATCCACCGCGGGCTCGGTGCGCGAGGGGCGATCCGCGGGCACCGCGCGCGTCGTACGTGACGGGCGATCCGCGGGCACCGCGCGCGTCGTGCGTGACGGGCGATCCACGGGCACCGCGCGCGCCGGCCGATCGGCGGGCGGCTTGCCGTACTGCGTGCGCGGCGGCGGGGCGGGCCGATCGCGATCGTAGTCGCGGTCCCGCGGCGCGTGCGGCGCCGAGAAGGAGCGAATCTGACGCGGCTCGGCGACGCCGCTGCGACGCGCGCGGGCGATCAGCCGCGCGATCGTCCGCGTCGGCTCGGCGCCCTTGGCGATACGCTTGGCGAGGTCCCAGGTGCGCTCATCCATCCCCTTGAATCCCTCCGGATCGTCGGCGAGGAGCTCCTCCGAGAGGCGCTCGTCGGCGGCCGCGCGAATGGCTTCTGCGGTGGGGAGCGGCTCGACGCGGAACTTCACGCGGGCGCGGAACAGGAGCGACGACACGCGACGGAGGCCGGCGGGGGCCACGAGGACGCCGCTGAGTCCCTTGCGACCGGCGCGACCCGTGCGACCGCTGCGGTGCGTGTACGTGTCGGGATCGTCGGGCGGGTCGGCGTGCAGGACGCACGCGATGTCCTGCACGTCGAGGCCGCGCGCGGCGACGTCGGTGGCGACGAGGACGCGCAGATCACCGCGCTTGAAGCCCGCGAGCGCGCGATCCCGCGCGGGCTGCTCCATCTCGCCCGACAGCGAGCTCACGCCGAACCCGGCCTGGGAGAGCTCGCGCGACACGCGGGCGACGTCGGCGCGCGTGCGGCAGAAGATGAGCGTCTGCTCGTCGGGGCGGGACAAAAGGAGGTTCACGAGCGCGTCGACACGCTCACGCGGATCGCTGAGATAGACGACGTGATCGATGTCCTCGTGAGCCTCTCCGAGGCGCGTGCCCTCGACGTGGGAGGGGTTTTTCTGTACCGAGTCGGCGAGCGCCTTCACGTCGCGCGGGAACGTCGCGGAGACGAGGTGCGTGCGCCGGGTCGCGGGGGTCGTCGCCAGGATCTTCTCGAGATCCTCGCGGAAGCCGAGGTCGAGCAGGCGATCGGCCTCGTCGAGGACGACGGCGCCCACGTCGGTCGCGTCGATGGCGCCGCGCGTCAGGTGGTCGAGGAGGCGCCCCGGCGTGCCGACCACGACCCCCGGGCCGCCCGAGAGCGCGCGGCGCTCATCGCGGACACTGCTGCCGCCGGCGACCGAGACCACCTTCGTCGTCCCGGCATACAGCCAGGCGAGCTCGAGCTCGAGCTGGCGTGCAAGCTCGCGCGTCGGCGCGACGACGAGCGCGCGTGGCCGCGCGACGCCGCCCTTACCGGCCTGTCCGGCGTTGCCGCCGACGACGACGTCTCGGAGAACGAAGCCGATGGCGACGGTCTTGCCGGATCCGGTCTGCGAGGTCATCCGCAGGTCGCGCCCTCCGAGCTCGGGGGCGAGGACGGCTTCCTGCACCGGGGTAAGGGTCGCGTAGCCCTTCTTGGCGAGGGCAGCGGTAAGTGCGGGCCCGAGGAGCTCCGCGAGGTCGACCTCGTTCATAGTTGGGCGCCTCGTAGCAGGACGGAAGGCACGGCGATAGGCGAGAATTCCCATTGCCCCCGGCTCCTTGCAGGATCATGACAATTTCCCCCCGAAAAGGGCGCTATTTGCCGATTTGACCGATGCCGAACGCCGCGACCGGCCTCTACACCTACCTCGAGTTCGGCCTCTGCGTGGCCGCCTTCCTGCCCATCATGGCGGTGTCGCAGGTCCGCCACCGCGGCGATCCCACCCAGCGCTTGCCCGGGCGCTGGATGCGCCGGCTCGGCAAGACCTCGAGCGCCCTCTCGCCGCTCTGGAAGTTCACGGTCGAGGGGGAGCCGCCGCCGGACATCGATCACAAGCCCTACGTCGTCGTGGCGAACCACGAGTCGCAGGCCGATCCGTTCCTCCTCTCGTGGCTCCCATGGGACATGCGGTGGGTCGCGAAAGAGGAGCTGTTCAAGCCGCCGCTCACCGGCTGGGCGATGCGCCTCGGCGGCGACATCAAGCTGCGCCGTGGTGAGAAGGGCAGCGTCGTCGCGATGATGCGCGAGTGCGAGGCGGCGATCGCCGGCGGGATCTCCGTGATGCTCTTCCCGGAGGGGACCCGCTCGAGGGACGGGACCCTGCTCCCCTTCAAGAACGGCGCGTTCGATCTCGCCATCCGCACCCAGGTTCCCATCCTCCCGATCGCGATCGCCGGCACCCGCAAAATGCGGCCGAAGGGCTCGAAGTGGTTCGGCAAGGCGCGCGCGTGTGCCAAGATCCTGCCCCCTTTGCCGACGGCCGGCCTCGGCGCCGCCGACCTCGAAGGCCTCCGGGACCGCACCCGCGACGTCATCTCCGCCGCCCTCCCCGACCTGCGCGCCCGCTACGGCGGCGACATCGTCCCCGACTGACGGACCTCCTTGCGTCTGTGCTTGCGAGCCACCCCCGACCGGGCTAGGTGACGTTCCCGTGACAACCAGTCCCCTCGCGGATGCGCTCGCGTTGCAGAGCAAATCGCGCCAGAGTGCAGAGCACGAAATGTCCGCGCACCTCACCGCTCCCGAATCCACCCCGCCGTCTCCTTCGTCCCCGCCGTCCGCCGTAGCGACCGCGATGGAAGTGGTCCCCCCGTGGACCGTCGACGACGCGCGCGAGCTCTACATGGTCGAGCGCTGGGGCGACGACTACTTCGGCGTGGACGACGAGGGACGGATGACGGTCGCTCCCCTGCAGGCGAGGGGTCGTCGCTTCGCGATCATGGACGTCGTGGATGCGGCGATGAAGGAGGAGGGGCTCAAGGCTCCGCTCATCATCCGTTTCCAGGACATGCTGCACCACCGCGTGCGCGTCCTGAACGACGCGTTCAATCGCGCGATCGCGGAGAACAAGTTCCGGGGCAACTACCGCGGCGTCTTCCCGATCAAGGTCAACCAGATGAAGGAGGTCGTCGAGGAGATCCTCGATGCAGGCCGCCCCTTCCACTACGGCATCGAGGTCGGGAGCAAGCCCGAGGTCTTCGCGGGCCTGGCGGTGCACACCGACAACGACTCGCTCATCGTCTGCAACGGCTACAAGGACGACGCGTTCATCCGGACCGCGCTCCTCGGCCGCAAGCTCGGCAAGAAGGTGATCCTCATCGCCGAGAAGCTCTCCGAGGTGCGCGCCATCGTCCGCATCGCGAAGGAGATCGGCGTGGAGCCGGAGATCGGCGTGCGCGTCCGGCTCGTCGCGCGCGGCGCCGGCAAGTGGGCCGAGTCGGGCGGCGAGTCGGCGAAGTTCGGGCTCTCCACCGCGGAGATCCTCGAGGCGGCCGCGGTGCTTCGCGAGGCGGGGATGGCGAGCGCGTTCAAGCTCGTTCACTTCCACATCGGCTCGCAAGTGCCGGACATCCTCATCATCAAGCGCGCCGTGCGCGAGGCGGCCCGGTACTACGCCAAGCTCCGCCGCGCGGGGCACCCGATCGAGTACCTCGACGTCGGCGGCGGCCTGGCCGTCGACTACGACGGGTCGCGCAGCAACTTCCACGCGTCGATGAACTACACCGTCGAGGAGTACGCCCGCGACGTCGTCTGGAACATCGCCGACGTCTGCGACGAAGAGCGCGTCCCGCACCCGCACATCATCTCCGAGTCCGGCCGCGCGATCGTCAGCCACCACACGGTGCTCGTCGTCGAGGCGTTCGGCACGATCGACAAGGTCTCCCCGCGCACGAGCGATGAGCCGACGATCCAGCACAAGCTCGTCGTCACCGCGCAGGACATCGCGCAGAACCTGACGGCGCAGAACCTCAGCGAGTCGTGGCACGATCTGCTGCAGCTGAAGGAGCAGTCGCAGAACATGTTCGACCTCGGGCTCCTCGAGCTCGACGTGAAGGGGTGCTTCGAGACGCTCTATTGGCAGGCGGCCTCGCGCATCGTCGCGCTCATCGGGACGCTCGATCCGAGCGAGGTGCCCGACGAGCTCGTCGACATCCAGCGCGAGCTCTCGAGCCAGCACATATGCAACTTCTCCGTGTTCCAGTCGCTGCTCGATCACTGGGCGTTCGGTGCGCTCTTCCCGGTGGTGCCGCTGCACCGCCTGAACGAGAGGCCCACGGTCGAGAGCTCGCTCGTCGACATCACCTGCGACTCGGACGGCAAGGTCGCCAAATTCATCGACCGTGAGAACGAGAAGAACTCGATCAGGCTGCACCCGATCGACAAGGGGCCCTACTACATCGGCATCTTTTTGACCGGCGCCTATCAAGACATCATGGGCGACATCCACAACCTGCTCGGCCGCGTCAACGAGGTGCACGTCTTCCTCGATGACGACGAGGAATGCGGCTACTACCTCGAGGAGACGATCGCGGGGAACACGATCTCCGAGGTCCTGCGTATGACGCAGTACGAGCCGCACGATCTCGCCTCGCGCCTGAAGGCGCAGGTCGACGCGGCCATCAAGCAGGACCGCATCAAGCCCACCGAGGGCATGCGCCTCCTGGCCGAGTACGAGCGCGGGCTCAAGGACCAGACCTACCTCAGCTTGTGACGGCATGACGCGGCCCGCCCCTTCGTTCGCGCCGCCGCAGGTCCACCGCGAGGCGCTCGAAGGCGGCGGCTTCGTGCTTCGCGCGCCGGAGCTGGGCCCGGACGTCCCCGCGCGCGTGGGCGACCGACTCGCGTACTGGGCGGAACTGGAGGGCGCCCGCGCGTTCCTCGTGGAGCGTGATCTCGCCGGGGCGTGGGCGGCGACCTCGTACGCCGAGGCGCTCGGGGCCGTGCGGTCGCTCGGGCAGGCGCTGCTCGACCTCGGCCTCGGCCCGACGCGGCCGCTGATGATGCTCTCGGGCAACTGCGTGGATCACGCGCTGCTCCAGCTCGCCGGCATGCACGTCGGGGTCCCCGTCGCGCCCGTATCGCCGGCGTATTCGCTCGTGTCGCAGGACTTCGCGAAGCTGAAGGTGCTCGCCGGGCAGCTGGCGCCCGGTGCGGTCTACGCGGAGGACGGCGCCGCGTTCGCGCGGGCGTGGGAAGCGCTCGGCCTGGACGTGCCGCTCCTCGTGAGCCGCGGCGACGGCGCCGTGCGTGCGTCGCGCCTCATGACCGTCGAAGATGCACGCGCGACGCAGGCGAGCGCCGCCGTCGACCTCGCCCACGCGAAGACGGGGCCGGACTCCGTGGCGAAGATCCTGTTCACGTCGGGCTCGACCGGCGCGCCGAAGGGGGTCGTCAACACGCAGCGCATGCTGGCGACCAACCAGGAGGCCATCGCGGCGGGGTGGCCGTTTCTCCGCGACCGCCCGCCCGTCGTCGTCGACTGGCTGCCCTGGAGCCACACGTTCGGCGGCAACCACAATTTTTTCATGGTCCTCTGGCACGGCGGAACGCTCTACATCGACGCCGGGAAGCCCGCGCCCGGCGCGTTCGACGCGACGGTGCGAAACCTCCGCGAGATCTCGCCGACCGTGTACTTCAACGTGCCGCGCGGCTTCGACATGCTGGCGGCCCACCTCGAGACCGACGACGCGCTGCGGGAGCGCTTCTTCGCCGAGCTCGACCTCGTCTTTTACGCCGGCGCCGCGCTGGCGCAGTCGACGTGGGAGCGCCTGGAGGCGGTGAGCAAGAGGGCGCGCGGCGACGTGGTCGCGATGGTGTCGGGGTGGGGTTCCACGGAGACGGCGCCGCTGGCGTCACAGGTTCACTTTCCGATTCCGCGCGCGGGCGTCATCGGGCTGCCGCCGCACGGGTGCGAGATCGCGTTCGTCACGAGCGGGAGCAAGCTCGAGATGCGCGTGAAAGGGCCGAACGTGTCGCCCGGTTACTGGCTCGCCGGCGGGCAGGTCGAGCCTCTCGCGCTCGACCTCGGCGGCTTCTTCCCGATGGGCGACGCCGGCCGGCTGGAGGACGAAGCGGATCCGACCAAGGGCGTCGTCTTCGACGGGCGCACAGCCGAGAACTTCAAGCTGACGAGCGGCACCTGGGTGCACGTGGGCGAGCTCCGAATCCAGGCGGTCGCCGCGTGCGCGCCGCTCGTCACCGACGCCGTCGTGACCGGGCACGATCGCGAAGAGATCGGCCTCCTCTTGTTCGTGACGCCGGAGGCGGCCGCGGCGGCGGATCTCGGCGCCGAGCTCGCGATGCGCCTCGCCGCATTCAACTCCGGTCGCTCGGGCACGAGCGCGCGCGTCGCCCGGGCCCTCGTCCTCGGCGAGCCGCCGAGCATCGACGCCGGCGAGATCACCGACAAGGGCTACCTGAACCAGCGCGCCATCCTCGAGCGCCGCTCCGTCGACGTCGCGCGCCTCTACCAGACGGACCCTGGCGTCATCCGCCCGTGAGCGCGCGACGCTACTTGGCGACGCGCATGATGCTCGTCGGTGTCGCCCAGTAGACGAACGCGTCGTCCGAGCGCATTCCGTACGCGCCGGTTTGATTCTTCGCGATCTGCCGCGGACCACCGACGCACCCCGTGATCGGACACGTCACCATGACCGCCGTGGACGCGTTGTTGGTGCCGTCGCGGTTCAGCCACGAGACATGTTTCGCGTCGACCGTGAACGCCAGCGGAAAGGACTGATTGAGCGAAAAAACGGCGGGAACGCAGGCGGGGCTCGCGGTCGGGCACGTGCGAATCGCGCCGTCCGAAATACCCGTCGCGACCGGACGAGAGGAGGTAGACGAGACCGTTCCTCACCGCCAGCTGCTGGAACGGAGGGACCGTGCCCAGCACAGTTGGCGTACACGCCCCGGACCTCGGGCACGCCTCGAGCACGGTGCTCGTACCCGGCTGCGGAAAGTAAACGCGGGACGAGTCGACGGCGACGGGACCCGGGTTCGCGGCTCCACCGGCGTCCGTGGTCGTCACGTTCAAGAGCGCCTCTCCGGGAGGGCACACGCCGGGGGCCGTGCACGCGGAGTGCTCGTAATACTTGTACCAGCCCCAGTAGACGTCGAGGTCGGCGACGGCGAAGCCGTTGGTGAACGCCTGATGCGCGGCCGCCTGAAGGACGGCGGGCGCCGGAGGGCAGCCTGTCTGGATCGGGCACACATGAAGATAGGGGCCGCTCGTGCCGGAGAGCGACTCGGCCATGAAGAACACGTTCCCGCCCCCAACCAGCATGACGCCGCCGCCACCGGCGCCCTGGAGAAGAGAAGCCGTGATGGCCCCGATCTGCGTCGGCGCGGCGCCTCCGCAGCCACCGAGCGGGCACGAGAGGATCTTGTCGGCTTCGCCGAAGTAGACCGCCGTCGCGCTGATGTCGAAGACCGGGTTCACGAGGCCGCCGCGCACGATCATGGGCTGGCACACCGACTCGGTGCACGTCCCGCCTCCGCAGGAGTGGCCACATGCGCCGCAGTGCTCACCCGACGACGCGAGGTCGACGCAGGCGGCGCCGCATGCGGTCGAGCCCTCGCATGCGAGAGACGCGTCGGGGGGGCCGACGACGGCGTCGGGTCCCGTGGACGCGTCGAGCGTGCCTGCGTTCGCGTCGTTCGCGCCGTTGCCGGCCTCGGGCCCGCCGCCGTCGGCGCCGTCGCCGCCGCCGCCAGTGAGGCCGCTCAACGTCGAGCAGCTGGCGAGCCACACCAGCGCCGCGAGGGGCGCGATCATCCTCGGTCCGACGCCACCCATCGCAGCAGTGTAGCTCAACCAGCAACGCGTCGCCGCGGCGGCGCGTTCCACGGCCGGAGAAGTGGGCCCGTCACGGCTCGGTGAGCGCCGGCATCACGTCGCGTCGCCCACGGACGGCGTGCGCACGCGTGAGGAACGTGTCGAACGACGCAAGCATCCGCGCCTCGATGTCCCCCCCTTCGAGGATGGCGAGGGCAGCCGCGATCGCTTCGAAGGTGCAGAGCGCGCCGTCGCGCGTGTTACGGCGCAGCGAGTAGCGCGTCGGCGGACACGGCGGCAAGCGCACCACTTCTGCCCCGCGCGCGCGCGGCTCGCGTCGCAGGACCCGCTGGGCCTGCGACCAGGTGCCGTCCGGGACGACGAGCACCGTGTCGTCCGACGCGTCGCTCGGCGAGAGGAGGCGCGCGCCCTCCTGAGGGAAGAGGACGAGCTTGTGACCGTGCAGCTCCGTTGGTGCCGGGTGCGGCCCGAGCCCGCCGCGCACGGCGCGCTCCGAGTTGGTCAGGATCTTCACCGCGAGGCGCCCGGTGTTGCTCGTTCGGAACGCCTCGCGGTAGTGCATCACCACGACGACCCGCGTGCGGGTGGCGATCGCCGACAGATCGGCACACATGCACGTGATCGCCGGGAGACCGCACCCGGGGCACTGCGCGAGACGCTGGCTCCGGATGGCGCGGGGGGCGACGTTCACGAGGGCGCAGCATCGCACGGTTCGGGCCGCTGTCGGGGGCGGCCCGCGTTCGGGGTTGACGCGGATAGCGTGCGGTGCGAACTGGGGCGCCGAATGAAGAAGCTCATCCTCTCGGTCTGCCTCCTCCCCCTCCTCGCGTGCTCCAAGCCCGACGCCTCCGCGACGTCCGCCGCCGGTTCGGCGAGCGCGGCCGCGATCGGCGCCGCCAAACCCCCGACGTCGGCCGTCGCGTCCGCGCCGCCCGCCGCGCCTTCGGCTGCGCCCGCCGCGGCCATGGTGGAGATGGATCTGTCCTCCGCCGATCCGGTGTGGAAGGGCTGGGTCGCCAGCGGCCCCGCCGGCGCCAAGGTCATGGCGGACGGCGTGAAGGGTGCGCGCATCGCCGCCAACGGCATGGACGCCTTCGACGTCGCGTTCGGCTCGGCCAGCGCCTCGCTCAAGGACGTGAAGAGCGGCAACGCCGCCGCGGTAAAGTCAGGCAACCTGAAGATCACCTACCTGGTCGACACCGCCGACAAGCTGGAGTGGGTCACCGAAGTGGGAACGAGCAAGGCGTGGAACTTCGTCTCCAACTACACGGCGTCCGGCAAGAAGGTCAGCTGTCAGACGAACACCGCCATGGGCGCGAGCAGCGAGGCGATGTTCAACCAGCTCAAGGCGGCCTGCGCCACGCTGCGCAAGAAGTAGGGCCGGCTCCGGTCCGACCGTGGGCCGGTCGGTGTTCTGGCCACCTGTGTACCCTCGAGCCCTGCGGCGTGAATGCGCATTCACCAAGCGGGGTGCGAGCCCTATTTTTCGCGTGACTGGCCCGGGCACGCGACGTGCTCTAGAACCAAGGATGCCCCTCCGATCTGCCTTGCTCCTCCTCGGTGGCGCCTTCGCGACCGCCGCGATCGCCGGATGCTCTGGCACGTCCACGCCGTTTCTTGGTGGAGATGGGGACTCCGGCGCGGACGGGCCCGACGCGTCCACCGTGACCCTCGACAAGGCTGCCACCGACGCCGCGAACGCCTACTGCGCGCGGGCACAGGCGTGCGCGCCCGCCTACGTCACGATCGCCTACGGGACCGTGAAGGCGTGCTCGGACGCGTTCAAGGCGGAGCTCGTTCGCGGGTTCGGCGGCACCGGCGTGAACGCCACGCCCGACTGGGTCGCCGGCTGCGCGGCGGTCATCCCGCAGGTGTCGTGCGGAGATCTCCTCGCGCGCAAGTTGGTCGGCGCGTGCAAGCCGGTGCCCGGTCAGCTCGAGGACGGCGCCGCGTGCGCGAACGATGGTCAGTGCAAGGCCACGCGCTGCCGCGTCGGGCTGAACCAGGTGTGCGGGACGTGCGCGCCGCGCGGCGCGGCGGGCGCGGGATGCGCCGTCGACGAGGACTGCGTGAACGGCGCCACCTGCCTCGCCAAGCTCTGCGTCGCCTATGTCGACGAAGGAGCGGCCTGCGACGCCGCGCGGCCGTGTCGACCCGATCTCGCGTGCACCGGCGGCCTGTGCGGCGCGCCCGGCGCGGCTGGCGTCGCATGCACCGACGCGACGCAGTGCAACCCTCCGGCCGGCGTCGCGTGCGAGCCGACGACGAAGAAGTGCGCGTCCTTCACCTTTGCGGAGAACGCAGCGCCGTGCGGGGTCGTGGGCGCCGGCATCGTGCAGTGCTCGGGGGGGTCGCAGTGCATCGGGATCTCCCCTCCGAAGTACCAGGGAACGTGCTCGTCCCTCGCGGCGCTCGGCGCGGCGTGCGACATGGCTGCGGGCCCGACCTGCCCCCCCGGCGCCGTCTGCGCCTGCGCGCGCAGCGCCGACGGCGGCTGCGCGGGCACGTGCAAGGTCAAGGACCCGGCCGCTTGCCACTGACCCGACTCGAGGCGCACGGCGCGCGGCGCAAGCCCGCGGCGCCAGGCGTGCGAAACCAGCTTGCACATCTGAGTTTACGTTGTAAACCATCGACCATGAATCGCTGGCACCTCGGCTCGTCGTCTCTTCTCCTGCTCGCGCTCGGCACGCTCGGCGCACCCGCCCACGCCGGAGACGAGGGGGCCGGCCTCGAGAACGGCAAGGTCGACGTCGCCCTCGTCGACGTGAAGGACAGCGACACGCAGATGGTCGTCGTCCGCGCCATCGTGGACTCGCCGCCCGGGAACGTGTGGAAGATCGTCTCCGACTGCGCGCACTACAAGGAGCACATGCCGCGCATCGCCGCGTCCAGGCTCGTCAAGAAGGAAGGCAGCAAGGTGACCTGCCAGGTCACGATCTCCGTCCCGTTCCCGATGGCGAACCTGACCGCGGTGACCGAGGCCGTCCACGACGAGAGCCCGGCGAAGATGTCACGCCGCTGGAAGCTCGTGAGCGGCGACTACGAGTACAACGACGGAAGCTGGGAGATCGCGCCGTACAAGGGGGGCACCGCCAGCCTCGTCACCTACAAGGTCCACGCGAAGCCGAAGACGAGCGTCCCCGGCTTCCTCAAGAAGATGGCCCAGAACAAGGCGCTGCCCGAGATGATCGAGCGCGTACGCGAAGAATCGGCGAAGGTGGGCAAGTAGCGCGGCGCGCGGCGCCCAGTGCCCGGCCAGCTCGGCGTCACCTCGGCGCCGGGCTCGCGCAGTGCCCGGCGATGCACTGGACCCCCAACGCCGCGTCGCAGCAGTCCGCGGCCGTTGCGCACTTCTCGAAGACGTTCGCGCAGCCCGTCGGCGGCGCGACGCACGCCAGCACCGGCGCGCCGCCGTCACCGGTCACCTGACGGCAGAACCCGTTGCAGCACTCGTCGCCCGACTCGCAAGAGTTGCCGTTCTGCTTGCAGGGGTCGAGCGCCCAGAAACCGCGCATGTTGCCGGCCGCGAGCTCCTGGCCCTCCAGGTAGAAGGGAACGTGGCTCGGATCCTTGCCCGCCGTCGGGTTGAGATCGATCGCGACGACCCAGAGCTTCTTGCGGTCGGCGTTGCCCCAGGGATCGCCGCCAGTGATCACGTTGCCCAGGCGACGCCGGCTCGTGTAGACGGCCCAGTAGTAGCCGCCGACGGCGATCGGGAGGACCGTGGGCTCGTAGTTGAGGTGCAGATCCTCGGCGCCGTACGGGATGTAGGGCTGCCCATTGCGGACGCCGTTGGCAGCGTCGAGCGGGACCTTCGTCTTGGTGGCGAGGTCGAGGGCGTAGAGATCGCCGTGGCTGCCCTGCCAGGTGGCGTAATCCTGACTGGTGGTGGCGCCGAAGACGAAGGACTTGGTGTCGGGCAGGAACGCCGGCCAGCCCAGGAAGCTCCCGGGATCACTGACGGCGGAGAAGATGCCGGAGAAGGTCTTCGTCGCGAGATCGAAGTCCATGACCGACAGCGAGTGGCCACCGCCCTGGTCGTAGTGGTTGAACGCGACCTTCTTCCCATCGGGAGAGAACGAAGGCATGAGCGCGTGGATGCCCACCATGCCGGGGGACGCCACGGGCTGACCGGTCGCGAGGTCGAGGAGCTGCGACGGGCGCTCGCCGGACAGGCCCGGCACGTTGGGCGGCCAGGCGCCGGCGACGACGCCCGCCGTGAGCATCAGCGAGCCGTCGGGGTAAACGCCACCGAAGCCGTAGAGCGGATCGGGGCGCGGCGTCTTGACGAGCGTCTTGAGATCGATCTTGGTGCCCGTCCCGTACGCCGTCCCGTCGTTGGCCGACGGCCCGCCCTGCGACACGAGCACGTTGCCCTGCGCGCTCACCGCGTGGCAGACCGTGCAGCCGCCACTGAGGACGTCGGCCGAGGCGCCGGGCTTGATGCGCATGACGGCACCGCCGTTGGCGAGCGGCGAATTGTAGGTGTTGTAGTAGACGGTGCCTTTGAGGCTGCCTTGCGCGATCGTCCAGGTCTCGGTGATCGGGCCAGTGATGGCGCCGGCGGTGCTCTTGGTGACCTCGACCTTCACCGGATCGCTGGGGCCGACCGACTTGGTGATCGTGGCCCAGGTGGCCGGTGAGATCGAGACGCGGCCCGGGGTGCTCGCGCCGAAGAAGCCCTTGTACTCGAGGTTCTTCGAGGTGACGTGCACGTAGGTCGCCGTCGGCGCCTGGCCGGCGAACTGGAGCGTCGGCGGGAGGAGGCCGCGCGGAAAGACGGTCTGATCGTAGGGGTACAGCCAACCGAACGTCGCGTCGGCGGTGCCGCCTCCCGCGAGCGTGCCTTGCGTGCCGGGATCCACCGCGCCTGGATTCTCCACGATGTGAAGGCGCACGGTGACCGTCGTAGAGCCCTTCAGGTTGCCGGACTGCGCGGTCACCGTCGCCTGCCCGCCGAGCGTGCCGCTCTTGAAGAGGCCGCTTCCGTCGATGGTCCCTATCTGAACGTTGTCGACGGACCAGTTGGCCTGGATGGCGCCGCCGCCTCCCGGTGAGATCGCGGTGAACTGTTGGGTGCCGGGCGTCGGGACGTTGACGTCGAGCACGGGGTTCGGGGGCGTGATGACCAGCGCGCCGGCTGCCGCGTCGCCGAACGCCGGGTTCGTCCCGAACGTGTCGCCGTCCTGCGCGCTGGTGCCGCCGTCTCCCGAGGTGCCGTCGCTGAAGCCGTCACTGCTCTTCGTGTTGCCGCAGCCCGCACCGAGCGCCGTCGCGCCGGCGAGAGCACCGAGCAGAATCCAACGTGGCGAGATGTTTCTCATGTCCCCGGAAGCCTATCGGCTGACCTCACCGACGCCCGTCGCAGTCGCGTCTCCAAGGGCCATTCGAATGGATCGCGACGGATCCATGTCGAGGTCCGGAGGACGCGCTTTCGCCAGCGGGCGCGCCGAGGTACGCCACTCCTCATGACCACGCGAACCGCGCTGCTCGCTGGCGCCACCGGCCTCGTGGGTGGCCACGTCAAAAGCGTCCTCCTCGCCCACCCCGATTACCGACGCGTGACCGTCCTGGTCAGGCGCCCGCTCGGTGGTGAGTCCAATGCCAAGCTGAGCGAGGTCGTCGTCGATTTCGAGGCGCTCGCGGAGCACGCGGCGGAGCTCGGCGCGGATGACGTCTACGCGTGCCTGGGGACGACGATCAAGGTCGCGGGCAGCCAGGAGAAGTTTCGGCGCGTCGATCACGACTACACCGTGGCCGTGGCGGAGCTCGCGAAGAAGGCAGGCGCGACGCGGCTCGCCTTGGTGTCGTCGGTTGGCGCGGCCGCGACGAGCGGGAACTTCTACTTGCGGGTGAAGGGCGAGACGGAGCGCGACGTGGCGGCGCTCGGCTACGACGCCGTGAGCATCGCGCGGCCGAGCTTGCTCGTCGGTGACCGGCGAGAGAGTCGGCCGGCCGAGGCCGCCGGGATCGCCGTGGCGCGCGCGCTGGCGTTCACGATGGTCGGCGGGCTGCGTGCGTACCGGCCGATCGAGGCGAAGGCCGTCGCCGCGGCCCTGGTCCGGGCGACGCTCGACGGGGCCCCGGGCGTGCGGGTCCTGGAGTTCGCGGAGCTCGCGTCGCGCGCGCACGCGGCCTCGTAAACGGCAGGTCGCGCGACCCACGCGCGCTATACTCGGCCCGTGGCGCGCGAGCCCCTGGGTGAAGAAGACGCGGTGCGCCTGTTCTCGGCACACGCCGACGACGCACGCGGCGCGCGGCGCGAACGACCGGTGACCGATGCCGATCTGCCGCACGTCCGGCGCATCGTCGCGCTCCTCTCCTTCAATCGCGCGGCGATCCTGCTCGCGGCGGCGCGCGCGACGGAGCTGTCCCCGAAGGCGCTCGCCGACGCCCTCGAGCTCATGGACACGGCGGACGCGCCCGTGGAAGGCGTGCGCGCGCGCCTCTCGCGGGGCGAAGCCCACCGCCTCCTCGGCCGGCTGCCCGAGGCTTCGGCGGATCTCGAGGCCGTGCTGCGCGACGCGAGCGGCGATCTGCACGCGCAGGCCGAGGCGCACAGACTCCTCGGCGCCGTCTACCGCGCGCAAGGACGCGCCGACGAAGCGCTCGCGCACAAGGAGCAGGCACTGGCGAAGTTCACCGCCCTCGGCGACGCGGTGATGCGCGCCGTCGCGCACGGCGAGCTCGGTACCGCGCTCGGTGCGCTCGGGCGCCTGCGCGAGGCGCGGGTCTGCCACGAACAGGCGCTCGCGGCGCACCGAGACCTCGGCCACCGCAAGCACGAGGGGACGGAGCTGTCTTACCTCGGCGTCACGCTTCACCGCCTCGGGCTCCTCGAAGAGGCGCGGCGGGCCCACGCGGCAGCACTCGCGATCCACGGCGAGACCGGACACAAACGCATGGAAGGGGCCGACCATCTGCACCTCGGTTACGTCGCGCACGAGCTGGGCGAGCTCGACGCCGGACGCGCGCACCTGGAACGGGCCGCAGAGATCTTGCGCGAGGTCGGAGATCGGGCGCTGTTGGGCGTGACGCTCAGCCACACGGGCGCGCTCGAGGTCGAGGCGGGACGTCCGGAGCTCGCGGGTCCTTTACTCCACCAGGCGCTCGCGCTCCACGCGGAGGCGGAGAGCCCGCGCTACGAGGCGACGACATGGATGCACCTCGCCTGGCACCACGCCGCGCTCGGAGAGCACGACGAGGCGGCGAGCGCGCTCGAGCGCGCAGCGGCGCTCGGCCGAGGACGCGCCGCGGCCGAGGACGAGGCGTGGATCCTCGCGCTCCAGGGGCGGTTCGACGACGCGCGCGGCCTTCGCGTCGAGGACACGGGCACGCGCAGGGCGCTGCTCCTGCTGGAGAGCGCCGCCCGTGTACGGAACGGCGCGCTGTCACCTTCCGACGCCCGCGCGCGCGCTGCGGAGGCCAGCCTTGCAGAAGGTCCGGCGCCGCACGCCGGGACGAGCACGCGCCTGCGCCGCGCCGGCGCCGCCCTCGATGGGGCCGTGCGCGCGACCGGCGCTCAGCTCGAGATCGCCCCCGATGGCCGCTGGTTTCGCGCTGCCGACGGCACGCAGGCCGACCTGTCTCGCCGGAGGCCGCTCCGCCTCGCCCTCCTCTTGCTCGTCGCACGTCGCCTCGCCGCGCCAGGCACCGGGCTCTCCTGGCAAGAGCTCCTGTCCGCCGGTTGGCCAGGCGAGCGCGTCCAGGCCGAAGCCGGTTTCTCGCGCGTACGCAACGCGCTGTCTCAATTGAGGAAACTCGGATTGAAGGACGCCCTCCTCACCCGCGACGACGGCTACCTCCTGGACCCCGAAGTCCCCCTTCGGCACGCCGAAGTTTAACAAGCTGGTACGTGCCCGCGGCGTGGGCATCCGCCAGAGTCCGCGCGTCCACGGAGGTCCCCGATGCGTGCATATTACAGTCTACTGTTGCTGGCCGCGGTTCACTGCGGCGGCACCCACGGCGACGGCGCCGCGCCCGGGATCGCGGAGAGCGACGCCACACCCGGTCCCGTGTCCCCGGACCCGGATCGCGCGCCCCGCGACGCAGGCGCCCCCGATGCGGCGCCTGACGCGCGGCCGCCGAACACCGCCTGCAACGCGACCGATCCGCGCGCGACCCCGGTGACCCTCTCCGTGCTGCCCGACGAGAGCGAGGCCCCCTACGTCGCCCTGCTCACCTCCGCGGAGCGCACGATCGCGGTGTTCGGCTACCAGATGGGCTACGGCGGCATCCTCGATACGCTCCAGGCCAAGGCGAAGGCCGGCGTCGACGTGCGCGTCATCCTCGACGGTAACACCCAGCGCGGAACGAACGACAAGTACCGCGCGCTGCTCGAGGCCGCCGGCGCGAAGTTCGAGTGGAGCGATCCCAAGTTTTCGTACATGCACGCCAAGACGCTCATCGTCGACGGGAAGGACGCGATCGTCTCGACCGGGAACTATTCCCTCTCTTACATGCTGAGGGAGCGCAACTACCTCGCCCGCCTCACCGATCCGCAGGACGTGGGCGACCTCGCCGCGCTGTTCGAGGCCGACTGGACGCAGACGTCGCCCGACCTGTCGTGCACGCGCCTCGTCGTCTCGCCGGTCAACTCCGAGGCTCGACTGGCGGACCTCGTGAAGAGCGCCACCAAGTCCATCGTCATCGAATCGATGCAGTTCGCCGACAGGGCCGTGCACGACGCGGTGCTCGAGCGCAAGGCCGCCGGCGTCGACATCCGCGTGCTGCTCGCCGCGCCGAGCTGGATCGGAACCAACACGCAGGCCGGGGCCGACCTGGTAGTGAACGCGATTCCGTCGCGATGGCTCGCGTCGCCGGGGATCCACGTCAAATCGATCGTCGTCGATGGCACGTACGCCTACCTCGGCTCGGAGAACCTCAGCTTCACGTCGCTCACGAAGAACCGCGAAATCGGGCTCGTCATCTCCGACGCGCCGGCGATCGCGACGATGCTCGCGACGTTCGAGAAGGACTGGGCGGCGTCGACCTCGTTCTGAGCCGTCTAGAACCAGGCATCCTGCATGCGCGCGAAGGAGTCGTCGTTCGAGCGGCACAGCGCGGCGAGGGCATCCACGCGCGGGAGCTCCGTCGCGATCCAGTATTGCGCGGCGCAGAGCTTTCCTTCGTAGAACGCTGCGTCTGCGCCGGCCTCCGCGAGCCCCTCCTTCGCGAGCGTGGCCTGCCACAGCCAGAGCCAGGACACGACGAGGATCGAGAACAGCATCAGGAAGTGGGTGCTGTGGCGCATCATGCCGTCGACGTCGCCGCTCATGCCGAGCGCGCCGAGGTGCATGACGAGCCCCGCCGTCTGTTCGGCGGCTTCGCGCAGCCTGTCTACCCACGCGCGGTCCACTCCCGCCGCCTCCGCGCGCGCGCAAGTCTTCGCGATCTCCTCGAGCAGGATGCGGAGCGGCTCACCGCCGTTCGCGACGACCTTGCGACCGAGGAGATCCATCCCATGGATGCCGGTCGTGCCCTCGTGGATCGAGTTGAGCTTCTGATCGCGGAGCCACGCCTCGGGGAGCTGCTCGCTCGAGTAGCCGTAGCCACCGTGGATCTGCAGCGCGAGCGCGTTCGACTCGAAGCCCCACTCGGCGGGGAAGGACTTGGCGACGGGCGTGAGGAGGTCGAGGAAGAGCCCCGCGCGCCGGCGGGCCTCGACGTCCACCTCGTGCGCGGCGAGATCCGCTTGCTTGGCGGTGAACGCGACGAGCGCGAGGCCGCCCTCGCAGATCGCTTTCTGACGGAGCAGCATTCGCCGTACGTCGGCGTGCGCCACAATCGGCACCTGCGGGCGCGTCGGATCCTTCGAGAGGAGCGGGCGCCCCTGCGGGCGCATTCGCGCATACGCGAGCGACTCGTGGTACGCGACGAGCGCGGTGGCGACACCGTTGAGGCCCACCATGATGCGGGCCTCGTTCATCATCTGGAACATGTAGGAGATGCCCTTGTTGGGCTCGCCGACGAGCCACCCGCGGCAGTCGCCGGCGTCACCGAAGCCGAGGGCGAGGCTGGGCAGTCCCCTCCAGCCGATCTTGTGAATCAGGCCGGTGACGTGCACGTCGTTCGGCACGAGCGCGCCCTTCTCCTCGCGCTTCTTCGGCACGGCGAAGAGGCTGACGCCCTTGATCCCCGCCGGCGCCCCGTCCAGGCGCGCCAGGGTCATGTGGATCAGGTTGGGCGTCAGATCGTGATCGCCACCCGAGATGAAGATCTTCGAGCCGCGGATCGCGTACGTGCCGTCGGGGCGCGGTGTGGCGCGCGTGGCCACGTCGGTGAGGCTGCTGCCGGCCTGCGGCTCGGTCAGCGCCATCGTGCCGGTCCACTCGCCGGAGTAGAGGCGGGGCATCCACGTGGTCTTCAAGTGCGCGTCGCCGAACGCCTCGATCAGATGTGCCGCGCCGGTCGTGAGCCCGGCGTAGCAGTAGGCGCTCAGGTTCGCGGCCATCAAGTACGCGTTCGCCGCGGTCGCGACGGTGAGCGGGAGGCTCGCGCCGCCAACGGCCGCGGGACGCGTCGCGGCGATGACGCCGAGGCCGACCATCTGCGGCCAGAGCTCCTTCATGCGCGGATGGACGACGACGCCGCTCCCTTCGAGACGCGCCGGCGATTCGTCCATCGGGCGGTACGCAGGGTAGAGGACCTCGCGCGCGAACCGGCGGGCCTGTTGCACGTAAGGGTCGAACGTCTCGCGTCCGTGGTCGCGGAAGGCGGGGAGACGGCAGAGATCGGCGGCCGCCAGCATCTCGTAGAGAACGAACTCGACGTCGCGATCAGAGAGCAGGGGGTTGTCGGTCGCGGCCATGAGGCGGTGCTACCATACGCACATGGTCGCGCGTGAGATCTCCCGCCGCCGTCTCGTCGTGGGCAGCGCCGCCGTGGCCGCGCTGGCTGCGTGCTCGCGCGAGGAGCCGGAGGCCTCGCGCACCCGCCCCGCGTCGCCGGGCATGACCTCCTCGCGGGGGACCCGCGAGCGGGAGGTGAAGCAGCGCTTCGATGGGCAGCCCACCCGGGACGGCGCCGGCGTGAAGCTCACGCGCATGCTCGGCTCGAGCGCGCTGCCCATGGTCGATCCGTTCCTGATGCTCGACGAGTTCCACTCGGACAAGGCGGACGACTACATCCGCGGCTTCCCCAGTCACCCGCACCGCGGCTTCGAGACCGTCACGTACATGCTCCACGGCGCGATGGAGCACAAAGACAGCCTCGGCAATCACGGTCGGCTCGGCCCCGGGAGCACGCAGTGGATGACGGCGGGCCACGGCATCGTGCACTCGGAGATGCCCCAGCAGGAGAACGGCCTCATGTGGGGCTTCCAGCTGTGGGTGAACCTCCCCGCGGCGAAGAAGCTGACCAAGCCGCGCTACCAGGATCTCGCTCCGCAATCGATCGTGGAGCTCGCGATCGACGACGCGCAGGTGCGCCTCATCGCCGGCGAGGCGCAGGGAAAGCGCGGTCCGGTGGACGGCATCGTCACCGATCCCCAGATGCTCGACGTCGCGCTCCCCAAGCGCGGCGGCTTCTCGCACCCCCTGCCGGCGACGCACAACGCGTTCGCGCTGGTGTTCGAGGGCGCCGTCGCGCTGGGACCGTCGCGCACGCGGGTCGACGCCGGGCAGATCGCGGTCCTCGGCCCCGGCGAGCTCGTGACGGCGCGCTCCGCAGAAGGGGGACGCATGCTGCTGCTCGCCGGGAGACCGCTCGGCGAGCCCGTCGCGCGCCGCGGCCCGTTCGTGATGAGCACCGAGGAGGAGCTGAACCAGGCAGTCTCCGACTACCAGTCGGGGCGCCTCACTGTGTGGGGCGGATGACCGGCGGGGGCGGGCGGATCACCGGCGGGTGGGGGCGGATGACCGGGAGCTACTTGAGGCGCGCGGCCTCGGCGAGGACTTCCACGGCGTGTATGGCGGGGTCCACCGACGGCCAGACCTTGGCGATCTTGCCGTCCTTGTCGACGAGGAAGGTCACGCGATCGTACCCCCACAGCTTCTTCGTGACGCCGTAGGCGGCGCCGATGTTGCCGTTCTCGTCGGACGCGAGCGGAAACGGGAGGTGCTCTTCGGCGCGGAAGGTCTTGTGGCTCGCGAGCGAGTTGGACGACACGCCGATGACGCCGACCTTCGCCGCCTCGAACTTCGCCCACGTGTCACGGAAGGCGCACGCCTCCTTGACGCAGCCGGGCGTGCCGTCGGCCGGATAGAAGTACACGACGACCGGGTGGCCGCGCATCTGAGAGAGGCGCACGTCGACGTCCCCTTCACCCCGCGCGGCGACGTCCGGCGCCGACGCTCCTTCCAGGAGCAACCCGTCTCCGCCATCGGGACGCTTCGCCTGCCCGCAACCGACGAAGTAAACCCCGCCGGCAAGCGCCAGCACGAGCGCGACCAGACCAAGACGGCGGCGGGACGACATGGCTACGACTATACGCCCAAGCGCGCCGTTCGGTTCCATGCCGCGTTCGTCGTCACGCGAGGAGACCGAGCAGCTCGTCCTTGGTGATCCCGCCGGCGTGGTTCGCGTCGCCGAGGGCGACGTCGGCGAGCGCGCGCTTTTTCACCTGAAGATGGGAAATTCGCTCCTCGACGGTGTCCTTGGCCACCATGCGGTAGACCATCACCGGCTTGTCCTGGCCGATGCGGTGCGCGCGGTCGGCAGCCTGGTCCTCGACGGCGGGGTTCCACCACGGGTCGAGGAGGAACACGTGGTCGGCCGCCGTCAGGTTGAGCCCCGTGCCGCCCGCCTTGAGCGACACCAGCATCACCGGCGGGCCCGCGTCGCGCTGGAAGTCGGTGACGACGGCACCGCGATCCTTGGTCGAGCCGTCGAGGCGCGTGAACGCGATACCTGCATTCTGCAAGTGCGGCTCGACGAGGTTGAGCAGGCTGGTCCACTGCGAGAAGACGAGCGCCTTGTGCCCCTCGTCGACGAGCTCCTCGAGCGCCTCGAGCAGCCGCTCGACCTTCGACGACGACTCCCCTTCCTGACCCGGCACGAGCTTCGTGTGGCAAGCGGCCTGCCGGAGCCGCAGCAGCGCCTCGAGCGCGGCGAGCACCCCACCGCCCTTCGCCAGCTTGTCGGCCACGTCCTTCTGCGTCGCCACGCGCACGGCGTCGTAGACGGCGCGCTCGCGCTCGTCGAGCTCGACGTAGAGGACCTGATCGGTGCGCGGCGGGAGCTCGGGGAGCACGTCCTTCTTCATGCGCCGGAGGACGAACGGCCGGATCTTCGCGCGCAGGCGCGACGCCGCGGTGGGATCGCCGGCCGCGATGGCGGACACGTACCTCTCCTGGAAGTCGCTTCGCCCGCCGAGGAGGCCGGGGTTCGCGAAGTGCATGACGCTCCAGAGCTCCTCCAGGCGATTTTCCACGGGGGTGCCGCTGAGAGCGACCTTGAACTTTCCATGCAGCTCGAACGCCGCGCGCGCCGTCTGGCTCCCTTCGTTCTTGATCGCCTGCGCTTCGTCGAGGACGACCACGTCCCACGGCTCCTCGGCGAGCACATCGACGTCGAGGCGAAGAACGGCGTACGTGGTGAGCGTGACGTCGGCCGTGTGGTCGAGCTCACGCTTGTTGCCGTGGTAGATGGCGGCGCGGAGGCCCGGGCGGAAGCGGGCGATTTCGTCGACCCAGTTGTAGACGACGCTCTTCGGGCACACGACGAGCGCGCGTCCTTGCAGCGCGCAGATGGTCTGCAGCGTCTTGCCGAGACCCATGTCGTCTGCGAGGACGGCGCCCAGCTCGGCGCCGCGCAGGAACGTGAGCCAGTCGACGCCGACCTCCTGGTAAGCGCGGAGCGTCGCGTTGATTCCCGCGGGAAGCGGTGCCCGCGGGATCCCCTCGAAGCCGGCGAGGAGCGGCGCGAGCTTGTCGACGATGAGCGGGCGCGGCGCGTCGAGCTCCTCGCACAAGGACGCGAGCTCGGGCAGCGAGGCGCGCGCGAGCTTCTTGTCCGCGTCGCGCGCTGCGAGAAGATCGGCCACCTTGTGCCCGTGCTTGGCGAGCCAATCGGCGGGCAGCGGCGCCCAGCCTCCGCCCTCGAGCGGGACGAGGTCGAGCCCGTCGTGCCACGCGCGGATGACGGCGACGGCGTCGGCCCGGCGCGTCGGCGCGTTCGACTCGTCGCCCGCGCCGTCGTCGAGCTCGAAGACGACGTCGAACTTGTCGCCCGCCGTGTCGAGCCGCGCGCGCAGCGGACGCGCGTCGAAGACCGCGGCGTGATCGTGATCGCCCGAGCGCGTCTGCCAGTCACGGAGCTTGCCGGCGAAGCGGATCGCCTCGGCGCCGTCGAGATCGACGCGCCGCCCAGGGACGAGGTTCAGCTCGTCGCGCAAGCGTCGCAAGAGCTCTCGCTCGACCTCGCGTTTGCGCACCGGCACGTCGCGCCCGAGCGTCGTCACGACGTCGCCGTCCACGCGCGCTATCGGCGGGTCGCCGTAGACGAGCGTGGGCAGCACGCTGAGCGTGTGACCCTTGTGCGACAGGTCCATCGAGATGCGCGGGAGCGCAGCGGTCGCCTTCCTGGGGAGGCGCTTGGCGGTGACGGTGACCGGGATCTTCTTCTCGAGCTCGGGGAGGACCTTCGTGACGAGCTCCGTCTCCTCGTGCTTGGCGAAGATGCGCGACAGGGGCAGCCGCTCGAGGAACTCGCCGGTCGTCTCCGTCTCGCCGAGCGGATGGATCGTGTCGCCACACCGCGCGACGCCCATCGCGATCACCTGCGTGATGCGCGGGTCCTTCTCCATGCGGAGGACGACGCCGCCCGGTGCGTCTTCGACGATCGCCCGAGGGAGGATCGGCTCGGCGACGACCGAGACGCGCGCCCCCTCGAACGTCACCTCCGCGTCGTGCGAGAGCGCCTCGAGCACGTCGCCCACGCGCCCCAGCGGGATCACCTCGCGCGGCGGGTTACCGAGGATGCGATCGATCCGCACGTCCTCGTGGGTCGGGGCGAATTCCTGGAGCCTGCCTCGCGCGATGTCGTTCGAGAGGGATCCGACCTTCGTCTCGTGGCCGTCGGGGTGAACGAGCACGCGGACGATGGAGAGGGTCCTGTCCTTTTTCGCGAGGCGGTACACGATACGCGGCGGCGCGGCGACCTCGGCGGCGGAGCCGTTCGCGTCCTTGGTGCCCTTGCCGGCCTCGGCGGCTGCGGGGGTCGCCGTCATCCCTTGCGCGGCGGCGATCGTCGCGGCGGCCACGTGCGCGCACGGGTCCACCTTGCCGCCGCAGTCGCACGACCACTCGGCGTCCTCGACGAAGAGCGTCACCGTCGGCGCCACCGCGTGGCCAGGCGCGCGCACGCGGAACGTCGACGCGTCTGCACCTCGGACGACGCTGCCCTCCCGTGCAAGCTTCACCCCGAGCGACCACACGCCCGGCAGGGTGGCTTTGCGAACGGCTTCGAGGAAAAGTTGCATCGACGGTCATGCTTTTAGCACGTGCTCGAAACGCGGAGACGCCCGCGCCGCTCGAGCTCCTGCCCGCGCACGTTCGCGATCTCAAGAAGCCCCGCAACTGCTAGGCTTGCACGGCCGAGGTCACGCGAAAAACTACCGCGCGTCGACCTGATGACGGGGAGCATAGAGCGCCGCGACCGCGAACGAGCGCTGCAGCTCCTCCGGCGCGAAGGGGAGCGCGATCTTCGCGTCCTCACCGGCGGCGAGCGTGACAGGCGACGGAAGCGCGAGGGCGACGGCAGCGCCGCTGGGGGACGCCGCGCGCACCTGCACCGTGTCGTACGCTCCGGCGGGGACGTCGACCGGCGACGCGAACAGGGCGGCGACGGCGGCGTCGTCGCCGAAATCGACGGCGCACCCGTCGACGCGCGCGGCGGGACACGAGAAGATCTCGGTCCCCTCGCCGCCTGCGCCAGAGAGCACGATCGCGCGAATGGGGAGGACGACCTTCGTGGCAGGCGACGCGCTCGCGGCCGACGTCGCGCCGGAAGGCGCCTTCGTCATCTGGAAGCTGACGTGGGCCGTCGCGTGAGCCGGCGCGTCGTCGCCGACGTAGGCATCGGTGCCGATGGCGGTGCCAGGGGTGCAGTGAGCGACGGCGAGCGACAGGAGGGTGGCCGGCCAGATCGGCCAGAGGCGGTTGTTGGACGCGGGCATGCGCGACTCCTTTTCCGGGGGGGCTGACGTTCCGAACGGCAGATCGAGGAAGACCTGAAGTCGGATCGCGCGGTCTCCGGCCCCGTCGGGATCGCGCGCGCTCGCGAGGCGACGGCGGCCGGGGAGCCCGCCTTCTCGTGCCCGGCCGCGACGGATCTCACGCGATCCAGCGCACATATGGCTAATTTGGCGTCCAAGGGGAGGCTGGGTGAGCTGGCGTGTGCCTTGCTTAGGCCTTCGGTGTGATGAGCCTCCGAACGACGTGGATGGAGCGGGCGCGGCGCGCCGCGATCGCCTTGCCGGTGCTCGCCGCAGCCGTCGTCCTGGGAGGCCGCGGCGCCCACGCCGACGACGCCGCCGAGCAAAAAGCCGAGGCGAAACAGCGATGCGCCGTCCGCCTCTCGATCTCCTTGCTCGGCAAGGGCGCGACCCCGGCGTTGCTCGCGTCGGCCGATCCGCAGGCCGAGGTCGACGCGATGCTGAAGGCGCCGGAGTTCGCCGACCGGTTCGCGCGCTTCGTGAACTCCGAGTTCAATGGCGGCCCGGCGATGGCCGCGACCGACGATCCTGTCTACTACCTCGGCCAGTACGTCGTCACGCACGCCAAGCCCTGGTCGGATCTCTTCATCGGCCCTTACGCCCTGACGGCCAACGCCACCGGCATGACCGTGAGCGACGACGCGAACGGCGTCGGCTACTTCCGCTCGCCGTCGTGGATGCGCCGCTATGCCGGCAACGAGCCGGCCGGCTACATGCTCTCTGCGTCGTTCCGCATTCTGAGCAACACGACCGGCCTCACGCTGACCCCGAGCGTCGGCCAGCCGGGGGATGATCGGACCGCCACAGGGCGTGAGCAGCAACCGTGCAAGTCGTGCCACTTCGACTCTTGGTACGCGCTCGACAAGTTCGCGCGCCTCCTCCCGCAGCGAAAGGGCCAGGGCGCGACGATGACGTTCACGCCGCCGACCGAGGGCCCGCAGCCGCTCCTCGGCAAGACGGTCGCGACCGACAAGGATCTCCTCGAGACGCTCGTGGCGAGTGACGCGTGGCGCTTCAACCAGTGCCACCTCGTCTTCAAGTTCCTGTACGGCCGCGGTGAGAACCAGTGCGAAGCGCCGACGTTCGACAAGTGCGCCGACGCGCTCGCGAACGGCGGGACGATCCAGGCCGCCGTCGCTGCGGTCGCCAAGGCCCCCGGATTCTGCGAGTGAGGACCACGAACGTGCAAACCAGCTCCTCCCTCCGCCTGGTCCTCCGCCTCCTGCCGGCGCTGTCGCTCGCCCTCGCCGTGTCCGCGTGCGGTTCGGACGGCGACAGCCTGCTCGGTAACGGCAACGGCGGCGGCGGTGGCGCGAACGGCAACGGAAGCGGCGATCCCGGCGCGCCGGGAGGCCCTGGCCAGCCCGGCGGCCCCGACGCGCCTCCCCAGCTCGAGTGCACCGCGAAGCCGCAAGGACGCGCGTACATCAACTTCGACGGCACCGACCTCGCCACGACGCGCGTGAACGAGAACGTCGGCATCAACCGCGCGCGCCTGAAGCCGTACGGCGTCATGGCGTCCGAGTACCAGCGGGTGCTCGGCCTCGTGCCACCGAGCCTCGCCGGCGCGGCCGACTCGTTCGACGAACCGCCGGCGCGCTGGTTCAGCGAGGCGCGTCAGACCGGGGTCTCCCTCTCGGCGATCTTCGACATCTCCTTCGAGGCGTGCGTCGCCTTCACGAAGGACGCGGGCGACTACGCAGCGATGCCCGACGCGACGTCGGCGGCGGCGGTTTGCACCAACCTGATGAAGAAATCCTGGAACCGGAGCCCGACGCCCGACGAGTCCGCCGCGTGCGTGACCCTGGCGACGACGCAGCTCGCCTCCGAGTCCGCTCCGCGCCGCCGCTGGGCGTACGTGTGCGCATCGGTGCTGTCGTCGAGCAACTTCCTGACGTTCTGAGGGACAAACATGAGCCGCTCCCGCGACGATCGACGTGTCCGACTCGAAGACGGCCTCCGCCTCTCGCGGCGCGGCGTGCTCAAGGGGGCCCTCGCGGTCGCCGGCGCCGCTGCAGGGTCGCGCCTGGCAGGGCGCGGGTTCGAGGGCGAGGCTTTCGCGGCGACCGAGACGTCTCACTTCGTGCACATCTTCATGAACGGCGGCCTGAACGCCCTGTTCGCCGGATGCGCGAACCAGTTCCTCACGAACGGAACGTTCGGCGTGACCAGCTCGAACGTGAAGAACGTCGGCGGCGGCGTCTACACCGATCTCTCGACCTTCGGGACCTTCTCCCCGTTCGCGCTGGCGCACTGGGGCGCCGTCGGCATCCGCCACGGCAATGCCCTGCACACGACCCCGCAGAACCTGAACTCGGGCGGCGAGCACGCGATCCTGAAGGACGGGAGCAACTGCTACCTGAACGAGCTGGCTCACGCGATGGGCGGAGATTCGGCGTTCAAGGCCGTCTACTTCGGCGACCGGCCGCCCGCCTACCAGGATCAGCCGACCTACCAGGGCGTGCCGCTCCAGCGCGTGAGCGATCTGGGCGACGCGATCAAGGCGCTCGGCGCGGGGACGCCCGATCCGAACGCGCCCGATCGCACGCTCGCCGCGGCCTCGCTGGCCGCCGCGCAGGCCGCCTCGCAGCGGCAGATCAAGCAGAACCCCGGTCAGCTCTCCCCGCTCACCGACGCGTACGACACGGCGGAGGCGGGCCTGCGCAAGCCGCCGCCCAAGCCGGTCACCTTCGGCGAGATCTCGACGGCGTACGGGCTCGGCGGCAAGACGGCGGTGAATTCGTATGCGGCCATGCTCGCAGGCGCCGAGGTCATGATCCGCGCCGCCGGCACCAACGTCGTCAACATCACCGACTTCGGCCTGGCGTCGTGGGACTTCCACCAGACGAGCGGCGGCGCGTCGCTCAACGGAACCTACTCGCGCGAGAAGATGCTCGGCACGAGCGGCTTCGGAGCCAACCGCATCGCGCCCATCAAGACGTTCATCGACCGCATGCTCAACCTGCCGGACCGGAACGTCGTCGTGTGCATCTCCGGCGAGCTCGTGCGCTTACCGACCGGCGATCACGGCGACGGCACGGTCGCGGCCATGTTCGGCAAGTACGTGAAGCAAACCGTCAGCCACGGAATCGACGCCAACGCGCGCTTCAACGCGGCCACGCCCGGCGTGAAGCCCTTCTGGGCCGCCGCCGCCGCCGCGCTCAAGGTGCCGGGCCAGCCGTTCGGCGCGAACCCGCACGCGATCATTCTGTAGAGGCCGCACGCGCGCTCGCGCGCTCCAGCAAGCCCGCCACGTCGTCGAGGTCGAACGGCCACGCGTAGAAGATGCGTATGTCGGGGTACGCGGCGCGGAGCTCCTCGATGATCTCGGGGATCTCGACCTCCGAGTGGACGCCTCCGGGCGTCATCATCGTCGGTACGAGCACGATCTCGCGTGCGCCGAAAGAGACCGCCTCCGCGAACGCCGCCTCGACGGTCGGCGCGCAGAACTCGTTGAAGGCGATGAAGACGTCACCGACCCGCGCGCGCAGGCGATCGGCCAGCTTCAGCACTCCTGCGCGGTACGGATCGGTCGTGTCCGACCGCGGCCACGAGCGCACCTTCTCGTCGAGCTCCCGCTCTTCGTCGGAGATGGGCGTGCGCTGCGCGCGACGTTGCCCCTCAAGGGCCTTCAAGCGCTGCACGAGCGCACGGGGCGTGTCCGAAGCGGCGGCCCCATGCCCGACCAGCAAGACCACGCGTCTCGAAATAGCCACCAGCAACATCTAGCTCAAGGAGCGGTGACGTGCTCCGCGATTCAGCGAGCGGCGGGGCTCGCGAGCAGGCCGGCGGCGTCGACCTCTGCGTGGGTGATCAAGCTCAACCACGCCGTGACACGGGCCGGATCGCGGTCGGGCGCCGGCGACGCGTCGAGCGACGCGAAGGGGGACGTTCCTGTCCTCTTGCTCGGCGAGCCGGGCGTGGGCAAGGAGCGCCTCGAGCGCGCGTGGCCGTGTCAGGGCAGCGCTTACGTCACGGTAAGCACCTGACTCGTTGCATTGTCCCCTCGCGCATCGTTTGATGCGTAGAGATGGCATCCGCGGATCGAGCAGCGATCGGATCGACGACGAAATGAAGTACGAAGCATTGTCAGCGACGGGGAGGCTTGCGGCCATTTCCCTCGCCGCTGTGATCATGGCCGGCGGCTACGCCGTCCTCCGCAGCTCTTCTTCCTCCGGCGCGACGACGCTCGCGGCGGCCGATGCCATCGCTTCCGTTCCCAGCGAGCTTCGATGGGAGGCGGGCAAGGAGTACCTGTTCGATCTCCACTGGAACGGCACCTCGCGTGTGCAAATTCCCGGCGCCCAAGAGCCGGTCGATGTCACGGTGAACCTCGAAGGCGCGCTGCGGGCGCGCGCGGTGGCCGAGGCCCGCGGGGTGGCCGACGTCGTGATGTCGCTGTCCGACATCCGCGTCTACGACGTGCGGATGCAGGGCAAGCCGATGTTCGACGACGCGACGGCCCCCGTGGAGAAGGGCGCGCTCGTCGGCCAGGAGGTGCGTGTTGCCGTCGACCGGCAGGGGACCGTCGTGTCGCTCGCGTTCGACGCGGCGACGCCCGCGCGGGTCCGGCAGATCCTCGAGCGCGTCGTCGAGGCCCTCCACGTCACGCTCCCGCCCGGCGCGGACGCCCGCACGCGCCCCGGCGATTCGTGGGAGGCCGAAGAGACGACGCCCACAGGGACGTGCAAGGTCCGTTACCGCAGGGAGCCCAGCGGAGCCCTGATGCGTGAACGGCTCTCGTACACCGCGGTCACCGCCATCCCCACCGAGCCGGGCGAGCTCGACGAGACCCCGCCGCGTGTGGTCGGCGGCGCGACGATCACGCTCGACAAGACCGGCGGTCTCACGTCGATCGACGACAGCGAGACGGTGACGATCGACAGCGAGAAGAGCCCGTACCGCGCCTCGTCGCGCTTCAAGCTCACGCGCCGCGCGGTGGCGCCGTTCGACGCGAAGAGCCTCGACCTCGCGCGCTTCACCGACACGCGCCAGAGCTACGCCGCGAGCGACAAGGGGAGCGACGAGAGCGTCGTGCAGGGCATGACGGCCGACGCGCTCCTCGCGGCCGTCGTCGATCACGACCGCGGCACCAAGCTCCCGCGCGGCTTCATGGTCCACGCGTCGGCGTACGGGCGCCTGCACCCGGAGGAGTCGGCCACGCTCGCGCAGGTGTTCGTCGCACAATCCACGCACGCGCGCTCGCGGACGCTCATCATGGATATCCTCGCCGCGACGGGCGACGCCGCGGCGCAAGAGGCCATGGGCACGATCGTGCTCTCGAAGGAGGCGCGCGCCGACAAGGAGGGGTACGTGCACTACCTCCAGCGCTTCATGCTCGTTCCGAAACCGGCGCGCGCCACCGCGGAGCTCCTCTTGGGGATCTACACGGACGCGAAGAAGGCCAAGGAGCCCTCCTTCGCCGATGCGGCGGCAGCCCCCCTCGGCGCGATCGCGAAGAAGCTCGACGCGCTCGGCGAGGGGGACCTGTCGCGCAAGATCCACGCGCGACTTCTCGCAGATCTCGAGGCCGCGACAGGCGACGACTCGCGCATCGCCCTCCTGAAGGGCATAGGCAACGGAGCGTTCCCGGAGGACGACGTGGTCGTCGCGAAGTACGCGAAGAGCCCCGCGGCGCACGTGCGCGATCAGGCGGCGTTCAGCGTGCGCAACATCGACTCTCCCCTGTCGCGCGCGACGCTCCTCGAACTGACGCAAGACAAAAACCAGAACATCGCGGTGACCGCCGTGCGTGCGCTGAAGCGACAGAGCCTCTCGCCAGAGGAGTGGAAGGCGTTTCGCAGCCTCGTCGTCCTTGGCAAGACGCCGCTGATCGCGGACTCCGAGGTCGTCGCGCTCCTCGTCAACGCCGTGTCGGAGCCAGGTGAGGAAGCCCGCCCGATCCTGCTCGCCATCCGCGCGCGCGCGCGGGAAGGCAGCGATCTCTACGAGCGCGCCGACCACCTCCTCCAAGAAGACCCGTGACGACCGCAGCAACCGAGACGGAGACCCAACGATGAACAAGAAGGCTCTCGTGTGGATGGCGGGCGTGACGCTCGGGGCGACGCTCTATGGCGCCGACACCGGCGCGGCTCCCCAGACGAACCCCGGGCCGGGGACCACCCCGACCTCGCCGTGCACGCCCCCGCAACGAGCCGTCAACGCTCCGCCCTGGCCATCGCTCACGCAGTGCGGCGACCCTGCGTTCCATCAGCAATGCCCGGCGCTCGACCCCACCTGCGCCGCGATCAACAAAGCCGAGGCGCAGCGCGTGTCGTCGCTGAGCGGCGAGATCGGCGGAAAGACGTACTCGAACAACAAGCTCTATGGCACCGGCGCGCAGGCGGCGGGGCGGACGGCACCTCCCCACGGCTTCGCGCCGAGCTCGAAGGAGCACCACTACGGCGTCGCGCCGAACCCTCCGGGGCCGCCCCACCCGACCAACGGCACGCTGAAGAACCTGGACGCGCAGCGGGCCGCCGTCGCGCAGAAGACCGGTATCAAGACCCACAAGATCCCTGCCAAGGGGCCCAATACCCTCGGGCGCTGGGCGTACCAGGAGCAGAAGGCGCGGATGGACGCGCTCGCCTGGAAGCCGACCGGGCTGCTCAGCGTCTACCAGCGTCCGCACACCGCGCCGGGGCCCAGCACCGTCGGGAGCTGCGAGGACTACGTGTACAAGGGCTTCTACGAGGACGAGCGCTGGCTCGACGCCATCTACGGCTGCAAGGGCGACGCGCGCTGCGAGACGAGCGTGAGCCTGCTCCCCACGACGCCGGGCATCGCGGGGCGCGATCTGCAGAACTCGCTGATGCCGTCGTTCACGCAGTTCATCCCCGACTACGACGGTCGCCTCGAATTCCGGGGCATGATGCCCAAGAACGCGTTCTACGCAGGCACCGGCGCGTTCATCACGCAGTCGCTCGTGGATGCCTTCGCCGCCGACCCGGCGAAAAAGCAGCTCGTGCAGGCGCTGGCGAGCGCGCTCCGTGACGGCTTCTCCACGTACGACATCGGGCACGGCAAGAGCGGCAATTCGCTGGGAACCCGTTCGCAAGGGTTCGCGGACGAGTGGGACTTCCACCGCGTCATGAACGCCAGGACGGCGAACGTCACCGAAGGCGAGTTCGACGAGTACAAGCGCCGCAACGACAAGATCCTCGCGGCGATGGACAACTTCTGGACCGTCGCCAAGTGCGTCGCCCACATGGACCCGACCTTCTGCACCGGCGTCCCCAACGCCGTCGGGCACGTGAAGCCCGGCGAGACGCAGATGTTCGACGGCGATCCGTTCACGTCGCGCGCGGTCTTCGGCAACATCGATCCCGCCTTCGCGACGGACATGAGCTCGTTCGTGAACAGCAAGGCCGGCATGAAGGACGCGCTGGCGGCCGGCGCGCGCATCGGCAGCGGCCTCGCCTTCCCGGGCCTCGCCAACCGCGGCGCCGTCGCGATGGGCACCCCGCTCCTGCAGAGCGGCTTCGCTGGCGCGAGCACCGGCGTGCAGCTGAACGCACCGAAGGTCAACGCCCCCGTCGCTCCCGGCGGGGTTGCGCCTGGAATGGTGACGCATCAGGGCGCGCGCCTGCAGCAGCCGCAGTCTCCCGGAGTGAGCAACGGCTACCTCGCCTACCTGGACCTGAACTGGCGCCAGAAGCCGCCGGCGATCGATCCGAGGTCGCCGTACCCGCGCCTCCTCTGCCCGTCCGTTGCGACCGGCAAGCCGAGCACGCCAAAAACGACGTGGACCAACGTGAGCAACACGCCCCAGGGCGAGCGCTTCCTGGGTGAGCTCGCCGCGTGCCAGACGGTGAACATCCTCCTCGACGAGTGGGCGAAAAAGCAGGCGGGGGACAAGGAGCCCCCCGGGGATCCGACGCCGGAGAAGGGCACGACCTGCTTCGACACCGGCAACGCCGCGTGCGACTGGTCGCCGGACATGTTCGTGAAACGCTGGGTCGTCAACACGACCGGCTACAACATGCACGCGAAGGAGCGCGCGTTCTCCGACTGCAAGGCGTGGCGCTCGTCCTTGTTCACGAACGGGACGACGTGGCCCGACCCGCCGACGACGCTCGCCAAGATCAGCGATCTCGAGCGCGTGCGCGCCGAGGACCTCCGCGGCCTGCCGGTGAAGCAGCAGGACAACTTCGGGCAGGACAAGGCGGACCAGCAGACCGCCGGCGCTCACGGCTTCGGCGTCGGGTACAGCTACGATCTCGGCTGGGAGGCCAAGATCCGCCAGCGCTTCCCCACCTGCGCCCCCGGCGCGGATCCCAAGGTCTGCGACCCCAACATGGCCCAGGTCCCCTGCCGTATGGGCGGGCGCATTCACGCCGCCTTCGACGCCCAGGCCTGGGCGTTCGGCTTGCCTCCGATCGAGATCGTGGAGGCCAACCTCGCCCTCGACGCGAGCGACAACGCGAAGCAGGAGCAGACCGACAAGCTCGAGGCCTATGGCCACGGCGATTTTTTGAACGGCGCCTACGAGTTCTACAAGATCCCCGACGGGACCTCGTGGCCGATCGACGCCGTCGGCGCCCCGCCCAAGAACCTCGCGGGTGTCCACGATGGTGGCCAGGAGACCCTCGTCCGGATCCCGGTGCAAATTTCGTGGGTCACCTTGACCTTCACGATCGGCATGGCCTGGGGGTACGGCGCCGACGTCTTCGTCTACGCGCAGGCCCCCATCAAGGACCAGTGTACGAAGAACCTGTTCCAGGTCGGCGGCGGGGTCGTCCCGTACGCGCACCTCGACCTCGTCGTCGGCGCGGAGTGCAGCATCGCCGGGATCGCCGGCGTCGGTGTCGACGTCGACATCGTCCTGCTCGACATCCGGCTGCCGCTCCACGGTGGCGCGAGCCTGAGCGCCACGGCCGACAACAAGCTCTGGCTCGGCTTCGACGCCGGGCTCGATCTCCAGCTCGGGACGCTCGACGGCCACATGAGCGCGTTCGCCAGCTTCATCGGCATCAAGCTCTTCGAGATCGAGCTCTTCCACTGGAAGGGGCTCCACACGACGGTGCCTATCTTCCACTTCCAGCCGAAGAAGTTCCCGCTCCTCGACCTCGGCGCCAGCCCGGTCCCGCCGGGCGACGGCGCGATGACCTGCTGGCGACCCGGGGAGAAGGCGAAGCCACAACAGCCGATGTGCCCCCCGGGGAAGTGAGGTTCACCTCGCAGAAGCTCAGAACGTCGACGTCGTCGCGAACGGCATCGGGGGCGCGCAATGACCTTGCTCGATGATGGTGAGGTTCGCGCCGAACGTCCCTGCCCCCTTCGAGAACTTCACGCCGCCCGATTGCATCGGGAACGGGAGCGTGAACGTGTGAACGCCGGTGCCCGCGGCGGCGAACGGTAGATACCCCGACGCGCCGCCGTTCGGGATGGGCTGGTTGACGATCGCGGTGAGCGTCCAGGCGCCGGCGACCGCGCCACCGGACGGCTGATCGACGACGACCGCCACCGAACGGAGATAGAACGCCTGCCCTTGTGGGCAGATGGCGCCGCCAATCGCAAAACCGACCGAGGCCTGCGCGGCAGAGATGGAGTGCCCGAAGACGGGCATGAACGTCACCGGCGCAGGCGTGGCCGGGGCGGGCTGCGAAGACGCCGCGCTCGGGAGCGCGATGCCCACTGCGAAGGTAGCCGCGGCGATGGCTCTGGATTTCATGCTCATGGAAGGCTCCTCTATCGTCGGGTGTGGCTCGACAATCAGGCCATTGTCGCACGACGAGCCGATCAAGCCGAGGCCCGATCGCGCTAGCGTGGGCTCGCCATGAACATCCACGAGACGCTCGCGACCCTTGGTCTCTCTCCTGCCGACCTCTCTCGAGGCGACATCGTCGTGACGAGCCCGATCGACGGGCGGGAGCTCGGGCGGGTTCGCGGCGACGCGCCGGGCGACGTCGACTCCAAGATTGGCGAGGCGGTGCGCGCGTTCTCGGCGTGGCGCGACGTGCCCGCGCCCCACCGCGGCGAGCTCGTGCGGCGCTTCGGGGAGGAGCTCCGCGCGAACAAGGAGGCGCTCGGACGACTGGTCACCCTCGAGGCCGGCAAGATCCTGCAAGAGGGCCTCGGCGAGGTTCAGGAGATGATCGACATCTGCGACTTCGCCGTTGGTCTCTCGCGTCAGCTCTATGGCCTGACCATCGCGTCGGAGCGGCCCGGGCATCGCATGATGGAGACGTGGCATCCGCTCGGGCCCGTCGCCGTCATCAGCGCGTTCAATTTTCCGGTGGCCGTCTGGGCCTGGAACGCGGCTCTCGCGCTCGTTTGCGGCGACTCGGTCATCTGGAAGCCGTCCGAGAAGACGCCGCTGACCGCGCTCGCCACGCAGAAGCTCTTCGAGCGCGCGGCTGCGAAGGTCGGAGGCACGCCGCCCGGGCTCTCGCAGGTGGTCTTCGGGGGGCGCCTGGTCGGCGAGCAGCTCGCGGCCGATACGCGCGTGCCCCTCGTCTCGGCCACGGGCTCGACGCGCATGGGCAAATCCCTGGCCCCCGTCGTCGCGGCGCGGCTCGGCCGCTCGCTGCTCGAGCTCGGCGGCAACAACGCGATGATCGTCGCCCCGTCGGCCGATCTCGCGCTCGCGGAGCGCGCGATCACCTTCGCCGCCGTCGGCACCGCGGGACAACGCTGCACGACCCTGCGCCGTCTGATCGTGCACGAGTCGTTGCACGACGCTCTGGTGACGCGCCTGCGCGAGATCTACGGGCGCATCGCGGTCGGCGATCCGCTGGCGCCTGGTACCCTGGTGGGGCCGCTGATCGACGCGGCCGCGTGGAGCGGCATGCAAAAGGCCCTCGACGACGCGAAGTCGCAGGGGGGCAAGGTCTTCGGCGGAACCCGCGAGCTCGCCTCGAGCCACCCGAACGCGTACTTCGCGCGGCCGGCGATCGTGGAGATGCCCGCGCAGACCGCGATCGTCCAGCACGAGACGTTCGCGCCTATCCTCTACGCGCTCCGCTACCGCGACTTCGACGAGGCCTTGGCGCTGCAGAACGCCGTGAGCCAGGGGCTATCCTCGTGCATCTTCACGCGCGACCTGGAGGAGGCGGAACGGTTCGTCGCCGCGGGCGGCAGCGACTGCGGCATCGCCAACGTCAACATCGGGCCCAGCGGGGCGGAAATAGGCGGCGCGTTCGGCGGCGAGAAGGAGACGGGCGGCGGACGCGAGTCCGGATCCGACTCGTGGCGGAGCTACATGCGCCGGCAGACGGCCACCATCAACTACTCGAACGCGTTGCCCTTGGCGCAGGGGATCACCTTCGACGCAACCTGACGACGCCGGCTTCGACTACGATGCCGGTGTGGCAAGCTCTCGCGTCGCGCTGATCGCCGCCGCCGCGCTCATGGCGGTCTCCTGCTCGCTCGCGTTCTCGATGAACGGATACGAGGGGAATCGAGCGGACGGGGGGCCAAATGATGCCGCCGCGCCGAACGATGGCGGCCCCGATGCCGCCACCGAGGCGTCGGTCTACTGCGCGGGGAACAATTGCCGGCTCGCGAGCAGCATGTGCTGTATCGACATTTGCAAGCCAGGCGTCGGCGCGTGCCACCCCGTCGCACAGGCGTGCACCGGCTGTGAGGTGGAGCTCGCGTGCGACGACGCGCTCGATTGCGTGGGCGCAGGGCCCACGGGCGTCTGTTGCGTGGCGCTCGACGGGACCGGCAAACCCACGCGCGGCGCGTGCCAGACCCTCAAGGACTGCCTGGAGAGCCCCCATCTCGTGTTGTGCGATCCCGTTCAAGCGACGCCGTGCCCCGACGGCGCGCGGTGCGCAGCCATCGACGGGGGCGCGTTCGGCACCGGTCGGATCTGCAACGGCGTCTGAACTGCACTAGGTTCGGAAGCGCGCCTTCAGGCGGTGGAAATGGCGCCGCGCGATTCCCGACGCGGCCGCGGCGCGCACCACGTTTCCGCCGTGGTCGGCGAGGAGGCGCTCGACGTAGCGGCGCTCGAACATCGCGACGACGCGCTGCCGCGCCTGCACCAGCGGCAGCTTCGCGTCGAGGGTCGCCTCGAGGAGCTTGGCGAACGAGCCCTGGTCGGCCAGCTCGAGCTCCGCGTCGCCGGTCATCTCCGGGATCACGCCTAACGCCACCGCGGTCGCGACGGCGTTGCGCAGCTCGCGGACGTTGCCGGGCCACGCGTGCGTCTCCCATCGCGCGAGGAGCTCCGGCGGCATGGGGCGCCCGGCGCCTCCCAGCTCGCTCCAGAATTTTTGCGCAAGCGCCGGGACGTCGCCGCGCCTCTTTCGCAGCGGCGGAAGCTCCACGCGGGCGACGGCTAGCCGGTGGTAGAGATCGTCACGAAAACGACCGGCCTGGACTTCGCGATCGAGGTTGCGACGCGTCGCCGAGAGGACGCGAACGTCCACCTTGATGACCCTGTCGCCGCCGACGCGTCGCACCTCGGACCGTTCGAGCACGCGCAGGAGCTTCGGCTGCAAGTCGAGCGGCATGTCCCCTATCTCGTCGATGAGAAGCGTGCCGCCGTGCGCCTGCTCGAAGACCCCCTTGCGGGTCGCGAGCGCGCCGGTGAATGCGCCGCGCTCGTGGCCGAAGAGCTCGGATTCGACCAGGTTGGGCGCGACCGCGGTGCAATCGAAGACCACGAACGGTCCGGACGCGCGCGGACCCATCTCGTGAAGCGACTCGGCGAGGACCTCCTTCCCCGTCCCCGTTTCCCCTTCGATGGCAACCGACACCTGCGCCGCCGCGAGCTTGCCGAGGAGATCGTAGAGGCGACGCATCTCGCGGCTGGCGCCAAAGACGCGCCCGAAGGTCGACTCCGTCGTGAGCTCGCGCGGGTGGCTCACCGTCTGGCGTGCGACCCGCAACGTCGTCGCGCCGACGCGGATCTCTTCGCCGCCGGCGAGGAGCGCGTCCACGACCTGCACACCGTTCACATACGTCCCGTTGGTCGTCTCCAGATCGCGCACGTGGAGCCGCTGCCCTTCGAGCTCGAGCGACAAGTGGCGGCGCGACACCTCGCGATCGGTCACCTTGAGCTCGCACGACGGCCCCTGGCCGAGGAAGACCGGGGAAGCCGGCGAGCCGTCGATCTCGAACGTGCGCCCGAGCTCGGGCCCCGACGTGACGGTGAGGACGAAGCTCCCTTCCTCGGGCGGCGTGGGATCGTGCTTGCCCTGAAGCACCGTAGAGAAGTCGTCCGCGTCGAAAGAGCCCACCCATCGACTATAGGCGGGTTTGCTACGATTGAGGCGTCGATGCCCCGCGCTCCGGAGCCCGCCCAGCCTCCTCCTCCCAACCTCGTTCCGGCACCACCGCTCGGGCCGGAGACACTCGTTGCGGGTCGCTATGTCCTGTACGACGAGATCGGCGCAGGCGGCATGGCCACGGTGCACCTCGGCCGGCAGATCGGCGCGGAGGGATTCTCGCGGACGGTCGCGGTCAAGCGGCTCCATCCGAACGTGGCGAAGGACTCGGAGTTCGTCACGATGTTCATGGACGAGGCGTGGCTCGCCGGGCGGGTGCGCCATCCGAACGTCGTGTCGACGCTCGACGTCGTGCGCCACGGAAGCGAGCTCCTCCTCGTCATGGAGTACGTCCCTGGCGAGACGCTCCTCGGCCTCTTGCGCGCGGCCGACGCCGCGAACGAGCGCCTCTCTCCGTCGATCGTTGCGTCGATTTTCAGCGACGTCCTGAACGGACTCCACGCAGCGCACGAAGCGGTGGGCGAAGACGGGCAGCCCCTCCACGTGGTGCACCGCGACGTCTCGCCGACCAACATCATCGTGGGCTCCGACGGCATCGCCCGCGTGCTCGACTTCGGCGTCGCGAAGGCCGTCGGCCGCATGCACACGACGAACGACGGGCAGATCAAAGGGAAGGTGTCGTACATGTCCCCGGAGCAGCTCCGAGGGCAGGCGGTCGACCGACGCACGGACACCTACGCGTCCGCCGTCTCCCTCTGGGAGTGCCTCGCAGGGGAGCGCCTCTTCCTCGCGGAGACACAGCTCGGCACCATGACGCGGGTGCTCGAGCAGCGCGTACGTCCGCCGAGCGAGGTGGCGGCCGGCATCGGGCCCGAGCTCGACGCCGTCGTGATGCGGGGCCTCGCGCGCGAACCAAAAGCCCGCTACCCGACGGCGAGCGACATGGTGGACGCGCTCGTCGCGGCGGTGCGCCCCGCGACGGCCGCCGAAGTGCGGGCGTGCATCGAAAGACTCGTGCCCCGACCCCTCGCGGAGCGAGCGAGACGCGTCGCCGCGCTGGAGAAGCTCGAGAACGGTCCGCTGACGCCCTTGCTCGCGAGCGCCCCGGCGAAACGACGCGTCGCCTGGCCGCTGGCTGCCGCGCTCGCGGTCGCAGCGCTCGCGGCCGCTTCGTGGGGTCTCGTGCGACTGCGCCATCCGAACGCGGAAGCCGCCATCCCAGCGCCGCCCTCCGCCGAGATCGCGGCGACGTCGGCCACGCGCGAATCCCCGAGCGCGGAGGCGCTCGCTCAGCCCGGTCCGCAGGTCGACGCCGGCGTCACCGCGATAGCCCCGAAGCGCCCCACGCGGCCCCCGACGACGCGAACGACGAAGGATTGCGATCCGCCGTACCGTCTGGACGCGAAGGGAATCCGCAGACCCAAGCCCGAATGCTTGTAAGCTCCATTCGAGGCGATGCGAACGAGGCACACGCTGCGTACGATAGGGACGGCTGCTCGAATCGCCGCTCTCGCGACGATGGGCCCCGCGACCGCGGGCGCGCAGTCTCCCTCACAAGCCGCGTGCATCGAGGCGTATACGAAAGGTCAGGAACTGGAGCAGGCCGGCGCGCTTCGGGAGGCGCGGACGAAGTTCCTCGTCTGCGGCCGCGAGCCTTGCTCCAAGGTCCTCGTGAAGGACTGCATCCTGTGGATCGACGACGTCGAGCGAAAGATGCCCACGGTCGTCGTCGAAGCGCACGGCACGGACGACGTCGAGGTCAACGACGTTCGTGTCTTCGTCGACGACGACCTCGTGGCGACCCGCCTGGACGGTCGCGCCATCGACGTGAACCCCGGACCGCACACGCTGCGCTTCGTGCGCGAAGGGGCCCCCGCTGTCGAGCAACGCGCCGTCATGCGCGAGGGGGAGAAGGGACGCAAGATCGTCGTCGCCTTTGGCCCCGCACGCGCCTCTCCTCTTGCCGCTCCCCCTCCCCCGCCGGCGGCGGCACGCAAGCGCGACGAAGCGCGCACCCACAAGCCGCCGTGGCTCGTCTACCCGCTCGCCGGTGTCGGCGCCGTCGGCCTCGGCGGCTCTGCCTATTTCGGCCTGCACGGTCTCTCCCAACGCGCCGATCTCGACGGCTGCAAGGGGTTCTGCGCATCGGACCCCGTCAGTGACGCGCGGCGCTCGTTCCTCTTCGCCGACATCTCCCTCGGCGTCGCGCTCATCTCCCTCGGCGCGGCAGCCGTCCTGTTCCTTACCGCCGATTGAGGAGACATCGCGTGTCCCTGGTGGGACCTGGGATGTCTCACCGGGTCGTGGGCGCCACCTAACGCGTCGATTCGACGAGGATTCCGCGGTGGCACGGCGAATGCGATGCACCTGCCCCATGACCAGGTTCCTCGCGCTCTTTGTCGTGTGTGCGCTGCTCTTTTCGTGTGGGTCGAGCGAGGAGGGCGCGGCGGCGGGCGCGAAGGCAGGCGCAGGCGCCCCGGGTCCGGGGGTGGGCGCCGCCGGGGGCACATCCGACGGTGGCGCAGCGAAGATGACCGGCTTGCCGTGCGACGTCGCCGCGATCGTTGCGCAGCACTGCGGGGGATGCCACGGCGCTTCTCCGCAGTTCGGTGCCCCGATGGCGCTCGCATCCGTCGAGGATTTCCACGCGGCTGCGAGGAGCGACTCCTCGAAGCGGGTGTACGAGCTGGCGCAACGCCGCATCCACGACGACGGCGCCGCGATGCCGCCTCCGCCGAACGCGCGCCTCGCGGCCGCCGATCTCGCACCACTCGACGCGTGGCTCGGCGCGGGGGCCCCGGTGTCGTCCGCGACGTGCGGCGCAGCCGGAGGCGGAGGCAGTGACGGCGGCGGTGGCACCACGGTCCCCCCGATGAGCTGTCAACCCGATCTCAAGCTTCGCCCCTCTACGAAGTGGTCGATGCCGACGGACACGCAGGACGTCTACGTCTGCTACGGAGTCGACGTGCCGATGGGGCAGAAGAAGCACCTCATCGGCTTCTCGCCCAGCATCGACAACAGCAAGATCGTGCACCACGTCGCCCTCTTCGAATCGGGCACGTCAACGAGCCCGACCCCCACGCCGTGCAGCCTCACCGGCCAGGGGCTCGGCCGCGTCCTCTATGGATGGGCGCCGGGCGGTGGAGCTCTCGAACTCCCCGCGCAGGCGGGCTTGCCCGAGCAGGGCACCGTGCACCTGGTCGTGCAGGTCCACTACAACAACCTCCGCGCCCTCGTCGGGGAGCAGGACGCCACCGGCGTCGACATCTGCACCACCAGCCAGCTGCGCCCCGCCGACGCCGATCTCATGGCCTTCGGCACGTCGAACATCACCATCCCGGCGCACGGCACGTCCGACGTCACCTGCGACTTCGGTTTTCCGCAGGGCCTTCCGCTGCCCATCACCGTCTTCTCCGCGATGCCTCACATGCACAAGCTCGGCAAGACGATCTCGTCGACGCTGATTCCCCAGGTCGGCGCGTCGTCGAGCGTCGTCTCGGTGGCGGCCTGGGACTTCAACACGCAGCCGTGGACCAAGGTGAGCTCGACGATCCAAACCGGCGACACCATCCGAACGCGCTGCGCGTGGAGCAACACGACCGATCGCACCGTGACGTACGGCGAGGGGACCGCCGACGAGATGTGCGGCGTCGGAATGATGTATTATCCACGTATCACCACCGGCGGCTGGCAGATGAACACGCCAATCACCGCCGGCAGCTGCCACCCGACGTGAAAGGCTGTCCACGGATCGCGTCGTCGTCACTCGAAGTACACGGGCAATTCCTGAATCCGCAGCTCGTGCGATAGGCTCTCGGTGAGCGCGCTGGGAAATGGCACGCGGGGCAGGATCGCGGCGACGGACGCGGTGAGGTCGATGTCGCAGTCCCCCGCGTGAACGGTCCTCTCGTTCGACGACCACGCACCCAGGTTGCCCATCGGCGCGATCGAGGACGCCCCCGGAAGGTGACCGAGCGCCTCGGCAGGGACGACCCCTCTGCCCGCGGCGGCAGGAAAGGTGCAGGTGATCCTTACTCTGGCCGGAAGCGGGTCCCTCGTCATCTGGACGACGACGAACTCGGCGCCGGCGCCGTTGGTCCAGGTGAACTCGAGCGAGGCGCCGCGCGGAAATGCCGGCGGTTCGAAGGGGTCCGCTGGCGTGGGATTGGGGTTGTCCGAGGTGGCGCGGTTCAGCGAGGGGGCCGTTATCGTCACCTGGCGCGGCACCGGCACGCTTCCAACGAAGGGCGGGATGCCGCCGGGGGTTCCCGTGGCGCGAAAGTCAGCCGGCCCCCGCAAGCAGGGGCCCAGGTCCTGCGTCTGGCAATCCTCACTGTAGCCCCAACCCCAATAAAGACCGTTGCTGTCCGGTTGCGACGCGGGCGCGCCTGAACCGGGCGGGTAGAGATCGCCCGCCGATTCGAGGGAGGCGCGGGACGGCTCACGCTCGCACGTCGCCACCTCGCAGGCCCCCACGCGGGTGATGCACGCGGAGGTGTCCACCCTCTCGCGGTAGAACGCGGCGCGGAAGGCCGACGTCGCGGCGAGGTGCATCGGCTCTCGTTGCGACGGGTTTCCGACAAGCCCATGGCCGTACGCGAACTCGACTGCACCGCAGGACGAAGGGAGCGCAGTCGACGCCTCGGCGACGGGCTTCGTCCCAGAGTCGACGACCACCTGCCTCCCCGCGTCGACGTCGGCGGGGGGCGTCTCGGCGGGCGGGTCCACCTCGAGGCCGGTCCGGGCGCCCCCGCAGGCAAGGGAGAGGAGCACGGTCGAAGCCAGCGGCACGTACTTCATGAATCGACCTCTCGGGCTGCCTCAACGCATTAGAGTAAACACTCTATTCGAAATGGTCGCCGTCGCCAGTCGCTTCGTCCGTAGAGCGCGGGCACCGTCGCCGCGGGCGTCACGACGGACGGAGATCTGCCCTACAAGCGCACCCGGTGCGCCGACGACCTACTTCTTCAGCAGCTCGCCGAGCACGCGCTTGATGTCGTCCTCGCGCACGGCGCCGCGGAGCTGACCTGCCGTCTGCGTGGGCGGGCACGCGACGCGATCGGCGCGGAGCTTGCGCGTGCCGACCTGCTTGGCCGTGCGGCGATCGAAGACGGTGACGTCGAGGTCCGTATAGATGATCCCCGCCGCGTCCGTCTTGCCGCAGCCGAAGAAACGCTCGACGGGCTTGGCGACGGCGACGAGGTCCACGTCGGCGAACGTCCCCGCCTTGCCGACGACGACGAGCTTGGTGCCTGGGACACCAACGGCGACGAGCATGCGCGGCTCGCCGCCGGGCGCGTCACCCGCGAACGCGACCGGGCCGTGGTCGACCTTGGCGAGCTCGGCGGCCCCGAGATCGGCGAGGAGCGGCCCGGCGAGGTCGAGGGTGTCCTCCGCCTTGGCGCCGCCCGCCTCCATCGAGAGGGCCAGCGCCACGCGCTCGGTCTGGCCGACCATCGTCTTCGGGAGCTTCGCGAGCAGATCGACGTCGAGCTTGCCGCGCTTGCCCGGAGACGCGGGCGTCTTTTGCCCCTCGACCGTGATCTGGGCCTCGAGGGCGCTCTCGATCTCGATCGGCAGCTTCCCGCTCTTCGTCGCCTTGAACGCAGGGGTGCCGCACAACGTCCCGCTGCACGAGAGCGTGGCCTCGGTGTCCCCGCCCGCGGCGAAGATTCGAAGGAGACCCTTCGGTGTCGCGTCCCACTCGGCGCTCGCGGTGGCCGACTGCTTGCTCAGGAGACCACCCTTGAAGGCCGCCACCATGAACAGGTTTTTCCCGAGCTTGAGGCCGCTCTTCGGGACGGTGAACGACTCGGTCGCTCTGTCGCCCGTGCTCTTGGTCTGGCCGGCGTACGTGAGGTCGACGCCGGGGCTCGTCTTCACGACGATCTCGATCTCGTTCCCCCTGCCGCTCACGCCGCTGGCGGCGCCATCTTTCACCTCGAGGGCGAGCGGGATCGAGCCCTGGCTGTCGCAGCCGAGCACGGGCACGAGCGCGGACAGCCCAACCATGGCCGGAGCGAAAAATTTTCCAAAAACGCGCACGACCAGATTCTACACGCCTGGCGGAGGAGGGGCGCGTGCGTTACGCATTCGTTCCGAGACGAAAAGGAGCCTGCATGTCCCTGTACGACGCGATTCCGCAGATGAAGAAGATGCTTCTGAACCTCGACAAGTGGATCGACAAGGGCGTCGAGCATGCCAAGAAGAAGGCGTTCGACCCGAACGTCCTCGTCACGATCCGCCTCGCGCCGGACATGTACCCGCTGGTTCGTCAGGTGCAGTCGGCGTGTGACGCGGCGAAGTTCGCCGCCGCCCGCCTCAGCGGTAAGGTCGCCCCGAAGCACGAGGACAAGGAGCAGACGGTCGAGGAGCTCCACGCCCGCATCCACGCCGTGGTCGCCTACCTGAACGAGTTCGGCCCCGCTGATTTCAAGAACGCCGAGACCCAGAAAATCGAGCTGCCGTTCCTCGAAGGCGTCGTCCTCACCGGCGCGCAGTACCTCTACGAGATGGCGCAGCCGAACTTCTACTTCCACGTGACCACCGCGTACGCGATCCTGCGCCACAACGGCGTGGACCTCGGCAAGATGGACTACATCGGCGGCCTCAGCGCGATGTCGAAGAAGTAGAAGAAGCGGAAGAAGCGGAAGAAGCAGAGGATCAAGCTCGCGGGTCGAGCTGGCCGAGGAGCCGCTCGACCCGGAGCATACCGGCCATGTCGCCGGTCTTGTGGGCGTGGTCCATCGCCGAGAAGAGGTGGGTCTGCTCCCAGGCGAGGCGCGCGGGGTCCCGCTCGAGGAGCGCGACGTAGTGCTCGAACGCGCGCGCCGGGTCGAACGTTGTGCGCTTCAGGGCGGCGTGACGAACGACCGCGTGAACCGCGTAGCGACCGCGCATCGGCTCCTGCACGAGGTGCCAGCGCGCGAGCGGGGCGAGTGCGAGCTCGGCGTCGCCGCGCACGTCGGCGAGGCGCGCGAGCGACGCCAGATCGGCGTGATCCCCCTCGAGGTGCGACAGCGCGCCGAGGATCCGGCGACTGGCAGGGGAGAGGCGGGGCCACGCCCACGCGACGAGAAGCGCCACCTCGGGGAGATCGTCCTCGTGCGCGATCGCGGTCACGCGGGCGACGCCGCCTAGGTCGAGAAACCGCGCCAGCGCGGGCACCGTGGCGGCGCCCGACTGGACGATCGCGTCGGCGATGTCCAGCGCCAGTGGGTTCCACCTCAGCGCACGCGTCAGCGGCGCGACGCGCGGGAAGGCCGCGCGGCCCGACGTCACGCGAGGCGCAGTCACCGGAAAGATGAGCACCCCTGACAACAGGCAGCGGCGCGCGGTGATGACGAAGCTCGCACGCGTGCCCGACAGGGCCTCGAGGAGTCGCGCCATCGCGCGATCGTCCTCGTGGTTGTCGAGCACCAAGAGGCGCTCCTCACGGCCCAGGAAATCAACGAGGCGCGGCACGAGCAGTCCGCGCGCGCGCGGCGTGCCGAAGCGCAGGGCGAGCATCTCGGCGAGCGTCTGGTAATCCCACGCGCCCACACGAAACCAGTGGATGCGGCCGCCGAAGCCGCGCGCAACGCGGTGGCCGAGCGCCGCCGCGAGCATCGACTTGCCGCTGCCGCCGGAGCCGACGAGCGCCAGGCGCGCGGGACGCGTCTCGTCGAGGGTGCGCGCCAGGGTCGTGAGCTCCGCCGCACGCCCTTTGAGGCCGCGCGGGGGCGGGGGGAAGAAGTCGGGACCGGCCAAGGGGTCACGACTGTAGATCAACTCTGCTACCGTCTCACGCCGCATGAAGCGTCACGAGCTCACCTTCGCGGCGCGGCGCCTCCTGGCGACGTCCGTGCTCTCGCTCCCCCCGGCCGTCGTCTCGAAGCTCGTGGGGAAGCCCATCGTGAAGGACGGCAACACCCTGGACCCTCAAGTGCAGCTGATGCTTGCGCTCGCGCGCATGGCCAAGGTGAAAAACTCGAACGAACTGTCGCTCCGCAGCGCGCGACGCGAGCTCGACGCGAGCTCCCGCGTCCTCACGCCCGACCCGCCGCCGCACGCCCGGGTGGAGGACATCGAGGTGAACGGCGCGGCCGGCCCGCTGCGCGCGCGCCTGTACCGCCCCTACGGCGCGTCGCCCAACGCGCCGTGCCTCGTTTACTTCCACGGCGGCGGATGGGTGCTCGGCTCGCTCGACTCTCACGATGCCCCTTGCCGCGCCTTCGCCGAAGGAGCGGGCTGCGTGGTCATCTCCGTCGACTACCGCCTCGCCCCCGAGCACCCCTTCCCTGCCGCCGTCGACGACGCGACCGCCGCGTTCCGCGCGATCGCGACGAACGCTGCGCGCTACGGCATCGATCCCTCGCGCGTCGCCGTGGGCGGCGACAGCGCCGGCGGCAACCTCTCGGCCGTCGTGTGCCTCGACACGCGCGACGACGCGGTGCGCCCATGCTTCCAGCTCCTCATCTACCCGGGCACCGACATGACGATGTCCTTGCCGTCCATCGAGAGCCTCGGCCAGGGATTCTTCCTCGAGCGCGAGACGATGGACTGGTTTTTGGGCCACTACGTCCCGGACCGTTCCATGCGCACGACGCCGCGTGCGTCTCCGCTGTTCGCCGCGTCGCACGCGAAGCTACCGCCGGCGTTCGTCGTTACCGCCGGCTTCGACCCGCTACGCGACGAGGGCCAGGCCTATGCGAAGAAGCTCACGGGCGCCGGCGTCGCCTGCGAGGAGCGCTGCTACGGCTCGCTTTTCCACGGCTTCCTGCACACGTGGGGAGTCATCCGCGCGGCGCGGCCGCCGCTCGAGGACATGATCTCCCAACTGCGCCGCGCCTTCGCACCCGCGTCTCGCTAGCGCGCCGAGTCCTACGGCGACTCGCCGGCTTGCACCTTGCGGAGGTTGAACGGAACGTGCACGCGCATGGTGCCGCCACCGTGCGGGGCCGCGAACGTTGCCTTCTCGATGCGGTGGACGATGCACCCGAGCGACGCCTCGCCCAGGAGCGCGCCGCCGGTCGTCTCGACGCGGAGCACATGGCCGTCGGGCCCGATGACGATGTCGGTCGTCAGGAATGCGTGCGCTTGCGGCGCCACCGCGACCCGCTTCTTGTAGCAAGCGAGAAGATCGTCGTTCATCGCGGCGAGCACCTGGTTCGCGTTGGCGACGGCCTGCGCGTGGTAGTCGGGCTCGTCGGCGGGCCGCGGCACGACCTGCGCGGGCTCCATGACGAGATCGCACACGGCGTCGGCGTCCTGCGCCATCGTCTGCGGATCGGTGAGCACCGGCTCGGGCAGCTTAGCGGAGGTCATCGTCGCCGGCGGAGGCGGCGCGCTGGGCGCGCGCGCAGGAGGGGCGCACGCGGCAAGGACGACGAGGGCGGAGGCGGCGATCGTGGCGGTGAGGATGCACTTCATGGCAAATCCCATGACTGCATCGCGCGTACCCGCCCCAGGCCGCGAACGAACACGCGTAGGGACGCGCAATTGGCGACCCCGGACGACGCCCCCGCCGCGCAGGGCCTGCGCCCCCCCGCAGGCCCTGCCGCCGCCCGCCGAAACGCGCACACGCGTTGACGCGGCGAACCCAGTAGCCGCCGCAGCGGAGCGCACCCCTCCCAATTTTTGAGTGCAATCTACACATAGCGGGCCGCGTCGCACACTCGGCGGGCGCGTCGTTGGAGCCCGTACAGCAGCGGTGTGTTTTGCAGCCCAACTCCTCGTTTTCCCGATGCGCTGGAAGAGTGTTCGAAGGTCTACGTCACCAACGCACCGATGCTCACCGACGTGCTCGCACCAAAGTGAAAGCGCGAGGTGAAATGCGGATTGCGCGAACGTACGTGGAGGGGGATACAGGTCGCGGCTCGAAGCTGAGCGACCCACAGTCGGAGCGAGTGTCCCCGGTTCTCTTGTCGGACCACGCCGGAGCTAACGCCGACTGCTTCAAAAACAGTCTGGGAGGATTCATGGCACGCAGAATTGCGCTGTGCTTTACGGGTATTGCTGCTCTGGGCTCTGTTCTCGCCGCGTGTTCGGCGGGCCAAAGCGAGTCGACGGGCGACTCCTCCGAACAGGCGTTCGGTGCCGCGATGCCGCGAGGCGGCGGCGCGCACATGATGCCGATGCACTCCGGCAGCACCGACTCGCCGAAGCTGTTCTCGGCCCCGGCGGGCGCCAAGCTCGTCTACAACGGCGGGCCGGTCCTCGGCGCAGTCAAGGTCTACGCGGTCTACTGGGGCGCGAGCGTCCCCGACCAGTCCAGCCTCAACACGTTCTACGGGGACATCACCAACAGCGCCTACTTCGACTGGCTGAACGAGTACAACACCCCGACCCAGACGATCGGCCGCGGCACCTTCGGCGGCGCGGTGGTCGACACGACGCCCCCCGCGGGCAGCACCATCACCGACGCGCAGATCCAGGCCGAGATCACCAAGCTGATCAACGCCGGCAAGCTGCCGGCGAACGACGCAAACAACCTCTACATGATGCACTTCCCGGCCGGGGTCAGCATCAAAATGGGCACGTCGACGTCGTGCGTGCAGTTCTGCGCGTACCACGGCACCTTCACGCTGAACGGCAAGAACGCCTACTACGGCGTCATGCCCGACCTGAGCGGCGGATGCGCGGGCGGCTGCGGTGGCGGCTCGAAGCTGCAGAACCAGACGTCGGTCGCCTCACACGAGCTGGTCGAGGCAGTGACCGACGCGGCCGTAGGCCTCGCAACGGTCATCGGCCCGCCGCTGGCCTGGTACGACCCGACGAACGGCGAAATCGGTGACATCTGCAACGGCCAGCAGGGCGTCGTCGCGGGGTGGACGGTCCAGAAGCAGTTCTCCAACAAGGTGAACGACTGCATCCTGACGAACGGCACGCCGCCCCCGCCGCCCCCGCCGCCCCCGCCGCCCCCGCCCCCGCCGACCGACGGTGGGACCGACGCGCAGCCGCCGCCCCCGCCGCCCCCGCCCCCGCCGCCCCCGGGCAACTGCTCGCACGACAAGTGCGCGTCGGG
>JANYHK010000039.1 GCA_025359105.1 Myxococcales bacterium | reverse complement strand
ACAAAGATCACCGAGGCCCAGGCGAAGCAGGGCGACGAGACGGAGGCCGCGCTCGCGACGGCGACCGACGCGATGGCGAAGCGCGTCGCCGACGAGCGACGGGACCTCGGCTTCGGTTCAAAGGTGAACACGCAGAACGACGAGACCGTCAGGAAGTGGATCGCGGAGGCGCCGACCTCGCCAACCGACGCGTCCGGAAAAAAGTACGCGGCACAGTACCTGAAGGACCAGGAGATGCAGGCTCAGATGCAGGAGCACCTCGCCGAGCTCAGGACCTCCAACAAGGCGATGCTCGACGCGATGACGCGCGGGCTCGTCGTCGTCTTGAAGAACGACGCACCCCCGAAGGTCGACGCGAGCGGACGCACGGACCCCGAGGACTAAGCAAATCGACGCGCCCACCGAAAGAAAGGTGGGATACGCGTCAGGTGTTTAAAAGTTAACACTTTTCAGCCTGAAACAAGGTGGTTCGTGAGCGCCACCGGGCACCCATCGGGCTCGACACGTGTCACTCCGTGCGTAAGAGGTAGGACATGGATCGCAACAAAACGTTGACCGTGAAGATGAGCGCGGACGAGATCGCACGCGCTCGAGCGATGGCCATCGCGGCGGACGAGTCCGTCGGCCGTCTCATCCGCGGCATGGTGAACAGCGCGTACGCGGCGCGGTTTGGGGATACGCCGCCGCCGGAGACGAAGGCGCGGACAGGGCGCCCGAAGAAAGGGAAGCGCTGATGTGGTGCGTCTACATCCTCTCTGACCCGCGCGACCTGGAGCCGCGCTACGTGGGATGCACGGCGACGCTCGAGCATCGGTTGCTCCAGCACGCGCGTGGCGCGAGGAACAACACCGGCGGCAACCGGCTGCGCTTGTGGGAGGAGCTTCTTTTGCAGGACGGCTTCCTCCCTGCCGCGATGACGCTGTACACGTCCGACGACGAGCGGACCGCGAGCGCTCTCGAGAAGAGCTCTATTCGGCGGTTCGCTGCCGCCGGCGCTCGACTCCTGAACGTGTTGCACGCGCCGGTGCGCCTCTCGAGAGCGCACCAGCGGCTCCGCGGCGCATGTGCGAATGACGTGCGCGTATTTCGCGCTCGCGTCGACGGCACGCCGCTCGGCCTCTACGACGCTGGGCTGATCTGGCGCGGCGGGTGTCCGTTGTTCCGAGATTTGCCCGGCTACCAGTCGGAGTTTGGCATCGTGCCTGCGGACTGGCTTGCAGCCTAAAAAAAACGAAAGCGGCCGACGTCGCGCGTCAACGCGATGCCGGCCTTGTGTCCCCATCACCGAGCAGGAGAGAGAACATGAAGAAGGTAGCAGCGAAGACGAGAAAGCACACGAAGACGACGGCGGAGGAGGCCGACGTCTTCGCCGGACTCGTCACGCGCGAGGCGGCCAAGATGCACAAGGCGCACGGCGGCGACGAGCGAAACGTTCCGGTTTGGATCGCCGACGAAATCGAGGCGTGCTGCCAGGAGATCGAGGTGTGCTCCGACGCGGCGCGCTCGCGCGACTACACTGCCATCGCGACGACGCTTGAACGCATCGAGGAGCGCCTGCGCGCAGCGCTCGATGACGGCGGTTCCCGCCACGATGGCGAAAACCAGGAGGCGTCGACATGAAGAAGAACTCTTCGTTCGCGATCACCGAAGCCGTCCGCGAGGAGCTCGAGGGTGAGTACCGCGACGACCAGAAGCACGCGGCGGCGGAGTAGCCATGGGCCGCCCCTCCACTGGTGAGCTTCGCCGTCTCGTCGACGGCTTCGAGGCGCGGATCACGATCAAGGGGCGCGACCGCGCCGGCTTCCGGCTCCCAACGTGCAAGACGGAGTCGGAGGCGCGCGAGCGCTGCGCTGCGATGGCGGAGATCGCCATGCGCGTGCGACGCGCCGGCTTCGTCGACCACCTCGAGAAGCTCCTCGAGCAAGCCGCGCTCGCGCGCGCGGGTCGGTCGTGGGAAGCCGTGGCGGCGGCGGTCAACACGCTCTGCGCGGGCAACGCGGAGGACGCGGCGCACGCGAAGGTCCCGACCTTCGAAGACTTCGCGAAGGAGTGGACGAGCGGCAAGCTCCACAAGGACTACCCCGACCACGTGCCCGACAAGGACTCGGAGCAGGACGCGCGCCGCCTCACGAAGTACGTCAACCCGGTGATCGGCGGTCTGCTCATCACGGAGGTCACGCTCGACGACGCCGACCGCGTGATGGCGGAGCTGCCCGACGAGCTCAAGGCGACGGGGCGCCCGATGGCGTCCGCGACGCGTCGGCACGTCGCGCAGATCATCCGCCGCTTGCTCGGCTTCGCCGTCTACCCGGCGCGGCACCTCAAGGAGAATCCGGTTCCTCGAGGCTGGCTCCCCAAGGTGAAGATGACGAAGGCGTTCACGTACCTCTACCCCGACGAGGATGCGTTGCTCCTCGCGTGCGCGGGCGACGACGACGCACCGGGCGTTCCGCTTCACCGCCGGCTCTTCTTCGGGGTGCTCGCGCGCGAAGGCCTGCGCCGCGGAGAGCTCGCCGCGCTCCGCTGGCGCGACCTCGATCTCACGCGAGGGATCATTTCGCTCGACAAGAACAAGACCGACGACCCGCGCGCGTGGGCACTCGACGCCGCCGTCGCGCGCGCGCTGGCCGCGTGGCACGTGCTGCAGGGGGAGCCCGAGGCCGGCGAGCTCGTGTTCCCCGACGGCGGCGGCGCGTACCACCTCGCCGGGCAGCTCCGCGACGACGCGCACACCGCGAAGCTCACGCGGCCGCAGCTCTTCGAGCGCAGCGCAACCCGGCTCCCGATTCGCGTTCACGACCTTCGCGCCACCTTCGTCACGGTGAGCCTCGCGACGGGCAAGACCGAGGCGTGGGTGAGCGACCGCACCGGCCACAAGTCGAGCGTGATGATCAACCGGTACCGCCGCGCCGCGCGGCAGTGGGGGGAGATCGGCCTCGGGCCGTTGCTGCCCCTCGACGTGGCCATCCCTGAGCTGCGGACGCCGCCGGCCGACCAAGCCGTCGAGGCGCCGGAGCCCCTGGCCGAGAGCGCCCTCGCCGCCGTGCCGTCGGAGGCGTTTACCCCAGGGATTGCCCCAGAATTCGTGCCCAGGGACGGAATCGAACCGCCGACACGGGGATTTTCAATCCCCTGCTCTACCAACTGAGCTACCTGGGCGGATAGCGGCGGGAACAATCGTCGAGCGGGGCCGCTTTTGTCAAGCACTTGCATCGCCTTCGGGGGCTCTACGGCGCCGACACGGAGGGCGAAACGAGCGCTTGCCGCGTCCGCCCGGCAATGCGTACAAGGGGAGCGCATGGCGCCCTTGGATCTGCGCATCGCCGATCTCGTGACCTTCCTCGCGGTCCAGCGGACGCGCTCGATCACCGGCGCCGCGCGGGAGCTGCGCGTGACGCCGTCGCAGGTCAGCAAATCGATCTCGCGGGTCGAGCGGCACTGCGACGCGAAGCTCTTCGTGCGCGGCACCAAGGGGGTGAGCCTCAACGACGCCGGAGTGCACGTCGCCGGGCACGTCGCCGCCGCGATCGCTTCAATCGAGGCGACCCGGAGGCCCGCGCCGACGGCCACCGGCGACAAGAAGATCGAGCTTACGGTAGCCGGTCCGTCGTACCTCCTCGAGGCGCTCCTGCCCTCCATCGCCCATTCGCATCCGCGCCTGCGCGTGCGCGCGCTCGAGCTGTCGCCGCCGCTCATTCGCGCGTACATCACCGAGAACTCGTTCGACGTCGCGCTCGTCCCCGGCGACGTCACCAGCCGCCCGTCGACGTGGACGAGCGATCAGGTCGGCTTCCTCCACAAATCGCTCTTCGGCTCCCCTTCGCTCGCCAGGCGCCTCGCGCCACTGCCCACGACGCTCGAGAAGCTCCGCGAGGTGCCGTGGGTCGCGCCCGCCGCGACCGGAAACCGCCTCGCACCGATCACCGACGACTGCCCCATCCCCGTCGCCGAGCGCGTCGTCGGGCACGAGGCGCAGACGATCCGCACGGCGCTCGATCTCGCGGCGACGGGTGAGTACCTCGTCTTCGGGCCGCACGTCGCGGCGAGGAAGCTCGTGCAGGCGGGCAGCATCGTCGAGATCAGCGTGCAAGGTTGGGCGATTTCCGAGCCCTTGTTCCTCCTCTGCAACGGCGAGGCGGTGCTCGCAAGGGTCCGCGAAGGCGTCGTCCGCGCGGTGCGCGAGGCGCTCTCCGATACCTAGGACCGCGCCGCCCGTCACTCAGAAGAAGTACGCGATCCGCCCCTGCGCGTAGTCGTCGCGGCGGAACGAGCCCTCGAGCTTTTCGCTTGGCCCGAGGAACAAACTCCCGCCCACCGATACCCGCCAGTGCTCGCCGATGCGGCGGCTCGCCTGCGCGCGGCCGAACGTCGCGCCGTCGAGCACGTCGACGACGGCGCCGGCCGTGATCTCGGTGCTCGCCGTGTCGTTGATCGCGAGGCGCATGCCGCCGAACGCGTCGTGGTCGAAGAACGTGATCGGCGCATCGGCGGGGCGCCAGTCCACGAGGTACTCGGCGGCAAAGGAGAGGTCCGCCTCACCGACCAGCTTGAAGAGCGTGTAATCTACACCTGCCCCGCCACCGCCGGTCGCGCGCAGGCGACTCGACCACAGGCGCGCGAAGCCCTCGGCTTTGAAGGTGAACGCGCCGAGCGTGTACTGCGCGTCGATGGACGCCTGGTGGGTGCGGTCGTAGCGCGGCGCCACCTGCCCGGTCGTGAGCTCGGCGACGAAGGCGGGCTCGCGACCCAGGCCCGTGAAGACCCCGACGCCGAGGTCGAGATCGCCCGCGTTCCACGTGAATCGGCCGGCCGCGCTCGGCTCCCACTGGCGGTTCTTGGTGGCGAAGAGCGCGTTGTCCGTGTCGATCGCGCTCGGAAAGCGTGGGCGCCCACGCACGCCCTGGAAGGTGCGCTCGCGGAAGTACGGCAGGTAGTACACCCGAAACGCCGTCGACTCGCCGATCCAGCCTATTTCCCCGTACGGCTGCCCGAGCTTCGCCGAGCCATCGACGGCCTCGACGAAGTCGGTCTGGTTCATCACGTCGGTCGGGCGGTGCGACTCGAGCACGCCCCACGTGAACGTCCCCGCGCCGGCGCCCGCCTCGAAGTGCTCGAGCGAGAGCCGGTAGCTCGCCTGGCGCACGTCGGCGTGCGAGCGCTTCTCGTCGGTCGGATCGAGGCGGTAGAAAGGGCGGAGCGTGAGCGTGTGCTCACCGTCCTCCGTCTTCGCCTGCAGCTGCGGCTCGGCGACGAGCGAGACGCCGTTGCCTCGCTCCTGCCCCGCGTACTTCGGCGCGAAGAAGAAGAACCGACCGTCGGCCGCGACGCTCCCGCTCGCCTCGACGTTCGGTCCCGCGCACCCGCTGGCGCCGCAGAGGAGCGCGGCGAGCCCGGCCTTGGCGGCAAGCCGGGCGAGCGGGACGAGCGGGCTGCGGCAAGGCATGGGAACGACGAGGCGCGGCGCGATCAGCCGCCGAGCTTGCCCGTCGAGAAGTCGCTCGCCGTGTACCCGTTGCCGAGACGCATCGACGAGAACGAGACGACGGTGCTCTTGCCCGACTGGTGGTTCTGCATCGACCACGTGTGCGCGCGCCAGAAGCGGCCGTTCAACTTCTTGTAGTTGTCGTACGTCAGCGTCTTCAGCTTCGTCGCCTTGCGATCGAAGAACTCGATCGACTGGATCCGGAACTCCTGGGCATCGACGTGCAGCACCCGGCGAGAGTACGCCGATTGGGGGTCTTTGGGCGTCGCCTCGAGATCGAAGCACGTCGCCGCGCCGCACGCCGACTTGCCGGCGAGCTTCCAGGTGTACTTGCGGCCGTCGTTGCCGGTGAGATCCTCGAACGAGAACTCGCTCCCGACGAAGGCGCCGGTGCGGTTCGACGACGAGATGCGCTTCACGCGGCGCGCCGAAGGGAGGTAGAGCCACTGCTCGTCCTCGTCGCCGGGCTTGGCGTGCGACAGGACGGCGGTGCCCTTCACGTCTGCCGGCGCGTCGAACACGATGAGCGAGAAGTCGCCGCTTTCGGGGTCTGCCTTCTCGAGGACCTTGAGGTTGAAGCGGCGCTTCGCCTCGCCGCCCGACGGATCCTTGAGCGTCATCTCGACATCGCCGCCTAGGTCCTTGAAGCCGGTGTTGCGCGCGGCGAGCTCACGGGCGACGCCCTGCCCCTTCTGCTCCGGCGTGCCGGTCGCCTCGATTTCCTCCGCCGTCTTGCCGCTCGCCGCGCCCGCGAACGCGAGAGACGAGAGCACTGCCAACATCGAGACCGTCAACGTCGCCTTGTTCATGACACACCTCTGCTCATGGTCGTTTCGAACTGCGCCAAATCGACGCGCGGATCGCTCTCGCGCTCCGTCGCGCTCAGTGCCTTCACCTTGCCTGCGCCGAACACCAGGACGAGCGCCGGCGCCAGCACCATGTCGGCCAGCGGGGCCACGCCGACGATGATCACGCTGAGCCACCCGAGGTAGCTCGTCATCTGGAACGACGAGAGCGTGAGCACGCCGAAGCCGAGCACGAGGATCACGCTCGTCGACAGCATCGCCGGTCCCACGTGCGCGAGCGTCGCGCGCATCGCGTCTTCCTCGCTGGTGCCGTGCTTGCGGCGCATCGCCTGGTACTTGGTCAAGAAGTGGATCGTGTCGTCGACGATGATGCCGAGGCTGATGCTCCCGGCCACCGACGCGACGATGTTCATCTGGCCGACCGTCAGGCGCCACAGGCCGTAGCCGATCACGATCGGCACGACGTTGGGCACTACGCTGAGGAGGCCCAGGCGCAGGCTGCGGAGCACGATGATCATGCAGAGCGAGATGAGCGCCAGCGACACGAAGTCGCCCTGCACCATGCTCTTGGCGTTGCGATCGGACAGCTGCGAGAAGATGACGACGGGCCCGGTGGCCTCGGCCCACATCGTGCGCGGGGCGTTCGTGCGGAGCCAACCCTCGGCGCGCTGCGCGAAAAGGGTGAGCTTCTTCGTCGACATGTCCTTCACCGTGACGGTCACGCGCGTGGCGGACTTGTCGACGTTGATGCGATCGGTGAGATCGAGGCCCGCGGGCAGGCTCATCTCGTAGAGGAGGAGAGCCTGCGCCGCCGCGTCGCGCGAATCCGGAGTGCGGTAGTACGCGGCGTCGTCGTCGTGGACGACCTGGTTCACCCGCTTGACGATGTCGGTCAGGCTGTAGACGTGGTCGACCTCGGGCTGCGCGCGGAGCCAGTCGGCGAAGTCGCCCAGGCGCGCGAGGTACGCGGGCTCGTTCACGCCGGTGGGCTCGCCGCTCGGGACCTGGAATTCGAGCCGGTAGATGCCGGACAGGTGCTTCATCGTGAAGTCGACGTCGCGGCGGAACGGCACCGACTGGTCGAAGTACGCGACGAACTGGTCGTTCGTCTCGAGGCGCGACGCGAAGAAGCCCGCGGCCCCGGTCAGCCCCGCGCACACGAGCAGGACGGTGCCGCGGCGGCGAATGACGAGGTCGGTCAGCTTGCGGAAGACGTCGGCTCCGGTCGTCGCCGCCGCCGCCGCGCGCACCCGGATGGGCAGCATGCCGAGGAGCGCGGGGAGCAGCGTGAACGAGAACAGGAACGCCGCGGTGACGCCCAGGCACGTCATGTTCGCGAGGTGGCGCACCGGCGGCGCCTCCGAGTAGTTGAGGCACACGAAGCCAACGACGGTGGTGAGCCAGGTGTAGGTGATGGCCTCGAGGTTTTCGGAGAGCGAGTGGACAATCGCCTCGTCCTTCTTCATCCCCGCCCGCATCGCGGCGATCGTCGCGAGGACCACGTGGACGCCGTCCGCCACGGCGACCGTGAGCACGATCATCGGCGCGGCGATGGCCGGCGGCGTGAGCGGGTAACGGAGCCAGCCGGCGAGGGCGAGCGACATGATGGCCGAAATTGCGAGGACCGCAGCGACCGCGAGCGTGGAGAGCGCGCTGCGGAGGAGGAGGCACATGGCCAGCAGGATGACCGCCACCATGATCGGGAGCATCACCCCGAGATCCTTCACCGCGGTCTCCATGAACGCGTGGTTCATTAGCGCCATGCCGGACGCGCGGAGCTCGATCTCCGGGTAGGCCTCGCCCACGCTCTTGACGAGCGCGCGCGCTGCGGCGACCGATGCGGTCACCTCCTCCGGATCCTTGCCGGGCAGCCGCAAGGTCACGTTCACCGCGGTCGTCCGCCCGTCGCGGCTCACCAGGCTGCCGGCGAGGAGCGGCTCGGCCATGGCGACGTCGTGCACATGCGCGATCGCCGCGCCGTCGAGCGTGGAGGCGGCGCGATCGACGAGATCGGTCTGCGCGATGTCGCCGTCCTCCACGCGCGCGTAGGGGAAGTTCGTGAGCGAGTCGACGCGCGTGCCGAACGGGATCTTCCACGCCGCCGCCGTCAGCGCCTGCGTCGCCTCGAGCACGCGCGGCGTGAAGACGGTACCCTCCTTGGCGTGGACGACGAAGAGCACGTTGTCCGTCTTCGTGAACGCCGCCTCGAGCTTCTCGAACGCCGCGAGGCCAGGATCTTCCTTTGAAAAGAAGACTCGGTAATCGGTCGAGAAGCGCGCGCGCGCGATGCCTGCCGCGAAGAGGGCGAAAACAAGCAAGCTCGTGAGGACCGTCGCGAGCTTGCGCTGGACGACGGCCTGGCCGATCGCGCGTCCGATTCTTTCGAAAAGAGTCATCGTGGCACCGTTTGCGATCATGGATCAGTCCCGCCCGCGCGCGTCGGCGGCGTCAGGGGTTGCGTCGGGGAGGGCGGAGTCGAAGCTCGAGGCCGCGTCGATCGGCGCGAGCGCGGCCTCCAGGGCGGTGTCGGCGCCGGCGTCGGCGGGCGGGGGGAGCGGGAGATCGGCGAGGGGGGCGAGCTCGCCGCCGTCGAGCTCGTCGGCGGCGCACGCGTCGAGGCGACCGAGGAGCGTCGAGAGATCGTCGCAGCTGGTGGCGTGGTGCGCGACGCACCGGGCGACGACGCGCTGCATGCCGGTGCACGCGGCCCCCTCGAGGATCGGGAGTGAGACGCCGCACCTGGTGAAGACGGCCCGCGCCTGCGCGCAGTCGTCTCCGGTGGGGGCGGGCTCGTGGATGCAGCCCCACGCGCCGACGAGCATGAACGCGGGCGCGAGGAGGACGGCGAGGCGTCGCATCAGAACCCCCTCGCGCGGAGATCGCCGGCGACGTTGGCGTAGAAACGGGCGACGTCGAAGCCAGTGCGCACGTTGACGTCGGGGATGCTCCGCTGCCCGAGCTGCTCCATGTGATCGGCCGGCACGCAGCCGCGGAACTTGCCCCAGCGCGTCGACGCAACGCCGGTGAGCCCGTCGTTGGGCATCGTCGTCCTCGGATCTTCTTTGCCGATGACGTCGGCGAACGGCACGAGCGGCAGCGCCATGTAGTCGGCGGTGCCGAAGCCGGGGAGACCGTCGCCGTCCTCCTTGTCCACGGGCGCGCAGAGCTCGCGGAGGCGCGCGTCGTGCTCGGGCGTCGACTGGCCGAGCGGGCGGCTGTAGCCGGCCCAGGACTGGTAGTAGACGCTAGCGGCGTCGACGATCTCGGCGTTGAACGACGCGGCCTGCGACGTCGTCAGCGCGCGGATCGCGTCGCGCAGGTGCGCGTCCTCGCGGAGCGCCTTGTCACTGAACCAGTCGCCGACGAGCGACGCGAAGTCGTTCACGATCTTGCCGCGGTCGCCGTCCGGCGTCAGATCGAGGAGCACGTCGGCCACGCGCGTCCCGCGGTGCGCCGTCGCCACGGTCGTGATCGACGCCACGGAGGACGCCGCGTCGACGCCGGTGTCGGCCACGAGGCCCGCGGGGCTCACGAGGTACCGGCAGTCGAGACCGCCGAGCGAGTGGCAGACGAGGTTCACCTTCGCGGCCCCGGTCTGGCGGCGCACGTCGAGGATGCGCTGCAAGAGAAGCGGCGCGCGCGTCTGCGGTGTCTCGTAGGCGGGGAGCGTGGCCAAAAACACCTTGTGGCCGCCCACGTCCTTCATCATCCGGACGATGCGATCGCTGTAGCGAAAGAGCGGCGATGAATCGATGCCGTTCACCAGCACGATCGGGTACTTCGTCGCGCCGCGCGTGGGGGCCGGCGTCACCGAGCCGATGCACCCGACGTTCATCAGGCGGCACGTCGCCGACTGCGGATCGCCGTCGATCGGGAGCGCGTCCTCGAGCAGGGCGCACGAGGTGCTCGTCGTCGCCGCCGACAGCCGATCGATGTCGGTGTCGGTCATCTGGCTGCAATCGAGCCGATCGGCGACGTTTCCGACGCACGTGACGAGCTGGCGCTTCACCTCGGCGCAGCGATCCTGCGGCGTGGCCTGGGGCGCGCACGCGCCGGCGAGCGCGACGGCGACTGCGGACGCGAAGGTGGCGACGAGACGGGCGACGCGCGCGCGCATCAGAGCCCCCTCGCCGCGAGATCGCCCGCGAGCCAGACGTAGAAGCGCGGCGCGTCGAAGCCGGTGACGCCGTCGCGCGTCGTGTGACCGATTTGCCCTATCACGTCGTAGTGATCCGCCGGCAAGCAGCCGCGGAATTCGCCCCACTTCGCGCTCTCGATGGACACCATGCCGTCGGCGGGGCTCGACACGACGCGGCCCTGATCGCTCCGCGACGTGCTCGCGAAGGGCGACGTGATCCAGAGCGCCTCGTTCATCGGATCGTTCGTGCCGTCGTGGCGCATGTACGAGACCGCGCCGCGCGCATCCACGCAGTGGGCGCGCACGGCCTGGTCGGTCACGGCAGAGGAGCGGCCGAGCACGTGGCTGACGCCGGCCCACGACTGGTACGGGATGCCTGGCGCGTCGGTGACGGTCTGGTTGAACGCGGAGAGGGCGTCGAGCGTGAGGCCGTTCAACGTCGACACGAGCGCCGCGCTGGCGGGGACGCCGGCGGGCGCCTGATCGCCGACGAGCGCTTGCAACACGTCCGCCGCGGTGCCGCTCTCGAGGGCCGAGAGCGCGGCGTCGGCGACGCGGGTGCCATGGTGGGGCGTCGAGATCGTCGTGATCGACGCGATCGTGGAGGAGACCTCGCGGTAGCCGGCGGCGTCGTCCTTCATGAGGCCGTGGGGGCTCGCGACGTACCGGCAGTCGATCCCGCCGACCGCGTAGCAGACGAGGTTCAGCTTCCCGCCGTTCTTGACGCGAAGGGCCTGGAGCGATGCCCACAAATCCGAAGCGCGATCGGGCGTCGTGGCCCACGGCAACACCTGGACGTGGTGCGCGTCGACGCCGGCCGTGCGCAGGGCGGACAGGATGCGCGGGTTCCAGTCGAACGTGGGCGAGCCGTCGATGCCGCTGACCAGCACGACGGCGTTCCTGGGGTGCGCGGGGCCAGGGTTCGGCACCGGCGAGCCCGGGCACGACCAGCCGGCGAGCGCGCAGACGCGCGGATCGACCGCGTCGGTGTCGCCGTCGGCCACGCCGTTGCACCCGCGCTCGGCGAGGCGCTGCATCAGAGCGTCCTCGCTCGAAGCGTCGAGGCGCGCACAGTCGACCTGGTCGGGCGTCGTGAAGCCGCACGCGCGGAGCTTGTCGCGCAGGTTCGTGCACGTGCTCTGATCGGCCGCGCATGCGCCGCTGGCCACCACGAGGGCCATGAGCGTCGCCGGAAGGAGCGCGCGGATCACTTGAGATCCTCCAGCATCACGTCCGCGGCTTTCTCCGCGAGCATGTAGGTCGGCAGCGCGATGAACGTGCCGGGGATCTCCGGAAACACCGAGGCGTCGACAACGCGGAGGCCGCGCGCCCCGAGGACGCGAAAGCGCGCATCCACCACCGCCGACGCGTCGCCGGCCTGCCCCATCTTGTCGGTGCAGCACGCGTGGTGGCCCCATGTCTCCTTGCGGATCCATGCGGCGAGGTCGCGATCTGCGGTCATCTCCGCGCCCGGCCAGATCTCCTTCACCTGATCGTCGGACACGTTCGCGCGCATCTGATCCTCGATGCGACGCACGAGCTTGACGCCCTCGACGAGGGCGAGGAGATCGGGATCGGAGAGCGGATCCTTCTCGTCGAAGTAGTTGAACGCGATCTCGGGGCGCGCGAAGGGGCTGGGGCCCGAGAGGCGCACGGTGCCGTCGGTGTTCTTGGTGTGGGCCTTGAGGAGGAGCCACGTGAAGCGGTTCTTCGCCGCCGCGCTGTCCTTCGAATACCCGGGGTAGTAGCCGCGCGCGTCGGTGGGGACGGCGAACACCTGGAGATCGGCGACCGGCTGCGACGCCGACGAGCGCGTGAGGATCGAGGCGAGAAAACCGGGCGTCCTGTACACGCCCTCGCCGCGCGTCCAGTCCGCGTAGCACGCGTCCTTCGACGGCTCCCCGCCGAGCGCGCAGCCGGCGACGATATCGAGGGGCTTGGCGAACTCCGTCACGACCGGCGCCTCGTAGCGATCCTGGAGGTTCTTGCCGACGCCGGCGCGCGGCACCACGACGTCGATCCCGTGCGCGCGCAGATCGGCCTCGTCGCCGACGCCGGAGAGCATGAGGAGCTGCGGCGAGTTGAAGGCGCCCGCCGACAGGACGATCTCGGCCGACGCGAACGCCTGGACACGCGCCTCGGGGGCCTTCGCCGGCGCGAGGCTCGCGCCGTACACCTGCGCGCCGCGCACGTACTCGACGCCTACGGCCGTCGGGGTCCCGCCTCGCGCGCCCCAGAGGACCTTCGTGACGAACGCGCCGGTCTCGACGGTGAGCGGGAAGCCGGCGGCGACGGTGGCGAGGATGTTCTCGCGGCTCCCGTTGCGCGCGCCGTTCGACGTCGCCAGCGGCAACCGGTACAGCCCCTCGGCCTCGCCGCCGCGGAGCGCTTCGTTGAGGTCGTGGGCGAACACCGTGCCGAGGTTCCCGCCGGCGCCGAGGAGATCGGGCGAGCCCGCGTCGCCGCCGAGCGGGCCCCGCCACGTCTGCGCCGCCGCACCCAGGTAACCGGCGACCTTGCGGTCCCCCGACGCGAGGCTGGGATCGGCGAGCTCGACGCCGAGCCACTCGCGGACGCGATCGTAGTAGCGGTCCATCGACTCGGCGCGGAAGGAGCGATCGCTGGTGAGCGCGGCGAGCCGATCCCAGTCGGCGCGCGACGGGAGCACCGTCACCATCGCGTTCACCGCCGTCGACCCGCCCAGCGCGCTGCCTCGCGGGTAGAGGATGCCTTGCGGGGTGATCTTCGAGTCGGTGGCGTCGATCGCCCGATCCGCGTGGTGCTTGACGAAGTACCACCACGCCATCGCCGGATCTTCCGTCGACAGCGCGTGCATCGCCGGCACCTCGTACTTGGCGCTGGTCCCGACGTCCTGGCCGGCTTCGAGGAGCAGCACGCGCTTGCCCGCGCGCGCCAGGCGGGCCGCGAGGGGCCCCCCACCGGCGCCCGAGCCGACCACGATCACCTCGAAGCCCGTCGGCGCCGGCGCCGGAGCCTTGCCAACCCGGCAAGAGGCGGTCGCCACCAGCGCCAGGAGCGCCGCCGCTCCGGCAATGCCGCGCAAAGCGGCGAAAGGTGAGTGAAACCCCGACATGGCTAGGTCGGTGTTTTTAGCGCGGCTCCTCGGAAGCGCTCGGAAGCGCTGGGAGAACGCGCGTTTCCAAAACGAGGGGTAACGCTCCAACCGAAAGGTGGTAGCAGACACACCGACATGTCGCCACGCATGACCCGGAGAAGCGCGCTCGAGGCGCTGATGGGCCTCGGCCTCGTGTCTGTCGGCTGCCGCACACCCTCGGTCGGCGACACGAATTCCCCCTCGCCGAGCCTTCCGTCGGAGACCGGCAGTGGTCACGCGGCGCCGCTCGTCTACTCCGACGCGACCGATGCCCTCTGCGACGTGCTGCTTCCGGCCGAGCGGGACAGCGCCGGGAAGCTCCTCTCCGTCGGAGCGCGCGAGGCCGGCGTGGCGAAGGTGCTCCGCGTCGCGAGCTTCGTGCCGCTCGCGCAGGCGCAGGGGCTTCTACCGCCGCTGCCCGACTCGGTCATGACGCGCCTGGCCGATCTCGACGGCGCCTTCCGCAACGCCCTCAACGTGGCGCTCGACGCCGCGGCGCTCGTGCAAAAGCCGCTGACGAAGTTTCAGGATCTCCCGCGCGCGCTCCAGGAGGCGGCCGTCGATCAAGCGTTCGCCGATCCCGCCCAGAAGTCGGCGCTCCTCATCGTGCGTGCGGCATGCATGACGGCGTACCTCGGCGCCGTCGAGAGCGACGCGGGGCTAAAGGACGTGGGCTTCCCTCCCTTCGAGAGCTTCGCGGACGGACGCGCCGTGAGCGGCTACCCGCGCACGAAGAGCGGCCGTCTTGTCGACGCCAAGTCCGAGAGCCTCCAGCAGCTCGACGCGAACGGTGATCTCGACGACTACACGTACAACCGCGAGCCTGAGCCCACGACTGGCGACGATTTGTCCCATGTTCTCGACGCGAACGGAGACCTTCTCTGATGGCTTTTCGAGACGTCGTGATCATCGGCTCGGGCTTCGGAGGCGCCGTCATGGCCGCGCGCCTCGGCGAGGCCGCGAAGGTCGCCGGCGGCAAGGCGAAGGTCCTGGTGCTCGAGAAGGGCGAGGACCACACCGGCGCGTTCGATCCCAGGTCGAGCGGCGATCCGGTCAACGCGCAGGGCAACCGCTTCCGCCACTCGCTGTCGCCGGAGTCGAGCGGGAAGGTCGCCCAGCTCTTCACCGACACGGTCGGCGCCTTCAAGCTCGGCACGCCGAGCATGAACGTCCTCGCAGGCATCGGCGTCGGCGGCGGCTCGAACGCGTACGACGGCGTCAGCCTCCGCGCACCGACCGAGGCCTTCGAGCAGACGCGCGACGGCCGCCGCCTCTGGCCCAGTCTCTACACGCGCGCGGCGCTCGGGCCGTACTACGCGAAGGTGGAAGAGATGCTCCACGTGCACCGACTCGCGTGGACCGACGCCAAGGTGCCGCACTGGCAGCTCGCGACCAAGCGCGACTTCGTCTTCGCCGACGGCTGCCGGAAGATCGGCGCCACGGCGGTCCCCCTCAAGCTCGCCGACGAGGACGACGCCAACGAGGGCTGGTGGAACCAGGGCCAGCGCTTCTCCGGGCGCCAGTCGCTCTCGAAGAACTACCTCGCCACGGCCAAAGGCGCCGGCGTCGAGCTCTGGAGCGGCTGCGACGTCGACCAGATCCTGCCGACCAAGGACGGCTACGTCGTCTCCGGCACCGATCGCCGCGCCGCGCCGAGCGTGCGCTTCGAGATCGAGTGCAAGCTCCTCGTCGTGGCCGCGGGCGCCGTCGGCTCGTCGGGCCTGCTCCTCCGCTCGAAGCCGGCCTTCACCCAGCGGCGCGCGCTCGACGCCGGGAACCTGCTCGGGCGCCACGTCTCCGGCAACGGGGACTACGGCGTGACCGGGATCGTCGGGAAGGACTACGCCTTCGCCGTCGAAGGCCACAAGGGCAAGCCCATGTCGAGCTTCTGCCCGACGTACTGGAAAGAGCACCAGTTCATCCTCATCCCCTTCTACGCGGCGCCCCTCTACCTGAGCCTCGGCCAACCCTCGACGCTCCTCCCGGCGAAGGATCCCCTCGCCCTCGGGCGGGCATCGACGTCGCTCCACGACGGCGCCAGCGGACGCGACTGGGGCCTGCCGTTCAAGCAGACGCTCAAGTCGTTCGGCCCGCGCATGCTCACGATGGGCTGCCTCGCGCTCGATTCGTGCGAGGGCGCCGTGCGCCTCGGCCCCGGCGGCGTCGGCTACGAGGTCAGCTGGGCAGAGACCGCCGACGCGACGGAGCGGCGCTGGTCGGCCGCGGTGGACAAGATGCGCCGCATCTACGAGGCGCTCGGCGGCGAGATGTTCCTCGACGGGTACCGCAAAGACGGGACGGTCAACACGGCGCACCCCCTCGGCGGCTGCCGCATGGCCGAGGCCACCGACCCCGGCCAGGGCGTCGTCGATCCCAACGGCGAGGTCTTCGGCAACCCGAACCTCTTCGTCGTGGACGCCGCGCTCATCCCCTCCGCGCTCGGCGCGAACCCGTCACTCACGATCGCGGCGGTGGCGGAGTCGATCGCCGATCGACTGGTGCGCGGCGCGGGGACACGTAGCCTGGCCGACCGCTTGCTGGTTGCCTAGCTTCCTGACGGCTCCAGAGCCTGCAGGTACCGCAACGACGTCTTCCCGAGGGATGAGCGTCGGTGACCGCCCCGTTAGCCAAAGCGCAATCAGGTCCCGCCCGGGGGCTGGACGACCCTCTCAAACCCGAGCATCACCTCGGACCCGAGCCCGACATCCTCGTGCCCGACCTCGGAGGCTGACGGGCAATTCGCCGCCCGACCAGCGAATCGCCTGGCGGCGCGTGAACCAGCGGGTACACCCCGTTCCGTGACCACGCGTTCTCACACGGAACAATTCGACATTTTCTCCTGGGTGGCTTCAAAAAAGCGTCGGGTGCGCTCCACCTATGTGTCGATGGCCTCCTCTTTCCGATTCGTGCTTCTCGCCTCCCCGGTATTCGCGCTCGCCTGCGTCGCCTGCGGTGGCGCGAGCTCCGCCTCCCTGCCCGAGCCGCCGGTCGCGGACGCGGGCGCGGGCGCCGACGCGTCCAGGGCGAACGTCATCGCGTTCGATCTGTCGGCCGATGTCGCGGCTTCGGCCGAGACGCACGTGTGCCAGCTCGTCCAGATGCCGGCCGCGCCCGCGGGCGACACCGAGCTCTTCGTGAGCGGCGGCGACTACACGACGACGGCCGGCACGCATCACTTCCTCCTCTTCCGCACCGCGCCGATCGATCCGCCGCTCCCCATCGGTCAGCCGCTCGACTGCTTCGAAGGCCAGGGCGTCATGCGCTTCGAGCGCGGCTTCGTCACCGGCGGACAGCTCCGCGGCGAGAACGCGGATTTTCCCGACGGCGCCGCGCTCGCGTTCAAGGGCGGCGACGTCCTCCTCTTCCAGGCGCACTTCCTCAATGCCGGAGCCGCCGCCGTCACCGCGCGTGTTCACGTCGAGCTGCGCACGACGCCGGCCAAGAGCGTTCGCCACCGCGTCGGCACGTTCCGCTTCTACGATCCGTACATCTTCGTGCCGGGGCACGGCGCGGGCACGGCGCGCATGCGCTGCCCGGTGAAGCACGACGTCACGATCGTGAGCGCGGGCTCGCACATGCACCGCCGTGGCACCAGCTACCGCGCGATGCTCGATCTCCCCGGCGCGACGCCGGCCACCGCGCCGTTCTTCACGACGAACGACTGGGAGCACCCGCCGTACTTCCGCGGGCCCCTCGTCGCGCCCGCCGGCTCGTTCGTGCGCTTCGCCTGCGACTTCGCCAGCAGCGATCCCGCCGACGTCGTTCAGGGCCTCAGCGCCGAGGCGAACGAGATGTGCATGTTCTCCGCGTTCTACTACCCCGAGGGAGACCTCCTCGAGGACGAGTGCTACGACGGCGACGCGCACGGGGGCGGCGCTCGCTCGTGCGCGCAGACGCTGAGCTGCATCCAGACGTGCCCGCGCAGCGAGGCGCCGGTCTTCGGCGATGGCAAGGCCGACGTCGGCCCGTGCTTCCAGAAGTGCATCGTGGACAGCTGCCCGAACGTCACCGGCAAGCTCTTTCCCGAGCTCCTCTGCGCGCAAGCCAGGTGCGCCGCCGAATGCGCGACGTACGGGGCGACGTGCTCCAAGTGCGTCCTCGACAAGTGCCCGACCGAGCTTAATACCTGCCAGGCCCTGGCCTGCGGAAACTGAAAGAAGGAGCCAGAAGATCATGATTCCGAAGTTGAGCCTCGCCGCCTGCACTCTCGCCTCGTTCGCCTCGCTCGGCGCCGCCGCATGCGGCGGGAGCAGCAGCGCAGGCTTGGTAGGCACGGGCAGCGGCGACGGCGGCGGCGTCGGCCAAGACGGAGCGGTCGATCCGAATGCGGACGGTGGCGGCACGACAGGAGACGGCGGGGGCACGACCGGAGACGGCGGGACCCGAGACGCCGGACCCGACGCGGCCGACGGCGCGACCACGGAGGCACCGATCGATCCGTTCGCCGTCGGCAACGCCTGGACGTACGACGTGACGCAGATCGGCGTCTACCCGCTCTGCCCGAGCGGCTCGCACCAGGGCAAGGTCCTCGGCTCGTCGCAGCGCGATGGCAAGCTCGCCTACCAGACCCAGTCGCTCTGTGCGAATGCGGGCACCTTCTACTACGCCGTCGACGGCGACGTCGTTTACTGGGATAGCGCCGGCACCTGGACGCTCGTCCTCGACGCGCCCGTCGTCGAAGGGCACACATGGTCGAACGGCGTCAGCACCTACGCGTGGCACGATGTCGGCAGCGTCACCGTTCCCGCCGGGACCTTCTCCAAGTGCTGGAAAGCGCAGGACACGGGGGGCCCGTCCTACACGATCTTCTGCCGCGGCGTCGGTGCCGTCCACTGGTCGTACCGTGACGCCACCGGAAACAACGGTTACGACGCGCTCCTCACGGCGAAGAGCTTCTAGCTGGAGCGCAGGTCGATGGACCGGAGCGCGAAAGACGACGGTAGCGACCAGAAGAAGGCCAGAGCTGCGGCGGCCGTCGCGATTGGCACGCCAGGCACCGAGCTGGTCGTTTCTTTCTAAAGGATCGGTCGGTTTTGGTCGTCCTAAGGCATCATGGACGAAGGTCACACGTCGCTGTTCTCCGACGGAGCGGTCGATACGACCGGCGGTAAGCCGCGGGTTCTGATCGTCGACGACGAGCAGGCTATCTTGCGCGCGTATTCGCGCGTGCTCACGGGGAACGGTTACGCGGTGACGACCGCGTCGAGCGGGGAGAATGGCCTCGAGCTGCTGGCCAAGGACCCGATCGACGTCGTCATCTCCGATCTGACGATGCCCGGCATGACCGGGATCGATTTCTTGCGTGAGGTTCGGCAGAAAGATCCTGATCTGCCGGTCATCCTCATGACGGCGTGCCCGTCCACCGAGACGGCGGCGCGCGCGCTCGAGTACGGCGCGCTCCGCTACCTACTCAAGCCCGTCGCGAAGGACGCGATGGAGCGCGCACTCAAGGACGGCCTGCACCTTCGCCGCATGGCGCTGCTGAAGAAGCAGGCCGCCGCCATCTTCGGCGACTACGACAAGCAGCTCGGCGAGCGCGCCGGGCTGACGGCTTCGCTGTCGCGCGCGCTGAAGGCCCTCTTCATGGTCTACCAGCCGATCGTGCACTTCTCGGAGCGGCGCATCCTCGGCTACGAGGCGCTCGTACGCTCGAAGGAGCCGAGCCTGCCGCATCCGGGCGCGCTCTTCGACGCAGCGGAGCGGATCGGGCAGGTCGAGGCGCTGGGGCGCGTCATCCGACAGATCAGTCCGATCCCGATGGCCACGGCGCCCGAAGGGTGTCTCCTCTTCGTGAACCTTCACACGCGCGATCTCAACGACCCGAGCCTCTACGACCCGACGTCGGCGCTCGCCCAGATCGCCGGGCGCGTCGTCCTCGAGGTCACCGAGCGCGCCAGCCTCCACCAGGTGGACGACGTGCACGCGCGCGTCCGCGAGCTCCGGAAGATGGGCTACCGAATCGCGATCGACGACATCGGCGCGGGGTACGCGGGGCTCACGAGCTTCGCGATGCTGGAGCCCGACGTCGTGAAGCTCGACATGGCGCTCGTGCGCGACATCAACAAGACCCCGACCAAGCAGAAGCTGGTCGGCTCGATGGTCCACCTCTGCCGCGATCTCAACATCCTCCTCGTCGCCGAAGGCGTGGAGACCGAGGCCGAGCGCGACACGCTGGTCGGCCTCGGGTGCGACTACTTCCAGGGCTACTACTTCGCCAAGCCCGCCGCGCCGTTCTGCGACGTTTCATACGGGAAATAGGCCCGTTTGGTGCTACGGTCCCCGTCGGGGTCGTGGGAAGTTTTCGTAGCAGCACCTGCCGCGCGTGGGTCCTCGGCGTAGCGTGCCTTTCGTGCGCCGCCGATTTCGACACGACGCGCGCGACGCCGCCGCGCGGGACGCTCGGGCACGAGCTCTTCAGCCTGGTGTGCGACCGCGTAGGGGCCCAGGCGCTGCGCGAGGACGTGACCGGCGCGTCGTTTCACGCCGTCTGCCACGCGGACGGCAGCGGCGCGTGGGCGAGCCAGGTCGACGCGTCGCAGCTCGTCCCGCTCGATCCGAGCGCGACCGACGCAGCCGGCCGACCTGTCCCGGTCGCCGCACAACAGGCGAACCGCGCGCACCGGATCGCGCGCATCGAGGCGCTGGCGCGGCGGCGCGCGGACTTCGCCAGGGCCATCGACCAGACGATCCCCGCCGGCGAGACGCTCGGCGTGATGGACCTCGGCGCCGCGGATCCGCGCAGGAGCTGCGAGCCGCCCCCCGGCAAGAGCGGCGAGGCGACTCTGCAGAAGGAGCTCGGCGCGACGCTCGGCCGAATGATCGATCTCTACGACGACCGCACCATCCCGCTCCTCACGGAGGGGCTCGCGGATGTCATGGACGGCGTTCGCGCCAACCCCGACGCGCAGGCCGCCCTGGCCCGATTCGACGCGCGGCAGGGGTACAGGCCTGCGGCGCTCGCGACCGGCCTCGCGCGGCCCGCCCTCGCGTACCCGCACCTCGTGCCCATGGCGAACGCGCTCCTCGCGCTCGTTTCCCGCGGCGGCAAGGGGGACCGCGAGCTGCAGCAGCTCCTCGCAACCCTCCACGAGGAGCTGCGGGCGAGCGCGGCCGATCCGAGCGCCGCGCCGCTCCAGAGCGCCGTGGACGCGATCGATCCGGCGCGCCGCGTCCTCTCGCGGCCGCGCGGAAGCCTCGAGCTCGCGCGCGACATTCTCCTCACCGAGGACCCGGCCTTCACGTCGGGCGCGCCGCGCTGGATCGTCGCGCGCGACCGGCGCGGCGTGGCGGCGGTGGCCCTCACCGGTGGCACCCTCCCCTCCCCGTTCGTCGACGCCGACGGCGACGGCCTGGCGGACGTGGATCCCCTGGGGCAATTCGTGACGACCACCGGAAGCGCGGCGCCTTCGCCGTTCTTCGCGCCCGGCGGCGGCGACGTCGACGCATCTGCGCACGCGCGCGATGCGTTCGGGCGCCTCCCGCTCTACCGCTACATCGACGCCGGCCAGACGTTCGCGGGCGCCCTCCTCCGCGACCTCGCGCCGCTGCTCGATCCCGATCCGAGCCACACGCGTGAAGCGCTCATGGGCGCGGTCGGCGGCTTGCCGGTGCTCGCCGGCAGTCGCGACGCAGGGGCGACGTCGAAGCGCGCCTACGCGACGGGCGCGTCCTTGCCGTACCGCGCGTTCCACACCGAAGACGCGCCGCTCGTCGACCTCGTCTACGCGATCGGTCAGGTCCTCGCGGCCGACACGACCGACGACACGCTCGCTTTCTTCCACACGCTCGCCGCCGACCATCCCGGCGTCCTCGCGCGGCTCGTTGGGATGGGCCTGCAGATCAAGGCCATCGCGGACAGGCATCCAGAGGCGAAGCTCCCCGCGGCGTCGACGCTATGGGACGAGCTCTTCGACAGCCTCGTGAAGATCGCAGAGACGCCGGGCGTGCTCGAGGATCTCATCAAGGCCTTCGGCAAGGACGAGACGTTGGCCGTGCAGGCGTCCTTCCATGCGTACGTCGCGTTCAGGGACGAGCTCACTTACGACAAGAGCAACCTGAACGGCGCCGCCTTCAACCTCACGACGCAGGACGTCTCACCCCTCAAGACGCCGGTCGACCGAAGCTTGCCCGACACCGGCAAGAACCGAAGCGATCTGCAACGCTTCATGCAGCTGCTCCACGACGCGAACGGCCTCGGCGCGTGCACCAAGGACGGCGCGGTCGCGCACGTGAAGTGGAAGGGCCTGAACCTCGACTACCCGACCGACTTCACCGCCCAGGCCGCCTGCCTCCTCCTAACGGGCAACCTACCGCCTGCGAAGCTGCCCCTCTGCGGCATCCTCCGCATCGAGAACGTGGCGGCGCTGCTGCTCGACGTCGCCCTGGGCCGCGCGAAGTTCGACATCCGCGATCCGTGCCTGGCGCAGCTCGTCGGCTCGCCGCTCACCGGCGTCGTGGGCGGCGCGGATGCCTTTCTCGAGACGGTGTCGGGCATCAAGGGATTCTCCACGCACCCGACGGTGAACGGCGTCTCGCGCCTCGTCTACTACGACACGCCGCACGACGGCCTGCCGGGGGACGCCTCGAACCCGCAGACGATGGCGTTCTTGCGCGACATCATCGATCCGGTGCCGTCGATGGTGTGCCCGCTCACCCCCTACACCGACCCGAGCGACGGCAAGATCATCCCGCTGCGCACGTGCGCGTCGTTCGCCGACACACTCCGCGGGCGCGACGCCAACGCCATTTTCCCGCTCGAGCAGCTCGATTTCATCAAGGACATCGGGCCGCTCGCCGCTGCTTTCGCCGACCACGGCGCGCCGCTCCTCTTCGTCGAGCTCTTCGACACGCTCCACTACCACTGGGGCTCGCCGCGGCAGTCGACGGACGAGTGCTCCCCCCAGGGGAGCCGCGCGACCAACCCGCGCTGGTGCTCGCAGGACGGCGCCGTCAGCTACGAGGCGCTCCTCACCGACGTCCTCGAGGGGGACCTCTTCCGGACCCTGCACGACGCCGTCCCCGTTCTCCAGGCGATCACGGTGCCGCACTGCGTGGCGCAGGATCCCGTGACACACGCATGCACGAAGAGCGCACCGAAGGACGGCGTGTCGGTGCTCGCCGACGCCATCCGCGCGCTCGTCGATCCGGCACGGAACGCCGGTCTGCGCGATCGGCACGGCAGCCAGCTGGGGAGGAGGAGCGACGGCAAGACGAATCCCCAGGTGACGCCGATCTACCTCCTCATCGACGCCCTCCACGCCTTCGACGGCGCCTTCGCCGCGCGCTCCGGCGCCGAGGATCGCCTCACGCCGTGGCGCGGCGCGCGTTCGCAGCTCGTGGACACGTTCTTCTCGGTCAAGGGCATCGGCGGCGAGTCCGCGTTCGTCAACGCGGCGATCCCGAAAGCGATGCCCATCCTGGCGTCGGCCATTCGCGAGCAGGTCGCCGCGCACTGCCCGACCGCGCGCACCGGCGGGGGCTGCGCGTGGGCCCGTGAGGAGCTGCCCCAGAAGCTCGCCGACGTCCTGAGCGGGCCGTCGTTCGCCGGAGCGATCGATCTCCTCGAGGCCATTCGCACCGATCCGGCCGCGCGCGCGGAGCTGCAGCGCTTCGCGCAGTACCTCCTGACGAGCCCCGAGGCACGAGCGAACGACGCCACGGCGAGCGCCGCAGCCGATCTCCTGCAGTGGCTCGCCGACGACGCCAACCTCGTGCCGCTCCTCCACGCCATCGCGCCGGCGTTCGCGCGGACCGAGGAGGACGGCGGGAAGATCACGCGGCGCTCCCTGGCCGACGCGGCGATCGAGGTCCTCGCGCGTGTCCTCGCCGAGTCGCGCGATCCCGACGGAACGCGCGTCTGCGCGCGGGAGAGAGACCCGAGCCATGCGTTCGCAGCGGTCCTCCGCCACCTCGTCACGCCCGCCACGTCCGGCACACCGGGGGAGGCCACGCCGTTCGAGGTGCTCGTGGACGTCGTCGCGGACGTGAACCGCGCGCGCCCCGAGACGCGCACGAAGCTCACGGCGCCCGACTACGCGAGCATCGCGACCGAGGTGCGTGATTTCTGCGTCGATCCGGCGCGCGGCCTCGAGCAGGTGTACGAGGTGATCCGCGAGGCCACGCAGCCCTGATGCGCTCCGTTCGCGCGGCCACCGCGCTCGCCCTCGGCGTGGCGCTCGCGTTCGAGGTCTCGTTCGCGTCCTCGCCGTCGTACGCGGCCGGCGTCTACTTCTCCGACCGCGGCGTCCGCCCGATGGGGCGCGCGGGGGCGTTCGTGGCGGGCGCGGACGATCTCGGAGCCATCTGGTACAACCCTGCAGGCCTCGCCGACTGCGGCACGAGTATCCTCTCCGATGCGGCGTGGCTGCGTTTCTCCGCCGACTACACGCGCGAGCTGCGGATCCTCGACGCCGACGGCACGCTGCGCACGGTGTCGTCGGACGCGGTGCACGGCTCGTCGCCGGTCATTCCTATCCCGACGCTCGCCGGCTCCATCGTGCTCGACGAGAAGAAGCAATGGACGCTCGCCGGCGGCGTCTTCGCCCCCTACCCCGCCATCGTGACGTATCCGACGACGGTGAACGGCAAGCCCTCACCCGCGCGGTATGCCCTCGGCTCCTACGACGGGACGCTGCTCGCCGTGACGGGCGTGTATGCCTCGTACAAGCCCTTCGAAGCGCTTCGCGTCGGAGCCGGCGTGCAAGCGCTCGTCGGCAGGTACCAGACCAACGCCACGTTCAGCGCGAGCCCGCAGGACCGCCTGCTCGGCGCCCCCGAGCAGCCCGAGTTCGATGCGGCCAGCGCGATTCGCGTGGGCCCCATCTTCGCGCCGAGCGCGAACGTCGGCGTCGTGTGGCTGCCGGAGCCGCGCGTGCGCGTGGGCCTCTCGGCGCAGACGCCCACGATCGTCAGCGCCGACGCCAAGCTCAAGATCCGCCTCCCGACCGACGTGGCCTTCGACGGCGCGACCGTCCAGGGCGACACGATGCACGTCCGCTTCGAGCTCCCCGCCATCTTCCGCGTCGGGGTCGAGGCGCGCCCACTCGCCGCGCTCCGCGTCGAGGTCGCGTACGTACGCGAGATGTGGACGACGCACCACGCGATCGACGCGGTGAACCGCAACGTCGCCATCCAGGGCGTGACCGGCGGACCGCCGAGCGTGCGCATCCCCGACATCACCTTCCCCCGCAGCTTCGACAACTCGAATTCGTACCGTCTCGGCGGCGAGTACCGCTTTCGGCTCGAGGGCTACACGTTCGACGCGCGCGCCGGCGTCGCCTACGAGACGAGCGCGGTGCCGGTGCCGTACGTCTCGCTCCTCAGCCTCGACATGGACAAGGTGATTGGCTCGGTCGGCGGCAGCATCCACGTCGGCGAGCACTGGCGCTTCGACGCGGTGTGGGCGCACTTCTTCGCGAGCAGCGTCTTCGTGTCGCCGGACGTGGCGCAGCTCCCGCGGGTCAACCCGCTCAAGGGCAACGCGCCGCTCGAGGCGGTGAACGGCGGCACCTACCACGCGAGCGCCGATCTCATCGGCTTCGGCCTCGCCTACACCTTCTGACGCGTCAGAGAAGCTTCTTCGCCGGGAGCAGCACGTTGGCCATGAGAATCCCGGCGACGAGGCCGCCGGCGATGAGGAGCATCTCGAACGCCTTCGTCGCGCCGCCGGCGAGCTCGCCGCGCAGGAACGCCTCCAGGCTCAGGAAGCCGAAGCTCCCCGGGACGAGGAGCGTCATCCCCGGGAGCTGGAAGAGCTGCGCCGGACGCTGCGTGATGCGCGCGGCGAGGTTCGAGAAGACGCAGACCGCGAGCGCCGCACCGAAGGCGGCGAGCTGCCCGGGCAGGTAGCGCGTGCCGAAGCCGGCCGTGATCCAGCCGATGCCCGCCGACACGATCGCCGACCACAGGTAGCGCTTGGGCACGTTGAAGAGCACGGCGAAGGCGATCGCAGCTCCGAAGACCGCGAGGATTTGCAGTTCGAAGGGCATGCCCGCACGCGCGTGGGCGTCGGGGAGCTTCCCTGCCGAGACCCGCTCGATGCCGAGGGCGAGCGCGATGCCGAAGATGATGAGCAGGAACGCCGCGAACGCCTCCATCAGGCGCGCGCTGCCGGAGACGAGGTTCTTGCGCGCGAGCTCGGCGAGGCCCGTCGTGAGCGTCATCCCCGGGATGAGCGTGATGATGCCCGACAGGACGAGGACCTCGCGCGACAGGTTGGGCTGGAGCCGCGTCACGATCCACGCCGCCGTCGCCGCGGCGAACCCGCCCAGCAGCTCCACCAGGAAGCGCCCCGACGGGTTCTTCGCGAGGAGCTGCCCGAGGAGCGCCACGAAGAGGCCGATCGCCCCCGCCATCGCGACCTCGCCGGGGCGACCGCGGAAGAAGACGGCCGCCGCCGCCGACGCCATCGCCGTCGCCAGGTACTTGAGGAACAGCGGGTAGCGGGCCGGCTCCAGCTTGAGCGCGCGCAGGCGCTCGCGGCCGGTCCGGATCGTGATCTTGTCGTCGGCGACGTCGTTGAAAATCTCGTCTACGCGCGTGAGCCGGTCCAGATCGACGCCCCACTCCTTCACCCGGACCATCCGGGTGAGCGGGCTCGTCATGCCGCGGCCCCGCAGCTCGATGAAGAGGCCGGTGGGGATGGCGAAGGCCTCGGCCTCGAAGCCGTCGCTGCGGGCCACCGCGCGGATCACCTCCTCGAGACGATACGACGAACACCCGTAGGCGACGAGCGTGCCGCCGATCTCGACGATGTAGTCGGCGAGCTCCTCCGGCGACAGCAGGCTGCGCGCCGACGTGGGGACCGGGGTCATCGACGTGGGGACCGGGGTGATCATCGCGCACCGCACCGGTCGAGGAGGCCCACCGTCTGCGCCAGGCGCCCGCCGGCGGTACCCTTGAACGGTCCCTCCGGATCGACGACGTCCCGTCGCACGCGCGCGAGGGCCGCCGCGTCCCCGAGCGCGCACGCGCACACCGCGCGCTGGCGCAGCGCTTCCCGCCCGACGGCGGCGAGCGGAACCCCGGCGGCCAGCGCGCGATCGAGGTGAACGGCCGCGCGCGCGAAGAACCCGTGCTGGGTGAGGTTCTTGCCGAGGAGGTAGTCGGCGAGCGGATCGTGCGTCGCCGCGCCCCACGCGCCGAGTTCCGACGCGCCGACGAACGGATCGCTCGGGCGTCGTCGCTCGCCGAGGAGCAGCGCCTGCACCGCAAAGCGCGCGGCCGGATCGCGCGCGGCCAGCGCCTTGACGAGGAGGTTGCGCACGAAGTCCTCGTCGAGCGAGCGCGCGGCGACTCTCTCGTAGCGCGCCGCCGCCTCCTCGTAGAGGCCGTCGAGGTACTCCACGTCGCCGAGCGTGTCCTCCGCGCGATCGCGCACCGTGCGCGGCACCGACTCGTCCGCCGCGAGCGCCGCCAGGGCGACCCGGCCCTGCTCCGCGTCGCGGAAGCGCACGCGCGTGATCGCCTGGCCGAGCTGCGCGCCGAAGTCGTGCGGATCGCGCTCGAGGACCCGCCCGTAGGTCGCGACCGCCTTGTCGTATTGCCCCTGATCCCGGCAGCCGTCGGCCTCGCGCCGGATGGCGTCGACGACGTGCGGGCAGCGGCGGCCGAAGATGCCGGGCCGGCCGAACTTGGCCTCGGCGACGGCCCCTGCCTGCGGCGACAGTGTGTACTTTGCAAGCTCCTTGCGAAACGCCGCGTCGAGCTCGTCCCAGGTCGCGCGGGTCACCGACTCGAGCGTTGCGCCGCCGTACCACGCGCGCACGGCGGCGGAGCCGTGGGTCCGGAGCACCCAGCCGACGAAGGCGCCGGCCACCGTGTAGCTCTTCGCCGCCGAGTCGCCGAGGAACCCGACGCCGAAGACCGCGCGAATGGGAGGGAGGAGCCCGCGATCCATCATCGCGCGCGACCATTGCTCGTCGGTGAGATCGTCGTCGTCGGGCGCCGCCGCGACGGCGATGCCCTCGATGAGGCCGGGGTTCGGCCACGCGCCGCCCCAGTCGCCCGCGACGTGGAAGGGACCGGGGGCGAAGCTGCCGGCGACGACGTGGGCCAGCTCGTGCGCGAGCACCGGGTGCGGGTAGGCGTGCACTTGCAGGTACACCTCGCGGCGCCACGGCTTCGCGATGTAGGTGTCGGCGGCGCCCATGAGCCGCTTCTTCTCGCCCGCGTCGCGGAAGAAGAACGCCGTCACGCGCGCCGGCCCGCGCCCACCGAGCGCGGTCTCGACGGCGGCGAGATCGTCCTCGCAGTCCTTGACGAGGAGAGCGCTCTCGTCGTCGCGCATCCCGAGCGGAAAGCGCACTGCGCAGCGCGCGCCGTCACGCGCGCCGCCCAGCGCTTCGGCGATCGACTCGCTCGACTGCCAGTGGCCGAGAGAGTGGCCGGCGAAGAGGATCGCGAGCGCGACACCGACGAGCGCGACCGCCGCGAGCGCCCGCGCGATCGCGGCCGGGTTGCCGCCGAGAGGGATCCGGCGAAGCGCCGCGCCGTCGCGCGTGAGGAGCGACGCGCCGAGGAGCGCCGCCGCCAGCGCGGCGACTGTACCCGCGCGGTACGTGTAGAGCGGCGTGCCGGCGTCGATCACGGTGTCGTAGAGGGTGCCGCTGAAGTAGCCGACGAACGGATCGAACGCGAAGACGATCGGCGTCGAATAGAAGCGCCACACGCCGAGCGCGATGGTCGCGACGGGGCCCCCCAGCGCGAAGAGAACCGCTTTGAGACGGGCCCGCTTACGGCGCGCCGCGAGCTCCCCGGCGATCGCGCCCCAGGCGCCGCCCGCGGCGCACCCGATCGCGGCGGTCAACGCGAACGTCGCCACGCCGCCCCAGAAATCGCACATCCCGACGCGCAGGCCGTGCACGACCGCGGTCGCGAGCGAGACCAACGCCAGCCCTAGGCCGGTCGCGAGGCCGAGCGCGAGCGTGGCAAGCGGCGCGCGCGCTCGCTCGCGGACACCATCCAGCGCGACCGCTATCGCGGCGGCGCTCGGCACGACGAGGCCCGTCGCGAGCGCGTGCTCGTAGCCTGGCCCTCCGAACAGCGGCAAGAACCCGACCGCGCCCATCGCCACGGCGACGAACGCGGCGGTGAGCTTCTGCGGCCGACTCGCGCGCAACACGCTCTCCGTGTGCTCAGACCGGCGGCGCGGCTTGCGGCGGCGGGATGCTCGGCGGCTCTTCCGACGGCGCCGGCGCCTCGAGGACGAGCGGCAGGATCTCGTCCATCCGCTTGATGAAGTGGATCTTCAGCTCGGCGAGGACGTCCTTGGGGATGTCCTCTAGATCCTTCTCGTTGCGCCACGGCATGAGGACCTCCTTGATGCCCGCTCGGTGCGCGGCCAGGAGCTTCTCCTTGATCCCGCCGACCGGGAGCACGTTGCCGCGCAGCGTGATTTCCCCGGTCATCGCCACCTCGCGCTTCACCGGCGCGTTCAGGAGGAGCGACGCGACGGCGGTGAACATCGTCACCCCCGCCGACGGACCGTCCTTGGGCGTGCCGCCCTTGGGGACGTGGAGGTGGAGATCGATCGTCTTCAGGAACTCGGGGTCGAGGTGCAGCTGCGCCGCCTTGCTGCGCACGAACGACACCGCCGTCACCGCCGACTCCTGCATCACGCTCTTGAGGTTGCCGGTGATGACCACCGCGCCCTTGCCTGGCATCTTGCTCGCCTCGATGAAGAGCACGTCGCCGCCCGACGGCGTCCAGGCCAGCCCCGTCGCCACGCCGGGCGAGCTGGTGCGCTCGGCGAGCTCGGGCTGATAGCGCGGCGCGCCAAGGATCTTCTCGACGGTGGCCACGTCGGCGGTGACGTGGACGTCCTCGCCCTCGGCGAGCCGCATCGCGACGTGACGGCAGACGCTGCCGATCTCGCGCTCGAGCCCGCGGACGCCGGCCTCGCGCGTGTAGCTCTCGATGAGCGCGACGATGCCGTCGTCGGTGAAATCGAGACGCTCGTCGGTGAGCCCGTGCGCCGAGAGCTGCTTGGGGCACAAGAACTCGCGCGCGATGTTCTTCTTCTCCATCCGCGTGTAGCCCGGTACCTCGATCACCTCGAGGCGGTCCCAGAGCGGCCCCGGGATCGTGTCGGGGTTGTTCGCCGTGGCCAGGAACGTCACGTTCGACAGATCGAACGGCGTGTCGATGTAGTGGTCCTGGAACGTGCCGTTCTGCGCGGGATCGAGCACCTCGAGGAGCGCGGCGGCCGGATCGCCCATGACGTCGACGCCGAGCTTGTCGATCTCGTCGAGGACGAGGACCGGGTTGCGGGTGCCGACCTTCTTCAAGCCCTGGATGATGCGTCCCGGCAGCGCGCCGACGTACGTGCGCCGGTGACCGCGCACCTCGGCCTCGTCACGGACGCCACCGAGGGCGATGCGGTGGTAGCGGCGCCCCATCGAGCGCGCGATCGAGCGGCCGAGCGAGGTCTTTCCGACGCCGGGCGGTCCGACGAAGCACAGGATCGGCCCCTTCTTGTCGGCGCGGAGCTTGCGCACCGCCATGTACTCGACGATGCGCTTTTTCACCTTCTCGAGGCCGAAGTGGTCCTCGTCGAGGCAGCGGCGGCAGTCCTTGGGGTCGAGCTTGTCGTTCGTGGTCTTGCTCCACGGCAGATCGCTCAGCCACTCGAGGTAGGTGCGCGTGACGTTGAACTCCGCCGACTGCTGCTGCATGCCGGCGAGGCGCGACAGCTGCTTCTTGGCGATCTTCATCGCGTCCTCGGGCAGCTGCGCGAGGCGGAGGCGCTCGCGGAGCTCCTCGATCTCGTCGTCGTCGCCGCCCTCGCCGAGCTCCTCTTTGATGCTCCGCATCTGCTGGCGCAGGATCAGCTCGCGCTGCGATCGCCCTTCGTCGGCGACCATCGTGCTGATTTCCTTCTTCACGCGCAGCATCTCGAGCTGCTTGTTGATGATGGCGGCCACCAGGCGCACGCGCGCCTTCGCGTCGAAGGTCTCCAGGATCTTCTGCTTGTCGGCGACGCTCGCCTGCTCCATCGGCAGGTTGGAGGCGATGAGGTCTGCCAGCGCGCCGGCCTCGCGGACGTTGTCGAGCACGTGCCCGGTCTCCTTCGGGAGGCTCGGCATCAGCTGGAGCACCTCGCGCGTCGACTCGCGAAGCGCGGCGCCGATCGCGTCGAGCTCGACGTCGCGCTCGAGGTCCTCGGGGATGCGCTTCACGTTGGCGCGCATGTACGGCTCGAGCGACGCGATGCCGTTCACCTTCAGGCGCGACAGCCCGTGGAGGACGACCGAGTAGTTCGAGGGGCCGAGGCGGATCACCTTGACGACGCGGGCCACGGTGCCGACGCCGTAGAGGTCCTCGAAGCCGGGCTCGTCGATGTCGGCGTCCTTCTGGCTCACGATGCCGACGACGGCGCGATCCTGGCCGAGGAGGTCCTCGACGAGGCGCACGCTCCGCGCGCGGCCCACGTTGATAGGGACGACGCTCGCCGGGAAGACGACGCTGTTCCTGAGCGGCAGGATAGGAAGTGTCTCCTGCTCGCGCTCGCCAGACCGGGAAGACTCGGGGCTCACGCTCCCGGATATACCACTCGGGAGGTGGGAGCTGCCCCCGAAACGCGCGAGCGGGACGGCACATTCGTTCGTTTGTCCACTGGAAGAGCTGGATTTCGTGCTCTTCCGTGGCGTTCTGCTCACGCCGGCCGTCGCCTGCGCCACCGCGATCGGAAGGTCATGGCGCGTTCTCTACGCACATGCCGCGGGGGCCTCCGTAGGTCGACAAACCGTGGGTTTGGCGCGACGGCGCCCGATGGCCCGGAGGTTGCTCTTTCCCTCCCCGTCGGTCTCACGATGCACCCAATTAGCCTCCTTCGCTTATTCATTCTCTTCTCGATGTCCGGCGTCACCGTCCTCACGACGGGCTGCAGCAGCGACGCCGCAAGCTCCCAGCCGGCGGTCGAGCAAACCTCGATCGCCCGCACCGCGCGCCTCTGCGCCGGTAACCACGTCGACCAGGCCCAGGTGGCGAGCTGCCCGGCGCCGGCGGGCGTGCGCCCCGGCCGCGTGTGCGAGGTGAACGTCGCCTGCCCGTCGCCCAATCTCCTCTTCGGCACGTGCCACTGCGACAGCGGCACGTGGCGCTGCGAGCAGGCGTCGGCCCCCAAGGGCTACGATCCGTACCCCGACTGCCTCGACGAGGGCGTCGAGGCCGGCACCGCTTGCTACCTCGAGTCGTCCACGTGCCTCCCGGCGAGCGCCGGCGCGTGCTTCACGCGCGACGTTCCCTTGTGCCGGTGCGAGGGTCATAGCTGGAAGTGCTGATCGTCGCGACCGCGCGCGCGATGGCGCGCTCGTCGGTCATCGGAATCCCGTGCGCGACGCCCGGCAGGATCTCGAGCTGCGCGTTGGGAATGCGCGCCGCCAATATCTCCGCGTTTCGCAGGCGCATGATCGCGTCCTCGTCACCGCACACCACGACGGTCGGGCAGGTGATCTGCTTGAGGCGAAACCCGGTCGTGTGAAGCGCGGCCGCGGCGAACTGGGCGAAAAAGGCGCGCGGATCGCTGGGCTCGGCGGCGAGCGCCGCGGGCCACGAGGACATCAGATCCTTCGCGCGACGCACGTGCGCGCGCGGGAGCAGTAACCGCGGGAGCGCGCGGCCGCGCGAACGTCCCGCGCGGAACGGCATCGACACGAGCGTGGCGAGCGCCGACGCGGTGGGGAGCTGCACGTGCGGAACGCCGGCCCACGTCGCCAGGAGCACGAGCCCGCGCACGAGCGTCGGGTGACGCAGCGCGACCTCCTGCGCGACCATCCCGCCCATCGAGATGCCGCAGACGATCACCTCGGAGATGCCCGCCGCGCGAACCGCCGCGGCGACGTCGTCGGCCATGTGCCCCATCCGGTACGGGCCCCGCGGGCGATCGCTCCGCCCGGTGCCGCGGTTGTCGACGACCAGCACCCGGTGCGGCTGGTCGGGATCGTCGGCCAGGAGGCGCGGGATGGTGAACCAGAAGCGCGACGACAGGCCGAGTCCCTGGATGAGCACGACCCACGGGCCCCGCTCCCCGGTCGTCTCGTAGTAGATCTGGGCGCCACCATGCCCCGTCGCGAACGGCATCGCCGTGGCTCTACCACGTTCGGGCGGCTCCTCGCGGCCGTCGCGTTCGTGCTCGCCAGCGCGTCCGCGCCGCGGCCGGCGTTCGCGACGGACACCGATCCCTGGTTCGGACGGGACAAACTCGTGCACTTCGTGGTCACGACGACGTTGTCCGCCGAGACGTTCGTAATCGCGGTGAACCACCCGCATGTCTTCCCCGCGCGCTGGCACGCGCTCGCGATGGGCGCCGGCCTCACGCTCGGCGTCGGCGCCGCGAAGGAGGGCTGGGACGCGCTCGGCCACGGAACGCCGTCGTGGCGCGATTTCGCGTGGGACGCGATCGGCGCGGCATGCGGCCTCGGCGTCGCGTGGGGCATCGATCTGCTCGTGCGCGGGGTGGACGACGCGCACCCCCTCTTCCGCGCGCCGGAGGTCCAGTTCTGATCACCTGCTCAAGCGATGGCGATCCGGGGCGGGTCCGTGGTACGAATCGGCGCGAAATGCGCCGTCTTCGCCCCGCGATCCTCGCGCTCACGCTCCTCGCCTCCGCGGTGAGCTCGGGAACGTTCGCGTGCAGCGGCGGGCAGCGGCCGGCGGACGATCCGTCGAGCGTCCTCAAGGCGTACGCAAAGGCGCTCGAAGACGGGCGAGCCGAAGACGCCTACCGGATGCTCAGCGACGAGGCCCGCCGCGGCATCTCGCTCGAGGCGTTCCGTCGCCTCGTGAAGGACAGCCCCGACGAGGTCCGCGAGATCGGCCGCGCGCTCACGCGGCCGACGGCGCCGCCGGTGGTTACGGCGACGGTGACTGGACCGAACGGGCAGGAGCTGCAGCTCGTTCTCGAAGGCGGCGCGTGGCGCGTCGAGGCGACCGCCATCGATCTGTACGCCCAGGACTCGCCGCGTCACGCGGTGCAGGGCTTCGTGCGCGCGCTCGAGCGAAAGCGCTACGACGTCGTCCTCCGGTACGTCCCCGACGGACACAAGGAGGGCCTCGACGCCGCGAAGCTCAAGGCGGCGTGGGAGGGGCACGACAAGGAAGAGATGGACCAGGTCCTGAGCGCCCTGAAGCAGGCGCTTCCGACCGCCGCGATCGAGGAGACGGGGGAGCGCGCCACGATGCCGTACGGCGCGGGAACGCTCCAACTCGTCCGCGAGCGAGGGCTCTGGAAAATCGAGGATTTTGACTGAGTTTACGTGAGGTTTGATTCGAAATCGGGTGACCCTCGTCCAACGAAGGCATCCGCAGCTTGTGTGGTCCAAAGGCACCTGGAGGTTCTCGTATGCGCGCTCATCTTTTCGGGTTCGGGGCACTGCTCGTCACGGTCGTCTCGCTCGTGGCTTGCGAGGTTCACATGAACGACGGCAAGCCCACGACGCCCGCCACCGGCGCTGCGCCCCCGCCTGCTCCCGCCCCCGGCCCCGCGCCGACTCCGGGCGGTGATCCGGCCGCGGCGACGACGGCCCACGCCTTCAACCCCAACCGCGGCTTCGGCGTCGATCCGACTCCGGTCCCCCCCCCGACCCCGGCCGCCACGGACGCCGGCGGGGCGACGGTCAGCGTGGACGGCGGTTCGGTCGTCGTGAACGGTGGCGATGCCGGCAGCGTCGTCGTGAACACGGGCGACGGCGGCTCGAACGTCAGCATCACCTCGAAGAAGAAGATCAAGTGAAGCGCGCAGGCTCCGCCGTCAGGGCGGGGTCTTCGGCTTCGCGGACTTCGGAAGCGTGATGTCCGGCGGACGGACGTAGACGGGCTCGAGCGCGTCTGCGTCGTCCGCTGCTCGCGTCATGGCGAGGCGGCCGACGAGGCGCGCGTGCGGCGGGGTCCCCTCGGCGATCGGGGACGCGTCGCCGATGACCAGCGCTTCGGGCGCGTCGAGCGATGCGCGCCATGCATCCCAGTCGGCGATGCGGACGCAGGTGGGGCCGCGCGCGATCCGGCCGGTCGCCTGCGCGAACACCTCCCCGCGCATCGCCGCGAGCACGGCCACGATCGTCTCCGCACCGACCGCACCCACGGCCGCCGCCGCGATCGCGTCGAGCGACGTCACGCCGACGAGCTCTGCGCCGGTCGCGAGGTGGATGCCCTTGGCAAGGGCGACGCCGATGCGCACGCCGGTGAACGAGCCGGGCCCGATGCCCACGCCCCACCGCGCGATATCGGACGGTTTCCATCCAGCGTCGCGGAGCGCGAGATCCAGCATCGGCAGGAGCGACTCGCCGTGCGCGTTCGACACACGCTGCTCGCGCTCGAGCACGAGCGCGCCGTCTTCGAAGAGCGCCACCGAGCCGAGCGCCGTCGAGGTCTCCAGCGCCGCGAGCTTCCCGCGAAACACGTCACCGCGCGCCGTCACAGCTTCACCGCGCGCCGTCACAGCTGCGCGAAGCGGCCACTTCGGAACGCGGCCTCGAGGAGCTGATCGACGCGCTGCGACAGCTCGGGCGCGCGCGGATCGGGCGACGCCCCGAGCGCCGCCTTGATCTCGTTCAGCGCCTTGAGCTGGCTGAAGAGCTGAACGTCGGACAGGCCGCCCGCGCCGGTGAGCACCTGGCGCACGCGATCGATTTCGGCGGCGAGCGCCTCGATGCCGATCCCGGCCGCGCCCACGCGCCGCGCCTGCGGGTGATCGCGGTAGTGCGCCTCGAGCACCGGCGTCACGATCGACTCGAGGATCGCCGCCTGATCCTCGTTGTTCCAGATGTGCTTCAGGACGAAAAAATCGCTCGCGTCGGGCTGCGCGCGGCCGTCGAGGTACGCGCTCGCCGCGAAGAGCTTCAGGAGCTTCACGACCCGGCGATCGCTGAGGCTTATCCCCTCGGCGCGGATCTGGAAGACCAGGCCCTTGTAGGCGCTGAAGAAGTCCTCGCTGAAGCGCATGCGCTGCGCGAACCCGCGGTGCAGCTCGGCGATCTCCCGCGCGCTCGCCAGCGGCGCAACGGGCGCGTCGGTGAGGCCCATGAGCTCGTGCTGGATGCCCTTCTGGAGGAGATCCTGGAAGTGATAGGCGTCGAGGTTGTCGCTGCGGATGCGGAGGAGAAAGCGATCGAAGATGGCCGTGAGCGTCTCGTCGCTCGGCACCTCGTTCGATGCGCCGAAGCAGGACAGGAGCGGCGCCTTGATGATGGTGCCGCCGCTCGTGTACCGCCGCTCGTTCAAGAGCGAGAGGAGCGCGTTCAGGATGGCGGAGTTGCTCTTGAAGACCTCGTCGAGGAAGACGATCTCGGCCTCCGGGAGCATGCCCTCGATGCGGCGCTGGTAGCGCCCTTCGCGGAACGCGGCGATGTCCACCGGACCGAAGATCTCGTTCGGCTCCGTGAAGCGCGTGAGCAGGTACTCGAAGTACTGCGCCTGCAGGAGGCGCGCGAACATCCGGATGAGCGCGCTCTTCGCGGTGCCGGGCGGGCCGATGAGGACGGCGTGCTCTCCCGCGATCGTCGCGATCAAGAGGAGGCGAATGACCTCTTCTTTGCCGAGGAAACGCGACTCGAGCGTGCGGGCGAGGAGCGCGAGGCGAACGGGGAGCGGACTGTTCGTCGGGACGGCCACCATTTCGATTCGGTGACCGAGCGTACCCTACTTGACGAGATCCCCATAGGCGTCGCGCACCTCGGCCGCGCCCATGTGGAGCGCCTCGAGCGACTCGCCGAGCACCTTGCGATCGCCGACGACGATGACCTTCATCTTCTGCGGGTGGAGGTGCGCCTGGGCGGCCTTCTTCACGTCGGCTGCGGTGACGGCGTCGATGCGGGCAGGTCGCTTTTCGTACTCGTCCGTCGGGAGATCGTGGACAACGAGATCGGCGAGGGCGTCGGTGACCGAGCGCACGGTCTCGAAGCGCGCCGGCATCGCGAGGCGGATGCTCTCCTTCGCGCCGGTGAGCTCCTCCGCCGTCACCTCGTTCTCGCGGATGCCGGTGAGCTCGGTGAAGAGCTCGTGGATCGCCGGCGCCGTCTTGTCGGAGATGATAGCGCCGCCGGCGGTGAAGGGACCGGCGCCGTGGCGCATCGCGAAGCCGCTGCCGGCGCCGTACGTGTACGCGTGCTTCTCGCGGAGGTTCAGGTTGATGCGGCTCGAGAACATGCCGCCCAGGATCGCGTTCATGACGACGATGGCGTCGCGATCGGGCGCCGCGAACGGGACACCGACCTCCGCGACCTGCACCTGCGACTGCGACGCGCCGGGACGGTCGACGAGCACGAGGCGCGGCGCGTCCTTCACCGGCGTGGGCGGCGCGATCTTCGTGCGTGCCGGCGCGGCCCCCTTCCACGCGCCGAAGGCGGCCTCGAGCTTGGGGAGGAGCGCGTCCTTGGTGATGTCGCCGGCGACGCAGATGGCCGCATTCCCGGCGGTGAAAGCCCTGGCGTACGCGCGCTGGGCCTCCTCCTTGGTGATCTTCTTGATCTGCTCATCCTTCAGGATCGGCGCCTTGCCGTACGGGTGCGCGGCGCCGAAGAGGCTCGCGGCGAGCGCCGACTGCAAGAGCGTGCCCGGCTGCGAGCGCTGCTGCTGCGACCAGCCGAGCCACCGCGTGCGCAGCCGCTCGACCTCGGCGCCGTCGAACGCCGGGTTTTGCACGACGTCGGCGAGGAGGGCGAGGCCCTTGTCGAGCTCCTGCGTCAGCACCTTCACGTCGGCGCCGCCCGAATCCTGGCCGATGTACGCGCCGTACGTCGCGCCGATGGCGTCGAACGCGTCGCTGAGCTCGAGCGCGTTCCTCTTCTTCGTCCCCTGCGAGAGCATCGCGCCGGCGAACGTCATCACCTCCGGGCGGTCGCCCATCAGATCCGACGCGCCCGCCTTCAAGGCGATGCGCACGCTGACGATGGGCAGATCGTGGCGCTCGACGAGGAGCACGCGAATGCCGTTCTTCAGCTTTCCTTCGACGATCTTCGGCGCGACGAACGCTGCGGCCGGTCCAGCCGCCGGCGGTTGCTCGCGGAACGCGGCGTCGGGCGTCACCGGCGCAGCGGGGGCCTCCGCGGTGGCGGTCGTCGTCGGCGCGGGCGGCGGCGCTGCAGGCGGCGGGTGGAGCGGCGGCGGGGCGCCTCCACAGGCGACCGCGAGGAGGCTGAGAGACGCGAGCTGGGTAAGCTGAGCGAGCTGGACGCGCTTCACGGGAGCACCTTGTCGAGACGGCCGCACACGGGCGCAGCCTTGTTGGGGGTAACGACCGTGACGACGCGCTTGCCGAGCGGCAGGTACTTCGTCGCGGCGTCCTTGACCTGCGCCAGGGTGACGCGCTCGTGGGCCTCGAGATCCTTCGCCAGGTAGCCCGGATCGCCGGTGAAGTGGTTGTACTGGTTCAGCTTGTCCGCGCGCGAAGCGTCGCGTTCGAGCTCGAAGACCGCCTGCGCGCGCACGCTCGTCTTGGCGCGCTGCAGCTCGGCGTCGTCGGGCGGCGCGGCCTGGAGCTTCGCCACCTCTTCGTCGATCACCTTGAGCAGCTCGTCGGGGGTGTGCCCCGGCGCCGCCGTCGCGACGATCTCGAAGACGCTCCCGAGCTGCAACGAACCCTGGTACGCGGACACGTCTTGCGCGATCTGGAGATCGTAGACGAGGCGCTTGTACAGGCGGCTCGTCTTTCCGCTCGAGAGGACGTGGGCGGCCATGTCGAGCTCGGCGTCGGCCGACGTGAAGAACGCGGGCGTCGGCCACGAAACGTACACACGCCCGAGCTCGACCTGGGCGCTCATCTCCAGGCGTGTCTGCCCCGTGAGGCGCACGTCGGGTACCGGGCGACGAGGCGGCGTCCGCGCGCCGCGGAGGGGCCCGAAGTACTTGTCGACCAGGGCCTTCGCCTTCGTCTTGTCGATGTCGCCGGCGATGACGAGGCTGGCGTTGCTCGGCACGTACCACTGGCGAAAGAACGCTTTGACGTCGTCGAGGTTCGCCGCGTCGAGATCCTGCGGCGTGCCGATGGTGAGGAGGTTGTACGGGTGCGCCTTCGGGAAGAGGTGCTCTCGGATGTGCAAGAGCGCGAGCCCGTACGGCGCGTTCTCGTAGCGCTGGCGCCGCTCGTTCTTCACGACGTCGCGCTGCCCGGCGAACGTGAGCTGGTCGACGTGCTCGAGCAAAAACCCCATGCGGTCGCTCTCGAGCCATAGTGCGAGCTCGAGCTGGTTGGGCGGCACCGTCTCGAAGTAGTTGGTGCGATCGGTGTTCGTCGACCCGTTGATGTCGCTCGCGCCGGCGCGCTCGAGCATCCGGAAATACGCGTCCTCGGGGACGTGCTTGCTCCCCTGGAACATCAGGTGCTCGAAGAGATGCGCGAAGCCGTTCTTGCCGGCGGGCTCGTCCTTGCTGCCGACGTGGTACCAGACGTTGACGGTGACGATCGGCGTCCGGTGGTCCTCGTGCAGGATGACCTCGAGCCCATTGTCGAGCTTGGTCTTGTCGGCAGCGATCTCCGGCGGGGCGGCGGTGGCGACAGCCGCCCACACGGTGCCCAGCGCAAATGCAGCGCCGCGAAGGAGCGCGTCGAATCGATGCCTTGCGATTGCCATGGTATGCTCTCCTACGATCGAACCATGGCGGCCGGCAAGTCGACACGTCTCTCCATCGTCGAGCAATCGCTCGAGGACATCCTCGATCGGCTCGAAAACCTTCCCGCGTCGGCGCGCGCGCGCGAGCTGCGGGCGAAGGCGCGTGTCTACGAGCGCGCGGTGCGGCAGTGGCCCGCGCAGCCGCCGACCGAAGAGCAGCGCTCGGCGATGCTGAAATGCGTCATCGAGCTGAACGTCGAGGTCATGGAAATCGGCCGCGGCGTCACCGCGCAGAAGTAGCTCGCGAGCCCTCGCGGCAGGGCGCACAAACCCCTCGCGGACACTCGCGCGGGCATGGATCGGCGGGCCACGCGGGCCCCGACGGCCCCACCCTGCTTCCGGCATATTTACGTCATTTCAATAGGTTGACACCTATCGACGGGCCGCCGATGGGCGGCACGAACGTTGCTCCTACATCCTCCCACTTGAACGGAGGATCGCGTGGACATGTCGGGTCGCAGAGAGTTGATGAAGCGGATTGTGGAAGGGGGCGCGGATCTCCCCTGCAACCCCGCCGCGTGGCAAGGCGACATGACGATCGCCACGCGCCACACGGTCTACCGCTTCCGAGACGGCCTCTGCGTCGCGGTGCACCGGCAGGACACCGGCGCCGTCCAGAACGAGTGCATCGGCATGACGATGGCCGGCTGGCTCGTCGACGGCGGAGATGGCCCCCAGGTGTCGATGGAGTGGCTTCCCGGCGCGAGCGCGGTCCTCATGCGCCCCGGGCGAAACGGCGACGCGATCGCCCTCACCTCGCCCACGATCCAGGTTCGCCGCGAGGCCGCGCGGCCGTCGCGGATCGTTCCGCGCCCGCCCGCCTACCGTGATGCCCAAGACTCGATGACGCGCATCGGCGTGCCGCGCGGCCGCTGACGCTTCGCCCGTGCAGCTCGGCCGCGCTTGACCGCGGCGAGCGCCTTTGGGACGTTGGCGGGCAGATGCGCCGCGTGCCCCGCTCCCTTCCGCTGGCCCGCGCGCTCGCGGCGCTCGCGATCGCGGTCGCGCCGTCGCTCGCCTCCTGCGGCGCCGAGCCGGCCGTGGGGCCGACGCACGCGCCGACTCTTCCCACGGCGCTGCCGGAGACGCCCGACCCGCCGCCGGCAGCGCGCGAGGACGGCCGCCTCCCCAGCCCGGTGCGGCCGACACGTTACGACGTCGCGCTCGACGTGGATCCGCGCAAGGACCGCTTTCACGGCGTAGTCACGATCGGCGTGGCGATCGCCGAGCGGACGTTCCATGTGGTGCTCCACGGGCGCGGCCTCGAGATCGCGCACGCGAGCGCGAACGTGGGCGGCACCACGGTCGCGGTGACCGTCAAGCCGCGACCCAGCGCCGGCGGCGCGGCGACCGAGGAGCTCGAGCTGTTCTTCGCGCGACCGCTCCGGGCGGGCACCACCGCCGAGGTGACGCTGGAGTACGACGCCCCGTTCGCCACGGATCTGAGCGGGCTCTACCGCGTGAAGAGCGGCGACGCCTGGTACGCGTACACGGACTTCGAGCCGACCGACGCGCGCAGGATGCTCCCGTGCTTCGACGAGCCGGGCTTCAAGGTTCCGTTCGACGTAAAGGTCACCGTCCCGACCGGGATGATCGCGGTCTCGAACGCGAAGGAGTCCGCGCGCGCGCCCGGCGACGGCGGGAGCGTGGCGTTCCGGTTCGCGTCGACCAAGCCGCTCCCCACCTACCTCCTTGCGCTCGCGGTCGGCGACTTCGACGTGCGCGAAGGGGCGACGTCGCCAGTGCCCATTCGTGTGATCGCGCCCAAGGGCAAAGGGGACATGGCGCAGCTCGCGCTCGATGCAGGCGCTGCAATCACGCAGGTGCTCGAGGCGTACCTGAAGGTGAAGTTCCCGTTTCCCAAGCTCGATCTCGTGGCCGTTCCCGAGTTCGCCTCCGGCGCCATGGAGAACGCTGGCCTCATCACGTTCCGCGAAGAGCTGCTCCTCGCCGACACGCGGCGCGCGCCCATGCGAGCGCGACGCGCGCTTGCGACGCTGATCTCGCACGAGGTGGCCCACCAGTGGTTCGGGGATCTCGTGACGGCGGAGTGGTGGAACGATCTCTGGCTCAACGAGGCCATGGCCACGTGGCTCGCCGCGCGTACCGTGCACGCGTGGCAGCCGCAGCTGGGAACCCGCTACGATCTCGTCACCGGCGGGCTCGGCGTGATGGATCACGATGGCCTGGCGAGCGCGCGCGCGGTTCGCCAGCCGGTGCGCACCGCCGCAGAGGCGCGGGAGGCGTTCGACGGGATCACCTACACGAAGGGCGCCGCCATTCTGGGCATGCTCGAGGACTGGATCGGGCCCGACGTCTTCCAGACGGCGCTCCACGACTACCTCGAGGCCAACGCGTACAAGAACGCCACCACCACGTCGCTCCTCTCCACGTTCGACCGCGCCTCGCACAAGAACGTGAGCGAGATCGCAGGGACCTTCCTCGATCGCGCGGGTGTGCCGCTCGTCACCGCGCACCTCGAGTGCGAGCCGGGGCGGTGGCGCGTCGAGCTGCAACAGGAAGCGTGGCGGCCGCTCGGCAGCAAGGCGGAGGACACGCAGCAGACCTGGTCGCATCCCATCTGCGTGCGCGCGGAGGGCCGGAAGGAGCCCGCATGCACTGTGCTCGCCGGCGGCGCGCCCTCGCTCGTCGCCGGCACCGGCCGGTGCCCCGCGTGGGTCCTGCCCAACCCCGGGGCGGTCGGTTATTTCCGCGTCACAGAGCCCGCGTCCGACCTCGCTGCGCTCGCGCGCGCAGTGCCCACGCAGGATCCGGCCGATCGCGTGGCGTTCGTCTCTAACGCGTGGGCGGCCGTGCGCGGCGGCACGCTGGGACCCGAACAGCTGCTCAAGATCCTGCCGGCGTTCGACAAGGAGAACGAGCGCATCGTCGTCGAGGCCATCGTGGGCGCGCTCGGCGGCATCCACGACACCCTCGTCGACGACGACGCGCGCGCGCCGTTCCACGCCTACGCGGCCGCGCGGCTCGGCCGCCAGAAGGCGAGCCTTGGATTCACCCCGACCGGGAAGGAAGAAGAGGAGCGGACGCTGCTCCGGCGCACGGTGCTCTTCGCGATGGCCGATCTCGCCGGGGACGCGGCGACGATCCGCGAGGCCGACGTGTTCGCGCAGGCGTGGCTGAGAGATCCGCTCTCCGTCGATCCCGACGTGGCCCAGATCGCCGTCGAGCTCGCGTCACGCACCGCGACCGACGACCGCCTGGCGGCCCTGCGGGAGGCGGCGAAGAGGGCGAAGACACCGCAGGACCGCATCGTGGCGCTCCGCGCGATGGGCGGCTTCGACGAGCCGGCCCTCCTCGAGCGCGCCCTCGACGTCTACCTGACCGACGAGATCAAACCGGCCGAGGGCCGCTACCTCGTCTTGACCGCCGCGGCCCGACGCGCGGCGCGGCCGGTCCTGGAACGGTGGATCGAGTCGCGATGGGACAAGCTCCGCGCCAAGCTCCCGGGGCAGCTTTCGGTGGGTCTCGTCTTCGCGGCAGGTCTCTCGTGTACGCGCGCCGGGGCGGACGCGGCGGCGGCGTTCTTCGGGCCCCGCGTCGCCGGGATCGCGGGGTCGGCGCGCCCCCTGGCGAGCGCGCTCGAGTCGGCGAGCCTGTGCACGGAGCTCCGGACGCGCGGGAGCGCCGCGACGGGCAAGGCGCTTCGGGCTAAGGTCAAGGGACCATGAAGTCCCGCGCGCGCCCGCTCGTCCTCGTTTCGCTGCTCGCCGCCGCGGCAGCGCTTGGCGCGTGCTCGTCCAAGTCGTCCGGCGCGGCCGCGGCGACGGCGACCGGCGGCGACGCAGCGGCCAGCAGCGGAGGCCCCGGTACCCTCGACGACGCGGGGGGCGGTGAGACGGGACCGACGTCGACCATCGCCTGCGGCACGGCACCCTTCGTGAGCCTCGGCATCGTCGTGCGCCAAATTTCGACGGGACCCGGACCGGGGGCGCCCGTGGACGGGGCCACCTTGACGTCGTCGCTCTGCCCCGGCATCACGGCCATCACCGGTGCCGACGGCATCGTCTCCGCGCAGGTCACCAAGGGTGCGCCGTTCTTCGCCCGCCTGGAGGCGCCGAACTACGCGAAGACGCTGATCGCCGAGATGCAATACGCCGCCGACACGAAGGACATCGAAGCGCCGCTGCCGCCTTCCCTCTTCACGGCGCTGGTGCCTGGCTTCACGCCCGCCAAGACCGCCGTGATCGTCGGTGTGTCCCAGGGGGGTGGCACCGGCGCGTGCGACGCGGTCGACGGGATCTCGTTCATCGTGACCGACCACCCCGAGGCGAAGATCGCCTACTTCACCGACGACGCGATCCCGCAGATGAGCAAGGGGACCGTCACCACCGCCGCCGGCCGCGCCGCCATCACGGAGCTCGCCGTCGGCGCCCCCGTATCCATCGTCGGCACCAAGACGGGTTGCACGGTCGAGTTTGCGCGCGCGCCCTACACCGGCCGCGCGCCCCTCGAGGCCGGTGCCCTCACGCTCGTGCCCGCATTCATCCACTGAGATTCCTCGTACTCGGCGCCTTTTCCGGCAACGGCCGGGCGCCCGCGTGCATCCACTATTCGCGGCCCTATGTCGATCTCGCGGATCCTGATCTTCCTCGTTGTCGTCACCGCCATCACGTTCGGCTGGCACCACTACCTGTGGATCCGCCTCGTTCGCGATCCGGCGTGGCAGGCGCCGTGGGGGACGGCGCTGAGGGTGGTGATCACCGGCTTCGGTGTCGCGATGCCGGTAAGCTTCCTCCTCCTGCGTGTGCTGCCGCGCAGCGTCTCGTCGCCCATCATGTGGGCGACGTACATCTGGATGGGGCTCGCGTTCGTGATGCTCTTCGTCGCGCTGCCGCTCGAGCTGCCGCGCTGGCTCCTCGCGCGAAGCGCCGACGCCGATCCGTCACGGCGCCTCGCGATCGCCCGCGGGTTTGCGGCGATGGTCGGGCTCGTCGGCACGGGCCTCTCCGTGGCTGGCTTGCGCTCGGTGCTCGCCAAGGTCGACGTCGAGCGGGTTCGTGTTTCGCTCGCGAAGCTCCCGAAGGAGCTCGCCGGCTACACGATCGTGCAGATCTCCGACGTCCACGTGGGGCCGACGATCGGCCGCGCTTTCATCGAGCAGCTGGTGGACACCATCAACGGCCTGGCGCCCGACATGGTCGTCATCACCGGGGATCTCGTGGACGGCTCGGTCGCCGATCTGGGCCCGTTCGTCGCGCCGCTGAAGGATCTGCGCGCGAAGGACGGCGTCTACTTCGTCACCGGAAACCACGAGTACTACTCGGGCGTCGACGAGTGGCTGACGTTCCTCGGGACGCTCGGCGTGCGCGTGCTGCGCAACGAACGGGTACCCATCCGCGGCGGCGCGTTCGATCTCGCTGGCGTCGACGACCACAGCGCCAAGGGGTTCGGCAACGGCCACGGGACGGATCTCGTGAAGGCGCTGGCGGGCCGCGATCCCGCGCGGGCGCTCGTCCTCCTCGCGCACCAGCCGAAGACGATCCTCGCCGCGGTCGCCCACGGCATCGATTTGCAGCTCTCCGGCCACACCCACGGCGGGCAAATCTGGCCGTGGGGTTACGCGGTGAAGCTCGATCAGCCGCACGTCGCCGGGCTCTCGCGCCACGGCCAGGCCACGATCTACGTGAGCCGCGGCACCGGCTACTGGGGGCCGCCGATGCGCGTCGGCGCGCCCGCCGAGATCACGCGCCTCGAGCTGCACCCGGCCTGAGTCTGCGAGCGGGTCGCCCCGATACCTCGTGCCGAAGCCGACCGAGATCGCCAGCCACGCGGCGACGCCGCCTGCGCGGAGGATCCCCAGCCGCTGCAGAATGCGGCTGCGTTCGGCGCCCACCACTTCGGCGATGGCACGGTCGACATCGGCCTCGCGCGCTTTGGTGGGCGAGCGCAGCGTCGAGGGGCCTTCGTCGCCGGCATGAGCGTCTTCGATGGTACGCCGGCGAAGAAATCCGTTCCAACTGGGTGGAAAGCGACCCGGCCTCACGTAAGACGCTCCGTGACGCACATTCGATCGACGATGCCCTCGTGGCTACCCCCGTGGCTCACGGGTCTGACCGCGCTCGCCATCGGCCTCGTCCTCGTGGCCGCGCCGGGCTGCGGAACGGTCGATCACGTGGATTTCCCCTCGGATTTCGACGCGCAAGCCGCCGACACGGGCGCCACGACGCCCCCGGGCCCTGGCGATGGCGGGACCGTACGCCCGGATGGCGCCGCCTGCGTCTCGAACGACGCCGCGGACTGCGCCGGCTACTGCGGAAAGCTCGTGGGCCGCTGCGGCAAGCTGCTCGACTGCGGCGCGTGCCCGGTCGCGCTCACGTGCGGCGGCGGCGGCGGCCCCAACCTGTGCGGCACGGGGACGTGCACCCCGGCGTGCACCGCGAAGGCGTGCGGCGCGACCGACGGGTGCGGCGGCCAGTGCATGACCGGCGCGTGCGGCTCCGGCCAACACTGCGACGGCGGCGCCTGCGTGTGCGATCCCACGTCGTGCAGCGGCTGCTGCAGCGGCTCCACCTGCCTCCCGGGCTCGGCGACGAGCGCCTGCGGCAACAATGGGGCGATATGTGCACAGTGCACGGGTAACGGCTCGCTCTGCTCCGGAGGCCTCTGCACCGGCTGCAGCCCCAGCTGCGCGGGCGTCGCCTGCGGCGGGAGCGACGGCTGCGGCGGGACGTGCACGAGCGGCGCGTGCGCCACCGGCCAGAGGTGCGCAAGCGGCGCGTGCGTATGCGACACGACGTCGTGCAGCGGCTGCTGCAACGGGAGCACGTGCTACGCCGGCACCAGCACGAGCCAGTGCGGCACCGGCGGACATGCGTGCAAGACGTGCGGCGGCACCCAGACGTGCAGCACGGGGTCGTGCCGCTCGCCGGGTCCTTTCCTCTCGGGATGCACGCTGCTCGCCATCATCGGCTGCGCGAGCATCTGCCAGCAGATAGGCGCCACCTGCGCGGCGCAATGCGGCCCCGGCAACAACGCCGGCGCCGACTCGTTCAGCGACCAGAACTGCAGCGCGGGCGAGCAGTGGGTCCTCGGCGACCAGTGCGCCGCGAGCGGAACGAGCGTCCTCTACGGGAAGTGCTGCTGTCAGTAGGCGCGCGCGGCTTGGCGGGCTCGCCTCTCCGTCGCCCCTTGTCGCAGGGCACCCTCGCGACGGCGACGCGTTGGGCGACAGGGAGCGGAGCCGCCGTCGCGTGCAGCGCCCACGGGGCGAAGGAGAGGCGAGCCCGCCAAGCCTTTTGGCTGATCATGGGGATGTTGTGACGGAGGTCACGGGCTGGTTTCCAGACCGCCCTGCCGTGGATGGTGGCCCCTCCGGGACTCGAACCCGGACGCCCTTTCGGACCGAAGATTTTAAATCTCCTGCGTATACCGTTCCGCCAAGGGGCCTTGGTGATTCCTGGGGTTTATCCTGGGGTAAACCCGGCTCCGAGCCTAGCCCGAAAAGGATCTCGCCGAGCGGTGCGAGCGCTCCGAGGCCAACGTCGGTGCCCTTCCGCGCGGCGCGGCGGTAGCGGTTGATCATGATGCTCGAGCGGTGGCCCGTGCGATCGGCCACCCACGTCTCGCTCTTTCCGTTCGCCAGGCTCACCGTGATGAAGGTACTGCGGAGGTCGTGGGCGCGGATCGGCCGACGACTCTCGCTTCGCTCGAAGAGCTGCGGGCGGTCCACCTTGGCCGTGACGAGGTCTGCGCGCAGCACCCTCGCCAGGTGCTCCACGTCGAGCCGTGCCCCCGCTTCGTCGGTGAACACGTGCTCGTCAGGCTGCACGCCCTCCCGCCGCTTCTTCCATGCGGCCAGCGCGCGCGCGACACCTGGGTCGAGCGCCCACGCGCGTGGGTCGTCTGTCTTGTTCTCGTCCAGGGTGACGATGCCGCGCACGAGGTCGACGTCGCGCCAGCGCAGGCGGGCGAGCTCCTCGCGGCGCATGCCCTCGCGGTCCAGCACGCCGTAAAACAGGCGCCGGATGACGGGCACCGCCGGGCAAGAGATGAGCGCCCGATCCTCCTCGGGATACAGGTGCGTGAGCGCCTTCGTCATCTTCACCTTGGGGAGCCAGCCGCGAGGGATCGGGTTCTCCTTGATCAGCCGCGCGGGGTACACGGCCAGGGTCAGCACGCGGCGCACGGCTTGGGCGACGTGACGACGGGTCGACGTCGAGAGCGGGCGCCCCGTGGCCTTCGACACGTCGGGCAGGTTCGCCATGATGCGATCGGCGTCCGTGAGCGTGAACTCGCTGACGAGGAGGTTACGGACGCACGGGTAGACGTACCGGGTCAGGATCTGCACGTCGTGCACCGCGTTCTTCGTCGAGACGTGGTCGGGGAACTTCCGCGCCAGGTCCCCGCTCGTCCACTCCTTGGCGAAGTCCTCGAACGTCGGGACCTTCGCGTGCCCGATGTCCTCGACGTTGCCGGAGCACAAGGTGTTCACGGCCGACGCGACCGCGTCCCATGAGCGTCCGGAGCGCGCGGTGGCCGCCTGCTCGAGCAGAGCCACGAGATGATCGGCGAAGCCCGCTGCGCGCACGCGCTTGGCCATCTCGGCCATCGCCTTGCAGCGGCCGATCGCTTCGCCCTGGGTGCGGCACGCCGTGAGCTTGAAGCCCTTGCGGGCGCGCCCCTCGATCGTGACCCGCGCTTCGTAGGTGCCGTCAGAGAGGGGGCGGAGCTCTCCGGTCGAAGGGCGCGGCATGATTCAACCTCCGCCCTTCATGATTGCACCGTCGCGCCAAGGCGTGCGAGGTGTGCACGATAGAGCCGATCGGCGATGCGCTTCGCGGCCGTGTCGTCCGGATTTTTCTCGGCGAGGTAGGCCGCCGAGCATGCGAGCTCGGCGCGAACGCGCTTGAGCGCGTCGAGAGCGTGGTCCGGGATCGTCGTCGATGCCGCGATCGCGAGATCAAGATCGGCCGCCGCCTTGCCCATGCCGGCGATGACGATCGACGCGGCGATGCGCGCGGTGGCGAGATCATCGGCTCGGCTCAAGACTGCCCTCGCCCATGCGCGATCGCCTCTGTCGAGAGGTCGTGCGTCGCCTGCGGAAGGCGCGTCGCCGTCAGGTGCGCCCAGCGGAGCGCCTTGGCGATCTTCTTCAGCTCGGCGCGTACGTCGCCGTCGTTCTCGTCGAGCGCGATGGCGCGCTGCGTGAGCACGATCGCGCGCTCGAGCGTCTTTTGGATATCGGCGCCGTAGTTGAGTAG
>JANYHK010000010.1 GCA_025359105.1 Myxococcales bacterium | reverse complement strand
GCTGCTGCGCGGCCTCGGGGGGTTCGGCGCCTTCGGGAACGGGAGCGGGAACGGGAACGGGAACGGGAGCGGGAGCGACCTCGGAGGCGCCTGCTTTCGCGAGGAGCGACGAGACGTCCTCGCCCTTCGTCCCGATGATCGCGACGGCCTGCCCGAGCTTCACGTTCGTCCCCGCGGCGACGAGGATCTTCAAGATCGTCCCCTTGTCGAACGCGCGAAACTCCATCGTCGCCTTGTCCGTCTCGACCTCGGCGAGCAGATCGTCGATCTGGATCTCGTCGCCCTCCTTCTTGTGCCACGCGGAGAGCACTCCCTCCTCCATCGTCGGCGAGAGCTTCGGCATGTCGAGAATCTTGGCCACGGTGTCTCCTAACCCTGCGCCCGGCGAACGAGCTGCTTCACGGCCGCGACCACGCGATCCGGCTGCGGCAAGCACGCGAGCTCGAGCTTCGCGTTGTACGGCATCGGCACGTCCCAGGTCGTCACGCGCAGGATCGGCGCGTCGAGCGCGTCGAACGCGAGGCGCTGCACGCGATCGCTCACCTCCGCGCCGACGCCGCCGTACGGCCACCCTTCGTGCACCACCACGCAGCGGTGCGTCTTCTGCACGCTCGCGACGATCGTGTCCTCGTCGAGCGGGCGCAGAGAGCGGAGATCGACGATCTCCGCAGAAATCCCGTCCTTCTCGAGGGCCGCGGCGGCTTCCAGCGCCACGTGCGTCATGCGCGAGTAGGCGACGATAGTGACGTCCTTCCCCTCGCGCACCACGGCCGCCTTGCCGAGCGGGATGGCGTCCTGATCGTCGGGCACGTCGCCCTTCACGCCGTAGAGCGTCTCGGACTCCATCACGAGCACGGGGTTGTCGTCGCGAATGGCGGCCTTCATCAGGCCCTTGGCGTCCGCGGGAAACGACGGCGCGACGAGCTTGAGCCCTGGCACCGTTGCGTAAAAGTGCTCCATGGAGTGGCTGTGCTGGCTACCGACCTGCCGCGCGCTCCCGTTGGGGCCGCGGAACACGATGGGGCAGGTGAGCTGCCCGCCCGACATCTGCCGCACCTTCGCCGCGTTGTTCAGGATCTGATCGAACGCGACGGCGCTGAAGTTCCACGTCATGAACTCGATGATGGGCCGGAGCCCCACCATCGCCGCGCCGACGCCGATCCCCGCGAACCCGCCCTCGGCGATCGGCGTGTCGATGACGCGCTTCTCGCCGAACTTCTCGAGCATGCCCTCGCTGACCTTGTACGCGCCCTGGTAGTGGCCGACCTCTTCGCCCATGAGAAAGACGCGATCGTCGCGCTCCATCTCCTCGATCATGGCCTCGCGCAGGGCCTCGCGGAATCGGATGTTTCGCATGGCTAGCTCGCGAACGGCCCGACGTAGGTCGTGGCTTCCAGGATGCTCGCGTCGGGCTCGGGGCTCTCGTCCGCGAATTTGACGGCGTCGGCGACCTCGGCCTCGATCTCCTTCTCCATCTGCTCGAGGCGCGCGTCGCCGTAGCCGTCGGCCACGAGCTTCTGCCGCGCCCGGGCGAGCGGATCCTTCTTCTTTTGTAGCTCGAGCTCGTCCTTCGTGCGGTACTTGGCCGGATCGCTCATGGAGTGGCCGCGGAAGCGGTAGGTGCGCACCTCGACGAGCGTGGGCAGGGAGAGCTCGCGCGCGCGCTGCACCGCTTCGCCGATGCGCTTCTCCACCTCGAGCACGTCGTCGACGAAGAAACGGTCGCGATCGATGCCGTAGCCGAGGGCCTTCATCGACACGTCCTCCACGCTCATCGAGCGCGAGAGGGGCGTGCCCATCGAATACTCGTTGTTCTCGCAGATGAAGACGATGGGGAGCTTCCAGAGCGCCGCGAGCGAGAGCCCCTCGTGGAAGCCGCCGATCGAGACGGCGCCCTCGCCGAAGAAGCAGAGGGTGACCTTGCCGTCGGCGCGGTACTTCGACGCGAACGCGACCCCGGCCGCCAGCGGGATGTGCCCACCGACGATGCCGTAGCCGCCGAGCATGGAGTTCTTGGCGTCGAACAGGTGCATCGAGCCGCCTAGGCCCTGCGAGCAGCCCGTCTGCTTGCCCCAGAGCTCCGCCATCAACGTGCGAGCGCTCATGCCCTTGGCGAGGGCCATGCCGTGGTCGCGGTAGGTCGTCATGACGTAGTCGTCGTGGCGGAGCGCGGCCAGCGCGCCCACGGCGACGGCCTCCTGCCCGATGTACAGGTGCAAAAACCCGCCGATCTTCCCCTCGGCGTACGCGCGCGCGCACTCTTCTTCGACGCGGCGAATGAGGAACATCTGCCGGTAGAGCCCGGCGAGCTTGTCGAGCTGGCCGCTCGGTTGCGTCAGCGGGGGGAGGCTCTCACGAGCTTCGGGGACTGCGCGAGGTTCCTGGTCCATTTCTGAGAGGCGGAGTCTAGTCGATCTTCCCGGCCAAGTGGCAGCCCTCCGCGTTCCGTCGTCAAGCTCGCTTGCGCGCGCCGGCCGTGTACTTTTCGGCGAAATCGCCGAGCGAAATGCCGGTGCAGCCGCGCGCGGCCAGAAAGGCGAACGTCGACTCGAGCATGGCGAAGAGCCTCTCGATGCTGCTGGCGGTGGGGAACGACTCGCTGCCGCCGGGCATCAGCTCGCTCGAGTGGAACATCATCTCGAGGCACGGCAGCTCGAGCTCGCGCGCGACTTCGTAGACCTTGCGCATGCGGCGCGCGTTCATCGTGGGGTAGGGGCGGAACCACGTGGGCTCGAGCTTCAGCGCGCGGTTCACGAGGCCCGCGCCGGGGAAGCGGCGCAGCCGGCCGAACGTCTCTTGCGCGCGGGGGCTCTCGCGCATCAGCCGCTGCGTGTGCACGATGGTGACGGGCACCTCGAGGAGGCCGCTGGTGCCGGACGCGCAGATGTCGTCGTCGCTGAGCTCGTACGGCGTGACGGGGGCGCCGCGAAAGTCGGGGCCGCCCTGCGCGACGCCCTTGAAGCCCCGCCGGTCGACGTGCGGTGTGACCGAGCAGTCGACGGTGTAGCCGAGCTCGCGCAAGACGGCGATGTGCTCCTTGCAGAAGCCCCAGCGCCCGGCGCGGTAGCTGCGCGGCGGCCGGCCGGTCTTCACGCGGATGAGATCGGTGAGCACCGCCATCTTCGCACGGAAGGTCTCGAGCGGGAGCTCGCTCGGGTAGCCGGGGTACTCCGAGCGGTCGAAGTCGACGACGTCCGCGCCGCCGCGGTACGGCGGGTTCGTCCACGGGTGCAGGTGCGCGCCGATCTCGCAGCTGCCGCGCTTGGCCCAGTACGCGAGCGTCTCGTCGAACCGCCGCGAGACCATCACCTCGTAGGTGCACAGGTACACGGGGACGATGCCGTACTCCTCGCTCATCCGCTGGAAGCGCGGCACGTAGTCCAGGTTCTGGACGCGGACCCTGCCGTCCGCTTCCCATTGCCCGTCCGCTTCGGTGTCCACGGTGACGATGACGTCCATCACGCCCCGTACCTCTCCCAGAGCTTCGGGAGCTTCGCGTAGAGCTCCTTGTCCGTCGCCGGCGTCGGCGCTTTGTTCGTCGTCGCCTGCGCCTCGTCCTGCGGCGTGCCCTTGGTGCCGGTGCGCTCGATCAGGCGCGCAGCCGCGACGATCGCCTCGCGCCCCGCGACCTCGCTCTTGAAGCGCAGCGAGGTGGGTGTGTCTCCCTTCTCGAACACGAGCTTGTTCTGGACGAGGATGTTCCCGCTGTCGAGGCCCGGATCGACGTAGTGGACCGTCACGCCGAGGTGCTCGAAGTCTTCGTAATAGAGGCACCAGTACTCCCCGGAGAGGCCGCGGTGCTTGGGGAGGATCGCCGAGTGCTTGTTGAGCATGCCGAGCCTCGGGACGCCGAGGATGTTCGGCTTCACGATGCGACCGCCGACGATGATACCGAGATCGGGCGCCCATCCGCGGAGCGCGGCTTCCGAATCGGCGCCGTTGACGTTTTGCACCTTCACGAGGGGAAGCTCGTAAAAGGCCGCGACCTCCTCGAGCGGCGCGAATTCGCGCAGATCGGTGCGCTTCGCGAGGAAGGGGTACCCGACGAGCATGGTGTCGAGCCGCGCCAGGTGCGCCTCCTCGGCGCGCGCGGCGTCGGCGAACGGGTCCCGCTCAGGCTGCCGGAGGAGCTTCTTCGCGAGCGCGCGCCCCGCCGCGCGAACGCCCCCGCGCGTGTAGTGGTAGGCGAGCTTCTCGAGCGCCGACTTGGGCGGCGGCGGCTTCTTCGCGCTGCCCCACGGGCCGACGTCCACGACGATGCCGCACACCTCGAGGTGCTTTACGAGGTAGTGCGTGACGAAGCTACCTCCGGGCATCGTGAGGATGGCGACCTTCATCGCTCCGGATAATACGGGATCGCCCGGCCTCCACGTCACCCAAGCGGGGACGGGCGTCCGACCTCGTCACCTGGACCGCGCCGCGATGTGTGGTAAGGCAAGCCCGTAATGCCCCAAGATCTCCCCATCATCGGTCACTGGATCGACGGTAAGACCGTCACGGGCCCCCACCGCTCGCAGGAGGTCTGGAACCCCGCGACCGGCAAGGCCGAGAAGCGCGTCCTGCTCGCCGACAAGGCCACGGTCCAGGCGGCGGTCGCGTCGGCCGAGAAGGCGTACCCGGCCTGGCGCGCGACGCCGACATTGAAGCGCGCGCGCGTGATGAGCAAGCTGAAGAACCTGCTCGAGATGCACGCCGAGAAGATCGCGGGCCTCCTCACCGCCGAGCACGGCAAGGTGGCGGGCGACGCGATGGGCGAGCTGCAGCGCGGCATCGAGAACGTCGAGTACGCGTCGTATGCGACCGAGCTCCTCAAGGGCGAGCACAGTCGCAACGTGGGCCCCGGCATCGACTCATGGAGCGAGCTGCAGCCCCTCGGCGTGACGGCCGGCATCACCCCGTTCAACTTCCCCGCAATGGTGCCGCTCTGGATGTGGCCGATGGCGGTCGTGTGCGGCAACGCGTTCGTACTGAAGCCCTCGGAGCGCGATCCGTCGAGCGCCCTCTTCATCGCGCAGCTCGCGCTCGAGGCGGGCCTTCCGCCCGGCATCCTGAACGTCGTCAACGGCGACAAGGAGTCGGTCGACGCGCTGCTCGACGATCCGCGCGTCCAGGCCCTGAGCTTCGTCGGCTCGACGCCGATCGCCGAGTACATCTACACGCGCGGCTGCGCCAACGGCAAGCGCGTGCAGGCGCTCGGCGGCGCGAAGAACCACGCCGTCGTCATGCCCGACGCCGACATCGAGAACGCGGTCCGCGCGCTCATGGGCGCCGCCTATGGCTCGTGCGGCGAGCGCTGCATGGCCATCCCGCTCGTCGTCGCGGTGGGCGACGCCACGGCCGACAAGGTCGTCGCCGGGCTCAAGGCCGAGATCGCGAAGATGAAGGTCGGCCCCGGCACCGACGCGAAGAACGACATGGGCCCGCTCGTCACCCGGCAGCACTTCGAGAAGGTGAAGGGCTACGTGGATCAGGGCGTCGCCGAGGGCGCCACGCTCGTCGTCGACGGACGCGGGATCAAGGTGCCCGGCCACGAGGAGGGCTTCTTCCTCGGCGCGTGCCTCTTCGACCACGTGAAGCCGAACATGGTCGTCTACAAGGAAGAGATCTTCGGCCCGGTGCTCGGCGTCGTGCGGGTAAAGACGCTCGAAGAGGCGATGCGCCTGATCGACGCGCACGAGTACGGCAACGGCACGTGCATCTTCACGCGCGACGGCGAGGCCGCGCGGTACTTCACCGACCACATCCTGGTCGGCATGGTGGGCGTGAACGTGCCGCTGCCGGTGCCCGTCGCGTACCACTCGTTCGGCGGCTGGAAGCGCTCCTTGTTCGGCGACTTGCACGCCTACGGGCCCGATGCCGTCCGCTTCTACACGAAGCGAAAGACGATCACGCAGCGCTGGCCCTCGGCGGGCGTGCGGGAGGGGGCGATCTACTCGTTCCCGTCGACGAAGTAGCGCCCGGCACGGCGAGGGACCGTGTTCTCGCGGTCCACAAAAGGGCCCCGGCCGCATGGACTGCCGCTCGACTGTGGCGGGCCGCGCCAACGCCAACCCCTCGGAACTCAACGGGCCCGCCCGTGACGGCTGGCTGGATCACGGCTTGCTTTACCAGTGCCCGTGGGCAAGCCGCTGTCGTCGTATAGAACGCCTCTGACGTTCGCCTCGCCCGAGGTCGGTTCGGGCGAGTTCCGCGTCCTTCCGGACGGTCACCTCATGGCGCTGGCGGGGACCGGAGAGAGCCGGCCGCCTTCCACGCGCCCTACGCTCGTCCCTCCGCTAGACCTCCGCGAGGCCGAGACCGGCACGATGCGCGCGCCGGGCCTTCCCCTCGATCTCCTCGTCCCGGTGGACACGGGTCTGCGTCCGACGTCGCTCGACCACCGCGCCGCCGTGCTGCTCCTCCAGGTCGACGGGCACTCGACCCTCGCGGAGATCGCCAACGCCGTCGGGCTGCCGCGCGCCGAGGTCTACGCAGGCTTCGTCGCTCTCCTCCGTCGCGGCGTCGTCACGCTGGACACGGTTGCATCCAGCACGCGACGAGAGGGGCGCTGATCCGCTCGACGATCCAGGTGAGGGCTGACCTTCGCGGCATGCGATAGTCGCGTGCCATGACCGAACGCAGGGTCGTCTCCGTCGACGCCTACCGTGGCCTCGTCATGCTGCTGCTCGTGAGCGGCGGCGGCCTCGCGCTCACCCGAGTCCAGGGCACGCGCCTCGCATGGATCGCGCGCCAGCTCGAGCACGCGGAGTGGGAGGGCTGCACGCTCTGGGACGTCGTGCAGCCCGCGTTCATGTTCACGGTGGGGATCGCGATGCCGCTCGCGCGCCGGCGCGGTGCAGTCGAAGCGCTCGGTCGGGCCGCGCGGCTCATGGTGCTCGGGGTGCTGCTCGACGTGTGGCAGACGCAGCGCCTGGCGCTCGGCCTCGTGAGCGTCCTCCAGCAGATCGCGCTCAGCTACCTGGTCGCGTTCGCGGTGCTCGGGCAGCGCACGGCCGTGAAAGCAGGTGCGGCGGCGGGGCTGCTCGCGGCACACACCGCGGCGTTCGTGGGCTACGGGTGGGCGAGGGAAGTGCCGCCGTGGGTAAAGGCGGACAACGCCGGGCGCGCGCTCGACCGCCTCGTGGGGCTGCCCGTCGACACCGACGGGTATGTCACGCTGGCGTTCGTCTCGAGCGCGGCGACGGTGCTCGCGGGCGTGCTCGCCGGTGAGCTCGTCGCGTCGTCGCGCCCGCGCCAGGCGATCCTGGGCACCCTCGCGGGCCTCGGCGCGGCGGGGATAGCGGCGGGCCTCGCGCTCGGTGAGGTAGTGCCGATCGTGAAGCACGTCTGGACCGCGTCGTTCGGGCTCCTCGCGACCGGGTGGGCCTGCCTGGGACTCGCCGTTGCGTACGCGCTCGTCGACGTACTCGGTGCGCGGGGTGCGGCGCTCCCGTTCGTCGTCGTCGGGATGAACTCGCTCGTCGTCTACGTCCTGTCGGGGCTCTTGAACGGCCCGCTGCGCGCCGTGCTCAGGCCGGCCTTGGGCGCAGCGCTCGCGGCGCTCGTCATCCTGGCGGCCAAGTGGCTGCTCGCCGCGTGGCTCTACCGGATGCGCCTCTTCTTCAGGGTGTAGCGGCGCCGGCGTCGTCCGCCGCGCGGGCCGCATCTTCGAGGCTGGATGCATGCGGCGCCGCGAGCAGCGCCGCGTCCGGCTCGCGGGCCACCCCCGCGTCTTGCCGCGGCGTGGGTCGCGCGGGCGGATCGCGTCGGGCAGGCGCGTGCGTCGCGATGGCGTTCGCGAACGACGAGCTCACTTGCTTGAGGGACGCACCGTCGCCCTCGTCTGCGCCGCGCCGCCCGAGGACGAGGAGCCCGAGGATGACGATCGCTGCGGCGCCGGCGGCGATATTCTGCGCGCGCAGCGTCGACCGGGGCACGAGCGAGATCGACGAGCGCGTCACGCTCTGCGGCCCGTCGATGGGCGGCGGCAGCGACGGTCGCCGCTCCAGCGCGCTCGCGAGCGCCTCGCCGAGCTCCCGGCACGACGCGAAGCGCTTCTTCGGATCCTTGCTGTGCGCCCGCGCGAACACGGCGTTGACCGCGCGCGCGTCGAAGGCGGTCGTCGGTTCGACGGGCGCCACGTCCTGGGTCGCGATGCGCGCTGCCACGTGGAGGGTGTCGGAGCCCGGGAAGGCGCGCACGCCCGTCACCGCCTCGTACAGAGTCGACGCGAACGAGAACTGATCCGACTCGGGCCCGAACTCCCCGGTCGCCAGCGACTCCGGCGCGGCGTACGCCGGCGTCCCCAGCACGACACCCACGCGCGTGAGCGTGGAGTCGGGGAGGCGCGCGATGCCGAAGTCCGCGAGCTTGGCGCCCGTCGCGGCGATGAGCACGTTCTCCGGCTTCACGTCGCGGTGGATGACGCCGGCCGCGTGCGCAGTCGCGAGCGCGTCGCCGAGCTGCCGGGCCAGGCGCGCGAGGTCGCGCGGGTCCATCACGCCGTCGTGCAAGCGGTCGCGCAGCGTCGGGCCGTCGATGTACTCGAAGACGAGGTAGAGGCCGACCGACGGCTCCTCGCCCATGTCGTGCAGCGTGACCATGTTGGGGTGGCTCAGCGTCGCCGCCGCGCGCGCCTCGTGGCGCATCCGATCGAAGAGCTCGAGTCGCTGCTCGGGCGGCAGGCCCAGATCCTCGCGCACGAGCTTCAGCGCGACGAGGCGCCCGAGCACGGTGTCGCGCGCGAGCAGGACGCGCCCCATTCCCCCTTGCCCGAGCGGGTGCACGACCTCGTAGCGGCCGATCCGTTTCACGACGGCGGGCGTGGTCGTCTCCGGATCGCTCATTTGCCCTCGGCGTCGTAGGGACTCCAGCACGCCACGCGGTGCCCGGAGCCCGGCGTCGTCTCGGCGAGGGCCGGGACCTCCTTGTCGCACGTGCCCTTGATCGCGCGCGTGCACCGCGGGTGGAAAGCGCACCCGGCGGGCGGATCGATAGGCGACGGCGCGTCCCCTTCGAGGAGCACGCGCAGCTTGCGGCGCGCCGGATCGAGCGAAGGGGCCGACGAGAGCAGCGCGCGCGTGTAGGGGTGGCGGGCCTCGCGGTAGAGCGCGTCGGCCGGCGCCTGCTCGACGATCTTGCCGAGGTACATCACTGCCACGCGGTGGCTCACGTGCTCGACAATCTTCAGATCGTGCGAGATGAAGAGGTAGGCGACGCCGAGATCGTCCTGCAGATCCATGAGCAGGTTGACGATCTGCGCCTGGATGGAGACGTCGAGCGCGCTGATCGGTTCGTCGCAGACGATGAACTCCGGCTCGACGGCGAGCGCGCGCGCGATCCCGATGCGCTGCCGCTGCCCGCCCGAGAACTCGTGGGGGTAGCGATCCATCGCCTCGGGCCGCATGCCGACCTTCTGCAGGAGAAGCGCGATGCGGGCGTCCTCGTCGCTCTTGGTCGCCGCGAGCTTGTGGATGCGAATCGCCTCCCCGACGATGTCGCGCACCGTCATGCGCGGGTTCAGGCTCGAGTACGGATCCTGGAAGATGATCTGCATCTTGCGCCGGAGCGGGCGCATCTCGGCGTGCGAGAGGGGGAGGATGTCGCGCCCGTCGAAGATGACGCGGCCATAGGTGGGCTCGACGAGGCGCAGCATGATGCGACCGAGCGTGCTCTTGCCGCAGCCGCTCTCCCCCACGAGGCCGAGCGTCTCTCCGCGCCGGACGCGCACAGACACGCCGTCGACGGCGCGCACGACCTGCTGCGAGCGGCCGAACAGCCCCGATTTCACCGGGTAGAACTTGGACACCTTGTCGGTCGCGAGGAGCGTGCGCGGGCGCCCGGGCGGCGACAGGGCGCTCTCGTTGCCGTCGCCGACCGGCGCCAGCGGCGGCGGCGGCCTCGTCGACATCGGGACGGGTTTCTCGGAGGTCTTTGCCATCGCTAGACCTCGCTCGCCCGGAAGCAGCGCGACAGGCGACCTTCGCCCACGCTCACGAGCTCCGGCTCGGCCTCGCGGCACGCCGCCTCGACCATCTCGCAGCGATCGGCGAAGCGGCATCCGCGCCCGAGGTGGCGGAGATCGGGGACCATGCCCTCGATCGTCGGCAGTCGCGTGCGCGCGCCCCCCGGCCCGCCGCCCGCGCGGGGCCTGGGCAAGCTGGCCAGGAGGCCCCGCGTGTAGGGGTGGCGCGGTGAAGCGAACATCTCCGCCGCCTTCGCGCTCTCCACGACCTGTCCCGCGTACATGACGACGACGTGCTCGCAGAACTCGGCGACGACGCCGAGATCGTGCGTGATCAGGAGCACGCTCATCTTCATCTCGCGCTGCAGCTTCCGGAGGAGCTCCAGGATCTGCGCCTGGATCGTCACGTCGAGCGCGGTCGTCGGCTCGTCGGCGATCAGCAGCTTGGGCTGACACGCCAGCGCCATCGCGATCATGACGCGCTGGCGCATGCCGCCCGAGAGCTGGTGCGGGTAGGCGCGCGCGTTCACCTCGGGGGAGGGGATGCCGACGAGGCGGAGCATCTCGACGGTGCGCTCCCATGCCGCCCCGCGCGACTTGTCCTGGTGCAGCCGTATCGCCTCGACGATCTGCGCGCCCACCGTGTAGACGGGGTTCAGGCTCGTCATCGGCTCCTGGAAGATCATCGAGATCTCATTGCCGCGGATGCGACGCATCTCGCGCTCGGGGAGGGCGAGGAGGTTCTTGCCGCCGAGCTCGATCTCGCCGTGCTCGATCTCCGCCGGCGGGATCGGCAAGAGGCGCAGGATCGACAGCGCCGTCACGCTCTTGCCGCAGCCGCTCTCGCCGACCAGACCGACGTTGGTGGCCTCCGGCACGTCGAACGAGACCCCGGCCACCGCGCGGAGCCTGCCGCTGTCGGTCCGGAAGCTCGTGACGAGATCCTTCACGGAGAGGAGCACGAGGGGACGGTAGCAGAATTTCAGGCCCGATTCCGACTCGGACGCCGGCTTCGAATCGCCTTCTACGGCTGCCGAAGAGCATGTAGCGTCTTGCCGGCTTCCCATGCATCCGGACCACCTCGCAGGTCGTGTCCTCGTGGCGTGCGGGCTCGCGCTCGCCGGCGCCGCGTTCGGCGGTGTCGCGTGCGTGCAGCGGCCGCGGATGTGCGCGGCGGCGACCGAGTGTCCCGCCGCCGCCGGGATCTGCGTGGCCGGCCGGTGCCAGCCGGGGGGTGACGCCGGCACGACGCCGACCATCGCCGAGCAGGGTGACTCCGGGGCCGTCGTGCGCAGGCTGGTCGTCGCGCCGGTCGATGTCGCGTGGCTTCGTCGCGGCGACGGTGTCCGTGCTGCGAGCGCGATGCCTGCGCTCTTCACGCTGGGCCGCGCGTCGGACGGCGGCGCCGTCTTGCTCACGCGCTTCTCGGTGCCGCTCGCGAGGGAGACACAGATCGTCGAGGCGTACCTCCTCCTCGGCCGCAGCGACGCCGCCGACACGGACCCCTCCCCTGTCTCGCTGCACGCAACGCGGATCGTCGACGCCTGGGACAGCCTCGCGGTGTCCTGGTCGACGCAACCGCGCACCGAAGAAGCCGCGGCGGCGGCGACCCGCGTGGACGGCACGTCGCGCGTGCTCGTGCGCATCGACGTCCGTCCGATCGTCGCCCGGTGGCTCCAGCACGACCGGCGAGACCAGGGCATCGCGGTGATCGCCGAGGGGACGACCGCGACCGGCATCCCCTTCGCGTTCCTGCCTACCCAGCCCTCCGGGGGGCCCCGCCCGCCCGCCTCCGGCGTGCAAGCGCCTGCAATTGCAGTGTTTCAGGAGCGACCGGACCGCGGCGGCCCGGCGGGCGACGCGCCTCCGGCAGAGCTCCTCTCCCCGCGCCTCGAGCTCTACGTGAAGTGAAGCCGTTCTTGAGTCACAATCCCCCGTGCTCTACAAAATGGTGCCAGGAATGCCGCTCCCGATGAACCGGATCGTCGCGCTCGCCGGGCTCGCCGCCGCCGTGCTCTCTGCGCCCGTGGCCGACGCCAAAGACTTCAAGGGGAACAACTTCGTCCTCCAGGCCACCACCGGTGCCTGCAAGAAGGGTGAGGAGTGCGTGCTCACACTCCGCCTCGAGGCGCAGGGCGCGTACCACATCAACGACACGTACCCCTACAAGTTCACGCCCGCGAAGAAGGACGACAAGCCTCTCAGCGAGAACGTGGAGTTCGTGAAGGACAGCTTCACCAAGGTCGCGGGCGACTTCACGAAGGACACCGAAAAGGTGGGGACGATGACGATCCGCTTCAAGCCGACCGCGGCGAAGGGGAAGATCATCGGCATCTACAAGATGAGCGTCTGCTCCGAGCAGAACTGCCAGCTCGAACAGCAGGAAATCCAGCTCGACGTCGACGCGAAGTAGCCCAGCTCTTCTGGTACGCTTTGCTCCATGAGCGAGCCGCGCGACATCGCCGCCCAGATCAAGTCCGTCGCCGAGAGCGTCGAGCGACGATTCCAGCGCGGGCGGCGGGTCCTGTCGTTCGCCGAGTACCTCGATCTCTTCGCCGCCGATCCGGTGAGCTACGCCCGCGACGCGAGCCGGTACGTGCGCGACTGCTTCGACCACTTCGGCACGACGAAGGTGAAGCATCCGTGGGGGGAGTTCACGCGGTACAATCTGTTCGATCTTCCGTGGGAGCCGTCGCCGCGGCAGCCCGGCGCGACGCATGTGGGCGTCGGCGTGCTCCCGAAGGGGGCGCTCATCGGCCAGGAGCACGTTCAGGACGAGCTCTACCGCGCGCTCTCCAATTTCGCGCGCGAGGGGCGCCCGAACCGCCTCGTCCTCTTGCACGGTCCGAACGGCTCGGCGAAGAGCACGATCGTCGGCTGCATCATGCGCGCGCTCGAGCAGTACTCCAGCAGCGACGACGGGGTCCTCTACCGCTTCAACTGGGTCTTCCCGACGACCAAGACGGTGCGCGGCTCGCTCGGCTTCGGCAACCGCGACGACGGCGCGGGGAAGAACGTCGTGACGTACGCGCACCTCGCCGACGACGAGATCGACGCCAAGCTCCTCGTCGAGGTCCGCGATCACCCGCTCTTCCTCATCCCGGTCGAGGACCGCCGCGCGATGCTCGAGCGCCTCTTCAAGGAGAAGGACCTGAGGAGCGAGCCGCCGAGCGACTGGATCCTCCGTGGGCAGCTCTCGCACAAGAGCCAGCAGGTCTTCGAGGCGCTCCTGTCGAGCTACGACGGTTCGTACGCCGAGGTGCTGAAGCACGTGCAGGTCGAGCGCTACTTCATCTCCCAGCGGTACCGCGTCGGCGCGGTCACGATCGGCCCGCAGATGAGCGTCGACGCGACGGAGCGTCAAATTACGGCCGATCGGAGCCTCGCGTCCTTGCCGGCGTCGCTCCAGGCGATCACGCTGTACGAGGCGAAGGGCGAGCTCGTCGAGGCCGCCGGCGGCATCCTCGAGTTCAGCGATCTGCTCAAGCGTCCGCTCGATGCCTTCAAGTACCTGCAGCTGACGGTCGAGACCGGTGAGGTCAACCTCACGATGCAGAACGTCCAGCTCAACTGCGTCATGATGGGCAGCGCGAACGAGCTTCACCTCGACGCCTTCAAGGACCACGCCGAGTTCGCCAGCTTCCGCGGCCGGCTCGACCTCGTGCAGACGCCGTACCTGCGCAGCTACATTCAGGAGCAGGCGATCTACGACTCGCACGTCGCGCCGCAGGTCCGCCGTCACGTGGCGCCGCACGCGACCAAGATGGCCGCGATGTTCGCGGTGCTCACGCGCATGCGCAAACCCAACCCCGAGAAGCACACGCGCTCGCTCGCCGCGGCGGTGAGCGGCCTCTCGGCGCTCGAGAAGATGGACCTCTACGCCCTCGGCCAGGCGCCGGAGCGGCTCGAGGCCGACGCGCAGAAGCTCCTGCACGCCAACACCGACCAAGTCTACACCGAGAGCGACGCCTTCCCGATCTACGAAGGCCGGGTCGGCGCGAGCCCGCGCGAGATGCGCGTCGTCCTCCTCGATGCCGCGCAGTCGACGGCGTACAAGTGCCTGAACCCCCTCGCCGTGCTCGACGAGATCGACGTGCTCTGCCAGCAGCGCGCCGAGTTCGAGTGGCTCCAGCAGGAGCCGATCGCCGGCGGATACCACGACGTGAAGCAGTTCCGCGAGGCGCTCGCCGGCCGGCTCGCGATCGCATGGGAGCACGAGCTCTACGCGTCGAGCGGCCTCATCGAGGAGGATCGCTACGCCGAGCTCTTCGATCGCTACGTCCAGCACGTCAGCGTGTGGGTGAAGAAGGAGCGCATCCGCAACAAGCTCACCGGCGACTACGAGGAGCCCGACGAGAAGATGATGCGCGAGGTCGAGCGCCTCCTAGAGGTGAAGACCGAGGCGCAGGAGTGGCGGAAAGCGATGATCAGCAACATCGCGGCGTGGGCGATCGATCACCCCGGCGCCAGGATCGACGGCGCGATCGTGTTCCCCCAGTACATCCGCCGGATGCGCGACGCGATATTCGCCGACAAGCGCGTGGAGATCGCCGCCATCGCCCGCGACATCGTCGTCCTGGTTCGCGAGGACGGGAGCGGCCTCGACCACGACCGGAAGAAGGAGGCGCAGGAGACGATCGACCGCATGATCGTCAAGTTTGGCTACTGCGCCAACTGCGCGGCCGACGCCGCCAGCGTGCTCCTCCGGAAGCGCTTCGCCGATCTGGCCGTCTGAAGCGTTGAAGGACCACGGCTCGCGGACGCTCGCGCGGGAGGTCCGGGCGCTTGCGCTCCCGGCCATCGGCCATTCGTTCTTGCAGACGCTCGTCGTGGTGGTCGACCGCGTGATGCTCGGGCACCACGCGGCGACGTCGCTCGCCGCGATGCAGATCGCGGCGTCGCTGGAGTGGTCCATCTGGAGCGTCTTCGGCGCGTTCGAGGTCGGCACCATCGCGCGGGTCGGCTTTCACGTGGGCGCGCGGCGGCCCGAGCGGGCGCGTCGCGCCGTCCGCATCTCGCTCGTCGTGTCGGCGCTGAGCGGGCTCGTGGTCGCGCTCGCGTCGCCGGTCGTCGTCGGGGTCCTCGCGCGGGCGGCGCCGGCGGCCTCGCCGGAGGCGGTCGGGGCGGCCGGTGACTACCTGAGCTGGACGCTGGGCGCGACGCCGCTCGTCTTCGTGAGCATGACCCTGATCGCGACCCTCCAAGCCGGCGGGGATACGCGCACGCCGCTCGCCATCGGGATCGTCGCGAACGTCGTACACATCGCCATGAACCGCGTGCTCATCCTCGGCGCGTTCGGGGTTCCGGCGATGGGAACGCGCGGCGCGGGCATCAGCACGGCCGCGACGTTCGCGCTGGAGGCGCTCCTCGCCGGCCTGGTGCTCGCGTCGCCGTCGCGCCGCGGCTCGTACCGCGCACCTTCGGGAGCGCGCCCCGGGCCACCTGCGGCGTGGCGCGCGGAGGCACGGAGGCTGGCGCGTATCAGCGGGCCCGCCGTGATCGAGAAGGTGCTCTACCACGCCGGCTACGTTGGCTTTGTCGCCGTCCTCTGGCGCCTCGGCGACCTCGCGATGGCCGCGAACCAGGCGCTGCTCAGCATGGAGGCGGTCTGCTACCTCTCGGCCGACGGTTTCGCCATCGCGGCCGCGGCGCTCGTGGCGCAGAAGCTCGGCGCCGGGCGTCCCGCGGACGCGGTCGCGGCGACGCGCGCGGCGGTGACGTATGCCGTCGTCCTCCTCACGGCTGCGGGCCTCGTCGCGCTCGCGCTGCGCGACGTCATTCTCCCGGCGTTTTCTGGCGATTCGCGCGTCATCGCGGCCGGTCGTGCGGTCGTGCCGTGGCTCGCCGTCGCCCAGCCGTTCATGGCCACGACGCTGGTGGTCTCGCAGGCTCTCCGCGGCGCCGGACAGACGCGCGCGGTGCTCGGCGTGAGCGCGGTAGGAGCGCTCGTCGTCCGGCTCACCGCGACGTGGCTCTTCGCCATCACCCTGGGCTTCGGCCTCGCCGGCGTGTGGATGGGCTCGACGCTCGACTGGGCAGTGCGCACGGCGCTCTTCGTGTGGATCGGACGCGCGCGCGCCCGCGAGATCAGCGTCCGAGCTTCGCGCGCGCCGTCTTGACGCCGAAGAGCTCGGTGCCGTCCGGGCTCAGGATGGGGCCGAGCAGGACGCTGGCGAGCACCGCCGCGACGAGGAGCGCGGCGTCGTCGTGGGCCGCGGTGAGCTGGACGAGCCATACCGTCGGGCAGCGCGCGGCGAGTAGGGACATGCCCGTGTATCCTGCACGCGCCTCGGCGGCTTGTGCCGCTGCGAGATCCGCGTCGGTCCGCGCGCGGCCGACGCATGTGCGTGCGTCCCCGTTCGCGTGCACGCGCGCTGCGACGACGCCGTCGCCTAGAGCGGCCGCGTCGTGCCCCTCGATCGCCAGCGTGGTCCCGAAGAAGCGCGCGGCCTGCGCGACGATCGCGGCCACCTCGAGCGCGGGGGCGGTCTGCTGGGCGAAGACCATGAAGGCGTCGCGAGGGTGGGGGACCGCGAGCACGCGGGGAGGTATATCGTCTTCTCCGTGCCCCTCATAGGTGCGCACTGCCCACCGGGGTACTCGGGCGACGTGCTGGGCGAGACGGCCCTCCTCGCCGTCACGTTCGCGCAGACCTGGAACGCTGCCCGTCGCCGAGGTGCGCGCGCGGCTGTCGCTGGAGGCGCCTCCCGTCTACACGCAGTCCGCAGCTGCGAGCTGAAGGCCGCGTGAGCCGCGACCCCGCGACCGGCGCCGGCGTGACTCACTGGTAGGCGGAGACCTCTACGGCCACGAGACGCAGGCCACCCCCCGAGGTGTCGAACCAATAGGTTCTTTCGGTCGGCGGAATCGGCGTGCCCATCTTGCCCCCGCTCACCCAGGCGAAGTCGCATTTGGGAAGCTTCGCGTCGCAGGTGAGGACGGGTGTCCACTCGGCATCGGGCTTCCATTTTAGCTTCGAGGGGCTGCGATCGCACGGCAGCACCACGGGCGACCCACGCTCGTCCGGGGACACGAGGTGGAGCGCCCCCGCGTCACGCGTGAAGACGACGCCCGGCACGACGAGCGCGCGCGACTGAAGGCGCGCGCAGACCTCGTGCTCCTTCAAGTGCTTGGCAGCCAGCGCGGCGAGCATCGTCTGGACCCGCGCGATCGCCACCGCGTCTTCCTTCGGTCCTGCGTCGTCCACCAGGGCGGCGAGCGGCCGGGGGGCGGCATCCCGTTCGCGCGCGGCGTCCACCACGGTCGGCGGCGGCGGCTCGACGAGCGAGGGCGGCGCGCTGCCCACCGGAGGCTGCTGCGGCTCGGCGCGAGGCGCAGCACATGAAGCGCCGACGAGCATCCACGCGACCGCGAGGACTCCTCGTCGTTGGCAACGTCCCTCGTCCATCGCCTCGCAGGATGCCGCAGCTCGCGAGCCTCCGCATCTCCGTTCCGGCAACTTACAGGCGAAATAGTGTGGATCCCGCGAGAATCACCCCGTTTGGTGACTTGAGGCTTCCCCCGCGGCGCATCACATTGAAGAAGCGATGCACACCCTCGTCCAATCCCTCGCCGACACGCTCTCCCTCTCCACCCTGCTCGAGGTGCTCGGCGCCGAGGTCGGCGAGTTCGAGCTCCTCCACCACTGGAAGCAGGGGGAGTTCCATCACGACGTGGTCGTCGCGTACGGCGCCGGTGCGGACGCCCGCGTGCTGGTCGTGGCCACCAACTGCAACGGCGGCGTGAAGGAGGTGCTCGCCTTCCGCGCGGTACCGGAGCGCTACGCGCTGTGGCACTGGCGCTGCCCGGACGTGGCCGACTTCACCGGCGGCATGCCGGAGCTGCTGGCGCGCACGACGACGACGCACTTCTTCGATCCGTGCGCGCTCCTGCGAGACGACGCGCGCAGCGAGCTCTTGCCGGAGCACCGCGTACGGCAGAAGGGCGGCGGCTGGGAGCAGGCTCCGAAGAGCCGCTGAAGAGCTCGGTGCCGTCCGTGCTCGCGTCCCCGTTCGCGAGCACGCGCGCTGCGACGACGCCGTCGCCGAGAGCGGCCTCGCCGCGATCGCCTCCGGCAGCTTGGGCACGAGAACGTCGACGTCGCGGGTGGTGGGGGACCGCGAGCACGCGGTGAGGTATATCGTCTTCTCCGTGCCCCTCATAGACACGCACTGCCACCTGGACCCCCAGTATTTTCCCGCCGGTCCCGACGCGGTGCTGGAGCGCGCGCGCGCGGCGGGCGTGGCCGGCTTCGTGGTCATCGGCGTGGGCAGCGATCTCGCGCCGGCGCGCGCGGCGGTTGCGCTCGCCGCACGCCTCCCGGAGCGCGTCGGTGCCAGCGTGGGTGTTCACCCCCACGACGCGACGTCCTTGGACGACGCGAGCTACGCCGAGCTCTCGGCCCTCGCGCGCGATCCGAACGTCGTCGCCGTCGGCGAGATCGGCCTCGACTACCACTACGATCACTCCCCGCGCGACCAGCAGCGCGCGACGTTCGAGCGCCTCATCGCCCTCGCCCGCGAGGTGAACAAGCCCATCGTCGTGCACACGCGCGAAGCGGCGACGGACACGCTCGACATCCTCGCGGCCTCCGGGGCGCGTGACACCGGCGGCATCATCCACTGCTTCAGCGAGGACCTGGCGTTCGCCAAACGGGCTCTCGATCTGGGTTTCTACCTCTCCTTCTCGGGGATCGTGACCTTCAAGAGCGCGACGAGCGTGCACGAGGTCGCCGCGGCCGCCCCGCTCGATCGGATCCTCGTCGAGACCGATAGCCCCTACCTTGCCCCCGTTCCCCTCCGCGGCAAACCGTGTGAGCCGTCGTACGTCGTCCACACCGCCAAGCGCGTCGCAGAGCTCCGGGGCATCGGCATGGACGAGCTGGCGGCGGCGACGACCGCCAACGCAGAGCGCGCGTTTCGTCGAGGATTTGCCGCCTAAACAAAATGGCGGCGGCGACCGTCTAACGTCATACTTGGAGAAGGTGCAGTCCACGCCGCCGCCGCCTCGCGCACGTGCCCGAATGCCCGTATGGACATGGGCCGCATCGCTTGCCGTGCACGGCCTCGTGGTGGGCGGCTTGGGGTGGCTCGCCTACTTCCACCTCGCCGCGAACGAGCAGGCGCACGTCGTTCCCAACGAGCGCTCGGCGGTGACGACCGCCACGATGGATCTCCCCGGCTTCGCGGATGGCACGCTCCTCGTCGATCGCGAGCCCGATCCGGTCGGCTCGCCACCGACGCCGGCCGGCGGGGATACGACGCCGCGCGTCGACACGAAGACCGCGGGCCACGGCGGCGACGCGACCGCTCGGATCGCCGCGACGCACCTCGCCGACACGCCCGACGAGATGCACCTCTCGCCCGATCTCCTGAGCCGCCTCGACCGCGACCAGAACGCGCGTCTGCGCTCGAGCGCGGAGCGGCGCGCGTGGGAGGATCGACGCGCGACGATGAACCCGATGGAGCTGACGTTCCTCGCGTCCGGCGATCTCGATCGCATGGAGCGTCGGGCGCCGAGCCCGTTCGATCCGAGCCGCGGTGCGCTCGCGTCGCCTTCGGCGGCGGTGACCGGCGGCGACATCGGGGAGGCCGATCGCGGAGAGGGCGAAGACTCCGAGCGCCGTCGGATCGGCGCCGGGCACCTCGGCTCGGTGGGGAGCGCGCCCGGCGTGGGCGTGAAGGACGGCAAGCCTGGCGCGTCTCACTCGTCGGGTGCGCGGGTCGCGCACGCGCGGCCCGACGTGGTCATGGGTCCCGTCTCCGTGCCCGCCGCGCTCAAGGGTCGCCCGAACGACGACGTCGACAGCGAGCAAGAGGTCGCCACGACGCTCCGCTCTCTCGTGCACGCGAGCGGCGCCGGTGGACGCGTCGGCGACGGCCGCGGCGGCACGGGCGGTGGGGGCGATCCCGGCGCCGGTGGTGGCCAGGGCGACGGCTCGCACCCGCGTCCGCTCGGCCCTGGCGACGGCGCATGGTTCGACCTCGACTCGACCGACCCGCACCTCCTCCCGTACTTCCGGAGCCTTCACAAGAAGATCGATCCGCTCTGGGCGAACGCGTTCCCCAAGAGCGCCATGCTCGATCTGAAGCAAGGCACCGTCATCCTCGAGTTCACGATCGCTTCCGACGGCAGCGTGAGCGTCTCGTGGCCGCCGGTGCGCCCGAGCGGGATCGACGAGTTCGACCGCAACTGCGCCGATGCGCTGCGCCGCGCGAGCCCGGTGCCGCCGATCCCGAAGGAGCTCGGACGGACGAGCCTCCGCGTGCGCGCGCCCTTCGTCGCGAGCAACCCGATCGTCAAGTAAGCGTCACGTGAGCGTCCCGTAGACGCCTCAGCCGAGCGAGACGCCGAGGTGTGCGCGCAGGGCGGCGCTTGCGTCGCCGATCCAGAACTCTTCGAGATCGCGGATCCGCTGCGGTCCGCCCGGCTCGGCGCCGACGATTGCGGCGCACGCGACGAGGTCACCGGAGAGCGCGAGGCCAGCGCGGCACGCGGTGAGCTCGGTGCCGCGGGCCCATCCGCGGAGGCTCGTTCGCCCGCCGCGCTCCACGAACGTCGACACGTGGTAGCGCAGGGTCGCGATGTGCTCGACCTCGAGCACGGGCAGGATGGCGGCCTTCACGACGTCGACGCGCGTGCGCACGTCCGGCGGCATCGGTAGCTCCGGCGCGCCGATGCGCAAGGCGGCGAGGAACAGATCCTCCAGGTGACCGAGGTGCGCGACGAGGGTGCACACGAAGTGCTCGCCACGAAACCACGAGAGCGCGCGACCGGCGTGAAAGGCAAGCTGGATCGCGCTCTGGCCGCGCAGCATGCGCGCGCCCACGCGCAGCGCTGGCGGGAGCGCGGGGACGGTGACCATCCCGTCGTCGCGCTCGGGGGCGAGGAAGATCGGCGGCGCGTTCATGCCGAGGGTCGCCGCCGCCCACGCGATGGCGCGGGTGGCGCTGACGGTCGACGTCGCCGCATCCTGCTTGCTCGCCGGATCGAGCCGGTCGAGGAGCTTGTCGCGGCGCAGCGCCGTGATCCGACCGAGCAGCGCCGCCGAGGCAATGACGGCGAAGATCTCGCCGACGACGGCGTCCTCGTCGGGGTGCCGGAGCAGCCCCGTCCACGCCCTCGCGTCGAGCGGCTGCGCCGGGCGGAGCGGAGAACGCGGCCGGTGCACGTCGTAGAGCGCCTTCTCCTCGGGCCGCGCGGCGCCGCGACGCACGAGCACGCCCGCGAGCCGGAACTTCTCGTCGAGGTCCGCGGCGGCGAACCGCGCGTGAAGATCGAGGTTCGGGTCCTGATCGGCCGCCGTCGCCCGCGGTGAGGGAGGAGGGATGGAAAGGTCATCGCCGGCGAGCTCGGGGATGCTCGCCTGCCGCGGCCGCCGTGGCGAGCTCTCGACGAGGGCGTCGGGCGGCGCCGTGTCGTCCGCGCTCGCGATCACCGCGCGCGCGTCGTACGCCGCGAGGAGCGCACGCTCCAGGCGCTCGAGGCGACTCTTGTCGAGCCCCAGAGCCGAAGCCGCGAAGTCGAGGCGCTCGCGCTCCTCCGCCGTGATCGGGCCGGAGCTGAGGGCGTCCGAGAAGAGCTTCTCGTACTGTGCCTCGAAGTCGCCTGGCACGAAGCTGCCCGTGTCCTCCACCTTGTGGAAGGAGGGGGCGACGCGGAACGGCTGCTCCGTCGGCGGCGGCAGGCTGCTCGAGCTCACAGAACGCGGATCCTACTCCGGCCCAGGTTTTCACGCCCGCCGGCGCCAAAAAGACTGGTCGAGCTGGATTCTTCGTCCTATTACTAGTCGTATGATAAAAAATATGGCGACCCTGGGCGCGGCCCTGCTGGCGGCCTCGGCTTGCCAGGGGCGTGCGCCGATACCCGACGGGTTTCAGGGCACCGTCGAGTTCGACGAGCGCGTCCTGGCCTTCGAGGTGACGGGCCGCGTTCTCGCGGTCCCGGTCCACCGGGGTGACGTGCTCAAGGGGGGCGATCTCCTCGCCCAGGTCGACGACACGCTCGCGCGCCTCACCCGCGAAGCTCGCGCCGACGACGCCGCCGCCGCCCGCGCCGATCTCGCGCTCCTGCAAGCAGGCGCCCGCTCGCAGGACATCGCCGCGCTCGCATCGGACGTGCGCGCCTCGCGCGTCACCGAGGACCTCCTTCGCAAGGAGGCGGCGCGCACGCAGTCGCTCCAGCAGTCGGGCGCGCTGACGCAGTCGCAGTCGGACCGCGCCGACTCGGATCTCGACCGAGCCGTGCAACAGAGGAAGGCCCTCGAGCAGCGCCTCGCCTCGCTGCAGTCGGGCGCGCGGCCCGAAGAGATCACCCGCGCGAAGGCTCGCGTGGAGTCGGCCGCCACCGCGCTCGCGCTCGAAGAGGAGCGCCTCTCGCGCTGCCTCTTGCGGACCAAGGAGGCGGGCACCGTCCTCGACGTCCACGTCGAGCCCGGCGAGCTCGCCGCGATCGGCACGCCGGCCATCACCGTCGCCGACGTCGCGCACCCCTACGTCGACGTCTTCATCGCGCAGGGCGAGCTCGACGGCGTCAAGGTCGGCGTGAAGGTGGTGGCGCGCGTCGACGCGACGCCCGGACCGTTCCCTGGCAAGGTCGAGTTCGTCTCACCGCGCACCGAGTTCACGCCGCGCTTCCTCTTCAGCGAACGCGAGCGGCCCCACCTCGTCGTGCGCGTGCGTGTACGGCTGGACGATCCGGAGGCCAAGCTGCACGCCGGCGTCCCCGCGTTCGTGAGCCTCGTCCGATGAACGGCGCCCCCGAGCGCATCATCGAGGCCGAGCACCTCTCGCGCACCTTCGGCAAGCTCGTCGCCGTTCGCGACGTGTCCCTGTCGGTGAAGCGCGGCGAGATCTTCGGCGTCCTCGGCCCCAACGGCGCCGGCAAGTCGACGACGATTCGCATGCTCTGCGGCATCCTCGATCCCACCGGAGGGCGCGGCACCGTCGTGGGCTTCGACATCGCCAAGGAGTCCGAGCGCATCAAGGAGCGCATCGGGTACATGACCCAGCGCTTCAGCCTGTACGAGGATCTCACGGTCTCCGAGAATCTCACTTTCTATGCTGGAATTTACGGCGTTCCGCGCAAGGACAAGCGCGCCCGCGTGACCGAGGTGATGGAGACCTCAGGGCTCCTCGACCGCAAGGATCAACTCGCCGGGACGCTCTCCGGCGGCTGGAAGCAGCGCGTGGCCCTCGCGTGCGCGACGATCCACCGCCCGCCGCTCCTCTTTCTCGACGAGCCGACGGCGGGCGTCGATCCGGTGAGCCGCCGCGACTTCTGGGAGCAGATCCATCGAATCTCGGCGGAGGGGACGACGGCGCTCCTCACGACGCACTACATGGACGAGGCCGAGCGCTGCCATCGGCTCGCCTTCATCTTCCGCGGCGAGCTCCTCGACGTCGGAACACCCGACGAGATCGTCGCGCGCCGCGCGCTCCGGGTCGCTGAGCTCGACGTCGAGCGCGCGACCGAGGCCGCCACCGTGCTCCGCGCGAGCGCTGCGGTCGAGGAGGTCGCGCACTACGGGCACCTGCTCCGCATGTGCGTCCGCGCTGGGCAGGATCCCGTGGCGCTGGCGAGCGGGCTCCTCGCGGCCGCCGGGATCGCGCTCCGCTCGGCGCGAGAGACCCGGGTGACCGTCGAGGACGCGTTCGTCGCGATGGTCCGCGCCGACGAGGCCGCGCAGGGCGCGCATGCGGGGAAGGCGGCGCAATCGTGACCTGGCGCCCGCTCGTCATCGCCTGGAAGGAGCTCGTTCAGCTCCGTCGCGACAAGCTCACGCTCGCGATGATGGTCGCGTTGCCGATCGCGCAGCTTCTCCTCTTCGGGTACGCGATCAACACCGACGTCCGCCACATTCGTACGGTGGTGTACGACGAGGACACGAGCGCCGCCTCACGCGCGCTTCCCCGCGAGCTCGAGGCGACCGGGTTCTTCGACGTCGTCGGCCACGTCCGGAGCCACGCCGAGATCGAGTCCGCCTTGCGCTCGGGGACGGCAAGCGTCGCCCTCGTCATCCCGCCGGCGTATTCGTCGCATCTGGCGAGCGGACACGCGGTGCAGGTGCAGCTCGTCGTCGACGGGACCGATCCGCAGATCGTCGGCAGCGCCACCGATACGGCGGCGTCGCTCGTCGCCGCCAAGGGGAGCGCGCTGCTCCTCGCGCGCCTCGCGCGTGCAGGTGTCCCCGGGACGACGACCCCGCTCGAGCTCGTCCCCGACATCCTCTACAACCCCGATCTGCGCTCGGCGGTGAACATCGTGCCCGGGCTCATCGGCGTCATCCTGACGATGACGATGGTCATGCTCACCGCCATGGCCATCGCGCGCGAGCGCGAGCGCGGCACGCTCGAGCAGCTCATCGTGTCGCCGGTGCGCACCCTCGAGCTCATGGTCGGGAAGATCATTCCCTACGTCGCCATCGGCTACGTCCAGATGGCGCTCATCCTGACGCTCGGCCGCTTCGTATTCGACGTGCCGATCTCCGGCTCTCTCCCGCTCCTGTTCGCGCTCGCGTTCGTCTTCATCGCGGCGAACCTCGCCATAGGCCTCTTCTTCTCTACCCTCGCGCAGACCCAGCAGCAGGCGATGCAGATGTCGTTCTTCTTCCTGCTCCCGAACATCCTCCTCAGCGGCTTCATGTTCCCTTTCGACGCGATGCCGCGGCCGGCGCAGTGGATCTCGTCGCTCCTGCCGCTCACGCACTTCCTCAGGATCGTGCGCGGCATCGTCTTGAAGGGGAGCCGCTTCGAGGACCTGCGCGGCGAGCTGCTCTGGCTGACGTGCATCCTCTTCGCGCTCGTCTTGTTCGCGTCGCTCCGTTTCCGGAAGAAGTTGGTCTGACGATGGCTCGGCCCCGCACCGACATCGCTCCGCGCATCCTGACGGCCGCCCGCGCGCGCTTCCTCGTCGAAGGCGTCGATGGCGCGTCGCTCCGCGGCATCGCGAAGGACGCCAGGACCAGCATCGGGATGATCTTCTACTATTTCCCCACGAAGGATGACCTGTTCCAGGCCGTCATCGAGGAGGCCTACGCGGTCCTCGTCCAGGACCTCGAGGTGAGCCTCGGGCAGGGCGGGACCGCGCGCGCGCGGCTCGAGCGCGCTTCGGCACGCATCGGCAACGCCAGCCCCGAGGAGCTCGACGTCGTACGGCTCATCGTGCACGAGGCGCTCCTCGGCTCGCCCCGCTTCGAGCGCACCTTCGTGCGCTTCCAGCGGGGCCACATCGCGCTCATCGCCGCGGTGCTCGGCGATGGCGTCGGCGACGGCGAGATCGACGCGTCGCTGCCGCTCCCGCTCCTCCTCGTCGCGACGCTCGGGATGCTCGCGCTGCCGCAGGTCGTACGGCGCGTCGCCGGCTCGCGCCCCGTCTTCGCCGCGCTACCACCGGCCGAGCCGCTCGCGCGCCTCCTGAGCGGCCTCCTTTTCACCGGCATCGGGGCGAAGGGCGAGGGCTGAGCCTGCGTTCGGCGGGCTCGGCTGCTATCCTCCTCGCCCATGGCCTCCGTCGAGCCCGAACCGCAGCTCGCACCTGGCGACACCCTCGCCGGGCGCTACCGCCTGGAGCGACTGCTCGGGGAAGGGGGAATGGGCTTCGTGTGGGAGGCGCGCCAGCTCACGACCGACAAGGCCGTCGCGATCAAGGTCCTGAAGAGCCAGGACGCCGGGGACACCGCGCGCTTCCTCCGCGAGGCAAAGGTGGCGGCCGCGCTCTCCCACCGCAACATCGTCCAGGTGTTCGACTTCTGGGAGATGGAGGGCAAGGGCCCCGTCTTCATGGTGATGGAGCTGCTCCACGGGGAGACGCTGGCCGAGCGCATCGAGCGCACCGGCCCGTTGCCCACCGAGCAGGTGCTCTCGCTGGTCACCCCCGTCGCCTCCGCCGTACGCGCGGCGCATGCGCGCGGCGTGGTTCACCGCGATTTGAAGCCCGACAACGTCTTCCTCGCCCGCGTCGCCGACACCGACGCGCCGGAGGTGAAGGTCGTCGACTTCGGGCTCGCCAAGCCGTTCATCCTCGCCGTCGGCGCCACCGCGCTCACGCAGACCGGATCGGTGATGGGCACGCCGTATTACATGGCGCCCGAGCAGGTCTACGGTGAGAAGGACATCGACGGTCAGGCCGACGTCTGGGCGCTCGGCGTCATGCTCTACGAGTGCGCGACGGGAGCGAAGCCCTTCGAGGGGGAGAACTTCGGCCAGATCTTCCGTCGCGTGACGCATGGACTCTACACGCCGCTCCGCGAGCTCGCGCCGTCGGTTCCGCCGGCGCTCGAGTCGCTCGTCGTCCGCGCGCTGAGTCACGATCGCGACAAGCGCCCCACGATGGCCGAGGTGCACGACACGCTGCTCGCGCTTCGCGGGAGCGAGTCGGCCTTCCCCGCCGCGCCGCCGGGCGGACCGCCGCCGCCGCGTGGCTCGTCGTTTCCGACGCCGGGCGAGGTCACCGCCGCGCCGCGCGACAGGTCGCCGTTCTTCTCGCCGCCCGCGGGCGTGACCCCGCCCGCGCCCCCGACGCCGATCTCGGCGCCGCCCGCCCGCACGATGGTGAGCTCGACGATCTCCGTCGCGGAGCCCCCGTCGCCCGCGACGTCGTCGATCGTGGTCGGCGTCGCGGTTGGGCTGCTCGTGACGGCGGGCGTGGCCGTCGGGCTCGCGGCCGCGCTGCGTACGAGCTCGCCGAAACCGTCGACGGTCGATCTGGGCGCGCTGGCCATTCCCTCCGCGGCGGCCGATCCGCCTCCGCCGGCGGTGCCTCCTGTCTTGCCGGACCCGCCCCCCGCCTTGTCCGCCGCGACGTCGGCCTCAGGGGCGCCGCTGGATCCGCCCCTTACCGCCGCCGCCGCCACCAGCGCGCCGCCTCCTCAACCGGATCCCCCGCGGCCCGATCCCCGAACCAGGGGCGGAAAGACCAAGCCGGTTCGCCCCGCCGGGAGTGCGGCCCCCGCATCCACGGGATCGACGCCCCCCGTGGATATCCTGAATCGTGGGCGATTTTAGGTCGTTAGGCGTGGCGAGCTATTTTTCTATGTAAGGAAAAGTCGCCTTGAAACCCACCTAACTTCGGTCATGCTCAGGCAGGCCTCGGGCGCGCGAGCGTAGGCCCCACAGCCATGAACGAAGGACCGACGGAAAAGCTGACGAGCCTGGTGCCTACGCTCCAGCTCGAGCCCCACCTCGATCCGTCGCCGGCCGCGGTCATGCCGTCGCCGGCCGCGTTCTCGCCGCCGCCCGCCGCGTTCTCGCCGCCGCCCGCCGCGCAGCTGCCGCCGCCCGCCGCGTTCTCGCCGCCGTCTGCGGCGCAGTCGCCCGCGGCGCACTCGGCGCCCGAGGTGCAGGGGAACACAACGATCGTCGACGTGGCCGCGGTCGATCCGATGCGGACCATCACGATGCCCGTGGGGGCCCCGACCGTGCGCCTCTCTTCGGAAGAGGAGCATGGTCTCGCGAGCACGCAGGCGGCCACGCCGGTCTCGCTTCCGTCGGCGCCGTCGCTGCGGCCTCGAACGGTGCAGCTGTCCATCGAGCAGCTCCTCGCGCTCTTCCGTCCGATGCCGAAGCCGGCGGCGCGCCCGAACCCGAGCGGCGCGCCTGCCCACGCGGCTGCGGTGAAGGCGTTGTCTCCGGCGCGACGCATGCTGCTCGGCGGCGTTGCGGCCGCGCTCGCGCTCGGCGCCATCTCGTATGCCGGGACGCACGCGCTTCTCGTTCGCAATCGACGCTGGGTCGCGCCGACGGTGCTCTCGAAGTCCGACCCGCGCGTCCTCCAGCTCGCGGCGACGCTGCAGCAGGAGACGGCGCGCAAGAGCGAGCTGGCGCTCAGGAAGAAGGACCTCGAGGCCCGCGGGCGAGAGGCGACGCAGTGGCGCGAGCTCGAGGCGGGCTTCCAGGCGAGCTTCATGGCGGCGCTGAAGAACGATCTGAGCGCGCAGCGGGCCGAGCTGCGCCGCGTGCAGAAGCTGCTCGCCGATCGAGAAGCCGAAGGCGCAGCGGGCGCGGGGCCGACCGGCGATCGCGCGGAGCTGGACGCCAAGCTCGCGTCCATCAAGCTGCGCGTGAGGCTCCTCGAGGGCGCGCTGCGCGGTGGCCGCGCAGGCACCTACGAAGGGCTCGCGCTCCGTCGCGAGTACGATCGCTCCGTCCTCGAAGCGGGCAAGGCGCGCGAGGTCGAGGACTCGATCGCCAAGAGCCTCGCCGACGTCGACGAGCAGCTGAAGAAGAAGGACACGCTGCTCGCCTCGATCGAGGCGTCGCCGTACCGGCTCGCCGTCGACCAGGACGTGACGCTCGGCTTCGTGCCCTACGACAACGCGGCCGCCGCGAAGAGTGGCGAGGCCCTCCTCGCGTGCAAGACGAGCCTCCTCTTCTGCGATCGTGTGGGCGAGGTCGGCGAGACGCTCGCGGGCGAGGTGCGCGGTCTCCATCCGGTTACCGGGCTCGAGGTCCGCGGGCAGCTCGTTCGCGTCACGCTGGCGCCGGGGCGAGCGGTGCCCGATTCGGTCCTCTACGCGGGGCAGGCGCCTCTTTCGCTCTGAGCCATGAACCCCGCTCGACGTTGCGCCGCACGGTCGGTCTTGCTCGCGGTCTTGCTCGCGAGCTCGCTCGCCGCGCCGGTCGCGCGCGCGGACGACGCCACGGCGGAGAGCCTCTACCGTGACGGCCGGCGCGCCGCCGTCGTGAAGGACTGGGACCTGGCCTGCCGCAAATTCAAGGAGAGCCTCGAGCGTGAGCCTGCGCCGGGGACGATGCTGAACCTCGCCGATTGCGAGGAGAACCGTGGGCACATCCTCGCCGCGCTCGGGCACTACCGGGTCGCGGCGACGAAGTTCAAGGCGGGCGACGAGCGCGCCGAGTTCGGCAAGCAGCGCGCGGCGGCGCTCGACAAGCGCGTCGCACGGCTCACGATTCGCCTCGCGCCCCAGTCGCCGGCGGGCGCGTCGGTCGAGCGTGACGGCGCGCCGGTCGAGCCCGCGGCCCTCGGCGTGCCCGTGCGCGTCGATCCGGGGGAGCACGCGTTGGTCGTACGGGCGCCTGGCCGAGTCGACGCGCGCGGCTCGCTCAAGGTCGGGGAAGGGGAGACGCGGGAGGTCGAGCTCGCCGTGGGGAGCGCGACGGGGGCCGCGCCCGCCGCGCCCGCCGGCCCGCCCGCCGGCACGCCTTCTGCTGCGCCTCCAGAACCGTGGCATCCCCCTCCGCCCGATCGCACCGCGGCCTACGTGGTGCTGGGCGTGGGAGGCGTCGGGCTCGTGACCGGCGCCGTCGCCGGAGTCCTCGCGCTCGGCGCCGCCAGCAAGGCGCACGACGGTTGCCCCAACCAGGTGTGCACCGCGCAAGACGGCGTCGATGCCGCGGGCCGCGCGCGCACGCTGGGTCTCGTCAGCACCCTAGGCTTCGGCGCCGGCGTCCTAGGGGCGCTCGGCGGGACGTACTTGTGGCTCAAGGCGTCGCCGACCGTGATGATGGGACCGACGGTGGGCAGCGGACCGGGTTTCGCCGTTCGGGGAACCTTCGAATGAGGCCACGGCCACACTCACCCGCACTTGCCGCCGGCCGGGCGCGCGTCGTCCGCGCACATCTTGCCGCAGTCGCCGCTCACGCTGTCGACGAGCTCGTCCTCGGCGCAGTCGTCGTCGGTGAGTAAGGACGACCGCTTGCCGACCTCCGCCATCGTCACCTTGTACGGCCACCACATGTGGTGGCGGACCGCGTTCTCGCTGATCCACGCGTAGCCGCCCTCGCCCCAGCTCGTGCCCCAGCTGTTGTGGATGAGAAACTGGCGCCCCTTCGGCGTCGTGCGGTAGCCGGCGAGGGTGACCGCGTGCGTCTCGCGGCAGCGGACGCAGTCGTGGATCGACTTGTCCGCGCCGAGCGCGCTGTCGCGCCAAAAATCGATGTCGAGCTCCAGGGCGATCCAGAGATCGGCGCCCGTCGCGAGCGTCGCCATGATGTCGGGAATGTTCGCCGGGTGATCGGGGATGGAGTCGAACGCGACCAGCTTGAAGTGCCCATTCGAGGCGGCGTCCGACACTTTCTTGAGGGCGGTCGGATCGGTGCGCGCCGAGCCTTGCTTCACGCGGTAGTAGTCGCCGCATGGGTACATGCGCGGGTCGGGATCGTAGACGGTGAACTTGCACGCCTCGGCTCCGTCGAAGGGCCACTGATCGGTGGTGACGATCCCCTTCTGGAAATTCGAGTCGCCGGCCAGCGCCATTCCCGGCTTGCCGTAGTTCGCCCACACCTGCGCGGCGCTCGTCGCCTCCGCCTTGCCGAGTCGCCGGATCGCATTGTCCATCGCCGCGGACAGCGAGAACCCCGAGCACGCGCCGACCTGCCCCTGGTATTTGACCGGCCCTTCGAGCCCGTCGGCGCGATGGTCCACGCCGGCGGGAAGCGCGGCCTCACCGCGATCGCTCGTCGCGCGGGCGGGGCTCGCCGAAGCGTCGTCCGCGCGGAGCATCCCCTGGCGAAACATCCGCGCCTTGCGGAAGCTCGCGTGCATCTTTGCACTGGCGACGCGCGTGTACGGCTCGCAGTCGATGTTGACCCAGACGCCGGGCGCGACCTCGTGGGCGCCGCACGTGCGGCTGGGATTGGCGCGGAGCTTCGCGAGGACGGCGGCGTCGGGCGGCGGTGGAGGGGGCGCGGGCGGCGTGGGGGTCGCGGTGTAGTGCGGGCGCGTCGCGACGTTCATCGGCGCGAGGCCGCGGAAGGCGAGGGTGGGGGAGACGTGGAAGGAGGCCGTCGGCGGAGTCGGGGTCGGAGTCGGAGTCGGAGTCGGAGTCGGAGTCGGGGTCGGGGTCGAGCGGGCGCGAGTGGGTTGGGCGACCGGGGCTGGGCCGTCGTTGATGTGGATCGCGCACGCGGCGGACAGGAAGAGAAACGCGCCCATGAGGGTGCTGCGACGCATGGGATCGAGCGTACGGCGTCGCGCGCTCACGCGGTACGGGTCTTTCGCGGTTCGAGTGGCGGTAGTGCGGCGCAGGACGCTGAGCAACTCGCCGCGCGAGGGATCACGCGCGCGGCGAAAAAAATGACGCTAGGGCTTGATGGCGGGACCTGGTCCGTGGCACTTAGGGCGCTCATTTCGAGGGGAGAAGAATCATGATCGGACATAAGACACTAGGTACCATCGTGGCCGTGATGCTGGCAGCAGCGTGTGGGGGCGCCGAGCCCGCGCCGCCGGCTGTCCCGACCGGAGCCACCACGCCGGCGATGCCGACCACGCCGACCACGCCGACCACGCCCGAGACGCCCGCGACTCCGGCAACCCCGGCGACGCCCGCCGTCAAAGCTGCGACGCCCGAGGAGACCACCAAGGCGCTCGTCGAGGCATGGAACGCGCACGACGCGGACAAGGTCGCAGCGGCTTACGCCGAGAACGGCACGCTGCGCATCGTCGGGATGCCCGATTTCGTCGGGCGCGCCGCCATCAAGGCCGCGGCCGCCGAGTCGCTCAAGACGTTCCCCGACTTCAAGGTCGCCCTCACCCGCGTCACGATGAAGGGCAACATCTCGGCCGTCGAGTGGGTCATCACCGGGACGCAGACCGGCGACAGCGAGATGATGAAGCTCAAGGCGACCGGTCGCAAGACGGGCCTCCACGGCGTCGACATCGCGACGTACGACGACGCCGGTCTCGTGAAGGAGGCCCGCCGCTACTTCGACGTGCCGACCCAGATGCAGCAGCTCGACGCCAAGGCGAAGGCCGGCGCGTTCCGTCCGGTGGAGACGCTGCCGACGGCGGCGCCGCTGATGGGCACGACGAAGGGCACGCCCGAGGAGCAGAAGAACCTCGACGCCGTCAACGCCATGTACAAGGCGATCGACGACCACAAGGTCGACGCGACGCTCGCCACGATGACGGCCGACGCGACGATGGACGACTGGACCCAGCCGGCGACCTTCAAGGGGCAGAAGGGCGTGAAGGGCTTCCTCGAGACCATCTTCAAGGCGATGCCGGACCTGTCGCAGGACAAAAACCTCCAGATGGCCGCCGGCGACCTCGTCGTCACCGAGGGCTACCTGCACGGCACCATGAAGGGAAACATGGGCCCGATGAAGGCGACGAACAAGGCGATGGGCATGCACTTCGTCGACGTCATTCAGTTGAAGGACGGCAAGATGGTCAAGGGCTGGAGCTACGGCAACTCGATGGAGATGATGCCGCCGCCGCCCGCGAAGTAGCCGATCCGGTCTAGCCACTCGGAACGCCGGGTCGCCTGCTGCGATCCGGCGTTTCTTCATTCTGCGTCCCCTCGGTCTCCTTCGCCTACAATGGCGTCGATGGTCCGCGCATGTTCGACGTTTTGGGTACTCTTCTCGGTGCTCGTCCTCGCCGGTTGTCCGGAGAAGACCCCAGCGCCGGTGTCCGACGCGGCCGCGGTCGCCGCGATCCCCGTTCCGCTCGAGGCCGCCGCCGCTTCAGCGAGCGCGTTTGCGCATGTTGGCAGCGCGCCTGCCGACGGCGGTGGTGACGCGGCCGAGATGCGCCGCTTCGATCCGAAGTACAAGTGCCCGACGGGCCAGACGCACTTCTACCTCGAGGGCGACTTCTGCCGGAAGAAGTGCTTCTCCGCCTCCGATTGCGCGAAGGGTGAGCGCTGCTCGGCGATGGAGTACCCGTTCCTGGTCGACGGCAAACCCGGAGCGAGCGGCCACTTTTGCGAGGGGACGTAGCTAACGCCCGCAAGGCGCTACGCCGAGCTCGGCGTAGGTGCCGACCTCGTCGGGCCAGTGCTCTCCGGCGAAGGGCCACGACTCTTCGCCGTCCGCCTGCACTGCGACGACGCGCGCCCGCTTTCCGACGCTGCGATCGGCGCCGCCGCCCTTGGGGACCTCTGCGAGCGCCGATGCATCGCGGAGGTGCAGGCGAAGCTCGTCGAGCGCCCGCGCCGTCCGCTTCCTCGCGAGGTCGCCGGCCGTGCGGATCGCGAGGGCCCGCGCGTCGCCCAGGCGGTCTCTCAGATCGAGCCCGAGCTCGCCGTCGCGAAAGGACTCGGGGCTGGCGGCGAGTCGGTGGAGCTCCGCGTCGAGGACGCTCACGTAGTCGAGGTGACGCAGGAGCTCACGGTCGGAGAGGGCCGTCACAAGGGCTGCACGCGCACGCATGGGGATCGGTGCGCGCCCCGCCCGCACGTCGCGGAGGAGTCGAAACCAGCCTGTCTCGCTCCCTTCGAGCGACGCGCCGAGCTGCGCCAGATCGCTCGCGACGGGGTCATAGGCGCGGAGGAAGCTCGTCGCCACGTCGGCGGCGTCGGCGAACCGACAACTCGAACGGTACACGCGCGCCCGGAGCACGTGCGCTTCCGGGTAGTACGCGTCGCGAAGACCTGGAAACTGGATCGTGACGAAGAAATCGCCGAGCGCGCGACCGTAGTCGCCCGCCATGTAGTACGCGTAGCTCTTCTCGAAGAGCGCGTCGAGCCACGACTCGCCGCGTACGTCGACCCGCGCCCAGTACTTCATCGCGGCGGCAAGTCGCTCGCGATCCACGACGGGAGCCGCCGACGCGTCGTCGCGGAGCACGCTGGTCGAGTAGAAGGTGCGCGCGAGCGAGAGGTACGCGAGATCGCGCGTGCGCCGGGCCTCGACCTGGGCAGACCCCGTGTTCGCCTCGATGGCGCCCAGCGCGCCCAGCGTGCGGTGGAACGCCCGCACGGCGCTGGTCGGATCGCGGAGCTGGACATGCGCGATGCCCGCGAGGATCTGCGCGTGCGCGTACCGGGATGAGTGTGGGCCGACGCGCCCGAACGCGCCGATCGCGCGCGCGTACTGCGCGTTTCGGTACAAGTAACGGCCCCGCAGGTAATGCACTTCGCCGTGGAGCTCGGCTTGCGCCGAGTCGTCGAAGCGGGCGAGCGCCGCGTCGCCGTAGCTGTCGAGGCGCTCCGCGACGTCGGCGGGCTCGGGCAGCTCGGTCGCGAGCTCGGCGAGCCATGCGAGTGTCTCCTCGTACCTGGGGTGCCGCCGGTCGGCCGCGATCTCGGAGAAGATCCCGTACGCGCCGTTCACGAAGCCGAGCGCGTGGAGCGCGGCGGCGAGATCGAACTGCGCGCGGCGTCGCGCCTCCTGGTCCTCGCCCGAATCACCGCGAACGACGCGATGGAGCGCGATGGCTCCCGTTCGAGCCCGCGCCGCCTCCGCCGCCCGCGCCTCCGCCGCCCGCACCTTCGCCGCCCGCGCGCCGCCGCCCGCCGACGGGGCGGGCGCTCTCGCCGGCGCCCGCACGACCGGCGTCGCCGCGGGGGAGCACGCCGCGAGCGCGAGGCATGCGAGGCATGATGCGGCGAGCACACACGCGTTCAAGGGGCGCCTCCGTAGCTCGACGTTTCGCCGGACCGTGAAGGAACCCGCCGGGCGCGTCACCCTTGGGGTCCTCTCGGCGGCCTCTTCGAACGTAGCAGGCGTCCGGCGTCCGCTCCCGGTCAGCCGCGCTGGTGGAGCTCGATCACGTTGCCGTCCGGATCGCGCACGAAAATCCCCTGCGCTTTCGGGCCGAAGCGAATCGGCCCACCACTCAGAGAAATACCTGCCGCCTCGAGCTGCGCCTTGGCCGCCGCGATGTCCGGACACAGGAGCGCGACGTGCGTGATGCCGGGGTGCTTCTCTGGAACGTCCATGAGCACGTTGGGCGTTTTCGCCTCCGGAGCATTCAAGATCAGGTTCACCTCGACCCCCGACGGATGATCGAGGATCGCGACCGGCTCGGGCCCGACCGGGCCCGCCGTCTTCGTGAATCCGAGCAGCGAATAGAAGCGCACTGAGCGTTCGAGGTCGTGCACGCGAATGCCGATGTGGCCGAGCCCCGTGATGGCGACGGCGGCGGCGGGCTTGGTGGTCGCGAGGGGTATGCTCATTGGCTTTCGCGGCACAGCTCCTCGGGCCATGTGGCTTGGCCACGATCTCTCGGAAAAAAGCCCCCAAGGGTGCCGGAGAAGGGAGTCGAACCCCTGACCTAGCGCGTATGAAACGCCCGCTCTAACCAACTGAGCTACTCCGGCCCGAAACGGCGGCGGAGTATGCGCGAGAGACCCCGCGGAAGTAAAGAGCATATCGCGCCCACCGCATTCGCGTCGGCGTCGGCGTCGGCGGCGTCGGCGTCGGCGTCGGCGTCGGCGTCGGCGGCGTCGGCGTCGGCGTCGGCGCTGCAGCTACCTTTGCCCGCTGCGGTAGCCGTTGCCGCCGGCGGTTGCGCGCGGCGTCAGCGTGGCGTGCGCCTGGCCTTCGTCTTCGCGGCCCTCGCCCTCACCTTGCCGAGCAGGCCGAACAGGCCGAGCCCGCCCAGCAGGAGCCCGAAGCGTCCGGCGGCGCCCTCGGTGGCGTCGCCCGCGGCGACCGCGCAGCCGCCCGGCTCGTACGACGGCGGCGGGACGACCGCCGGCGGCCGGCAGTCGAGGTGCGGTCCCGGCTGCCGTGCCGTTCCCTGGCTCAGCTTCTTGCCGTAGTCGCCGGTGTTCTGGTTGTCGTGGTGGAAGCTCTCCCACTGCACGACGCCGTCGTCCTTGCCGCGGGTCGTCCACGCGAAGACCCAGCCCTCGCGCGTCGTCGCGACGATCTCGAGCGAGTGGTCCCCGTTCACGTCGCCGACGGCCGGCGTCGCCACGTGCCAGCCGTTGGTGAACTTCGGGAAGCCCGCGGCCTCGCAGCCCCACGCGTCGACGGCGTGCACGAAGTAGCTCGCGGTGCCGAGGATCATCTCCGGGTAGTCGTCGCCGCTCACGTCGGCGACGGCGTGGTTCACGAAGAACACGAAGTCCTCGATGACGAACGGTGAGCCCGGGAACATCTTGCCGGTCTTGCCGCTCCACGAGGCGAGCAGGTTCTGAAACGGTTTATTGTACGCGCCGCCGGCGATCGTCCCGGCGAGGCTCAGCGAGCCGCCGCTGGTGATGACGTCGGGGGTGCCGTCCATGTCGAGATCGCCGATGGACGGCTGGCTCAAGAACGGGAACATCGTGTCGGGCGTCACCGCGTTCGACTGCTCGCCGAAGATGGCCGTCGGCTCGATGCCCTTCGCGCCGTCCTCGCGCACCGGCAGGCGGTTCGGCGGATCGGCGAAGCCGGCCTGCTTGCCCGGATCGGCCTTCGCGATGAGCGGCGGCGAGCCGTTGCCCTGGAGCACGACCTCCGGCACGCCGTCGCCGTCGAAGTCGGCCGCCGCCGGCGACGCGCCGAGGCCCTCGCCGACGGTCGGGAACAGGTGGAGCGACGTCATCGCGACCGGCCAGTTCTGCAGGTACGGCCCGCCCGGGGTCTTGTTTCCGCGCCCGTCGAGGATGAAGCCGGGGCCCGCGCCGTCGCCGCCGCCGAGCGTCTCGTTCGAGCCGGTCGCCAGATCGGGGATCCCGTCCCTGTTGAAGTCGGTCACCGTCGGCGTGCTCATGATGCGGTTGTACTTTGCAGCCTTCGGGGCGTGCACGCGCACCGGCCAGCCGTCGAGCGGCGTGCCGTCGCCGTGCAGGATGTAAATTTGCCCGTCGAAGGCGGCCTGCACGATCTCGAGCTTCTTGTCGTTGTCGAAGTCGACGAGCACTGGCGCCGCGAACGCGCCGCGCGCGATGGCGTGCAGCATGTCGGCGCACTGCACGGTGGGCTTGGGCTTGCCGGTGTCGAGCGGGCACGACACCACCTGCGGAAGCCGCCGCGGGAAGCCGAGGAGCGGGCGCCCGCGCCGATCGATCGCGTAGATCGTGCCGACCCAGGTGGTGAAGACGATGTCCGCGTTGCCGTCGCCGTCGATGTCGCCGATCGCGGGCGCGCCGCCGCTCGCCTCGCGCGCGATCGACGGATCGATGGCGCCGCCCGCGTACGCGGGGGCGGAGAGGTACGACGCCGCGCCGGGCTCGTGCTCGGCGTCGAGGCCGTCGTCGACCTTGAGCCGGTACGGGAAGCCGGGCGCCTCCACGGGGAGGCCGGTGGCGAGCGACCACACGTGCAGGACGCCGTCGGTGCCGAGGACGATGATGTCGCGCACGCCGTCGCCGTCGACGTCGGCGAGCTTCGGGCTGGGCTCACCGCTGCCGCCGATCTTGATCGGGAAGCCGGGGAGGAGATCCTGGTCGAGCCCGTTTTTCTGGTTGGTGATCGCGATCGCGCGGCGCGCCTCGCCGGTGACGTCGCCGCCCGGGTAGTGGGCCGTCGCGCGGACGCGGAGCGTGATGGTGCGATCATTCTCGCCATGCGGCGAGTCGGGATCCCGCACGTGCGCGGTATCGATCTGCTTGGGATCGAACATCGCGAGCGCCGCGCCTCCGCCGGTGACCTGGCTGCCCGGCACGTTCGACACGGCCGCGATGAGCGGCTTCCACGCGTCGTCGTCGGGCTCGACGCCCGCGCCCCACTCGACCTTGTAGTCGTACGACGCCGCGCGGGCGGCGACGATGCGGCCGGTGATGGCGATCTGCGCGGGGCCGCGATCGGCGTAAAACGGCTCGAACCACGACGGGGACGTGATGTCGACCTCCGGCGGAACGAGCCCGTTCTTCAGCGCCGTGAGCGAGCGGAAGATGTTCGCGCGGCCGTACGCGAAGCGCTGATCCCAGCCGGGCTTGCTCTCGAAGAGCCCGCCGCGCACGTCGGCGTCGCTGCTGAGCGACGCGGGCACGTCGATGTCGTCCGCGTTCATCTTGAGGAGCTGCATGACCTCCTCGGCCGTCACCTTCACCGGCGGCGTCATCGACGCGGCCATCGAATACACGAGCCCCGCCAGCCCCGCCGCGCGCCCCGTCGCCTCGCTCGAGCACGCGGTGCCGGAGATCGAGAGCTGCAGCTGTCCGCCGTAGTTCGAGCACGTGTCGTACGAGATGAACGTCGCCGACGAGTGCTCATCCTGCCCGTCGTAGCGGATCGTGTGCACGGGCATCGTGTGGTTGGCGAGGCCCGGGAAGTTGTGGTGGCGCGCGTCCTCGTCGGCCATGCTCGCGACGACGATGACGCCCTTCTTGTAGGCGTAGTCCATCGCCGCGATCGACAGCGGCGTCTGGTTGATGGCGCCGAGCGCCTCCTGGATGACCTTCACGCCGTTGTCGACGCCGTAGACGACGGCCTTGCCGTACGCGTTGGAGTCGGCGACGTAGCTGTCGGCGACGCGCAGCGGGATGAACCGGCAGAGCGGGCACACGCCGATGCTGCCCTTGCCGTTGTTCCCCTCGGCCACGCTGTCGCGCGCCTCGCCCGAGCCGTGCCCGTAGCGCGTGTCGTCGTAGGGGTTGTTGTCGTGTTTGAAGAAGTCCCACCCGCTGATGTCGTCGACGTAGCCGTTCCCGTCGTCGTCGGTGCCGTCGGAGAAGAGCTCGATGAGATCTCCGGGATCGAGGATGCAGTTCCTGTTCAGATCGCCGGCGATGCGGTCGGGCCCCGGCTTGGTGCGCTCGCCGTCGGTGAAGCACTTGTCACCGGTCAAGACCGGGGCGACGCGCGGATCGTCGCGGTAGTCGGCGACGGTGAAGGCGCCGTCCCCGTCGCAGTCGTACCCCGCCAGCGCTCCCGCGCCGCCGCACGCCGCGCCCGCCTTGTCCTTCGGCTGCTTGGTGGTCGCGAGCTCCTTCGCGTTGAGCCACGCCTTGTTGACGAGATCGTCGCTCTCCCACTGGATGCCGCAGTCGATCTCGGCGATGACGACGTCGGGCCGGCCGATCGTGTAGGTCCACGCCTTGTCGATGCTCATGCCCGAGGCGCCGAGCTTCAGATCCGCCGGCGTGTACGGCAGCGTGCCGGGATTTTGCTTCGGCAGGAACGAGAAGTAGTTCCAGCGCTCCTTGTAGTCGGGATCGTTCGGCCAGTTGGCCGGGTTCGTCATGTCGTCGGTCGCCTTGGCTGGCCACGCCGCGTGGGCGCGATCCGACTGCACGGCGACGAGAACGATTCCGAGGCCCGAGAGGAGGCTGGCGACGCGAAGGGCACGCATGTGGGCGCGCAAAATACCATGCGATTTCGCGCACGCCCCGCCTTTGATGTCTCTGTGATGTCTCGCGCAGGAGCGCGTCTCGGCACGAGGAATCGAGCCGTCCGGCTAGAGCAATTGCTCTACGGACGCGCCTCGCCGCGCGCCGTCAGTACTCGCCGAACAGATCCTGGATCCGCGACTCGAGCGCGATGGCGATCTTGTAGAGCGACGAGATCGACGCGCTCGATTCGGCGCGCTCGATCTGCGAGAGGAGCGACACGCTGAGGCCGGTGCGGCGGCTCATCTGCTTCAAGGTGAGGTCCTTCTCCTTGCGGAGGTTGCGGATGGTGTCGCCGATGACGCGGTGGAGCTGCTCCTCCGGCGTCCGCGCGAGCCCCTTCTTGCGCATGACACGGGCGAGGACCTCGCGGAACTCGTCCACGTTGAACGGCTTCTTGATGTAGTCGACGGCGTCGAGCTTCATCGAGGCGACGGCGCTCTCGAGGTTCGGGTAGCCGGTGAAGATGACGACGGCGATGTCCGAGTCGATCTTGCGAATGCGGCGCAGGACCTCGATTCCGTCCAGCTTCGGCATCATCAGGTCGAGGATGCAGAGGTGGTAGCCGCCGGTCCGCAGCTCCTCCTCCACGAAGGTGGGATCGCTGAGCGCCTTCACGGCGAAGCCGTCGCGCTCGAGCAGGGTCTGCATGTAGTCGCAGATCGCGCGGTCGTCATCGACGATGAGGATTCGAACGGCGGGGATCTCGACGGGCATCAGCGTCCTCCTTGAGGGCCCCCGGGGGTGGTGGGGGCGGTTCCGCTGACAGCGTAGTGCGCAGCGGTTACAGCTAGGCTTTACTCACCGGTGGGAGGTTGGGAAGGGTGTCCGCAGCGGATTTTTTGAAAGTTTCTGGTTAGTTACACATTTGCACCCTGGCTGGAATCCGCCGATCGACCTTTCGAGAGTTTAGCCACACTGGATCTGACGAGACCACCCCGGGCAAAAAACAACCATCCAGGGGGATTTTTTGGCTCCGCGCCTGCGGAGAGGTGCGCGGGGTTCTCCGAGGCGCTCCGCGACTCGGTTTGCGGGCGGGAAAGTCGCCCGAAACGCCGAAGGCCGCCGCGCGCCGACACGAACCGATTGACCTTTGGTGCGGGTGCCGCCATAAGTCACCCCACGTTTCTACGGGGCGTAGCGCAGCCTGGTAGCGCACTCGGTTCGGGACCGAGGAGTCGGAGGTTCAAATCCTCTCGCCCCGACTACTTGCCGGTGGGCCCCACAAGGGGCCACGGCCTCTCGACGGCCATCGCTGTGTGATTCAGGCTCTTCTCTGCTCGGGGTAGAACGAGGAGAGGGGCCATCGGATCCTTCGCGCATGCCGCACGGAGGAGCAGATTGAAGCCACGTCGCGGCGCGCGCCGTAGAACGATCCTTGAGGCGCGCTTGTGCCCCTCCAGGAGCCACGCTCCGAGCCCGAGAATCGCTTGAACGCTCCCTGCCTTGGCTGCCTTCTCGAGGGCACGAAAATAGGCGCGGGTCAGTCCTCGAGCGTCCGAGCGTCGGCGTCTCGCCGAGGGCACGAAGCGCGCCTTCGAGCTCGTTGGTGAAGAGCTCTGGAGAAAGCTGGCGATGCTTCCGCCACCAGCTGTCGATCTTCTCTGCCTGCGCGTGCGCCTCTGCAGAGAGCTCGACCTTCACCGGCTTGCCGCGCGTGCTCGCAGCTCTTGAATGACTTGCGCGGCGTCGACCGTGCGGCCAGCCTTCACGTCATCGAGGCCGCGGTCGATCGCTTGATGCAGACGGGCGCGCTCCTCGTCGTCGAGATCGTCCAGGTCGTCACCGAGGAGCGCCTCGTCGGCGCGCACGAGCTCGACGACCGCGCCCTCGGGCAGATCCGTGGGCTCGTCGAGCACGAGACGACCGTTTTGGACGTGGGCTTTGAGGGGGTGCAGCGCCTCAAGAAGATAGCCGTTCGCGCACCCGCTCGCCACCGGGCCACGCCTCGCCGTCTTCCTCTCGCGACCTCGGCGGGCGCCCCCTCCAACCTACCGGACGCCGACGAGCGTTCCCGCCGTGAACGAGCGCTTCGTTCACGAACTGCTTCAGGGACTTCCCGTCGCTCGCGGCCATCGACTTCGCGCGTCGCAAGAGAGGTTCGGGAATCTCGAGCGTCATCTTCACGACTTCAGTAAACCGTATTTATGGGTCTCCAGCCACTCGGGGAGCGCGGACCCGGGCGATGTGCGTTACGGGATGGCCCGCTGGCGGGAGACGATGGTGCAGTCGCCGCGCTGCGCCGGGACCGCGTTCGCCGGGCGGGCGGCGGCGATCCGCACAGCGCTCGGCGGGAGGCCGGCGGTCTCGTCGGCGATCGTGACGGTGAGCGGGTCGCGGGTGGCGAGGACCTCGACGTCGACGCCCTCGCGGGGCACGCCCACGATCCGCAGCTCGCGCCACGCGATCGTGTCGGTCGCCGGCCCGAGGTCGAGGCCATTGGCGCGTGCGAAGCGCGCCTGCGTACCCGGCGGGAGAAGGAGCGAGAGCGTCCGCGCGTCGCGCGGCGAGCGGAGCTTCAGTCGTATCCGCCGCTGAGCACCCTCTTCGCTCGTCCCGAGCACCTCGGCGTCGGGGGCAGCGAGCCCGGCGCGCGGAAAGTCGGCGCCGAGGACGAGCCCCGGTGACCACGGGAGGCGCTGCGCCTCCGTCGCTATCCCCAGCGCCGTTCGCATCGGCGCCGGCACCGTCCCGAATTCGTGCCGACCCCACTGCATGTCCACCGACGCGCGCGCCGTGCGCTCGTCCTCCGCGAAGATGACGTTCGCGCGCGCGGGCGAAGCCTCGGTGAAGGCAGGTGCGCGCGCCGTCAGCGCCGTCAGCGCCAGCGCCGCGATCACGAGCACGCCGGGAACGGTCCACCGCACGTGGGGTGTCGCCAGCGCGTACGCGGGCGCGAAGGTGAGCGCGACGGCGCCCCCGAGAAGTGCGCCAGCCGGCGCGGACTGGAGGCCCATCGCGGCGTAAAGGAGCAGGAGCAGCGGCGCGGCGACGACGACGAGCGCGAGGCCCGGGAGCAGCGCGGCGCACAGAAGCGCGCCGTCCCCGACGTCGTCGCGCGTGGACCACGCCGTCGCCACCCCCACTGCCCCGGCCACGAGCGTCGGGAAAACGACGAGGTAGCTCAGATCGGGGCTCGCGAGCGACAGCGCGAGCCCTGCCACGCCCAGCGTCCCCCAGATCCCGCAAAACAACCCCTCGCCGAGATCGCGCCCGAGCGCTGCCGCCGCCGCGCCGGCGAGCGCGAGCCCGGTCGCCCACATCGCGGCCATCGCGAGCGGGCCGTTGGCGGTCCACGCCGCAGGCAGAACGCCCGACGACATCAGCGTCGAGGTCAGCGAGACGGAGACGGCGGTGGTGCACGCGAGCATGAGCGGGAGCGCGCCGATGCCGCGCACGAGCTCCATCGGCGTGACGCGCTTGCGGCGGAAGCGCAGCGCGGTCGCGAGAACGACCAGGGCGAGCGCCGCGCACGCGAGCGCCGTCGACCACGCGACCGGCCAGCGCACGACGGCGAGCCCGAGGACGTCGAACCATGCGACGCGCTCGGGACCGCTCGGCGCTCCTTCCGCGAAGGCCCGCGCCAGGCCGAGGACGCCGTCCCCCGCGGCTTGCAGGGAGCCAGGCGAGACGCTCGCTGTGACGTCGAGCGGGGTGTGGTAGGTGCCGATGTCGCCGAGGAGCGCGAGGTTCGCGCCGAGCAGCGCGGGCGACGCCTGCTTGAACACCGTGAAGTCCGTGCCGTTCGGCATCAGTGACGCGAGGGGCGCGAGCGCGGAGCTCGTCAGCGGCCGCGGGAGCTTCGCCGCGATCGCTCGGACCACCACGGCGTTCGCCGCGTTCGTCTCGAAGAGCAGCGCCGGGCCGCCGTTGCCCCGCGCGTCGACGTTCACGACGGCGCGGACGCGCGCGAAGTCGGGATCCGTGACGAACGCGCGCGCGCCGAGGAGGCCATCCTCCTCGCCCTCGTCGAATAGAAAGAGCACGCTCCGCCCCTCGCGGGCCGCCGCCCGGAGCGCGCGGGCGACCTCGAGCAGGACGGCCACGCCCGCGCCGTCGTCCCCCGCGCCGGGGCCCGCGGGCACCGAGTCGTAGTGCGAGGCGAGGAGCACGGCCTCCTCGGTCGTCCCTTTCAGCTCGCCCACGACGTTCGACACGAACGCGCAGCTCCACCCGCTGCACGCGAAGCCTCGCTGGACGCGCGCGGCGATCCCCGCATCCGCCAGCTCTTTGAGGATTCGCTCGCGCACGGCCGTGGCCTCGTCGCTCCCGGCCGGGTGAGGCGTGGTGCCCTGCAGGACCCGCTCGAGCGTCGCGTGCGCCCGCGCGCCCGAGAATTGCTCGGTCGGGCCGGTCGCGGGCAGCGGCTCCGGCGGCGCATAGCGCAGGCTCGCCGCGTAGACGAGCAGGCCCGCCAGGATCGCCGCGAGGACGATCGCGTAGCCGCCTGCGAAACGCATGGCGCGATGGTAGCGTGGCTTTCGTGAAGATCACGGTCCTTGGTGCGGGTTACATGGGCAGCGCGATGGCGACCGTCGCGCGGATGTGCGGACACGACGTACGCCTCTGGGGCACCTGGCTCGACGATCCGATGCTCGACCCTTGCGCGCGCGGCGAGGCCCACCCGCGCCTCAAGCTCACGCTCGACGGAATCGAGCTGCACCGCGCCGCCGCGCTCGGCGCTGCGCTCGCGGGGGCCGAGATCGTCGTGCACGCGGTCAACTCCGACGGCGTCGTCCCCGTGATGACGAAGGCGGCCGCGCACCTGCCCGACGTGCCGATCTTGAGCGTCACCAAGGGCCTCCTCGAGGCGAAGAGCGGCAAGATGGACCGCATCGACGTCGTCGCGAGCGAGGTCGCCGGCCGCCCGCTGCGCTTCGTCCACGCCGGCGGCCCGGCGAAGGCGATCGAGATCGCGCGGCGCGTCTTCACGCTGATGCAGTTCGCCGGCGCCGACGCGAAGGCGTGCGCCGAGGCGTTCGGCGCGCCGCACATGCGCATCGCGAAGACGGACGACATCGCGGGCGCCGAAATTTGCTCCGCGCTCAAGAACGCCTACGCCACGGGCATCGGCTTGTGGGACGGCCTCGTGGGCAAAGACGCGCACAACGCGCGCGCCGCGTGTTTCTCGCAGGCGATCTGGGAAATGCGCAAGCTCACCCTCGCGGCCGGCGGTCGCGAGGAGACGGTGCACGGCGCCGCCGGGGTCGGGGATCTCCACGTCACCGCCGCGGGTGGCCGAAACCGGGCGTTCGGCGAGCGCGTAGGGCAGGGCCGCCGCGCGGCCGACGTCGCCCGTGACATGCTCGCGGCAGGCGAGCTTACCGAAGGCTACCCGGCGATCAAGACGGCGTGGCGTTTCGCCGCCGAGCGTGGTGTATCGGACCTCCCGCTCCTGGCGGCGCTGCACGCGATCATCTGGGACGACGCCGAGCCGAAGAAGACACTGGAGTCGCTGCGGCTCTACGTCTGAGCCGCGCGTCGCTCGAGCTCCGCGACGAGCGCGTCGTACCCGCCGAGGCCGTCGGTCAGCCAGTAGCGACCGCGCCACGTGCCGGCGGGTGTGAGGCGCACCAGAACGCGGTCGCGCACCAGGAATCGGCGCACCCGCACGCGCGTGACGTCACCCCACGCGAAGACATGACGGCGTCCGTACGCCGAGAACGCGATCGCGTCGTCGGTCAGCTCCACCTTGCTCGGGAAATGGAGCGTCACGAGCCCCCACGCGAGCGCCGCCGTCGCGCCGGTGGCGAGCGCGGCGCCCCACGGCCCGCCCGACCACGCCGCGAGCGCGACGGCGAGGACGACCAGGCCATCTTGCAGGAGCACGCGCGTCACGAAGCGCCCGCGGTCGTAGGCGCAGATCATCCGCCGAGGAGCTTGGCGATCTTCTCGACGTCGGCGTCGATGCCTATGCCCGTCAGGAAGCTGAGCGTGCGGACGATGGGCTTGCCGCGCGTGTCGTCCACCTCGGTCGTGGAGACGATGAGATCGTAGCCGGCGGCCTTGCTGCCGACCTCCGACGCCTTGCACTGGTCGATCGTGACGGCCATGCCGCGCGCCTTGAGCTTCTCCTCGAGCTTCTTCGCCACCACCGTGGAGGTCGCGATCGCGGTGCCGCACGCGACGAGGATCTTCTTCGTCATCCTTCCTGCATAGCCGCTCGGGCGGCGCGGGCGCAATCGTCCTTCGTCGCGGCCGCGAGCGCGCGACGGACGCCCGCGAGCCGCGTGGGCGCGACGCTGAGCGCGTCGACGCCGAGCCCGACCAGGGCCTGCGCGCCCGCCGGATCGCCGGCGATTTCCCCGCAAACGGTGACGCGGCGCCCGGCCGCGTGCGCCGCCCGGACGACCTCGGCGACGAGGCGGAAGACGCGCGGATCGCGGGAGAGGGCGCTCTTCTCGCGCGCCTGGCCGAGGATGGCGGCGGACAGATCGTTCGTTCCGATGCAGACGAAGTCGGCGGCGCGGGCGATTTCCCCGGTGAGCGCGACGGCCTCTGGCGTCTCGATCATCGCGCCCACCTCGGTCCCCGCCGGCGCGAGCGCCCGGACGGCCTCGACGTCGCCCGCGCCGCGAACGAGCGGCAGGAGCACCCTGGCCCCCGCGCGCCCGAGCGCGCGCACCTGGGTGGCGAGCACCGTCGGGTGCCCGAAGAGGAGCTCCATGCCCCGCGCGTCCTGCCCCGGCGGGGACGGAAGGAACGGGAGCGGTTTGTCGCCGCCCGCGTCGTAGAGCCGCGCGATGACCGGCTGCCCGGCGGCGCGCGTCACGATCGCGAGCGCCGCGGCGTGCTGCTCCGCCTCGCTCGGCGCCGTCGCGCGGCCGGCGAAGACGAGCTCCGTGCGCAGCAGCCCCACGCCCTCGGCTCCAGGCGGGAGCGGCTCGGACAAGGACGACAGGTTCGCGCGCACCACCACACCCAGGTGTGTGAGCGGGGCGAGCGCCGCGGCGGCCTCGGCCGCGAGCTCCGTGGCCCGCAGGGCGCGTCGCTGCTTCGCGCTGTCCACGAGCGCCTCGCTCGGCGACGGCCATACGTTGGCAGGAGACGTGGTCGTGTCGAGGACGACGAGCTCGCCCTCTTCAATCTGCGCCAACACGTACGACGGGAAGAACGCCAGCGGCAGCCCGCGACCTCGCGCGAGGATCGCGGCGTGCGAGGTGAACCCGGTGGTCTGGCCGGCGTCGTCGGCCGCCATCGCGAGCACGCCGACGACCGCGGCCGGGAGCGCCGCCACGAGCGACGGCGTGACCTCCTCGGCGACGAGCACGGTGTCCACGGTCAGGAGCGCGAGCCGGGGATCGGGCGCCTTCGCGCCGAGCCCCTCGAGGAGACGCGATCGCGCATCCTGGATGAGATCGGTCTGGGCCGCCGTCGTCGCCGCGAGGATCGCCGCGGTGATCGCCTCGCCCTCCGCGACCCGGGCGAGAACGACGGCCTCGAGATCGATCAAGATTTGCACCTCGGGCTCGAAAAGCGCCGCCTCGCGCGGCGACAGCGAGGCGATGAGCACCGCGAGCGACGCGCGTGCCCGTGCGAAGGCTCCCGCGGCCCGCACCTCCGGCGGCTCGCCTGCCGCTGCGGCGTCGTCGTCCGCGGCGGCCTCGCCCACGCAGAGCGCGCGACCGATAGCGATGCCCTCGACTGCGGCCGCTCCGGTCTCCGGCACGAGATCGCCGAGGAAGCCGCGCTCGACCAGCTCCGTGAGCGCCGCCAGCGCGGCCTCCGCGTCGTCCCCCGTCGCAGCGAGCTCGATCTCGTCGCCGGTCGCCGCCCCGAGCGCCAGCACCTCGAGGATCTTCGACGCCTTCGCTTGCTTGGCGCCACGCGTGATCGTCACCGTCGCCGTGAAGCGCTGCGCGAGGCGCACGAGGCGGTTGGCCGGGCGCGCGTGCAGAGCCTCGGGCAGGCGCACGCGCACCGTCACGCGTCGTCCTTCTTCTTCACGAACTGCGCGCGCACGTCGCCGCGCACCCACCACCAGACGGCGCCGTAGCCGACGGCCGCCGCCAGGCCGACCCAGAAGCCCGGCGTCCCCCACATGAACAGCTGCAGCACGATCCACGGCACCACGTGGCTCCCGAGCGCGACGCCCGACCACTGCTGGTACTGCGCCGCCGTGCCGCCGAGTCCCTCGGGCCGAAAGCCCGCCGCGCGCGCCAGCTCGGTCGTGAGCGGCCCGAGGCTCGTGCCGATCCAGAGGATGCAGGCGACGATGATCACGGCATTGATGAGCCCGCGCACCATGTTGCCGCGCGACGCCGCGACGCCCCACAGGACATAGAAGGGCAGCGCCGCGAGATCGCCGAACGGCAGCATGCGGTTGCCCGGCAGGATGACCGCGAGGAGGAGCGCGATCGGCACGCAAAGGAGCGCGATCGCCATGTTCGCGGGGTGCCCGATGACCACTGCGGCGTCGAGGCCGATGAGCACGTCGCGCCCGGGGAAGCGCTTCTGCAAGTAGTCGCGCGCCCCCTCGCTGATGGGAATGAGCCCCTCCATCAGGATCGCGACGACCTTCGGAAGGACGACGAGCACCGCCGACATCGTCACCGCGAGGGTCAGCACCTCCTTCAGCCAGAGGCCGTACTTGCCCTCGCGCCAGAGCGCGACGCCGCCGAGCGCGCCGATGAGGACGCCGAGGAGCGCGCCCATGAGGATCGGCTCGCCGAGCAGACCGAGGCGCCTTCGGATGGCCGCCGGATCGGCCTCGATCTTCGCGAGGCCCGGGATCCGCCGCTCGATGCGCTCGAGCGCGAACATGAGCGGCGCCCAGTTCACCGTCTCGGTGTGCGGCAGCGAAATGCCGGGCAGGCCGAAGTGATGCTCCACGGCCGGCGCCGTCCAGTCGGCGAGCTTGAAGATGACGACGGCCGTGATGCACGCGCCGAGCACGCCGAGCGCCATCGAGTGCGTCGCCGCGTGGATGAGCGCGCCGGTGTAGATGAAGTGCCAGTAATTCCAGAGATCGACGTCGACCGTGCGCGTGACCTTCGTGACGACGAGCACCACGTTCAGGACGAGCACCGTGGGAATGAGCGCCGCCGCGATCGGCGACGCGAACGAGACCGCCGCCCCCATCGGCCAGCCGACGTCGAGGATGTCGAGCTTGAGGCCCAGCACCTCCGCGAACGCCATCGCCTTGGGGCCGACGACGCCGACGAGCAAGTTCACGACGAGCCCGACGGCGATGAACCCGACGCCGACGGTGAGCCCTGCGCGGAACGACTTGGCGAAGCCTTGCTTCAGCGCGAGGCCGAGCAGCGTGATGATGAGCGGCATCATCACCGGCGCCCCGAGATCGAGGACGTACCGGACTGCGTGTGTCAAAGGTTCCATGTCATTGCCCCTCGGTCCCGTTCGGCTTCGCGTGGATGGCGGCGAGCATCTCCTCGGGGGTCTTCGCCGCGAGCAGCGCAGCGCGCAGGGCGCCGTCCTGGAGCAGCTCGAGGAGCGCCGCGAGGCCGGCGGCGGCCTGGTCCTTCGCCGTGAGCGCCGGCATCACGACGATGCGCGCGCCCAGCTGCACCGCCGGCGATCCCATCTCCCGGAAGCGCACCGGCGTCGCGAGCAGGGCGACGGCCACCGCCGCGGTCTTCACGTGCTCGGGCTCCGCGTGCGGAAGCGCGACGGGCGCGTCGGGGAAGGGGAGCCCGGTGGGCGACTTCTTCTCCCGCTGCACCGCCGCCGCCTCGAACGACGGGTGGACGTGCCCCTTCGCAGCGAGCAGGCGCGCCAGCGCACGGATCGCCTGCTCCGCGTTCGCGGCGACGAGGCTCGGAACGCACAGCTCCGCAGAGAAGAGCGCGCGCGTCCCGTCGCCCCCGCCCTCCATCGGACTACGCCGCCCCGAGGTGCGTCTTCAGGAACGACACCGCCCGACCCCACGCGAGCTTCGCCGCGGTGGCGTCGTACACGGGGCGGGTGTCGTTCATGAACGCGTGCTGCGCGTCGTAGAGGTGCAGCTCCATGGGTACGTGCTTCGCGTCGAGCTGCGTCTTCACGGCGAGGGCAAGCTCGGGCTTCGCCCATTGGTCGGTCTTCGCGAAGTGCGCCTGCACCGGGATCGCGATCTTGGAGAGGTCGACCTTCGACGCGTCGGGGATCCCGTAAAACGGCACGGCGGCCGACAACCCCGGCAGCACGGCCGCGGCGGAGAACGAGTACGCGCCCCCCAGGCAGAAGCCCAGGATGCCGACCTTGCCGCTGCTTCGCGCGTGCGCGGAGAGCACGTCGATGGCGCCGCCGATCTCCTCGAGCGCCTGCGCGCGATCGAGGGCCCCCATCATCTGGCCGGCCTCCTCGGGCGTCTTGGCGATGTGGCCATGGTAGAGGTCGGGCGCCAGGACGAGGAACCCCTCCGCCGCCAGGCGCTCCGCGAGGCTCACGACGTGAGCGTTCACGCCCCAGTACTCCTGGATGAGGACGACGGCGGGCGCTTTGTCCGTCCCCGCTGGCTCCTGGAGGATGCCGTCCGCGCTCTTGCCGTTCCGTGCCACGAAGGGGGTGCGTGTGCTCATCAGGCGGCGAGGATACACAGAGTGGTATCGTAAGAGGAGAGGTCGCAATGAGAGGCACGTTGGTACTCGTACTCGCAGGCTCGCTTGGCATCGCAGCGTCGGGATGCGACAAGAAATCGGACGATCCGCGCAGCTCGTCGGCGCCTGCCGCCTCCGCCGTGGCAGCCGGGGTGCGCGCGGTCCCGATCACGGTCGACAACAAAGGCTTCACGCCGTCGTCGATCGACGTCAAAAAGGGCGAGAAGGTGCAGCTCCTCTTCACGCGCACGAGCGACGAAACGTGCGCGAAGGAGGTCGTCTTTCCCGAGATCAGCCTCAAGAAGGAGCTGCCGCTCAACAAGGCCGTCGCCCTCGACGTCCCGACCGACGCCCCCCGCACGCTGACGTTTCAGTGCGGCATGGGCATGTACAAGAGCAAGGTCGTCATCAACTGAAGCTTCGAAAATTGGAATAGAAACGTGGCGGGCTGGCGTACAACGTCGTCAGACGATGCGCGCGCGCTCCCTCACCCTCTCGCGGGTCCTCTCGTGGCTGGTCCTCTCGTGGCTGGTCCTCTCTGCGGCCGCGTGCGCCCAGAATCCAGCTGCGCGCGCGCCCGGCACGTACGATGCGCCGACCCCGGCCGGCGAGCCTCGCGCATCGCTCCAGGTGACGGTGGACCTGGAGCCCGCCAGCGACTGCGACGAGCGCTTCGATCTGGCGCTCTACGAGGATCGCGGCGTCGAGCTCGTCTCGTGGGACGACGGCCCCGGGTGCTCCGGCCGGCACGTGGCCGTGCGGTACCTGCCCGGTCGGGTGAAGAAGGAGGCACTCCTGCGACGCCTCGAGAAGATCGCGAGAAAGGTCCGAGAGGGATGAAGACACGGCATGGCCTGACCGCGGTCCTCGTGATCTTGGCGGCGCTCCCCAGCGCGGCGGTCGTGCGAACGGCTCTCGCCGACGATGAAGACGACGACGCGCCGCAGGGGGGAGAGGTCCTGTCGAGCGATCAGCTCTCGAAGAAGAAGCGCGAGGTGCTGCTCGCCATCCCCAAGGACGAGACGGTCCTCATCAACGTGTCGAAGCGCGACATGCCCGCGAGCCCCGACGTCCTCAACCTCGGGCGAAAGTCGACGAAGGCCATCGCGCGCTGCGTCTCCGACAACGTCGACGACAAGCTCCGCGCGACCTGCGCCGAGATGCTCGGGAGGCTCGGCGACCGCAGCGCGCTGGGTGCGCTTCAGGGGGCGCTCGAGGCCTGGGATGCCGGTGTCCGCGGGGCCGCGATCGGCGCGCTGCGGAAGATCCCCGATCCGGGCAACGTGGCGCCGCTCGCGAAGATCCTCGCGCGCGAGGACGAGGAGCCGGGCAATCGAGCCGCGGCGCTCGAGGCGCTCGGCGCTCAGAGCAGCGGCCGGGCGGTGAAGATCGTCCGCGACGCCTTGAAGAAACCGCCGGAAGCGCTCGAGTCGATGCGGGTGTCGGCGTTCAAGGGCCTGTGGAAGAGCCGGCACCTCATCGATCGCGCCGAGCTGATCGGAGACGTCTCGTACGCGCTTGCCAGCACCGACGGCGCGCTGGTCCTCGCCGGGACGTTCGCAGCCGGCGAGCTGCGCGCGCCGCAGCTCGTGCCGGCGCTCGTGAAGCTGATGAAGAACTCCGACACGCGCGTCCGCAACCGCGCTGTCTATGCGCTCGGCAAGATCGGCGACACGACGGCGACCCGCGCGCTCCTCGAACAGATCCCGCACGTCCGCGAGTCGCGGATGCTCAACAACATCGCGTTCGCGCTCGAGCGCCTCGATCCGCGAGCGTTCTACGGTACCGCGCGCGATCTCGTGGGCCACAAGCAGGCGCAGATCCGCATGAACGCAGCGTTCGTGCTCGGCGACGTGCGCCGCCCCGAGGGGCTGCCCCTCTTGCGCGGGGCCCTCGACGACAAGAACGACATGGTGCGCCTCTCGGCGGTCACGGCGATCGGCAAGCTCGACGCGAAGGACGGCGAGAAGGTGCTCGAGCGGTACGTGGATGATCCCAACCCGAGCCTGAAGCGCGCGGCCATCTACGCCATCTACGCGCTCAGCGGGTACAAGCGGACGGATCTCGTGTGGGACAAGCTCTACCTCGTGCCGGAGACCAAGGCAGAGGCGGCGATCGCGCTCGGCCGCGCGAACGATCCGCGGGTCACGCAGGATCTCCTCACCTGCCTGGAGCTCTCCCAGTGCGCCCTCGGCGAGGTCGAGGGCTTCATGCGGGCCTCCAAGTCGCCCGACGTGCCGGGCCGTACGTTGCTCGCGTGGACGAAGGGGCGCAGCGATCTGACCGATCTGGTGGCCACGCTCAAACCGGCCGGCGCGGGGAGCCTCGCCCGCAGCGAGATCCAGGCGTCGCTCGCCCACAAGGCCATCCTTCGTGCCCTCAAGGCGATCGACTTGACCGGCGATCTGAGCGACGCACAGGCGGGCGAGCTTCTCACGTCGCTCCTCGTTCACGAGAACACGCGTCTGCGCATCCACGCCGCCGTGGCGCTCGCGCGCGCAGACGACGCGGCCGGCGCCGCCGCGCTCTTTCGCGACATGGACAACCTGCCGCAGGACCAGCTCCCGTCGTTCGTGCGCCTGCTCGGGCGCGTGACCGAGCCGAAGGGTCGCGCGCGAATGGCCCCGGAGCTGGACAAGCGCGCCGCCGGGCCGGACGCCCCGATGGCGGTCGCGGCCGCCGCCGTGCGGTTCACGTGGGATCCGGAGCAGGGCATCTTCCGAATGCTCGCCGCGCTGGGCGGCGCGACGCGGGTGGAGCGCGATCTGGCGGAGAAGTACCTCCTCCACGACGAACGGCCGCTGGTGACGGAGCTGCTGCGTCGTGCCCTCGCCCGTGAGGGGCGGCTACCGGTGAAGGATCAGCTCCGGCGCATTCTCGACTTGCGAGCCGATCGCGCCGCCGCGAAGCGGCCGTGACCACGCTGCGCGTGCGCGCAGAGCTCGGCATTCTGGCGGTCGCCGCCGCGCTGGCGTTCGCGGGCTTCGCCTACGATCCGCGCGCGGAGGCCGCGGAGCCGAAGCGCGTCCTCGGGCTCTTGATCGCGGCGCTCGCTCTGGCGGCGTGGTTGACGCGCCGGTCGCCGCGTCGCGCGATCGGGTGGGGCGCGCGCGCCGGGATCGCGTTCGTCGGGGTGAGCTCGCTGAGCCTCGCGTGGGGCTTGCCGTGTGGCGCACGCGACCTCGCAACGTTCGTGGCGGCGCTCGGCGCAGGCGCGATCGCCGCGCGCCTCGGGCCGCTCCTCGGGGCCCAGCTCGCGCGCACGACGGCGCTCTTGACGGGGACGCTCGTCGCCACGGCGGCCGTCGGGAGCGCTCTCGTCGGGACGCGCGGCCTCGCGCTTCATGCAGGGCAGGGCAACCCGAACTGGCTCGGCTTGCTGCTGGCGGTGACTCTCCCCCTCTCCGTCGATGCGGCGCATGCATGGCGCAGGTCGCGGACCGCATGTGCGGCGGCGCTCACCGCGACCGCGCTCGAGCTGGGTGCGCTGACCGTGTCGCACTCGCGCGTCGGCTGGGGGGCGACGCTCGCGGCCCTCGTCTTCGCAGGGATCGTGGTCGCGTTTCGGCGCAAGCGCTGGCCGCGGCGCGCAGCGGGCGTTGCGGCGCTCGCGGTGTTCTGCGTGGCGGGATCGGCGGCCGCGGAAGGGGACGTGCCGGCGGATCTCGCCCTGCGCGGCCGCGCGTGGATCTGGCACCAGACGGCGCGCGCGGCGGCGAGCGCCGCGCCGTTCGGAGCGGGGCTGGGTCGATTCGGTCACGTCTACCTCGAGGCGCAGGGGCGAGAGCTCGCGCGTCTGTCGCCTGGCCAGGCGGCGCGCCGTTTCGTGAACGCGACGACGGCCCACGAGGAGTACCTCCAGGCGGCCGTCGAATCGGGGCCTGTCGCTGCGCTTCTCCTGGCGTGGGCGCTGCTCCTCGGTGCCCGGGCGCACGCGCGCGGTCGCTGGCTCGGCGGCGCGGCGGCGCTCATCGCCGTCGCGGTCGCGAGCCTCGGAGATTCACCGCTTCGCCAGCCCGCGGTGGCGATCGTCACCGGCCTCGTTCTCGGCGTCACCGTGCGAGGTCGGCGAGCGCGCGCGGGGCCGCGCCGCGTGGCGCCGTTGCTCCTCGGCCTCGCCGCGGTCACCTGGCTCCTCTTCGCCGCCACGCGCGGCTGGCTCGCCACGCGTGAGCGGTCGCGTGCGAACGACGCCTCCCCGATGGTCCGCGTCTCGATGCTGGCGAAGAGCACGCGACTCGATCCAGGGTCAGGCGAGTGCGCGCTGGAGCTCGGGCTTGCGCGTCTGGCGCTCGGCGACGCCGACGGAGCGCTGGGCGAGCTGCGCCGCGCCGACGAGCTCCTCGCGGACACGGGGGTGCGCGTCGCGATCGGCAGCGCGCTCCTCGCGCAAGGCCACCCGGTGGAGGCCGACGGCGCCTACCGCCGCGCGCTCGCCTTCGATCCGGGCTCGTTCCGCGCGCGCGTCGGCCTCGCCGAGGCGCTCGTCGACGAGGGCGAGCTCGATCTCGCCGAGATCGAGGCCCTCACCGCGCGCCGGAGTTTGCCCGGCGATCCGCGCGTGCGCGATGTGCTCGATCGCATTCGCGAACGCCAGATGGATCAGTGACTTGACCGCTATCCTCGGGCGGATGGTCGAATATCGCGCGCTGGCGCCCGTCAGACGTTACGTGGGCCCATCACCTCGCGCGCTCGGACGCGCCGTCCTCGCCTTCTTGCTGGTCCTCGTCTGCGCGTCGTGTGGGGGGCCAGGGGCGTCGTCCCCGCCCGTCGCCGCGCCCTCCGCCCCGCCTCCCGCGGTGACGTCGTGGGTCGGCGCCGCCATCGGTGGAGCGCCGGATCTGAGCTTCTTCGTGAGGCCCACGGCCGCGCGCGCCGACGCCTACTGGGGCCCGCTCCTCGGCCGCGTTCTCTCCGGCGGCGACCGCGAGGGGGACTTCATCTCGCACGGCTCGGGCATCATGATCCTGACCGCGCGCCAGATCGACATGCACTTCGCCATTCGCGATCCGCTGAAGTTCAGCGGATCGTCCAACTCGAAGGGAGACCCGAGCGCGGTCGCCTGGGTCGGGGTCCTCTATGGCGTCGCGCCGCTCGATCCTCTGGGCCTTCGCAGTGGCGCAGGGCGTCCGCTCTTCGCGCCGCCGCAGCGCTTGCCCACCGGCGTGCTCGCGTACCCGCCCGACGCGGCGTACGCGCAGCAGTACGGCACCCTCGCGCCCACGCTCTTCGTCGCGCCGGATGGCACCAGCATCGTCACCGACGGCGGCTCGGCGGTGCGGGCCCGGGATCTCCTCGCGCGCGACGCCACCGCCCCTCCGCCTCTGCAGGCGGCGAACGAGGCGCTCGCGGGCACCACCTTCGGTGTGACGTCGATGCGCTTCTTGAGCGCGGGCAAGAACGACCGGGCGTCGATGATGCAGGGAATGATCGACGCGGGCTTCGGCCTGCGCGGCGGGGCGGCGGGCTCCATCGAGGGGTACGCGGACTACGCCACCTCGGACGAGGCGACGCGCGCCTACACGGCATTCCAGCGCAGCTGCGCCGAGAAGGCGGACACGTGCGCGCTCGAGCCTGGATGGTTCAAAGATGCCAGGGCCGAGCAAACCGATCGACGCATCGTCATGAAACTCGCCTTCAGCGACGCCCTCCTCCGCTCGCTGCAGTCCTATGCGCCCTAGGAGCGCAGTGTTTTTCGCCGATCCCGGCGCGCTGGCCGCGTCGGGGGTCGTCACCGTACAGGAGTACGGCTCCTCGCCCCGCCGCAGCCATCGCTTGGTCTCGACGAAAACCACCACACTCCTACATGTTGACAAGGGGGCGGTGGAAGCCGGCGAGGCGTTGGTTGCTGGCGCAGCGGCAATGGCGGGCGTGGCGAGATTGAGCGCCAATGCATGGGTGGCGAAGTCGTGACCGAGCGGATGCTGACGCGCATCGTCACCGCCGGCTACCTGGGTAGGTGGCCAGTCACCTAGGAACCGCGCGCACGCTCTCGACGAGGATCGCGAGGAGCTCGTCCAGGTCTGCTTCGCTGATGATGAGCGGCGGGCACACGTAGACCGTGTCGCCGAGGGGACGGAGATACGCGCCGCGGCGCAGCGCCTCTTCGTAGACGCGCCACCCGGCGCCGCCAAGATAGCCGCTCCCGTCGCCCAAGTCCGCGGCGCCGATCATCCCGAGCGACCGCACGCGCGCGACGCCGGGAAGCTCCGCGAGCTTCGCCATGCCCGCGGCGATGCGTGGCGCGAGGCCGGCGGCGCGCGCCACGATCTCCTCGTCTTCGTAGATCGCGAGGACCTCGCGCGCGACCGCGGCGCCCAGCGGGTTCCCGCAGAACGTGTGCCCATAGTAAAACGCGCGGTCCTTGTCGCCGCGGAACGCATCGAACACGCGCTCGGTCGCCAAGGTCGCCGCCATCGGGAAGAGCGGCGAGAACACCTTGCCGACGCACATGAGATCGGGCGACACGCCGGCGTGGTCGACGCCCCACATCCGGCCGGTTCGCCCGTAACCGGCGAAGACCTCGTCGGCGACGAGGAGCACGTCGTGCCTGTCGCACAGCGCGCGCAGCTCGCGGAGGTATTCCGGCGCGTACGTTCGCATGCCGGCGGCGCCCTGGACGATGGGCTCGACGACCACCGCCGCGATCTCGTCGGCGCCGCCCGCGACCAGCGAGGCGATGGCCTCGAACGCGCGCGCGTACGCGTCCTCGGCCGGGAACGCCGCGTGCGCGCAGTCGAACAGGACACCCGCGAACGGACGCCGGAAGATCTCGACGCCGCCCAGGCTCGCCGCGCCGATCGAGTCGCCGTGGAACGCCCCGTCGAGCGCGACGAAGCGGGTCTTCCTGGGCGCGCCGAGCTGGCCCCACATCTGTACGGACATCTTCACAGCGGCCTCGATCGCCGTCGAGCCGTTGTCCGTGTAGAATACACGTGAGAGGCCAGCGGGGGCGACCTTGCACAGCGCCGCGGCGAGGCGCGCAGCCGGCTCGTGCGTCGTGCCTCCCAGCGAGCAATGCGCCAGCTCGCGGGCCTGACGCTCGAGCGCCGCGAGCAGGCGCGGGTGCCCGTGGCCCAGCGCCGCGACCCACCAGGAGCTGTTTCCGTCCAGGTAGGCGCGCCCGTTCGCGTCGTAGAGGCGCACGCCGGCCGCGCGTGTGACGACGAGCGGGTCGCCGCGTTCGATGTACGCGTCCATCGGCGTGTACGGGTGCCAGACGTGCGCCTTGTCTGCGCGAACGATCTCGGCACGGTCCCAGGCGAGAGGGTGGCGGGTACTCACCTAGGGCTCCCTGGTCTGCACGGCGGTCGTCCGGCGGCTGCTGCGCGACGAGATCTGCGGCGGCTCGCTCGAGCGCCCGAACGGCAAGAACACCGTCGCGGTCGTGCCTTCGCCCGCGCGGCTCTCGATGAGGAACCGGCCGCCGTGCGCCTCGATGATCCGGTCGACGATCGCGAGCCCGAGACCGGTGCCGCTCGGCCGCGTGGTGAAGAACGGATCCTTCGCGCGTTTTCGCACCATCGTGTCCATGCCCTCGCCAGTGTCGACGACATCGACGGCGAGCCCGTCGAGCCCCTCGATCGTGTCGGCGCGGAGGCGCACCGTGAGCTGGCCTTGCCCCTCCATCGCCTGCACCGCGTTGTCGAAGAGGTTGTCGAAAACCTGACGGAGGTGGTTGGCGTCAGCCCACACGCGCGCGTCGGCCGCTTGCCGTTCGACGTTCACGGAGACGCCCTTCTGGGAGCGCGCGAGGCCCAGCGCACGATCGATGAGGTCGTCCACGGCGAGCTGGGTGCGCTGCAGCGCCAGCGGGCGCGCGTAACCGAGGAGATCGGTGACGAGGCGGTTCAGGCGTTCGACCTCCTCGTCCAGGATCGCGAGCAGCGTCGTCTGGTCCTCGCGCGGCACGCCGTCCTTCTTCAGCCCCGCGACCGCGTTCGCCACGATCGCCAGGGGATTTCTGACCTCGTGCGCGATGACGGCGGCGAGCTCGCCGACGACCGCGAGCTGCTCTTTGCGTACGAGCTCGAGCTGCGTGGAGCGCAGCTCGCCGTGGGAGCGGCGCAGCTCGCGCGAGCGCTCTTTCAGCGAGCGCCGGCTCCGTTCCAGCTCCGCCGCGACGTCCCAGAAGCGACCGAGCTGGAGCATCGACAGGCCGAAGACGAGCGCCACGAAGCCGATGAGCGTCAGGCGCGTCGTGTCGAGGACGCCGAGGTTCATGCCGACGTCGTTCAGGATCGCCGCGAGCAGCACGACGCCGCCGACGATGACCGGGAACGCCTCGCGCCGCCCCCGCAGGTACGCGCGCGCGAACACCCACAAAAACCCGCCCACGCCGGCGGCGGCGGTGAGCAGCGCGACGTCGAGCGCCGCGCCCGGGCGATCGAGCGCGCCAGCCGTCGCCAGGAAGACGACCACCGCGGCCGCGCCGTAGACGATCGCGAGCAGTCGACTCCGCCGCTTTAGCCGCGCGTAGTCGATGGCGATGTGATCCACGAGCGCCACCGCCGGCGCGAGCGCGGCCGTCGCCACCTCACCGGCGATGGCCGACGACGTGCGATCGGCGAAGATCCGGGCGATCGCCGACGCGAACAGGGCCGCGCACATGACGGCCAGCACGCGTAGCTCGGCGCGGCGTTGACGTTGGAACGCCAGCGCCGCGTGCGCTCCCACGAACGCGAAGATCCCTGCCGCGAAAATGAGGGCGTCGTCGAGCAGTTCCAACGCCGAGATACTCTAACTCAGGTTCGCTGCTCGCGGCCGCTCGTTCTACTTCTTGGGCGCCGGGGGCTTGGCGACGTCTGCGCCGGCGTCGGGGGAGGCCCCCATGTTCATCCCCGGCATGGGATCGGCGACGGCGTCCTTGTCGACCTTGATGGTGCGGGTCGTCGAATTCCATGGGCCGGCGACGGGCTTGTCGTCCTTGTCCATCAGCTCCAGTTTCAGCGTGTAGGCACCGTTCTGCAGGTTGTCGAGGTAGAAGGGCGTGCCCACTTTGTCGGCCTTCGCCGTCAGCGGCGCGTCGGCGCCAGGGCCGGTGACCGTGATGTTCACGTGGTCCTTGCCGTCGCCCAGCGCGTCGTTGGCGAGCTGGAAGTCGATGAGGACGTGGCGCGCCATGTCGCCTTTGTAGTCCCCCTTCGGGCGGCTGTAGACGAGGATGGGCTTCTTGAGGTTCGTCTTCCCGTCCGCCTTCTTGCCGACGAAAAACTCGATGACGCTCATCGCGTCCTTCGTCTTGACGCTCTCGTGGTTCGCCCGGCTCGGGAACGCGACGAGGACGTGCTGCCCCTCGTCGAGCGCGGCGCCGGCCGTGAGATCGCTGAGCTTGATGGGCTGCTTCGGATCGTAGATGGCCTTGTACGGCTTGTTGTCGAGGATGAGGTGCACGTGCGAGCTGCCCGTGGCCGTCTGCCAGTTTTTCACGTCGAGCTTGATCGAGTAGTCGGCCACCTTGTCGCTCGGGACCACCTCGCCGCTCTTGGGCGCGACGAACTTCGCCGTCGGGAGCGCGCCCGTCGGATCGGGGCTGGCGGTGCCGGGCACGAGCGTCGGCGCGGGGCCGGCCGGAGCCACGAACGGCGCGGCCGCGTCCTCCGCGGGCGGCGGGGGCGTCGCGACGGCCGCGGTGACGGGCGGGGGCGGGGGCGGAGGCGGCGGGGGCGGCAGGTTGTCGTTCCCGCCACCACAGGCGACGAGCAGGGGAAGGACGAGGAGGAGGCGGCTCTGGTTCTTCATGGCGCGGGCCACATTGCTCGCGATGCGCCCCTCCGCGCAATCGATTTTGTACCCGCATCGCCAGCGCGCGAGCCTCCCCGCTTGACGTGACGCCTGGCTCGCGTGATGAGAACGGGGCATGCCCCACCGTGAGCGTTACCTCTTCGTGTGCATCAACCGCCGCGACGCCGACAACCCCAAGGGCTCGTGCGCCGCGAAGGGCTCCGAGGAGATCGCGAAGGAGCTCAAGGATGCTCTCGTCAAGCGCGGCGCACACAAGCGGATCCGCGCCTGCACGTCGTCCTGCCTCGACCTCTGCGAGAGCGGCGCGTCGATCGTGGTCGAGCCCGATCACGTCGTCTACGGCAACGTCACCCTCGCCGACGTGGGCGAGATCGCCGACGCAGCGGCCGCCGGTACGCTCGTCGAGCGCCTGATCGTGCAGCCTGCCCGCCCCGCAAAATGAGGCTCCTTTTCCACGAGAACATGAGCGGCGCGTACCATCTCCTCGCGCGCCCGCTCGAAGATCGGGCTGCCGAGCTGAGCCTCGACGTGTCGATCGATCGCCTGCGCGATTTCGTCCGCGCGCCGGCCCTGCGGGTGGAGGGCACGCTGTCGCTCGAAGGGGTTGCCACCGCGCGCCCGTGCACGGGGAAGATCAGCCTGCGCATCGTGAACGAGCAGCGCATCCCCTACGATCTGCGCTTCCTGGGCGACGACGGCTGCGCCTACCGGCTCTGCGGCCAGCGCGATCTCACCGTCCCCAAGCTCGCCGACGCGCTGACGGTCCTGCCGATGAGCCTCTGCGACCCGACCGCGCGCGAGGTCGGTCGCGCCGTCCTGCGCTTCGACGCGCGCACCGAGCTAGGGCAACTCATCCGATCGATCCGTGTAAAGGTGTGGTGAAGAGGTGGACCGCCTGAACCCCGACTCGTCCTTGCTCCTCGTCGTCGACGTGCAGGAGCGCCTCCTCGGCGCGATGCCGCAGGATGCGCAGGACCGGCTCCTCGCGAACGCGGACGTTCTGCTCGAGGCCGCGCGCATCCTCGGCGTGAAGGTGCTCGTGACCGAGCAGTACCCAAAAGGGCTAGGCCCCACCGTCACGAAGCTCGCCGCGCGCCTGCCCGCGCTCGGCGTCTCGCCCATGCCCAAGCTCGACTTCGACGCGATGGGCGATCCCGAGATCGCGCGCGCCATCCATCACTCCGAGGCGCGTCACATCGTGATCATGGGGATGGAGACCCACGTCTGCGTCTTCCAGACGACGCGCGAGCTCGCGCGTCGCGGCTACACCACGCACGTCGTCGCCGACGCAGTCGCCTCGCGGACCGAGGACAACCGGCAGGCCGGCCTCCGCCTCTGCGAGCGCGCGGGCGCCATCACCACGGTCACCGAAGCGGTCGCCTTCGACTGGCTTCGACGCGCTGGCTCGGACGCGTTCAAGCAAATATCAAAGTTAATACGATAGTTTGCTGCATAAATTGAAATTGTGTCCAAGCACTTGACGAGTTGTCGAACGCGTGTCAATTTGACGAAATGGTCGACGAAGCGTCAAGCGCGCAAGACATCGCGGCACCCAGCCCGGACGGGATCACCGTCCTCGTCGTCGACGACGAGCGCTCCAACGTCGAGTCGCTGGAGAAGATCTTCCTCCGCGAGGGCATGCGGGTCCTCACGGCGCACGACGCGAAGCACGCGCTCGAGCAGGTGCGCTCGCACCGCGTCCACGTCGTCCTCACCGATCTGATGATGCCGGGGACGACCGGCCTCGAGCTCCTCCGCGCGATCAAACAGCTGAACCCCGAGGTCGAGGTCGTGCTGATGACCGCGTACGGCTCGGTCGAGGCGGCCGTCTCCGCGATGCGCGAGGGCGCGTACGACTTCGTGGAGAAGCCGCTCAAGCGCATCACGATCGTGAAGAGCGTCCGCAAGGCGGCCGAGCGCGGCAAGCTCGTCGCCGAGAACCGGTCGCTCAAGAACGAGATCAAGCTCCTCACCAAGCGCGAGATCGTCGGCAGCTCGCCGGCCTGGCGTCGCGTCATCGACGTGTCGACCCAGGCGGCGCCGAGCCTCGCGACCGTACTGGTGCTCGGCGAGAGCGGGACGGGCAAGGAGCTGCTCGCGAGGTACATCCACGAGCGGAGCAGCCGTGGCAAGGGGCCGTTCCTCGCCGTGAACTGCGCCGCGATCCCCGAGACGATCCTCGAGAGCGAGCTCTTTGGCCACGAGCGCGGCGCGTTCACCGGCGCCATCACCAAGAAGGACGGTCGCTTCGCGAAGGCGGGCGGAGGCACGCTGTTCCTCGACGAGATCGGCGAGCTCTCGCCGGCGGTCCAGGTGAAGCTCCTGCGCGTCCTTCAGGAAGGGGAGTACGAGCCGCTCGGCGGAAACACAGTGAAGGCCGACGTGCGCATCGTCGCGGCCACCAACCGCGATCTGCTCGCCGAGGTGGCGGCGGGGCGCTTCCGCGAGGATTTGTTCTACCGCCTCAACGTCATCGCCGTCACCGCGCCGCCCCTGCGCGCGCGCCGGGAGGACGTGCCGCTCCTCGTCGATCACTTCCTGGGCCTTTACTGCGCGAAGAACGGCCGCCCGCGCCTGAACCCGACCCGCGGCGCGCTCGAGAAGCTCCTCGACTACGGCTGGCCCGGCAACGTGCGCGAGCTCGAGAACGTGATCGAGCGCGCCGTCGTCCTCTCCCGGAGCGATCAGCTCACCGAGCTCGATCTGCCCGACGTGATCGCGCGCGCCGTTCCGGGGACTCCCACCGCCCTCGCCTTCGAGATAGGCACGACGCTCGACGACATCGAGCTGCGGGTCATCAAGGAGACGCTACGCCACACCAAGGGCGACAAGAGCGTCGCCGCGCAGCTCCTCGGCATCTCGACGCGCACGATCTACCGCAAGCTCGACGGCGTCGAAGGTCAGGACACCAAGGAGTCCCCGCCCAGCGGTCGTCCGCAGGTTTAGAGGCAAGGGGCGGATTGTCAAAATGTCGCGTCGCGGGCCCGGCGCGGCCCCCCGGCGACAACCTGTCGGAAGGAGCCCGCCGATCGGTCCTTCAAATGCCCGACAACGGTGAGGTTTCCCTATTGGCACGGGCCTGGCTTTGCTAAGGCTGAAGGTCCCAAAACATGGCCGTCGACCAGCTCCTGCGCAAGAACTTCTGGCTCGTCCTCGCCCCGCTCGTGATGCTGGCGGCGGCGCTCAACGCCAAGGCCATCACGCAGCTCGTCGGGATCAGCCTCGGCGCGGACGAGAAGCAGCTCTCGGCGCCGCCGCTCATCGCCAAGACGCCGCCCATGGCGAGCGGCCAGCAGTCGCACGCCACGAACGCCGAGGCGATCCTCTCGCGTAACCCCTTCGACTCGGTCACCGGCGCCCTCAACAAGAAGCCGGTCGACGACAGCCCCGTGGCCTCGGCGCCCCTCGATCTGTCCGATCCGATGAGCGCGCCGCCGTGCGACGGCGTGAAGGTGCTCGTCATCGCGGCGTCGAGCGATCCGGAGTGGTCGTTCGCCGCGCTCACCACCGGCTCGTCGGACAAGGACAAGAGCCAGCTCCGACGCCGCGGCACCGAGTTCGGCGGCAAGACGCTTAAGTTCGTCGGCTGGGATCGCATCTGGATGACGAGCGGCAGCTCGCTCTGCCAGGCCGAGCTCTTCAAGGGCGCCGCCAAGACCCCGGCCGCCTCCGCCGCCGTCCCCGCGCCTCCCCCGCCGCCGGCCGCTGGCGGCGCGGGCGCGCTCGATCCGTCGATCGCGCGCGGCATCTCGAAGATCAGCGCGACCGAGTTCAACGTCGATCGCGGCGTCGTCGACAAGATCCTGGAGAACCAGTCCGACCTCATGCGCCAGGCGCGCATCGTCCCCGAGCAGGAGAACGGCAAGGTCGTCGGTATCCGTCTCTTCGGCGTCCGTCCGGAGACCCTGCTCGGCGTCCTCGGCATGGAGAACGGCGATCGCCTCCAGACGATCAACGGCTTCGACATGGCGAGCCCCGAGAAGGCGCTCGAGGCGTACGCGCGCCTCCGCACCGCCGATCACCTCACCGTTCAGGTCAACCGTCGAGGGTCGAACATGAACCTCGACTACAACATCAAGTGACGCTCGCTCCAGCACCAGACCAGACCAGACGAGACGAGACGAGAAGTAGGAACCCGAGATGCACTCCGACCTTTTGCACAAGACGTTGAAGACCATGGGCGTGATGGTGGGCGCGTGCGTCGCGTTCACCGGCGTCGTCACGCTGATCGCGCTGTTCGCCGTCGGGCGCGCGGTGGGGCCGCACGAGTCGTCGGACCCGGGCTCCAGCGTCGTCCCTGCGTCGAAGATCGAAGGGCAGCGCCCGCCGAAGGCCGAGGACGCACCGCCCACCAAAACCAACGCGAACAAGGCGGACCTTCCGCCGCGCGCCACCCGCGCGATCTGACTCTTCGCTTTCTGCCGCAGCCGTAGGACCACGAAAGGCCACACGTGCGCTCGATGATGAAACGTCCGTTCCTTCTATTGCCGCTCGCTTCTTCGGCGTTCTTCTTCGCCGATCTCCGCGACGCGGCCGCGCAGCGTGCGCCTTCGCAGGTTGCGCGGCCCGACCCCGCCGCGCCCGGCGTGACGCCTCCGGCCACCGCGCCCGCGACGTCACCCAACGCGGGCGGCTCGGCCGGCGGCAGCGCGCCTGCCGCAGGCGCCTTCGGGACGACCCCTGGCGCTGGACCGGCGGCGGCCGGCGGCAAGCCGGTGCTGACCCCCGGCGGCAAGTCGACCGCGGACACCGCCGGCCTCCCCCAGTTCGAGCAGACGATGGAGTTCGAGCCACGCTCGCCGAACTTCAAGGTCGGCTTCTCGCTCGAGGACGCCGATCTGCCCGAGCTCGTGAAGGTCATCGGCCAGCTCACCGGCAAGCGGTTCATCTTCGGCGGCAAGGTCCGCAGCATCAAGGCGAGCATCTACTCGCCGCAGAAGGTCACCGTCGCCGAGGCGTACCAGGCGTTTTTGTCGATCCTGGAGACCAACGGCCTCACCGTCGTCCCCCACGGCCGCTTCCTCAAGATCGTGGAGACCGCGGGCGTCGCGACGCAGGGGACCCCGATGTACACGGCCGCGCAGGGCGCGCCGGCCGAGGATCGCTACGTCACCCGCATCCACCGCCTGTCGCACATCAGCGCCGACGAGGTCGCCAACGTCCTCGGCAAGTTCAAGACGAAGGAGGGGGACATCACGGTCTACGGGCCGGGCAACCTCCTCATCATGACGGACACCGGGACGAACATCCGGCGCATGATGCAGCTCGTCGAGGAGATCGACGTCGGCGAGGCCGGCGATCAGATCTGGATCGAGCCCGTGCACTACGCGGCCGCGAGCGACGTCGAGAAGCGCATCAACGAGCTCTTCGACGTGAAGAGCGGCGGCGGCGCGCCCGCGGGCGCCCCTGCGGCCGCCGGCGGCAAGCCCAACCCCCCGCACATCACGGTGGGCGGCGGCGATTTGCACATCTCCAAGATCGTCGCCGACGATCGCTCGAACTCGCTCGTCATCGTCGCCACCGAGCGCGCGTACCTGCGCATCCTCGAGTTCGTGCGCCGCATCGACATCCCGCAGACCGGCGAGGGCGAGATCCACGTCTTCCCGCTGCAGCACGCCGACGCCATCGAGCTCACCAAGACCCTGACCGAGATCGTCGCCGGCGCGGGTGGCGCAGCCCCTGCGGGCGGCGGCGCGGCGAGGCCGGCCGGCTCCGCGGCACCGCAGGGCATCTTCGAGGGCGGCGTGAAGGTCAGCGCCGACAAGGCGACCAACTCGATCGTCGTCACCTCGTCGCAGCGCGACTACGCGTCGCTCCGCATCGTCGTCGACCGGCTCGATCAGGCCCGCAAGCAGGTCTTCATCGAAGCGGTCATCATGGACCTGCAGCTGAAGCGACGCGACGTCCTCGGCGTGTCGTTCCACGGCGCTGACACGTTCGCGACCGGCGCGGATCAGGGCCTCGTCTACGGCGGCAACAAGCCGCTCAACACGATCTCCCTTCTTCCGACCGATCCCGACGCGCTCCAGGGCTTCGCCCTCGGCGTCCGCGGCCCTGGCGTCACCGGCAGCCAGAACTTCCTCGGCACCGGCGTCACCATCCCGGCGTTCGGCACCTTCATCCAGGCGCTCGCGCAGACCGGCGACACCGATTTGCTGAGCACGCCGCACATCCTCGCGACCGACAACATCAAGGCGGAGATCTCCGTCGGCGACAACGTGCCGCTCCAGCAGAACGTCGGCGGCGGCCTCGGCGCGCTCGCGGGTGCGGCCGGCGCTGCGGGCGGCGCGGCCGCTGGTCTCGGTGCCCTCGGCGGTCTCGGCGGCCTCGGCTTCTCGGCGCCTCGCCAGGACGTCGGCACGAAGATCTCGATCATCCCGCACTTGAACGAGTCGAACGAGGTCCGCCTCGAGCTGACCGAAGAGATCAGCGAGCAGGGCTCGGCCGTCGGCGCGCTCGGCGTCATCCCGATCAGCAAGCGCACCGCGAACACCACGCTCGTCGTCCGCGATCAGCAGACGGTCGTGATCGGCGGCCTCATCCGAAACGTGCGGTCGCGCAAGGAGGACAAGGTCCCATTGCTCGGCGACATCCCGGTGCTCGGCGCGCTTTTCCGCAAAACGGAGAACAGCTTCGAGAAGCGCAACCTCGTCCTCATCCTGACGCCCTACATCATCCGCGAGCAGAGCGATCTGCGCACGGTGTTCGAGCGCAAGATGCAGGAGCGCCAGGAGTACCTCGATCGCTACTTCGTGTTCTCCGACTCCAACGAGTACGAGCCGCCGAAGGACTACACGCGCACCAACGGCCTCGTCGAAGACATCCGGCAGGGTTTCTTGGGTGTCGACGAGCGCAAGCGCCTCGAGGAGCTCACGCGCCCCAAGGAGCTGAAGCGCCACGAGCCGGGTCAGCCGCTCGAGATGCCGGCCCCAACCTCCGCCCGCCCCGTCGCGGCCGGCGGCACTCCCCCGACCCCGCCGCCTGGCTTCGGTACGCCGAGCACTCCGCCCCCCGTCCCCGCGCTCAACATCACGACGTCACCCCGTAGCGTGGACAAGGTCGAGAAGTAGTCATGTCCGCCGAGCAGCGCTTCCTCGGAGAGATCCTCGCGCGCCGCGGCGTCATTCCGGCCGAGCGTCTCGAGGCGCTCTACGCGGTACAGCGCGAGAAGGGGGTCAACCTCTCCGACCTCATCGTCAACTCGAACCTCGCCGAGGAGTCGGCGATCGCCCAGGCTCTGGCCGCGGAGTCCGAGCTCCCGTACGTGAACAAGATCGATCCCGAGCGCATCTCGACGGCGCTGGCGACCCGCGTGCCCATCGCGTTCGCGAAGAACCACCGCATCATCGTCGTCGCCGAGGACGACAACCAGGTGTTCGCGCTCGTCGCCGATCCGTTCGACACCGCCGCCATCGACGACGCCCGCGTCCTCTTCGGCAAGCCCGTCGAGGTGAGCGTCGCAGGCGGCGAGGTCATCGAGGACGCGATCAACCGCGTCTACGAGCGCGACGCCGGCGCCGGCGAGCTGGAGCAGGACGAAGGCACCGTCGACGAAGAGGGCGTGAGCGACATCCTCGACTCCGACGACGAGGCCCCGGTCATCCGCTGGGTCAACTCGCTCTTCCTCCAGGCGATGAAGGAGCGCGCGAGCGACATTCACATCGAGCCGGAAGAGAAGGAGGTCGTGGTGCGCTACCGCATCGACGGCGACCTCTACATCAAGCGCCGCGCCCCCCGCACCTTCATGAGCAGCATCGTCAGCCGCATCAAGATCGAGAGCGCGCTCAACATCGCCGAGAAGCGCCTCCCGCAGGACGGCCGCATCACCAAGAAGATCGCCGGCAAGGGCTTCGACATCCGCGTCAGCACCATCCCGACGAGCCGCGGCTACGAGCGCATCGTCATGCGCCTCCTGAACAAATCGAGCGTGCTCCTCGACCTGCCCGATCTCGGGTTCTCCGGTCGCGACTACGCGCTCATGGACGGGCTCATTCGTCGCCCCGACGGCATCATCCTCGTCACCGGCCCGACCGGCAGCGGAAAGACGACGACGCTCTACGCGTGCATCAACCGCATCAACCGGCCCGATCTGAACATCCTCACCGCCGAGGACCCGGTCGAGTACGAGATCGGAGGCATCCACCAGGTGCACGTGCAGCCCAAGATCGGGCTCACCTTCGCCAGCGCCCTCCGCGCGTTCCTCCGCCAGGATCCGGACGTCGTCATGGTCGGCGAGATCCGCGACAAGGAGACCGTCGAGATCGCGATCAACGCGTCGCTCACCGGCCACCTCGTGCTCTCCACCATCCACACCAACGACGCCGCCGGCGCCATCACGCGCATGGTGGACATGGGCGTCGAGCCGTTCCTCCTGCGCTCGAGCGTCATCGGCATCCTGGCGCAGCGCCTCGTCCGCGTCCTCTGCCCGCATTGCAAGGCTCCGTACGAGGCGACGGCGGACGAGATCGAAGAGCTCGGCCTCACCCCCGAGCGCATGCGCCTGCGCGTCGCGCGGAAGCTGAAGGAGCAGTCGCGCTACTACCCGAAGGCGGCGCGCGAGGCCGATCCGCTCGAGACGCCATTCACCACGCCGCCGGTCTTCTACAAACCGAAGGGCTGCGACAAGTGCGCGAACACCGGCTTCACCGGCCGGCGCGGCATCTACGAGCTCCTCTTGATGGACGACGCCGTCGGCCCGCTCATCCTCCGCAACGCCGACTCCCAGGCGGTGAAGCGCGCGGCGCACGACCAGGGGATGGATTCGCTCCGCGACGACGGCGCGCGCAAGGTCATCGCCGGTCTCACCAGCGTCGAGGAGGTCCTCGTCGCCACGCAGGAGGACGTCGAGGTCGAGCCGGACCGTCCGAGCATCTCCCAGCGGATTTCGAACTGAGAAGGAAGTAGATGGCCGTCTTCGAGTACACCGGGCTCGTCGCAGCGAGCGGAAAGCAGGTGAAGGGGGTTCGCGACGCGGACAACCCCAAGCTCCTGCGCGCCAACTTGAAGCGAGAGGGCGTGCTCCTCACGAGCGCGCACGAGACGAGCGCCGCGACGGCGAAGGCCAAGCGCAACATCGATCTGGGCGCGTTCTTCCGCCGCGTGAACGTCGGCGACATCGCGATGATGACCCGCCAGCTCGCCACGCTCGTCAACGCCGGCATCCCGCTCGTCGAGGCGGTGAGCGCGCTGACCGAGCAGGTCGACAAGATCGAGCTGAAGCGCGTGCTCACGCAGGTCCGAGACCGCCTCAACGAAGGCATCTCGCTCGCCAAGGCGCTCGAGCCCCACGGGAAGATCTTCCCCAACCTCTACGTGAACATGGTCGCCGCTGGCGAAGCGTCCGGCACACTGGAGACGGTGCTCGAGCGCCTCGCCGACTTCATGGAGGGCCAGAGCAGGCTGCGCGGCAAGGTCGGCGCGGCGCTCGCGTACCCGGTCCTGATGCTCCTCATCGGCTCGGTGCTCATCACGATCATGATGGTGGTGGTCGTTCCGAAGGTGACCAGTATTTTTTCCAGCCTCGACCGCGCGCTCCCCTGGTACACGTCGCTCCTCATCGGCGTCTCCAGCGCGATCGGGAGCAATCAGATGCTCGGTTTCGTCACCTCGGTGGTGGCGATGACCCTCGTGCGCCGCGCGATGCGTCCCCCGGCGAACCCGGAGGACCGCCAGAAGAAGCCGTTCTTCGTGGGCGGTGCGGCGGCGGCGGTGGTCGTGATGGCCATCGTCGGCTTCAGCGTCGAGTCGGTGGGCGCGTACGCCATCGGTATCGGCATCGGCATCGTGGCGGGCTTCGCCTTGGCGCGCTTCCTCGCCTACGTCGCGACACCGACCGGGCAGATCTGGAAGGACACGCTCCTCCTCAAGATCCCAATCTTCGGCACGCTCCTGCGCATGCTCGCGGTGGCCCGCTTCTCGCGCACGCTCGCCACGCTGCTGCAGAGCGGCGTGCCGCTCCTCAAGGCGATGGACATCGTTCGCAACGTGCTCGACAACGCGCGCCTCGCCAAGGTCATCGAGGAGGCGACGGCCTCCATCCGCGAAGGCGAGTCGATCGCCGGTCCGCTCAAACGGAGCGGAGATTTCCCGCCGATCGTGACGCACATGATCGCGGTGGGCGAGAAGAGCGGCGAGCTCGAGGCGATGCTCGAGAACGTCGCCAAGGCGTACGACACCCAGGTGGAGACGCGCGTGCAGGCGCTCACCAGCCTGCTCGAGCCGCTCATGATCGTCATCATGGGCGGCGCCGTCGGCTTCATCGCGTTCGCGATCCTGATGCCGCTCATCCAGATGAACGACTTCGTGCAGTGAAGGAAGGAGGGAGACCGAGACCATGGCAAGGCGCAACGCGAGTCGAGTCTTCTTCCCCTGGGAGCGGAAGCGCGGCGTCTTCGGCGTGCTCAGCCGCGCCCGCGCGCGCATCGTCCTCGCCGTCGTCGTCGTCGTCTTCCTCGTCGTCGTGGTGCGCCGCCGCGAGGAGAGCGCCGCCGCGACCCGCGCCACGCGCGCGTCTTTGACGACGGCCGGTCGCGCCCTGGTCTCGTTCCGCTCCGATCACGGCGGCGCCTGCCCCCGCGAGCTCGGCGAGCTCGTCGCAGGCGGCTACTCCTACGATCTCCCGGTCGACGCGTGGGGCCGCCCGCTCCGCTTCACCTGCCCTGGCCGCATGGACACCAAGGGCATCGACGTATGGAGCGACGGCCCCGATGGCTTGCCGGGAGGGCTCGATCGTGTGGAATGAGGGACTATTCGCAACGCTGTTCGGTTCAAGGAGAGAGCTCATGATTCGCGGAATCTGCAAGAAAAGCCGCCGTGCGGTCGCTCGAGGCGTGACCCTGATCGAGGTCATGATCGTCGTCGTGATCCTCGGCCTCATCGCGGGCGGCGTCGCCATCGCCGTCTTGCCGAAGCTGAAGAAGGCGCAGGTCGACACGACCACCACGAGCGCGCGCGAGCTCCGTCGCGCCGCCGAGACTTGGCGCGCCGCGCACGCGAGCGATCAATGCCCGACGGCGCAGATGCTCCTCCAGGACAAGACGATCGACAGCGCCTCGAAGATCACCGACGCGTGGGAGAACCCGTTCAAGATCCAGTGCGAGGACGACGAGACGATCGTGTCCAGCGCCGGGCCCGACAAGAAGGACGGCACGGTCGACGACATCCGAGTCCCGGAGGCCGCGAAGCCTCAATGAGTCTCTGGATCTCGAAGCGCTCGTTGACCTCCGTACGCTCGGCGCGCGTGCGCGCGGGCGGGCGAGGCATGACGCTCATCGAGATCCTGATCGTGATGGTGCTCATCTCGCTCGTCCTGGGCGGTGTGGTCTCGGGGACGGGTCAGCTCGCGTCCTCCCGCCTCAAGCACGTGTCGACGAGCATCACCGGCGCCATCCGGGTCGCCTTCACGCGCGCGACGGCGACGAGCAAGAGCGTCCGCATCGTCTTCGACCTCGACAACCAGACGATGTGGCTCGAGGAGGGCGACGTGCCGATGCTCCTCCAGACGAAGGATCTGAGCGGCACCGGCGGCGCCGATCCGGTGACCGAGGCGGAGCGCCGCGCCGTCGCCGAGGGCGAGAGCCTCGTGAAGGGCCCCAAGGCGCCGCGCGCGCATTTCAAGATGGTTCAGGCGTTCGGCAGCCAGAGCGCCGAGGGAGGCAAGGGCGCGCGCAAGCTCGATCGCGGCATCAAGTTCCGCGACATCCAGGCCACCCACGACGACTTGCCGCGCACCAGCGGCCGCGCCTACCTGTACTTCTGGCCGGGCGGTCGCACCGAGCTCGCGCACATCCAGCTCCGCATCGGCGACTCGACCGACGACAGCGACACGATGACGCTGCTCGTCTCGCCCCTGACCGGCAAGGTCACCATCAAGAACGGCCCCATCGCGCTCGTGAACCCGCGCGACGACAAGGAAGCCAGCGAGCGCGAAGACACCGGAGGCATCTTTTGACCCGCCGGCGTCAGCTCGCCCGCGGCTTCTCGCTGCTCGAGGTGATGGTCGCGGTCTCGATCCTCGGCCTCGCGCTGACGGTGATCCTGTCGGCGCAGGGCGGCCTCGCGGCCAGCAACAAGATGGCAGCGAACATGGGGATGTCGACCACGCTCGCGCGCTGCAAGATGACCGAGCTCGAAGAGAAGATGGTCAAGTTCGGGTACCCCGAGATCGACCAGATCGACGCGCAGATGCCGTGCTGCGAAGGGACGGAGACGCCGAACTTCACGTGCGACACGCGCGTCGAGAAGGTGATGCTCCCGAACCCGCCCGACAACTCGCTGGGCGACGGCGGCTTCATGGCCTCGCCGAGCGGCTCCGGCGGCTCGCTCGCGGCGCTGGCCGGCTTGCCCGGCGCGAACCCGGCCGGCTCGTCGGCGGCGCTGAACCTCGACATGGACGGAGGTCTGGCGGCCATGGGCGGCCAGATCCAGGGGCAGCTCACGGCGGCCGGCGGGGCGAACGGGCTTTTGAACATGGTGATGGGGATCGTCTACCCGTCGCTGAAGCCGATGATGGAAAACTCGATCCGCCGCCTCACGGTCACCGTGAAGTGGAAGGAGGGGTCGAGCCCCAAGGAGTTCGCGATCGTCCAGTACATCACCAACCCGCAGCGGAGCGGGTTCTTGCCGGGCGTTGCCGGCTCCGACGGCGGCGTCGCGCCGAGCGGCAGCGGTTTCGGCGCGGGCCCAGCCGGCCTCCCCGGCAGTGGCCCTGCCGGCCCTCAGTTCAACCCGAGGGGGATCTGATGAGGATGCCCCGTGCGTTCCGCGCCCGTCGCCGCCGCGCCGCGCAGCGCGGCATGACCTTGCTCGAGATCCTCGTCTCGATCGTGATCCTGGCGATGGTCTCTCTCCTCATCTACGGCGCGTTCGACTCGATGAGCCGCGGCCGCAAGGGGGAGGAGCGACGCAGCGAGCGCGCGCGGCAGGGGCGCGACGCCGTGCAGCGCATGGCGCGGGACATCTCGAGTGCCTTCCTGTCGATGCACAACCCGCAGAACCTCGCCCTCGCCACGCGGACGACCGCGTTCATCGGCGGCAGCGGCGCGCCCTTCGATCGCCTGGATTTCGCGGCGTTCGCCCACAAGCGCGTCGACAAGGAGGCCAAAGAGAGCGACCAGTGCGAGCTCGGCTTCTTCGCCGTGCGGGATCCCGAGAACACCGACAAGATGGATCTGGTCCGGCGCGAGCAGTTCCCGATCGACACCGATCCCAAGCGCGGCGGCGTGGTCAACGTCTTGGCCGAGGACGTCGAGCTCTTCGACGTGCGCTACCTCGACCCGCTCACCGGCCAGTGGAAGGAGACGTGGGACTCGACCCAGGCGCTCGGCGAAGCCAATCGCTTGCCGCTCGAGATCAAGATCACGCTCACGCTCAAGAACGTCCCGCTCGGCACGCCGTCGACGTTCACCACGAAGTTCATCATGCCGATGCAGCAACCCCTCTCGTTCGGGATCGCGCGATGATCGATCGAGAGCGCATGGTCATCCGGCGCCGCAAGCGCAAGAAGTCGGAGCGTGGCATCGCGCTCATCATGGTCCTCGGCGCCATCGCCGTGCTCACCGTGATGCTCGCGGAGATGCAGGACTCGACCGGCGCCGAGCTCGCGAGCGCGATGGCCGATCGCGACACGACCCAGGCCGAGTACATGGCCCGCAGCGCCACGAGCCTCGCGCGCCTGCTCATCGCCACCGAGCCCACCATTCGCCAGGCCATCTCGCCCCTCTTCATGCTGATGAAGCGCACGCCGCCGCAGCTCCCGGTGTGGGAGTTCTCCGACCGCCTGCTCGGCGCCTTCAACGACTCGGAGGCGGCCAAGGATTTCGCCGGCACGGTGGGGCTCGACACGTCGCTCGGCAAGAACCTGGGCATGCCCGGGGGCCGCTGGGAGCTCGTCATCGTCGACGAAGACTCGATGATCAACGCCAACCTCGGCGCCTCCAACGACATCGCGCACATCCGGCTCGCCAAGGAGCTGATCGGGCTCATGCAGTCGCCGCAGTACAGCCCCCTGTTCGAGCAGCGCGACTCGACCGGCACCTACCACGATCGCATGGACGTCTGCTCCGCCCTCATCGACTGGGCGGACGTCGACGAGCAGAAGTTCTCGTGCGACGTGAGCCAGGCGTCGCCGACCGGCAACGCGGTGGAGGACGCCTACTACCAGCTCCTCAACAAGCCGTACCGCCGCAAGAATGCCCCCTACGACTCGCTCGACGAGCTCCACATGGTGCGCGGCGTGGGGGACGACTTCTGGGCCACCTTCGTCGATCCCGATCCGACCAACCCCAAGAAGCGCGTCGTCACGGTGTGGGGGCAGGGGGCCATCAACGTCAACACCGCGGGTGCGCAGACGCTCCTTGCGGTGGTGTGCGCTGGCGCGCCGCAAGCGGAGCTGTGCACCGACATCAACCAGATGCAGATGTTCCTGACGGCGATGATCATGGCGCGGGGAATCTCGATGGGCGCGCCGATGTTCGGGTCTCCGGCGGACTTCATCGCGATGATGAAGGGCTCCGGCATGATCGGCCCGATGCTCACGGGAATGGGCATCAAGCCGGTGAAGTTCCTCTCCGAGAGCGAGTTCGCCAAGAGCATCTCTGCCGAGAGCAAGGTGTTCTCGATCTACGCCGTCGGTATCGTCAAAGGCTACAAGCGCGAGACGCGCCTCTCGATTCACTCGGTCGTCGACTTCCGGCAGGCGCCGAGCCTGCTCGCCACCGCGCCCATCGGCTCGGCGCTCCCCGGTCAGCCGACGCCGCCCCCCTCCGCCAGCGCCCCCCTCCCACCCGGCGCGACGCCGGACGGGTTCGCGGCCGCTCTCCAGCCCAATCCGGGCGGCACAGTCGTTTATTACAAGATCGAATAGGAAACCCGAATGGCAACCCTGGTCGGTATCGACGTCGGCACTTCGGCGGTCAAGGTCGCGGTTCTACGGACCGCGTACCGCAAGGTGCAGCTCGTCGCGCTCGGAAGCTGCGACGTGGCGCTGGCCGGCTCGGCGGCCGATGCGATCCGCGGGGCGATGGTCGCCGCGATGGGCGAGAAGATCAGCGGGGGCGACGGCGTCGCGACCGCGGTCGAAGGGGCGCGCGGCGCGTTTCGTCAGCTGACCCTGCCTCAGAGCGCGCAGAAGCAAATCGGCGAGGTCCTCCCGTTCGAGCTCGAGTCGCTCGTCCCCTTCGACATCGCCGACTCCGTCTGGGACTACCGCATCATGACGCGGACCGAGACGACGCCGGAGGGGCAGATCCCGATCTTCGCCACCGTCTGCCGCACCGACGACGTGCGCGCGCGGATCGCTCTCGTGAAGACGGCGCTCGGTGTCGAGCCGGAGCGCGTCGGCATCGGCGGCTTCCCCATCGCCAACCTCGTCGCCATCTCGCCCCAGCTCGCCGAGGCGGGGCCGATCGTGCTCGTGGACCTGGGGACCCAGTCGAGCGAGGTGCTCGTTCTCCGCAACGGCGAGCCGGTGTTCGCCCGCGCCATCTCGTTCGGCACCCAAGGGCTCCCGGGGACGGCGCCGCGCCTCGCGCGCGAGATCCGGACGACGATCGCGTCCTTCCGGTCCATCGGTGGTACCCCGCCTTCCAAGCTCATTCTCTGCGGCGGCGGCTCGTTCGTCTCGGGCGCGCAGGTGTTCCTGGCCGGCGAGCTCGCTCTGCCCGTAGAGGTGTTCGCGCCGCCCCAGCTCGACACGACCGCCGTGGCGCCCGACAAGCTCGCCGAGCTGCCGCGCTTCGCCAAGGCGCTCGGCCTCGCCGTCGGGCTCACCGGCCGCGCCGTCGGCTTCGATCTGCGCCGGGGCCCGCTCGCCTACGAGCGCGGCTTCGCGTGGGTGAAAGAGAAGGTGCCGGTCCTGGCCGGCCTGGCCGCGGTCGTCGCGGTGAGCTTCCTCTTCACCGCGTGGGCGCAGATGCACGCGCAAGGCAAGGAGCGGGAGACCCTGGAAAAGGCGCTCGCCGTCGTCACCAAGGACGTGCTCGGCGAGGAGACCACGAGCGCCGCGCGCGCGCAGGAGCTGCTCGGGCAGCAAACCGCGCTGAACGACGAGGACCCGCTCCCCCACGCCGACGCGTTCGACGTCATGGTCAAGCTCTCCGAGGACATCCCGCAGTCGATGATCCACGACATCGAAGAGCTCGACGTCCAGAAGGGGCACGTGATCCTCCACGGCGTCGTCGGCACGATCCCCGACGCGCAGGCGATCGCGACGAGCCTGCGCGCCGAACGGTGCTTCACCGACGTGAAGATCTCGCGCACCAACCAGATGGTGGGCTCCGACAGGCAGAAGTACGTCCTCGAGTTCGACGTGAAGTGCCCCGAGGACAGCAAGGGCGGCGGCAAGAAGAAGGACGGCACGCCTGCGGGCGGCGCGACCGGCGCCAGCTCGGCGTCCGGCACGGGAGGCAAGTGATGGCGAACGTGCTGGAAAAGCTGAACCCCCGCGAGCGTCGCCTGGCGCTCATCCTCGGGGGCGTCGTGGCGTTCCTCGTCCTCGTCGCCATCCCGGTGACGCTGGAGTCCCTCGTCCTCTCGCGCCGCGGCGAGACGGAGGATCTCCGCTCCGCGCTCGGCGCCGTGCAGGCCGCGCGTGCGCAGGTGCGCGAGCGCCAATCCAAGAAGGACAACATCGCCCGTCGTTACGGCAAGAAGGCGCCGGTGCTCGCGGGCTACCTGGAGCAGACCGCGCGCTCGCAGAAGCTCGAGGTCACCGACTCCGTCGACCGACCCGAGGTCCCGCACGGCAAGCGGTACACCGAGCGCAATACGGTCATCCACCTGAAGAAGGCCGGGATGTACCCGATCGCGAAGTTCATCGAGGCGCTCGAGAAGAGCACCTACCCGGTCGCCGTGACCCGCCTCGGCGTGCGAAAGCGCAGCGGCGAGCCCGACTCGTACGACGTCGAGATAGGCGTCTCCGCCTTCGACCGCACCGACGTGCCGGCCGCCGCGCCAGAGAGCGACAAGAGCGAGAAGGACAAAGACACCAAGGACAAGGACGCCAAGGACAAGAAGGGAGGCGGCGGATGAAAGAGCGCCTCAAGAAGTGGGCGCCCAGGGTGGCGTTCCCGTTCTTCTACTTCCTCTGCTTCCTCGTCTTCGTGAGCTGGACGTTCCCCTACGAGAAGCTCAAGGAGCGCATCGTCGTCACCTTCAACGCGCAGCAGCGCGCGACGAACGGCAGCCAGGAGCTGCAGATCGACGAGATGACCTCGTACTGGCTCACCGGCGTCGAGGCCAAGGGCGTCCACATCCTGTCGGCCCCGACCGAGGCCGGCAAGGCGCCGGGCGATTTGAAGATCGACCGGGCGCGCGCCCGCATCTCTATTTTCGGGCTCCTCGTCGGCAACAAGGACGTGAATTTCAAGCTCGAGGCCTTCGGCGGCACCGTCGACGGCTACTTCGACGACAAGGGGAAGGAGCGCATCGTCGAGGTGAACCTGGACGGCGTCGATCTCGGGCAGATCGATCCGGTGACGCAGCTGCTGGGCCTGCCGATCGAGGGCAAGGTGAGCGGTCAGGTCAAGCTCACGATGCCGGAGGGCAAGGCCACCAAGGGCAACGGCGTCATCAACCTCGAGGCGCAGGACGTCGCGGTGGGCGATGGAAAGACGAAGATCAAGGGAATGCTCGCGCTCCCGCGCCTGTCGGTCGGCACCTTGTCGATCGCCGCCGAGGCGCGCGAGGGGGTCATGAAGCTCACCAAGGTCGCCGCGGGCGGCAAGGATCTCGAGCTCGTCGGCGAGGGGCGCATCCAGATGCGCGAGCTGGCGACCGACAGCGGCATGGACGTGAACCTCCGCTTCAAGGTGAACGACAGCTACCGGGGCAAGAGCGACAACACCAAGAGCCTCTTCGGCGCGCCGGGCTCGACGGCGCCCGCGCTCTTCGAGCTGGCCGATCCGAAGGTGAAGCAGAGCAAACGCCCCGACGGCTTCTACGGCTGGCTCCTGCGCGGGACGCTCGGGCGACCGGACTTCGTGCCGTCGCCAAACGGTGGCGGCTCGACCGTCTCTGGCGCGCCGGTGAAGGGCCTCCCGCAGTGACGCCTGCCACGCCCGCGAAGGTCGGCCTGCTCGTCGGCGTCGTTCATCTGCCGCCACTGCCGGGTAGCCCACTCGCTTCGCGGCCGATAGCCGACATCCTCGCCTCGTGCGCGAACGACGCGCGAATCCTCCACGCGGCGGGGTTCGATCTCGTGATGATCGAGAACTTCGGCGACGCGCCGTTCTTTCCCGGGCGCGTTCCCGCAGTGACGGTGAGCGCGATGACCGCGTGCGTGCTCGCCGCGAAGGCGGCCGCGCCGGACCTGGCGCTCGGCGTCAACGTGCTGCGCAACGACGCCGACGCCGCGCTGGCGATCGCGGCGGTGACCGAGGCCGCCGTCATCCGCGTCAACGTACACACCGGGGCCCGCGTGACCGATCAGGGCATCGTGGAGGGCAAGGCCGCCGAGACCCTCCGCGCGCGCCGTGCGCTCGGGATCGATGTGGGGATCTGGGCCGACGTCGACGTGAAGCACTCCGCCGCGCTCGCGCCGCGCGCGCCCGCCGACGAAGCGAAGGATCTGGTCCTCCGCGGGCTCGCCGACGCCGTGCTCGTGACGGGCGAGGGCACCGGTCGACCGGTCGATGCCGCAAAGCTCGCCAGCGTGCGCGCGGCGACGCGCGGTGTTCCGCTCCTCGTGGCGAGCGGCGCGACGATCTCGTCCCTCGCTCTTCTGGCCGAGCACGCCGACGGCGTCATCGTAGGCAGCGCGCTGCGCGCCGACGGAGTGGCGGGCGGTCCGGTCGACGCGACGCGCGCCGGGGCCTTCGCGAAGGCGTTTCGCGTGGCGTTCGGGAAGCTGCAAGCCTAGCGACGGTCTGCAATGTCTTGCCCGTAAACGTGCACGCGCCCGTGCCCGTGCCCGAATCCTCACAACTTCGAGCACCATGTGCCGATAGAGCGGCCTTCCACTCGATCACGAACGGCTCGACGTCTACCACCTCGCGTTGGACCGGCGACGCCGGGCACGGGCACGTGCACGTTTACGGCGAGAAGCGTGACGGCTTTAGAACGACCCGCGCACGCCCGCGCTCCCGGGCCCGAGGTAAGGCGTAAGCGCGGTTTCCGGGGTCCTCGGCGCACCGCGGCCGAGGAGGTAGCCGACGACGGCGAGGGCGACGCCGCCGCCGGCGAGGACGAACGCGGCCGTGGAGACGTTGCCGAGCGAGCGGGCGCGATCGATGTCGGCGTAGGTCGGCGGCGGGCAGAGCTTGCCGTCGGTGCATCCGCTCTTCGCGGAGCTGACGGCCGAGAGGGACATGACGCCGGTGACGGTGCCGACGAGCGCCCCCACGCCGGCCACGGCGACGCCGCTCCACAGGAGGATGCGCGGCGCGGAGGAAGGGTCGCTCGGCGGCTCGTTCTCGGGGGCCTTGTCGCTCGGGTCGCGTGCGGTCGCGGGCGTCGCTGCCGGGGCCGCGGAAGGTGGCGCCTGCGCCGGAGAGGTGCCGACGGCGAGGTCGAGGAGCACCTCCTTGGTTTCGCGCTCGCGGAGCGTGATCTGCTCTCTACGTTCGCGGCCGGCGGCCCGTGCGACGACCGTGTGCGAGCCGGGGTTCACCTTGCGCGGCGCGATGAGCGTAGCCGCCGGCACGTCCGCGCCGTCCACCGTCACCGTGATCGGCCCGCCGCCGTCGGCGCCGCGCAGCACGATGCGCAGCTGGGGGACGCGGGCTCCGAGCTCGTCGTCGAGCTTCTGCGCGTGCATGCGCGCCTCGCCGAACGGTGCCGGCTCGCCGGGCTTCGGCGGGTACCGCGCGACCGTGCTGAGGAGCTCGCGTGCCTCGATGAGCATGCCGAGCGCGATACGCTCCCGCGCCGCCTCGAGCCCCGTCGTCGGAACGTGCATCAGGGCGTCGGCGGCTTCGAAGCGCTCGAGGGCGCCTCGGTGATCGCCCTTCTCGCGCCGCGCGAACGCTTCGTCCATGAGCGAGCGCGCCGTCTCGCGATCGGACGCGGTCTGTGCCATCGCCACGGGCGCGAACGTGAGCACGAGCGCGAGCGACGCGGTCGCGAGCGCGAGGCGACTAGAAGCCATAGTCTCGCTTTTTCGGCGGCGTGGCGGTCGGCGCTGGCTTCGCAGGCGACGGAGGCGGCGGCGTTGCGGCGGCTGGGCCTGCCTTGGCGCGCGCGCGCGGATTGGGCGTCGTCGTCGCGGCGTCGCTCGGCGCCAGCGAGCTGGCCGTCGGGGGTGTGGCTGCGGTGGCCGGCACGGTGGGCGCAGCGCTCTCCGGGGATGCTGGGAGCGTGACGGCGGCGGGCGGTGGCTGCGCGGCGGCGCCATTCCGGTTCGACGAGAGACGCGCGGCGACGGCGCCGACTCCGATCAGCGCGATCACGATCCCCATGCCGGCGGCGAGCACCAGGCCACGGCGTCGCCGCACGACCGGAGGCACGCTGGACGGAGGCCACTCCACCGCCGCCGATCCGAGCGTCGCGGTGCTCGTCTGCGACGGCGTATCGATGATGAGCCCGACGCTCCCATCCAGGACCGGCCCCGCGCGGGACGGGCGATCGGACGCGCCGACGCCGCCGCTGCGCTCACGCTGCGCGGCTGCCGCGAGCGCCTTCTCGATCGAGCGTCGCCGCGCGTACGCACGCTCCTTCAGGTGCACCTCGAGGAAGGCGCCGACCTCGGCGGGGGTCGTCGTCGCCTCGATCGCGTGCATCGCCCCTTCGAGCGCTTGCTGCATCTCCGCGGCGGTGGAGAAGCGCCGGGCGCGATCGTAGGCGAGCGCGCGCTCGACGACGGCGGCGACTTCGCGCGGGACCCTGCGCGGCAGCGGCGCCGGTGGATCGCCGCTCGTGAGAAGGTGCAGCGTGGCGACCTCGTTCGGTCCGTCGTACGGGGGAACGCGCGCGAACATCTCGTAGAGAATCGCTCCCAGCGCCCAGATGTCCGCGCGCCGGTCGACGTCGTGACCGAGCGCCTGCTCCGGCGACATGTAGCGGATCTTGCCCTTGAGCTCCCCGGCGCTCGTCCCCTCCGACACGCGATCGCGCGCCTTTGCGACGCCGAAGTCGATGAGCTTGGCCACACCGGTCGTGCTCACGAGGATGTTCTGCGGCGACACGTCGCGATGAACGACGTTGAGCAGAGCGCCGCTCGAGTCGCGCAGCTCATGGGCGGCGTGGAGTCCCGCGCACGCGTCCGCGACGATGCGCAGAATCATGCCGGCCGGCAGCTCCGCTCCGTTCTTCTCGACGGCGCGCTGCAACCGCGAGAGCGACTCCCCGTCGATCCACTCCATGACGAGGTAGAGCAGCTCATCCTGCTCGCCGACGTCGAGGGTGCGCGCGACGTTCGGGTGGTCGATGGCCGCGGCGACGCGCGCCTCGTCCATGAACATCGCCTGGAACTGCTCCTGCGAAGCGAACTGCGGGAGGATCGTCTTCACGACGACCAGGCGCTCCATCAGTCGGTGCGCGCGGTGCCGCGCGAGCCACACCGCGGCCATTCCGCCGTATGCGAGGGGGCAGAGAAGCTCATACCGATCCAGGCGGTCCCCTGCGCGCAGGGCCCCCGGTTCCGGAAACGCGGCCACGACCGGAGTATCGCACCAGGGCCCGGCGCGCTCCACCCTATCTAGAGGTAGAGCGTGGGCATTATTCCGCTGACAGCGGCACAATGGATTGATTTGGCGCAAGGTCTCGCCACTTCCACTGGACGCACCACCTGGACACGCGTAACCGGGTCCGGCCGGTGGTGGGGGAGGCGACCGTCCGTTACGGAACTGACGCGCGCCGTGCGATCTGCCCGTCCGGCTCCTTGCCAGCTCTCTTCTTCCTTCAACCATTTCGTAAACTTCGACACGGTTCGCAACTTGCAGCGGCGCTCGCCGCTCGCCCGCGTCGCTCGCCGGTGCCCGCAAGGGAGCCCGTGAGCGCGCGTGACGGGCATTGCCTCGAGCCGCGCTCGGTGTCGAGCAGGGAGCCTTCATGCGCAGGTCGATCGTCTCGCTTCCCGTCCTCTCCTCTTTTCTCGCCGTGGCCGCGTTGGGGCTCACCGCCTGCGAGGACGGTCCGAACCAGACCTACAACCCCGCGCCCCCCGGCGCCGGCGACTTGCTGAACAACGGCAACACGCCGGGCACGTTCGATCCGACGAAGGCCGGCTTCGAGCTCCCCGACGCCGCCGCAGGAACGAACAAGCAGATCCTCTGCGATGGCCCGACCACTCAGAAGACGTGGGCGGCCGCCTTCGAGAAGCCGATCGTTCCGCCGCACAGCGCGGGCGGCATCGACATCGCTGGCGGCGAAACGTGGCAGGGCCTCACCATCGAGGACGCCGAGAACCCCAAGAAGGGCGGCCTCTGCCAGAGCACCAACGCCGGCGACATCTTCGGCAACGGGTCGCTCGCGAACTACTGGGGCGACAACGCCGAGATCGTCGCGAACTACCGCGTCTCGAACCACAAGATCATCGGCACGCTCCTGCGCCCCGGCTACCTCGGCACGATCGCCCTCACGAGCCGCGACAAGAAGCACAACTACACGGTCCCGATCGCCTCGCAGGTCCAGAAGGACGGCGTCAACTGGGAGCTGCACTGGTCGACCACGAAGAACTTCCTCGATGAAGCGAACGAGCTCTACGACGCGATGATCGCGACGTTCGCGCCCGGCTTCCCGCAGGACACCGACTGCCAGGCGAGCCGCCGCTGCATCATCGGCAGCTTCGGTGACGTCGCGTACTTCTTCATCCCCGCCCTCGGCTCGGCGATGTGGATCCCGAACCGCAACGCGGCGCAGCCGGCGCCCAGCATCTTGAACCGCATCGATCAGGATCTCGCGAAGGTCCTTCCGTTCTCCTTCGCCGATCCGTTCCTCAAGCTCGACGCCATCGGCCCGGTCGGCATGGCCGGCAAGCTCGGCACCGCGCAGGCGCCTTGCACGCTGGGGATGGGGCTCACCTACGGGGACTTCATCCAGAGCTGCGTGCAGATCTCCGGCGATCCGGCGAAAGACAAGACGGAGCTGAACAAGCTCCTCGGCGGCCTGACCCACGGCACCGAGCGCTTCCGCTTCGACGTCCAGGGCGTCGACGTCAACTTCACCGACCGGACGCTCGCGCCCGAGGCGATCATCAGCGACACCGACATGCCGACGGTCGACGACACGTCGACCCAGTTCGCGATCGACCAGTCGACGCTCGGCCGCTTCGCCAACGACCGCCTGAACAACGATCCGAACGCCGCGCGCGACAACCACGGCGCCGGTCTCGTGTACCTCGAGTACGCGCGCCTCGTGCAGGACGCCCTCGCCAAGTATTTCCCGGGCAACGAGAAGACGCTCGGTGACGTCAAGTGCCTCGCGCCCACCGTCGATCCGAAGAACCCCGTGTACCCGGTCGGCTGCACCGGCTTCGAGGGCTTCATCTCGCACCTCGCGAGCCCGCTGTTCCCGCGCAACGCCGTCGGCTACGACCTCTCCAAGCAGATCAGCACCGGCTACGACGGCGGCCTCAAGCCGGGCCACCTCCAGGCGGCGTTCTGCCTCGACGCTACCGGCGTCGCGACCGACTACAAGTTCTGCACGAGCCCGGTCGGCTCGGGCAAGGGCGACATCGTCGGCGCGAACGGCGACATCTTCGCCACGTCGTTCAACCGTGTCCTCGCGGTCATGGGGAAGAACCAGGTCACCAACCTGCCGAGCGAGGCGCAGGACGTCCGCTTCTTTTTCCGCCAGTACGTCATCGCCGTCATCAAGTACCTGACGGTCGCCGGCAGCGTGAAGGAGACGGTCGACGGCGTGCACGCGGTCGTCATCGACAACGACAACCTCTTCTTCGACTCGATCGGCGCCGGTCAGTTCGAGATCGGCGAGTACGTCGACCGCCGCTTCGCGTCCAAGACGGTGGATCCTACCGATCTCGTCATCACCGCCGACGTGAAGAACGGCATCTTCAACAGCTACAACTTCTCGCGCGACATTCTCCGCGGCGAGACGGCGCTCTACGCCTCGATGCTGGAGGACCAGAGCCACGGCATCGGCGAGGAGAACACCGCGCTCCTGACGAACATGTTCGGCAGCCCCATCCTGCAGAAGGGCTGGAAGGACATCCCCGATCCGGCCGCCCCCTCCGGGCCGCCGCTCGCGACCGCGTACTACTGCGCGACGACGCTCGACAAGGTGAAGTGCTCGGTCACCAGCGCCGGGACGACGACGACGTACACGCCGCCGCTCGACGCCAAGGGCAACGTCATCCTCGACGAGACCGGCCGCCCGCTGCTCCAGCCCTACAAGGGCGCCTTCGGCATCGCGCGCACGAGCTGGACGCTCGGCACCACCCCGGTCACCGTCGGCAAGACGCTGGACACGATCCAGCAGGCGGTCGTCCGGATCCCGCTCCACAAGGATCCCTACGACCAGACGAGCGATCCGCCCGCCGGCGCGCCGCTCCTCTCCATCCTCGTCCCGTGGGTCCCCAAGCAGCCGGGCATCGGCTTCCCGGTGGCGCTCACCGGCACGCGCGACAAGTTCATCGAGACCTACCAGCTCGATCTGTCCGGCACGACGATCAGCGCGAACATCGACTACGACGTCGTGCTCGATCAGAACGGCAACCCGTCGAAGACGGGCGACATCATCTTCAAGGCCGTCGAGACGACCGACTTTCTCGGCAACGTCTTTCTCTGCAAGGACGACGTCTCCAAGGACCTCCTCGCCGTCGAGATGTACACGCCGGTCGCCGTCATCCTCGACTGGCTGTCCGCCCACCCCGGCACGTACCAGTCGTGCGGCCTCATCATTCGCTACAGCCCGTACGGCAACTACGCCGACTTCATCACGTCGCTCACCAACGGCGTCCGCCTCGGCATCACGCAGGGTGGCGGGTTCGGTCGCGTCGTCGACGTGACCATCTTCACGCCTGGCCAGTAAGAGAGACGGAGCAAAATCATGAATCTCTTCTCCAACCTTCCCGTCTCCCGCTCCTTCGTCGCGGCCCTCGCGCTGGCGCTCGGCTCGTCCGTCGCGATGGGCTGCGTCAGCGACCGCCCGTCGCGAAACGGCGTCTTCAACGAGAACCAGTACCTCCGCAAGTCGTTCCTCGTGCGCTCGGCCGAGAGCGGACCCGACGGCAAGCCGCAGCAGGATCCGGGATGGATGCTCAAGGCGTCCATCATGCAGGTCTCCACGCCGAACCTCCTCGGCGGCGCGGTCTTCGGTGTCTTCCCGGGCACCGAGAACGGCGGGTCCTACGTCCGGTTCAAGATCAGCCAGGACAAGCTCGAAATGGTGAACCTGCGCGAGTTCAGCGCGCCGGTCGCCGCCGAGAAGACCCGCGTAGAAGAGGTCATGAACGCGTGGCCGATCACGAACGTCGACCTGAAGTACCGCGTCAACCTCGACGGCGAGAAGACGAACTACTACGAGGAGAACCAGGAGCTCGGGTGGGACGTCCGCCAGTGGGTCAAGCTGAACTTCTCCAAGAACGACATGAGCGACGTCGCGCCTTTCCCGGGGCTGCAAGACGTCCTCGGCCAGTGCGTCGACATGGCCAACTCGACGGTCACGCTCGTCCCCGGCTCCTTCAAGGTCGACGAGAAGAACGACTACTTCGAGTGGACGACGGAGATGACCTTCCCCGTCCAGCTCACCAACCAAGCGTGCATCGATCAGTATGGCCTGCGCGGCCGCGACGCCTTCAACATCGGCAAGTACAACCAGACCTTCACGCTGAAATACTCGATGGTCCGGCCCGAGCGCCTGACCGCGCCGCCTGGCGCGAACGCGCTCGACCAGTACACGCCCCTCGAGGTCGGCGAGAAGGATCCGATCCGCCACAAGTACGGCTTCTTCGACTGGATCGCGTGGGACCGTGACCAGACGAGCGGCCTCGTCGCCGCGCGTCAGCTCGTGATCCGCTGGAACACTAAGAAGGAGTTCATCACCTGGTACTTCGACGCCGGCTTCCCCGAGCAGTACAAGAAATTCTACCGCGCCGACGATCCCGCCGACGTGGGCAGCGTCATGGGGCACACCAACAAGCTCCTCGCCGACGCCGGCGTGAAGGCGCGCCTGCGCTTCCTCAACGCCAACGATCTGAACGAGTACAAGGACGGCCTGCGGAAGGGTGACACCCCCGACAACCAGCCGGTCGAGTACGGCGACGTCCGCTACTCGTTCCTCCGCTGGATCAGCGATCCCGACATCCAGGACTTCTTCGCCGGCGTCACGCAGTTCGTGATCGACCCGCGCACCGGCGAGGCGCTCTCGTCGTCGATCGCGTTCAACGACTTCGCGATCAAGGACTACTACGTCCAGCGCATCGACGCGTACCTGCAGACGATCGGCGCCAGCCTCGACATCAACTCGCCCGACGCGTGGGACACGAACAAGCCCACGGCGACCTGCAAGGACGGCGACACCATGCCGATCGTCCCGGCCAAGGTCGCCGCCAACCACAACGGCACGTCGACCCTCTACGCGAAGATGCAGCAGTACCTGCAGAAGCCGGTCGGCACGTTCGGCAACCTCGGGCCCGTCGACTTCACGGCGAAGCAGGACGACGACTTCTTCCGCGCGTACTACGCGCTCCTGCCGTACTACGTGTACGGCGATCCCGACTCGAACCCCTTCGTCATCCGCGAGGGCGGCCAGGGCGTCTACGGTCCCGGCCAGGTCTGGAAGATGGTGGAGGACGAGGCCGAGTTCCACCAGACGATGGCGAAGATCGACCAGGGGCTCTCTCCCTACGCGGATGTCACCGGCCCGCACGGCCTCGACAACGCGCTCGGCTTCTTGAACCGCTTCCGCGAGCTCACGACCAACCACAAGAAGCTGGATCGCGCCATCGCGAGCATGATCCACCCCTACATGCACTTCGACGCGCCGAGCGCGTTCTCCTTCGAGCAGATGATGGCGCGCGACGCCCGGCACTGCGTCAAGGACGCCGACGGCAACCTCCACTGGGAGACGAAGGAAGAGTGGACGCAGAACCTCATCGACACCTACTGGTCGCAGGTCGCGTGGCACGAGTTCGGCCACGCGATGGGCCTCGCGCACAACTTCATGGCATCGATCGACAAGCCCAACTTCCCGCAATACAAGGACGGGCAGGGGCGCTCGCATTACGGCCTCTATGCGTCGAGCGTCATGGAATACAACGCCGCGCCCGATCGCGTCTTCTGGAAGGCGGGCTGGGCGCCGTACGACCAGGGTGCGATCAGCTGGATCTACGCCAACGACGCGCGTGGTCCGGGGCAGGGGGACAGCATCTCCGGCCAGTCGTCGAGCAAGGACGCCGCGTTCGTGTCGCCGTGGAAGGATCCGCACGGGTTCAACGGCAAGCAGGAGATCCAGTACCTCTTCTGCACGCACCAGCACATCCCGTACACGCCGCTCTGCCGCCAGGGCGATAGCGGCACGACCCCGAGCGAGATCATCGCCAACCAGATCGACGCCTACGAGTGGCAGTACACTTGGAGGAACTTCCGGAAGTACAGGAAGCTCTGGGACAACTCGCAGTACGCGGCGGCGCCGGCGAACACGATCATCGACATGCGACGCTTCGTGTCCTTGTGGATCTTCGACTGGAACTCGGGCGAGCTCGCCGACTCGCTGCGGCGCATCGGGATCAAGAACCCGAACCCCAACGGCTCGGACCTGCAGTACTACACGCAGCTCTCGAACAAGTTCAACGCGGAGGCCTCCGCCGCCAACCAGATGGTCGGCGCCTTCCACAAGGCGGTCATCCAGCAGGCGTCGGGCGAACGGCCATATCGCACAGTGTACGACAAGTTCTACGGCGACGTGACCCAGCAAGGGATCATCCTCGACAAGCTCTTCGCGATGCAGGGCTGGGTCGGGATGTGGCCGACGGACAACTACGATCCCAACCAGGCCGGCTCGTACATCGCCTCGTACAGCGGCATCGGAGACGACTCGTACACGACCGTGGCCGAGGACGCCGTCGACTCGATGATCGGCGGCCAGTACGACGTCTACCCGTACTTCGTGCCCCTCGCGGTCGCCCAGTTCGCCCAGGACACGCACAGCCCGAGCTTCTCCGGCCGCATCGACGTGCGCGACTGGATCGGCGGGCACACGTTCACGCGGCTCCCGGACTTCCTGGATTATTTCAGGGACCTGGCCGTCCAGACGAACGCGATGGCGCAGAACCCGACGCTCTACGCCGGGTGCACCACGGTCGCGACCTGCACGTACGATCCGCGCGGCATCTCGGACAACCACAACGAGTTCTTCGGGCCCGACAGGCGCCTGTGGATCTGGTCGTACATCCCCGACCGCAACCAGTGGGTCGCGGTTCAGAAAGAGCGCAATACCGCCTCGTACGTGATCGTCCGCAATTACACGGACGACGTAATCGCGCAGCTTGACGACGGTGCCCACCCGGGCGGCGCGTACGGAGCGCTCTTGCCGATGAAATTCTTCCTGGACTCGTTCAACAACTTCAACTGACCGACCGCTTAGGCACCTCGGCTCCCTTCGGCTTGAAGGGCCGGGGGAACAAAAACCTGTTTTGGGACAACCTGGTGCGTAGTGATGCTTGCTTCACACGCGGGTTCGTCGTAGGAGCATCGACCGATGCGTACTTCCACACTAGGGCTTGGGGTTTTGGGGGTTCTTTCCCTGGTCTTCGCTGCCGGCACGGCGTCGGCGGCGGGCGGCGGCGGTCAGCCGCAGTCCGGCAAGGGCAGCTCCGAGTCGAAGGGCGGCGCGAGCCCCGGCAGCAGCGGCGGCGGCGGTGACTCGGGTGACACCGGCGTCACGGCCACGGAGCGCAACGTCGACCTGGTCGCCAAGGCCGGCCAGACTCCGAAGGTCTGGGAGGTCGGAGCGACGTGGGAGACCCACCGCTTGATCCGCCAGAACGACGTCAACAACTCCAGCAAGAACTTGAACGTGCTCGCGGGCTACGCCCGGTACGACATCACGGACAAGGATCGCATCCGCCTCAATGCGTACCTGAACCAGCGCTTCATCGCGGACAGCGGCGAAACCGGCTACCGCTTCGACGACCTGGTCCTCCAGTACCGTCGCCGGATCCCGCTCCCCGAGGACTTCACGATCTTCGCGACCGGCCAGCTCACGGCGCCGACGTCGTTCTCCAGCCAGAAGTCGGGCCTCATCACGGCGCCCCGCGTCTCGCTGGCCGTCGAGAAGCTCTTCGGCGAGTACGTGACGACCAGCGCCCGCGTCAGCGGCACCGGCTACATCAGCAAGTACCGCACGGCCGAGGGTGGCAACTACAACCCGAAGTACGGCCTCTCGGCCGGCGCCGACGTGGAAGTGGCGATGCCCTTCCACAAGCCGCTCTCGTTCGGCGTGGGCGTGGGCACCGGCTACTCCTGGTACTACGAGCCGAACTCGACCAACGATCCCAACCCGCAGGTGCAGGCGTACGGGACGACGGCGGACACCCAGTTTTCGACGCAGCCGATCACGCAGTCGTACTTCGGCGAGATCTTCGCCCGGTACGTCCTGCCGAACATCGTCGGTGTGAAGAGCGACGTGACGATCGCCGCGGCGAACGGTGATCCGTCGCTCGGCTCGGTGTCGGTCCTCCGTGACGGCGTCGCGCACTTCAACGTCGCCTACCGCCAGACGGCGGAGGTCTACGGGACGCTGGCCATCCGGTACTGACCGAACGCGACAGCGACGAGCAGGGGCGCATCCGGTGAACGGAGGCGCCCTTGGCGTTTAAGCGTTCAACCCGCCTTCGCGTCGAGGATCGCGCGGACGCGGACCGGCGCCATGTCGCGGCCACGGGCGCGGAGGCGCTCGAGCAGCTCGTTGCGATCGGGCGGCGGGCTCACCGGGCCAGAGACGGCGCGCCGCGGTGAGGACGACTTCACCAGCGGGCCCGACGGGATGACCGAAGGCGGCGGCGGGGTCGCCGATCTCCGCGGGGGCGCGGAGCGTGGCCCCACCACGGCCACCGGCGGTTCGCTGATGTGAGTGAAGGCTTCCGGCGAAAGGAGCGCCGCGCCGATGTTCGTGGGCGGCGGCATGTCCGCGACCTCGCGCTCCAGGCGCTCGCTCCGCAGGCGATCGATCATGTCGCGGTCGTACGCCGTCGTCGTGCTCGGCGCTTCGTCCGCGAAGACCGGGATGGGGTCGTGGGCGGGGCTCGGGCCCGGAAGCGGCGGCATCGAAGGCGGCATCGACCCTGGACGCCTCGACCCGGGTCGCTTCGAGGGCGGAGCGCGGCCTTGGGGCGGTGCGGTCGGGGCCGACGACATCGGTGGGGGCACGCTCGCGGGCCGGGGCATCGACGGAGGCGGGCCCGCGTGCGTCACTTCGAGCGCGGCCTCGTGCGCGGGCGGCTCCGGCCTCACGACGCCCCGGGCGCGCGCGTCACGCAGCGCCGCCGCGCGATCGATGAGCGCCTTGGAGCGCGGGTCGAGTCGCGTGAAGCGCAGCGTGAGCCCCGGCTCGTCGTTGTACGCGTTCGGCTTGTAGCCGACCACGCGCCCCTCGCCGCGAAGGAGCGGCGCGCCCGACGCGAGCGTCACCTCGAACCGGAGGACGACGCCTTGCGGCCGCGACTGCGCGCCGAGGAGCACGACGCTCGTTCGCGTGAGCGTGTCGAGCTCGTGCTCGAGGAAGGCTTCCTCGCTGGGGTACGGCCTCGCGATACGGATCGCGACGGGCTGTCGTCCTTCGTCGGCCACGTCATGAGCGTACCGCTTCCTGGAGGCCGAACAACAGCCATGCTAGCCCACGGCCTCATGGCTGCCCGTAGAGTGCTTGTCGTAGGAAGTGGGGCCCGGGAGAACGCCCTCGCCGCCGGGCTCGCGCGCTCCGGGGCCACCGTCCTCGCCGCCCCGGGAAATGCCGGCACGGCCCATGGATTTGGCCCGGGCGGCAACGCGCCAGCGAGGGTCGACGACATCGCCGGCCTCGTCGCCCTCGCGAAGACGGAGGCCGTGGACCTGGTGGTCGTCGGCCCCGAGCTCCCGCTCACGCTCGGCCTCGTCGACGCGCTCGCGGCGGAGGGGATCCTCGCGTTTGGTCCGACGAAGGCCGCGGCGCGCCTCGAGGGCTCCAAGGCGTTCATGAAGCGCTTCCTCGCGCGCCACCAGATCGCGACGGCCGCCTTCGAGGTCTTCGACGACGCGGATCGCGCCGAGGCGTTCGTGCGCGCAGCGGCGAGGCCCCTCGTCGTGAAGGCGGATGGCCTTTGCGCGGGCAAGGGCGTGGTCGTCGCGTCGACGACCGAGGAGGCGCTCGTCGCCGTGCGAACGATCCTGCGCGAGCGCGCGTTCGGCGACGCCGGCGCGACGGTCGTGATCGAGGAGCTGCTCCCCGGCGAGGAAGCGAGCTTTCACGTCATCACCGACGGCGAGCGCGCCGTCGCGCTGCCCGCGGCGCAGGACCACAAGCGCGTCGGCGACGGCGACCGCGGTCCGAACACCGGAGGCATGGGAGCGTACGCGCCGGCGCCGATCGTGACGCCGGCGATCCAGGAGAGGGTGATGCGCGAGGTCGTCCTCCCGACGCTCCGCGGCATGGCCGCCGAGGGCGCCCCGTTTCGCGGTGTGCTCTTCGTCGGGCTCATGATCGATCGCGGCGAGCCGCGCGTGCTCGAGTTCAACGTGCGCTTCGGCGATCCGGAGACGAGCGTGCTCGTCCCGATGATGGACACCGACTGGTTCGCGCTGCTCGCCGCCGCCGCGCGCGGCGATCTGACGGGCGTGCGCGCCGAGGTGCGCCCCGGCGCAGCGCTGAGCGTGGTGATGGCCGCGCACGGCTACCCCGCCACGCCGCGCACGGGCGACGTGATCCATGGGCTCGACGCCGCGGTGGGGGAGGGGGCGTACGTGCTTCACGCGGGGACGAAGGCGACGGCCGAGGGAGTCGTCACCGCGGGCGGGCGGGTGCTCGTGGTGGGGGCGCAGGCGGCGACGCTGGCGGAGGCGCGCGCGCGGGCGTACCGGGCGGTGGGGGGGATCCGGTGGGATGGGGAGCATCACCGATCGGACATCGGGCATCGCGCGCTCGGCTAGGCGTCGGCGTCGGAATCGGCGTTCGGAGTCGGAGTCGGAGTCGGAGTCGGAGTCGGAGTCGGAGTCGGAGTCGGCGTCGGGGTCGGAGTCGGCGTCGGGGTCGCTACGGCCGGGGCAGGATCTGCGCCAGGCGCGCTGCGGTGGCCGCACCGTCGTCCTTGAGCTCCAACAGCGGAGTGAGCTCCTCCCAGACGAGCCGCGCATCGAGGTGGTCCCCGACCCTCGTGGCGATCGCCTGCACGTCCATCCAATCCTTCTCGCGCCCCGCGAAGGACTTGTGCACGACGAGATCCTCCGCCGAGCAGGTGAGCAAGGACACGCCGCCGCCTACCGAGAACGCCGTGGCGCGGTCCACCGCGCGCTCCTCGAAGGGCATCGCCCCGAGCGACACGTCGAGCGGAACGCCGTTGTGCGCCAGGAGTAGCAGTGTCCGATGGGTGAGCGCGAAGCTGCGCGCGTCGTCCAAGCGCGGCCGAAAGCGCCCGAGCAGCGCATCGACGTAGTGCGCCTCCCCACCAAAGCCCGTCAGAAGGGTCACGTCGACATCCAGGGTCATTCGCGGCTCGCCCCACCGCTGCACGGCGAGACCGCCGATGAAGCAGAAGCGGAACCCAGCCTCCTGGCACGCCTTCTGGATCTCGAGAGCAGCTTCGAAGATCGGGTTCACGGCCAGATCAACGCGCCAGGCGAGCGCGGGCGAACAGCGCCTGCTGCTGAACGAGGCCCGAAGTTGCCCTGCGTGCGTCGGGCACTACAGCGGGAAGCGAGAGGAGCACTTCGCTCCGAAGCAACGCTGCATCGTCGGACAGGGCGCGGAGCTCCGCCACGTGGACGCGAGCGAGCGCCTCCTGCGCCCCCACGGTCTGCGCGTACCAGGCCTTGGCAAATGGCGGAAGACTCACTGCAAGAAGTTTAGCACGTGGCCAGCGGAGCCTGACGGACGAGGGTCGCCCTATCCCTCTTGCCCGTAAACGTGCACGTCACGTGTCCGTGTCCGTGCCCGAATCCTGGCAACGTTGAGGAGGATGTGCCGGCCACGGGCACGGGCACCTGCACGTTTACGGCGAGACGCGTGACCGATGATGATGATGAGAACAGCCCGTAGCAAGGCGCACGACCTGTGGGGCCGCCGCACGATCTGTGGCGCAGCCTCACATCACGCGGGTGAACGATCGCCTGCAAATCGAGCCTCTTCATGACGCGGCCACCAGGCACACGCCTTGCTCAAGGGCCGGCATGAAGACCAACTCCACTCGCTCCCATCGATCCTCTCCCTGGCGTCCAGGCAGGGCGTGCGCCGTCGCGTTCGGCGTCCTCGCAGTGGCCTCCGCTGCTTCCCCCGTCGGCTGTGCGAGCGCCGACAGCCCGTCGCCCTCGTCCGCGTCCCCCGATCTCGCGGTCGGCACGACGTCCGAGGCTTACTCCGTCGCGGGCCAGAATTTCACCGTGGCGAACCTCGGGGCGATGGACCCGACCACGCAGAACATTGCCTCGTGCGGCGAGGGCTGGCTCTATGCCGTGCGAAGCAGCGGCACGACCCGGACCACGTGGTTCAAGTCGACGTTCGACGACACGAGCCCCTGGCAGCAGTCGACCACCAGCGTCGCCGGCGACAAGATCGCGTGCGACCACCACCAAGTGTACTCGGTCGACGCGCAGAACCGCCTTTACCGCTACACGTCGGCGCCGAACGGGCAGCTCACGAGCAGCACGCTCGTCGGCAACACGCTCCCCGCCGGCACGACCGACATCCAGTCCGGCCACGGCAACCTCTACGCGATCGCGTACAACGCAGGCGGCAGCTCCCTGTACGTGAGCCCGCAGAACGACGGCAGGCACACCGCGCCGCAAGGCTCCAGCGGGACGTGGCAGCTCCTCGCCTCCAACCTCGGCTCGAGCCGCGTGTCGGGCACCGGATCGGCCACGCTGACCACGCCCGCACCGAACGTCTCGTCGCCGCCGCATAGCCGCGTCTTCGGGATGAACCCAGACTCGACGCTCTATTACAACGACACCATGCTCACCGGACAGAACTGGTGGACCGGCTTCTCGAACGGCGGCATCCCCCTTCTTCGCATCACCGCCGACAGCACAAACGCGCTCTACGGCATGGCGATCACGAGCAACTGGACGCTCAACCTCTACAAGTACACCTTCACGGAAGCCAACTGCAGCGACGGCGTGGACAACGACGCGAACGGCCTGACCGACGCGACCGATCCGGCGTGCAAGCAGACGCTGGCGAACACCTGGTGCGCTACCAACGTCGGGAATTTTTGCTACCAGCGTATCGCGTCGTCGTTCAAAGATGCGCTCGTGACGTGCCCCGGGAGCGGGCAGGCGGCGGTGATCAAGCCGGGTCTCTGCACGATGGGGTTCTGGCAATCCGACTACCAGCTGAGCACGCCGAACGGCGTCCCCGCGAACACGGGCTACTACTGCAACACGATCGCGCCGGACGGGACGTGGGGCTTCAGCGCGTCGTCGGGCGTCACACCGTGCTTCACGCTGACGTCGGCCAAACCCGGCTCCAAGATCGTCCGCGCGGGCATGTACTCGACGACCGGCAACAACGACGTCCTCGCGCGCTGCACCGACGGTGGCATCGTCACGACGTCGGCCGGCACCGTCGGGGTGAACCAGGCGGTCAACCTGCTCGGAAAGACAGCGAACCGCTGCGTCATCACCGTCTCGCCGCGGTCGATGCCGGTCTTCGGCTCGCCGTTCCCCAACACCGCCTGGCAGCCGGGCGCCAGCAACCGCGGCTACGCGGTGGGCCACTACTTCGATCACGCGCCGGACGCGGCGGACGCGGCCAGCTCCCCGTGCGGCGCGGTCACCTGCCCGATCTCCCTCTCGCAGTTCGGCAACGGCGCCACGGGGACGAGCACCCACATCACCAACCTAGGCAAGGACGACGGCTGGTACGACAACCAGGGCGCCTATGACTTCATCCTCGACGAGGGAACGCCGCTCCTCGCGCTCGGCTACGGCAAGGTGTTGCCCGGCGGTTCGCGCGGGCGTGACGTCACGTGGGTGACCGACTTCGGCTCGCCGCGGCAGAACGAGATCGTGATCCAGTACGACGTCGGCACGGATCCGACCTACCGGGAGAGCTTCGTCGCCTACTACGCGCACGCGAGCGACCGGCTGGTCGAGAGCGGGCAGACGGTCGCGCCGGGGCAGATCATCGGCTACGTCGGGCAGACCGGCCACGCCAGCGGGCCGCACGTGCACTTCGGGCTCACGCGGATCACCAACGTCAACGTGGGCCAGCCCGGGAGCGGCATCGAGGAGCAGGGGTACCACGTGCCGTTCGTCGTCGACCCGACCGACCCGAGCTACGACTTCTATTGGGGCATGGTGAAGACGGGTGGCGTCGGACTCGTCGATCCGTACGGCTGGCGCGCGCCGGCGGGGATCGATCCGAGCGGTTACTACTGGTCGCGCGCGAGCACGGGCCTCGGCTCCCCCGCTTGGGTGGGCATGGGCGCCTGGTCGCCGGCGGTCTGGACGTCGGGCCAGGTCCCTCCGTTCAATCCGTAGACGCGCCGCGACGACGGCGGCGGCTCGACGGGTCCCGACCCAGCCGCCGCCCTCGACCCCGCCGCCGCCCTCGACCCCGACCCCGACTCCGACTCCGACTCCGACTCCGACTCCGACTCCGACTCCGACTCCGACTCCGACTCCGACTCCGACTCCGACTCCGGTCGTTCGCCCTTGACGCCCGTGGTCCTTCTCACGACTCTCGACGCCACGCCCATGGCCGAAATCGCCCCGCTCACCCCGCTCCGCTACGACGCATCCCGTCCTCCGAACGGCCTCGCGAGCGTCGTCGCCCCGCCCTACGACGTCATCGACGCGACGCAGCGCGCCGCGCTCGCCGCGAAGGATCCGCACAACGTCGTGAAGCTCATCCTCCCGGAAGGGGAGGGAGACGCGAAGTACGCCAACGCCGCCGCGCTCTTCGAGTCGTGGCTTCGCGAGAAGGTCCTCGTCCGCGACACCGAGCCCGGGTTTTACCGCTACGACCAGTCCTTCGCCCCGCCGGGTGGCGGTGCGCGCCTCAGGCGTCGTGGGTTCCTCGGCCTCGTTCGCCTCGTGCCGTTCTCCGAGCGCATCGTCCTCCCGCACGAGCGCACGCTGAGCGGCCCCAAAGAAGATCGTCTCAAGCTCTTCCGTGCGACGAAGACCAACCTGAGCCCGGGCTTCATGCTCTACCGCGACCCGGGCAACAAGCTGGACGCCGCGCTCGACGAGGCGAGCCTCCTCGCCGAGCTCGACTCCGGCGACGGCGTCCACCACGCGCTCGCCAAGATCTCGGACCGGGCCGCTGTCGACGCGATCGTGAGTGGCGTCGCCGCGTCACAGCTCCTCATCGCCGACGGCCACCACCGCTACGAGACGGCGCTCCGCTACTCCGAGGAGCAGACCGCCACGGCCGGCGCGGGCGCCCACCCGCGCGGGCGGCACCGCTATTTCATGGTGTTCTTGGCGAACGGCGACGATCCGAACCTCGTCGTCTTCCCGACGCATCGCCACGTCCACTCGCTGCCCTCCGCGTCCTTCGACCAGCTCACCGCGCGGGCGAAGGTGCTCTTCGACGTGACGGTCAAGGACGGCGGGGCGAGCGCCGACGTTCTCCTCGCGTGGCTGCACGAAGCGACCGCGCGGCCAGCGTTCGTCATGGCTTCGCCCGATGGACGCGCCGCGCGCCTCTGCCTGAAGCCCGGCGTCGATCTCTCCGCGCACCCGACCGTCGGCAAGCTCCACCCGACGCTTCAGCGCACCGACGTCGGGCTCCTCCACGCTGGCGTCCTCGAGCACATCCTCGGCATCACGCCGGAGGCCCAGGCTGCCAAGACGAACCTCTGGTACCCGCAAGACGCGCGCGCAGCGCTTGCGGATCTCCGCTCGGGCAAGGGGCAGCTCCTCGCGCTCATGAATGCCACACCCGTAGCCGATGTGCGCACCGTCGCCGAAGCCGGCGAGGTGATGCCGCAGAAGAGCACGTTCTTTTTTCCGAAGGTCCTGACGGGGCTCGCGATCCACACGCTCGAGGTCGACGTCGCCGTAGCGTAACGGGCCGAAACGTCTTTTGGGCTAGCGGGACCCGGAAACGCCGTGTATCGCAGATAAGATAGACACGCCCATTCCCCACGAGAGGGGAATGGTCACCTTTTCGAGGTCGCTCCCATGTCCGACAAAAAGGTCCCCGCCCCGCCGCGCACCGGCGCGCCCGAAGAAGACACCGTGCAGTTCGGCGACGAGCTGCCCGTGTTGCCGATCCGCAACGCGGTGCTCTTCCCAGGCGCCGTCGCGCCATTCGACGTAGGCCGCGAGAAGTCCGTCGCGCTCGTCGAGGACGTGGACAACCTGACGTCTCCCGTCATCGCCATCTTCGCGCAGAAGGATCCGTCCACCGACGATCCCGGCGCCGACGATCTGCATTCTGTCGGCTGCGCCGCGCGCGTTCTGAAGGCCCTGAAGCACAGCAGCGGAAACTACTCGCTCATCCTCCAGGGGCTGACGCGCATCAAGATGGAGGACGTGACGCAAAACGCGCCGTACCTCAAGGCCAAGGTGAAGCGCCTCGAGGAGACCGGCCTCGACGACGACGAGGCCGAGGCCCTCTCGATGAGCCTGCGCGACATCGCCAAGCAGGTCATCCAGCTGATGCCGGAGCTCCCGCGCGAGGCGGGCTCGCTCATCGACTCGATCCAGGCGCCCGGCGCGCTCGCGGATCTCGTCGCGGCCAATCTCGACGCGCCCGTCGAAGAGAAGGCCGGCCTCCTCGAGACGGTCGACGTGAAGGAGCGCATCCGCAAGGTTCTGCGTCTTCTCACGCGCCAGCTCGAGATCCTCAAGATGCGCGAGCGCATCAACTCCCAGATCAAAGAGGAGATGGGGAAAAATCAGCGCGAGTATGTCCTGCGCCAGCAGCTCAAGGCGATCAAGGAGGAGCTCGGCGAGGACGACGGCGATCAAGGTGATCTCGACGGCCTCGAAGACCGCATCTCGAAGGCGACGCTCCCCACCGAGGCAGAGCAGGTCGCCAAGAAGCAAATCAAGCGGCTGCGCAACATGCAGGTCGGCTCGGCGGAGTACACCGTCGTGCGCACGTACCTCGACTGGATCCTCGATCTGCCGTGGCACGTGCAGACGCCCGACAACCTGGATATCGCCCAGGTGCGCAAGGTCCTGGACGAGGATCACTACGGCCTCGAGAAGGTCAAAAAGCGCATCCTCGAGTACCTCGCCGTCCGGAAGCTCAAGAAGGACAAGAAGGGCCCGATCCTGTGCCTGCTCGGACCGCCCGGTGTCGGCAAGACGTCGCTCGGCCGCAGCATCGCGCGCTCACTGGGGCGAAAATTCCACCGCATCTCGCTCGGCGGTGTGCACGACGAGGCCGCCATCCGCGGACACCGGCGCACCTACGTCGGCGCGCTCCCCGGTCAGATCATCCAGGGGATGAAGAAGGCCAGCACGATCAACCCCGTCTTCATGATGGACGAGGTCGACAAGATCGGTCACGACTTCCGCGGCGATCCCGCGGCGGCGCTCCTCGAGGTCCTCGATCCCGAGCAGAACAACACGTTCGCCGATCACTACCTCGAGATCCCTTACGATCTCTCGAACGTCATGTTCGTCGCGACGGCCAACGTGGCCGATCCGATCCCGGCCCCGCTCCGCGATCGCATGGAGATCCTCGAGATCCCCGGCTACACGCGGCGCGAGAAGCTCGCGATCGCGCGGCAGCACTTGATCGTCAAGCAGATCGAGGAGCACGGCATCACCCAGGCGATGCTCGACATCACCGACGCGGCCGTCGAGATCATCATCGACAGCTACACGCGTGAGGCCGGCGTGCGTTCGCTCGAGCGGCAGATCGCCAGCGTCATTCGTGGCGTCGCCGTCAAGATCGCCGAGGGGGATCTCACCCCGCGCAAGATCGAGACGGAGGAGCAGCTCCGGGAGTTCCTCGGCGCCGGTCGCTACACGAGCGACGTCGCGGAGCGGACGGAAGAGGCCGGCGTGTGCACCGGCCTCGCGTGGACGAGCGTGGGCGGCGAGATCCTCTTCATCGAGGCGACGCGCATGTACGGCACGGGCAAGATGCAGCTCACCGGCCAGCTCGGCGACGTCATGAAGGAGAGCGCGCAGGCCGCTCTCAGCTACGTCCGAACGAACGCCGAGAAGTACGGCATCGCCAAGGACTTCCTCGAGAAGAGCGACATCCACATCCACATCCCGGCCGGCTCGATGCCGAAGGACGGCCCGTCCGCCGGCGTCACGATGTTCACGGCGCTCGTCTCCATGCTCACCGGCGTTCGGGTGAGGCACGACGTCGCGATGACCGGGGAAATCACCCTCCGTGGGCGCGTCCTTCCCATCGGCGGCTTGAAGGAGAAGGTCCTCGCGGCGCACCGCGCAGGCATCAAGCGCGTCATCGTTCCGGAGAGGAACAAGCCGGACCTCGACGAGGTGCCGGCCGAGGTCAAAAACGATCTCGAGTTCGTCTTCGTCGCGAAGATGGATCAGGTGCTCGACGCCGCGCTCGAGGAGAAGCTCGCCCCGAAGCCCGTCGAGGAGAAGAAGGAAGCGGTCCCGCCGACGAACTAAATGACCGCGCGCGGGCTCTAGAACTCGCCCACGACGATCACGCCGCCGGGCGCCGGAACCAGGCGCGCCGACGGCGTGCTCGTTTTCGGGGTCTCGGTCGCGGGTGCGGGGGACGCGGCCGGCCTGAGGACGAGGTAGAGGCCTGCGCCCGCGGCGACGACGGCCCCCACGCCGAAGCCGATGGCCAGGCCTCCGTCGCGCTGCGCCGAGCTCTGGAGCGGATCGAGATGGTCGCGCGCACTCGACGGACAGCGGCTGCCAGGGAGCGTGCAGTCGATGGCCTTCTGCGCGTTCAGATCGCTCGACGCTTGGTTGTGAAGGAGGAGGAACACGAACGACGTGACGCCCAGCGCGCCGCCGACGCCGAGCAGGATGTAGCCGGGCAGGCGGTTCGGATGCGCGGTGTCCGATGTCGTCGTCGGCGGGGCATCGTCGTCGGACGGCGTGGCAGGCGTCGGAGGCGCCACGAGGGCGATGGCGACCGCGCCGCTCTCGCCCTCTCCGAGGGTGAGGTCCTTGACGAACGTGGCCTTGCCCCTCGTCGCCTCGACCTTGTGGGCGCCTGGATCGACGGGGAGTGCGACGCCGAGCGTCCCGCCTGGCTGCGGCTGGCCGTCGAGCTTCACGACGAGGTCGGGCGCCCCGTCGGGGGGCGGCGTGATGGTCAGACGGGCAACCCGCGGGCGGAGGGCCGCGGCTCGGTCGTGGGCGAGCTTGGCGATGTCGCTGCCCTTCGGATCGCCGCCCCCCTCGCGCTCGGCGAGCTCGTAGTCGCCCAGAGCCGCGCCCAGTTTGCCGAGCTGCTCTTCGCAGCGGGCGATGTTGTAGCGGACCGCGAACGTCTCCTTCACGGCGGCGACGCGGCGAAACTTGGATAGGGCGGTGTCGAAGCGGTTCGCGTCGACGTCGGCCGTCGCCTCGCGGAAAAGCTCTCGCGCGGCCACCAGCGCTTGAGGGCTGGCCTCCGGGGCGGGGCCTGGAGCCTGGGCCAAGGCCGCGGACGAGGGCGCCAGGGCCGAAAGCAGGGCCAACATGCACGCCAATTGGGTCCGGCGGCGCGGCCAAAGGCGCAAGTGGACGGCGGGGCAGAAAACGTTCACGATCACGAAGGTATCAAAGAGGGCTCCTCAGGTGGCAAACGAACCCGCAAAGAAGAGCTCCGGGCCTCCGCGCCCCGAGGACTTCGACGACGCATCCGGCGAGCAGCTCGCCGCCGACGTGGTCGTGGGCGGCAAGTACCGCCTGGTGCGGCCCGCGGGTTTCGGTGGAATGGGCGTCGTCTGGGTGGCGCGGAACCTGGCGACCGACGCCGAGGTCGCCGTGAAGCTCCTGACGGCCGCGGACGCCGGCTCCACCGAGGCGGCTGCCCGCTTCCGGCGCGAGGCGCACGCTGCCGCAACGCTCTCGCACCGGGGGATCGTCCGCATCTTCGACCTGGTGGAGCTCGACGGCCGCCACCAAGGCGCGCTCCTCATGGTGATGGAACTGCTTCGTGGAGAGACCCTCGCCGATACCCTCGATCGCAAGCAGAAGCTCGAGGTCGACGAGGCGCTCGAGATCGCGACAGCGCTCCTGTCCGCGCTCGGTCACGCCCACGCGGCGGGAATCGTCCACCGGGACCTGAAGCCAGCCAACATCTTCATGTCGGTCGACCCCGACGGGCACATCACGCCGAAGATCCTCGACTTCGGCATCTCCAAGCTCGAGAGCCCTGGCGCTCCGAGCATCACCGGAGACGGGGACTTGCTCGGGACGCCGGCCTACATGTCCCCCGAGCAGGCACGTGGCTCGAGCGACTCGGACGCGCGGAGCGATCTCTTCACGATGGGCATCCTGACCTACGAGATGCTCACCGGAGCGAATCCCTTCGCCGACGGGAGCTACCACTCCGTCGTGGCCGCCATCCTCGAGCGCGAGCCGACGCCGATCCCGGAGATCGCGCCGGCGCTCTGGGAGGTTCTCGCCAAGACGCTGCAGAAGCGACCCGCCGACCGGTTCCAGAGCGCCGAGGAGCTCGGCGAGGCCCTCGCTGCGGTTCGCGAAGGGCGGCCCCCTCTGCCACTGGCGCGATTGTCCATCCCTCCCTCGACGACGACGTCGTCCCCGCCGCCGGCGTCGATGAGGCGCCGGTCCTTGCCCACCGTCATGAGCTCGGAGAGCAGCGCCGCGCTGGAGCGCACGCGGGGCAGGGGGGCGCTGATCGCCGGCTTCTTCGGCGTGCTGGCGCTCGCGCTCGTCGTCGCGCTCGTCCTCCGCAGTCGTCGCGACCCCGAGCCAAGCGCAGTGGGCCGGGCGCCAGCGCGCGCCTCCATCCCGGAGGTGTCCGTCGACGATCTTCCGAGCGCGACCGCGAACACGCCCGCGACCACGACCACGACCACGCCCGCGACAACGACCGCGCCCGCGACCACGACCGCGCCCGCGACCACGACCACGACCGCGCCCACGACCACGATCCCGCCAGGCAAGGTGCACCCGCCCAGGCCGCGGCCTCACCCGGTCGGGACCGCCGGCGCACCCGCCACACCTCCCCCTGCAGGCACGGTGGCGCGTGACCCTGGTTTTTAGCTACGTTGCGGGACGATGAAGAAGCAGGTGTCGCTCGCGCTGCTGGGGTGTGGGACGGTCGGCGGCGGCGTCGTTCAGCTCCTGCACCAGAACGCGAAGTACCTCGCCGAGCGCGTCGGCGCGCCGCTCGAGGTCACGCGCGTCCTCGTCCGTGATCCCGACAAGGAGCGCGTCCCCGAGCTCTCGCGCGATCGCCTCACGACAGATCCCGATGCGGTGCTCGGCGACCCGACGATCGACGTCTTCGTCGAGGTGATGGGGGGCGAGGAGCCGGCGCGCGACTACGTGCAGCGGGCGATCGACTCGGGGCGCGGCGTCGTCACCGCGAACAAGATGCTGCTCGCCCTCCACGGCCCCGCGCTCGTGGATCGCGCCATCGCACGCGGCGTCGATCTCGCGTTCGAGGGCTCGGTGGGCGGCGGCATCCCCGTCATCCGTGTCCTGCGCGAGGCGCTCGCGAGCGACTGGGTGACCAGCCTCCGCGGCATCGTCAACGGGACGTGCAACTTCGTGCTCACGCGCATGCAGAAGGACGGCAAGAGCTTCGACGAGGCCCTGCGCGAGGCGCAAGCGAAGGGCTACGCCGAGGCGGACCCCACGCTCGACGTCGACGGCCACGATGCTGCGCACAAGCTCACGGTCCTCGCGATGCTCGCGTTCGGCGCGCGCGTAGACCACGCCCAGGTCCCCACCGAGGGCATCCGCGCGATCGAGGCGATCGACCACGCCTTCGCGAGCCGATTCGGCTACGCCATCAAGCACCTCGCCATCGGCCGCGACCGCGGCGACGCCGTCGAGCTCCGCGTTCACCCCGCGCTCGTGCCCGTCGACCAAGCCATCGCCAACGTCAACGGTGTCCTCAATGCGATCGCCCTCGAAGGTCGCGCGCTCGGCCCGTGCCTCCTGTCGGGCCGCGGCGCCGGCGACATGCCGACCGCGGTCAGCATCGTCGCCGACGTCCTCGACGTCGCGCGCGCGAAGCGGAACGGGGCCGCCGGTCTGATGACGCGCGGCATCCAGCTGTCGGAGCGCAAGGTGGCGTCGCTCGACGACGTGGAGACCGCGTACTACCTGCGCTTCGAGGTCTTCGACCAGCCCGGTGTCCTGGCGCGCATTACCGGGGCGCTGGGGGAGGCGCGGGTCTCGATCCAGGAGATGGTGCAGAAGGGTGGGGGCGACGCGAGCGGAGCGCCGGTGCAGGTCGTGATGATGACGCACATCGCGAAGGAGAGGGACTTGCGGGCGGCGCTGGGGGCGCTCGCCGGGGCGGACTTCATTGCCCGGGCGCCGCACGTGATCCGGGTAGTGGAGTAGAGCCGACTCCGACCCCGACTCCGACTCCGACGCCGACTCCGACTCCGACGCCGACCCCGACTCCGACTCCGACTCCCCGTCGGCGCCTGCCGGCGCGCTGCGTTGGGCATATACTGTAGACCATGGTTGCCGCAACGCGCCTCCCGCCCTCGCTGCCCCTTTCGCCGCCCGAGCAGCGCATGCTGATCCACGGCGTCTCCTGGAAGGACTACGTGATCCTGCGTGAGGCGCTCGATACGCCGGGGCTGCGCATGACGTACTGCGAGGGGGTGCTGGAGCTCATGAGCCCGTCACGAAATCACGAGCTGTGGAAGACGACGATCGCCCGCCTGATCGAGCTCTACGCGTTCCTCCTTGACCTGCCGCTCCTCGGGTACGGCTCGACGACGTTCCGCAACGAGGCCAAAGAGCGCGGCGTGGCGCCCGATGAGTGCTGGCGCGTGGGCACGCAGATGCGGGACGGCGAGATTCCGGACATCGTGCTGGAGGTCATCCACACGAAGCCGATTCTGGACAAGCTCCACGTCTACGACGGCCTCGCGATCCCCGAGGTCTGGCTGTGGCAGGACGGAGCGTTCGCCCTGCATCGACGCCTCGCCGAGGGGGGTTACGCGCGCGTCGAGCGGAGCATCGCGCTGCCGCAGGTCGATTTCGAGATCGTCGCGCGTTTCGTCACACGCGAGGATCAGGACGTTGCGCTCCGCGAGCTTGCGGCGGCGGTGCGGGGGGCTTGAGGCTGCGCTTCGCGCCGGTTGGGGGTCGGAGTCGGGGTCGGAGTCGGAGTCGGCGTCGGAGTCGGCGTCGGAGTCGGGGTCGGCGTCGGGGTCGGCGTCGGAGTCGGGGTCGGCGTCGGGGTCGGCGCCGGGGAGCGGGGTGCTCCGCTCTCGAGGTGGGTGAGCTTGCTCGCGTGCTCGGCGGCGTCAAGGCCGAGCCGGCTTCGCCGGTGCCCCCCGAAGCGGGGGGCAGCCTTGACTCCGCCTGCGCTCGCGAGCCGGGGGTGGGCA
>JANYHK010000130.1 GCA_025359105.1 Myxococcales bacterium | reverse complement strand
CGTGCCTGACCGAGGACGAGCGCGCTGCGGTCAGGCGCTTCGTGTGCGCCCAGGAGCGCGCCGCGTGAGGCACAGGCGCGAAATCACGCACGAGGGCGTGACCAAGTCCGTCCGCGCGTGGAGCCAGGAGCTCGGGATCCCATACGTGACCCTGATCAACCGGATCCAATACGGATGGCCGATCGCGCGGGTGCTCCTGCCCGGGAAACAGAAGCGCGTCACCGAACCCGGCGCCTGATCACCTGCGCCGGTTGATCATCCACGTGACTGGAGCGAGAACCCGAACATGAACGGCAAACAAGAGGAGGTCATCGCGGGTGACGTCGCCGCGCCCGAATCAGGACAAGTACCGCGACGCGGACGGCGTTTCAATCACTCACAAGAGGGTGTGAAATCGTTCGGCAAAAACACCGCCGTCCGCGTTTCTTCGAAAGAGCTGGGTGAGGCCCGTCCCAACGGCCTGCCAACACTCCTGACCGTGCCCGAGGTGGCCGAGGCCCTTCGGACGTCCGCGCCCTCGGTCTACAACATGATCCACCGCGGGCAGATCCCCGGCATCGTCCGTCTCGGGCGCAAGGTTCTCTTCGATCAAGACGTGCTGCGAAACTGGATTCTCGAGAGGACCGGGAAATAAGAAGTGCCATCCACGCCCCGCGCCAGCCTCACGATCAAGAGCCGCCCTCGCACGGACGGTTCCGTCTCTTGGTTTCTATGGATCCGGCGGCAGCGTCCCGAGCGAGACGAGCTCATCCCCGTCGATCGCTACACGCGCTTGGAGGACCGGCCCCTCGTTGAAGAATTCGCGAAGCCGTACCGCGCAGCGCTCGCGGCGGGCACGTCGGGGCCCAAGCACGAGACCGCCGACGATTGGTACGATCGTTTCGTCAAGACACGCATGGGCAAGATCTCCACGGCGAGCGCGGATCACGCGCAGTGGCTCAAGTGGATCAGCCCGACGATCGGTCACCGCGCGATGATCGACGTGACCGCGGACGACGTAGAAGCCGTGCGCGACGTCTTGGACGTCGCCGTCGACGAATGGGAAGCGTCCGGCAAGGTCCGCGGCAACGGACTCGCGTTCAGCACCGCCGGCAACGTGTGGGCGATCCTGACGCTGGCCATGAAGCACGCGAGCACGCGCGCCGGAGATCGAAAGCTGCGCGTGCGCGAAGCGCAGGGCAATCCCTGCCTCGGGATCCGCCCGCCGAAGATGGGCGCCGCGAAGCGTCGGCACTGGCTGCGCCCTGCCGAGGTCTCGGCGTACCTCGCGTGCGAAAAACCCGAAGTGCCGCTCGCGTGGCGCGAAGCCGTGGCGATCGGCCTGTACCTCCACCTTCGTCCGGGCGAGCTACAGGAGCTCCGCGCCAAGGACGTGAACCTCGACGCGGGCGAGGTCGTGATCTCACGCGCGTGGGACGAGGGGAAGGGCAAGGCCAAGGCGCCCAAGACGAACGAGGGCCTACGCGTCGTCGCGATCCCGGCGACGTTGATGCCGCTCGTGCGGCGGCTCGTCAAAGACGCGGACGGCGAAAAGCTCCTCGCGCCAGTGATCGCCGAGACCGCCGAGGACAACCGCGCCAAGATCTTCCGCGTGCAGCTCAAAGCGGCGGGCGTCGCGCGCGAGGAGCTCTTCGTAGACTCCGGCACGCACGAGGGGATCGACTTCCGCACGATCCGAGACACCGGCATCACGTGGCGCTTCTTGGCAGGCGCTCGAGCTGAGCACGTGCAGCGCGAGGCCGGACACCGAGAGCTCTCGACCACCCTCGGCTACGCGAAGGAGGTCGACAACAGAGGCGGCCGGTTCGGAGAGCCCTTCCCCGCCCTGCCTTTCGCTCCTCTGCCAAAGCCGGATCCGACCCCTTCGCAGGCGTCGGATCCTCGTGTCGGTCGGGATGTGAACGGTGTGAACCGAAACCCCGTATTTCCCGAGAAATTGGTTGCGCGGGTAGGATTTGAACCTACGACCTTCGGGTTATGAGCCCGACGAGCTACCAGGCTGCTCCACCGCGCGCCACGGGCACCCCTTGCGAGGGGCCCTTCGTTTCAACGGCGGGGACCATACTCCGGGCACGATCCATGTCAAGCGCATCCGCCATGACCCCACCCAAATCCTCATGCAATCCGCGCGTTCCCGCGGCGACCACGGTCGAGGCCAACGCAGGCCATTGAACGGGTGGGGGCTCACCTTCATGATGGGGGCATGTCCACCGAGCGGAAGCCGCCGCCCCCGCCGCTGCCGCCGCTGCAGCGGCCGCCGCCGACGCAGCAGGCCGGGCGGGTGCCACCTCCCGTGCCGCCGAAGCCGCCGACGATGATGTCGGTGCCGACGCCGTTCGGGCAGATCTCGCGGAGCCAGCGGAGCTCGACGGCGATGGCGGCGGCGGCGGACGCGACGCCTTCGCCCGAAGGGTTCATGACGACGCACGCGAAGATGAACCTCGCCGACGTCGCGCTCGCGCTGCGTGACGAGCAGATCGAAGCGAAGGTCGTCCTCTACCGCGCGGAGCTCGCGACCAACTCCGAGCTCGACGCGATCACCGACCGGGTCATCGCCGATCTGCGCGAGATGCAGGGGATCAAGCGCAGCCAGTCGGAGCGTCCGATCGGCGGGGCGGCGAAGAAGGATCGGGCGGATCTCGAGATCGAGCTGATCCAGAGCCTGAAGGAGCATCTGCAACGGCTCTTCCGGCCGGGGAAGATGGGCAGCCTGCTCGAGCGCAAGCTGGGCGAGGTGGGCAAGCGCTTCGCGCGCCTCTTCTTCGAGAGCGAGCTGCACGACAAGCTGCGCGGCTCGACGCACGAGATGAAGAAGATGCGGTTCAGCGAGCAGGCGCTCTACCTCGTCCTGTCGCGGCACGAGCCGTCGATGCAGCGCGAGCTCGACGCCTTCGAGTACGTGGGCAACGACGCGCAGGCGCGCGCGAAGGAGAAGCTCTCGGACTTCGTGCGCGACGTGCGCAACGCGTTCCTCGCGAAGACGACCCCGGAGCTGAACGCCCTCCTCAAGGTGCTGAACGATCTGCTCCGCACCTTCCTCGAGCACGAGCTGCCGGCCGCGGTGGGCGAGCTCGCGTGGGAGGTCGTCAAGGAGGCGCAGCTCGCCGAGAAGACGACGCTCGGCGCCGGCTACAAGGTGACGGCCTCCGCCTTCCCGGCGTTCCGGACCGCGTTCGAGCGTGGCTTCTTGCAACGCCTCGTCGCCTCCGCGGCGGACGAGATGCTCGACCGCGCGCGGGAGAGCGCGACGCCGCTGCGGCAGGAGACGATCCGTTTCGTCGCCGATCCGCAGATCTTCACCGACGTCTGCGAGCTGGTGTGCGACGCGGTGCACGACCACCTCTACAACGACGGCTTCCTCGATCTCCCCGGCGACTGGCGCGTGCGCCTCTCGACGCCGGGGGAGTGATCGCAGCCGCGGCCCGCGCGGCTGCGTGGTCGCGTTACTGCGTGGCGGTGACGGTGAAGACGCGGCTGAAGCTGTCGGGCGCCGGGCCGGTGCCGGAGGCCTTGGGCGGGCCGACGTAGGTGCTCGGCACGATGTAGTAGGTGCCGGCGGTGGCGATCGTGACGTCCGACGCGGGGATGCTCGCGCCGACGTTCGCACCAGTGAAGGCGCCGACCTCCGCGTTCGCGGCGTCGAGGACACGGACCTTCGCCCACACGTCCGTGGCGACGGTGTCGACCTTGACGGTGACCTTACCGACCGCGAGATCGACCTTGTAGAAGCGCTCGTAGTCCGTCTCCGGGATCGTGCCGTTCTTGTAGCCGGCGGAGAAGAGGCCCGGCGACGCCGTCGCCAGCGTGAGCGAGGGCGCGGTCGCCTTCGTGTGCGACGCGACGCTCGGGTCGGGGAACTTCGTGTACGTGAGCTTCATGTCGTAGTTGTAGATTTCCTCGCCGACGTAGTGCTCGACGATGAAGTCGTACTTCGTGCCGCTCGTGACGGCGATGTAGAGCTTGAGCGACGAACCGACGCCCGCGGACGGGTCGGAGTAGACATTGATGTTGTCGGTCGTCGTCAGGAACCCGCCCTTGATCCAACCCTGGCCGACGTTGGTGAGGTCCACGACGACGTAGCCGCCCTCGGGATCGGCCGGCGCGGTGAACGAGTAGAAGTCCTTGTCCGCCGTCGCGCCGAGGCACGCCTTGTACTGGGTGCCGAGCTGCACGGCGAAGGGCTGGTCGCGCGTCTCGTTCGGCTCGCCGAACGTGCAGGGCGAGCCTGCGTCGCCGCCGGCGTCCCCGCTCGAGCCACTGGAACCGCTCGAACCGCTCGAACCGCTCGAGCCGCTGCTCGATCCGCTGGAGCCGCTGGAGCCGCTGCTCGAACCGCTGGACCCGCTCGACCCGGCGTCGGTGCCGTTGTTCGTGGAGGTCACGGTGCAGGCCTGGCCGAACGCGGCGACGCCGAGGACGGCAACGAGGGAGGGGACGAGGGTGAGGGCGCGAAGGTTCATGAAAATAGGCTCCGTTCAGGATGCAGTGAAAAGGTGCGCCCGGTTTGGGCGCCCCTGGTCAGACGTGACGCGGGCCGGATGCTTCAGAAAGACCTGTCATCCGTACGGGCGACGCGACTTGCTACGTGTGGGATTCGTTGGCTTCTTCGGTGGCGAGGGCCGCGAGGCTCTCGGTTTCGGTGCCACCGTACGGCGTGTCGAGCCACGCGTCGACGATCTCCTTCGCGAGCGGCTCGGAGAGGAGCCGCAGCGAGAGGGCCAGGACGTTCGCGTCGTTCCACTGGCGCGCGCCTGCCGCGGTCTGCGCGTCGACCGACAGCGCGGCCCGCACTCCCCTCACCTTGTTCGCGGCGATCGACGCGCCGGTGCCCGTCCAGCAGCAGACGACGCCTTGATCAGCACGCTTGTCCGCGACCGCGCGGGCGACCGCGAGCGCGATGTCGCCCCACACGCCGACGGGAAGCACGACGACGTCATGACCCTTCGCCTGCAGATGCGCCGCGACGTACTCGACGACCGAACGCGCTTCGTCCGTCCCCACGATGAACCGCATGCGGCTCTTCGTAGCGTCAGTTGCTTGCGGTGACGAGCGGAACCGTGCGGTTGTGGCCCTGCGCGCGATCGTGGATCGCGTCGACCGCCTTGAGGGCGGAGTCGCGGAGCTCCTCGTCGACCGCGGCCTGCGGGGCCGGGATCGTCGGGACCATCAACAGATCGATCTTGAGCACGGTGAACTCGGGCGAGACCTCGCGCATCGTGAGGATGATGTTCGCGTCCTTCACGTTCGAGCCCGTGACGAAGCGGCCCTCCACGATCTCGGTGTTGCCGACGACCTTGGGCGCGCCGAAGCGCAGCGTGTTCGTGAGCTTCACGAGGCCGTGCATCGCCTCGACCGCGAAGTAGAGATCGGTCGTGCCCTGGTCGCGGTTCTTGTCGACCACGCGCGCGTTCTTGAACTTGTCCGGCGCGAAATCCTTGTAGTGCGCGAAGTCCGTCACCTGCTGGCGCACCTTCGCGAGCGGCGCGTTGATGAGCACCTCGGCGTGGCCGTACTTGTCGCTCTTGCCGGCGGGGACGAGGTTGGTCTTCGTCGAGTGGCCGAGCTGGCTCAGGCGCTGCGCTTCTGCGTCGACGCCGTCCGCGCGGGCAGTGCCGGGGAGCGTGGCGAGGGCGAACAACGCGACGGGCAGGAGGGGGAGCAGCCAGCGGAGCGGGCGGAGCATTCAGGGGCCTCAGCAGATGGGATGGTGGAAGAGGGACGCGCGTTGCGGCCGGTACAGTGTAGGTCAGTGTAATCTGACACAGGGGGGGCGGAAGGCAAGCAGCTGGGTCGTAACTTTGACGGGGGACCCGGGGCTTCGATGCACCCGGCAAGCACCTCGGCTACTCCCCTAGGGGGCGCGCAGGTATACGAGCGATCACGGAAAATCCTTCCCGCGTAACCCCCTGAAACTACGTGGAGTACGAGGACTACGGACGCCGGAAGCGGAGACGCCCCTCGGTCGCCCACCAGTCGCGGTAGCGCTGCTGGGCCCGCTCGCGCTCGCGTCTCGGGAGATCGTCGTAGTAGCCGAAGTACTCCTTCGTCATCGTCTTGAGCTCTTCGCCGGCGGCGTGGCGGAGGCGGGCTTCCTCGTGCATGAGGGCGTCGATGAGCCACTCGATGCGATGACGCTGCCCGGAGGCGCTCCACCAGGTGAGCCAGCGCCGCGATTCGGTGCCGAAGTCCTGCCGCGTCACCGTCACGAGCGCGAGGTGGGCGGCCTGGCCGACGAGCTCGTCGCTGTCTTGCAGCAAGCTGACGAGGAGGGGCACCGCGACCGACTCGCGCAGCTCGCCGAGGATGTCGACGGTGGCGACGCGCTTGGGCGACGGCTGCAGGGTGGCGAGCGCGATGTCTCCGAGCTGCTCGACGATCGACATCGGCGACGCCTCGGCGAGCGAGCGCGCCGCGATACGGGCGACGCGGCGGATGCGGGTCTCTTCGTCGAACAGGCGCGGGACGAGGCGCTCGGCGCTCTCGGGGTAGACGAGCTCGGTGAGCAGGTACGTCGCCCAGAAGCGGCGCTCGGCGTCATCGGCCCCCGTCTCGCGAAGCACGAAGGGGAGCGCGACGCGGCGCTGGCCGGCGATGAGGCGCAGCAACGTGCCGCACTCGCCGACGCGCACCGGGAGCTCCTTCATCGGCGCCCCCTTCGTCACCAGCGCGAGGCGATCGGGATCGACGGTGATGGGACCGGGGAAGCGCTCCATGATCGCCGGCATCGCGGCCTGACCCTGGCGGAGGAGCTCGGCTTCCGCTTGCTCGTCTCCCCCCGGCTGCAGCATGCGCTCGACGAGCTCGGACAGCTCCGCGCCGACGTCGACGATGATGCTCGGCAGCTCCTTCTCCGGCTCGGCGCGCGCCGACGGCGGACGGCGCGCGGGCACGCTGATCGCCGACGACTCGGGGACGGGCACCGCCGACGACGCCGGGCGCGACGGCGGCTCGACCTCGAGGACGATCGTGTCCTGCTCGGTGGCGTCGGGGAACGAAGCGCCGCCGAGGAGCGCGTCCAGATCCTCGTCGTCGGCCTCCGCTTCCTCTTCGCGCGCCTCTTCGCGCCGCACTTCTTCCATCGCGCCTGCGACCGCGGCCTGCGCGATCGTGGCGTGCGAGAAGACCACGGCCTCGGCGGCGCGCGCCGCTTCTTCGAGCGGTTTGCTCGAAGCGGGCTCGTCGTCGACGCGGCCGTCGCGACGCTTCTCCCCGCGCACCTCGACGGTCGACGGCAGATCGCCGAGGATGACGCTCGGCTGCGTGCGCTCGTGCGGCACCGGCTCTTCGCGCGGGATGGGATTGGCCGAGGGCTTTCGCACCTGGAAGAGGTTCGACGGCGGCGGCGAGTCCGCTTGCTCGAGGTTTCCTGACGTGTCGAGGGAGCTGGTCGGGAACGCGCTCGTCGGGGTGCCGCTCGGCGGAAAAGACTGCGTCTCGATGACCGCGGGCTCCGCGGAGCTGGGCGGCGGCATGCTCTGCGCGCGCGGCGAGAGCACCGTCTTCGGAGGCGGCGGGTGTGTGCCAGGCTGAGAAGGGGGCGGGGGCGGGGGCGGCGGCGGCGGCGGCGGCGGCGGCGGTGCCGCTGCCGGCGGAGCCACCGACGCCTTCTTCATCGGGACCGCGAGCCCGCTGCCGACGCGCGACGACGGCGCCTCGCCCTTCGCCGCCGCCTTGAAGCCGCCGAGCTTCCTTCGGACGATGAGCTTCTCGAACGCTTGCCCGACCTCGAGCGCGTACGTGCCGACCTCCCCCTGCGCTTGCTCGTCGACGCCCGCGGCGCCGCTGTCGCCGAGCAGGAGCGCCACCGCACGCGACCGCACGACGACCGGTACGACGAAGATGGGCCCGGTGATCTTGCGCGACAGATCCCCCATCAGCATCGCGTCGAGGCCGTCCGACGAGGGGACACCGACGACGGGCACGGCCCTGTCGCGCGCGCGTGACAGGATGCTCGGCATGTCGAGCGGGACGCCGATCGTCAGCACGCGCTCGCGCCCCGCGCCGTCGCCGAACGCGTCACGGCCTTCGGCCAGATCGCTGTGCACGAGGAAGAGGACCGAGTAGTCGAAATACTGGCGCGCGAAATCGAAGAAGAGGCTCAGGATCTCCTCGCGATCGAGCGCTTCGTCGAGCTCTTCACGCGCGCTGTCGGGCGTGAGCGGACCTCGGCGTCGGCGCGCACGCACGGGGCCCGGCGCCGCGCCGGCGCGTCCGCGCGACCCACGACTCGGCGGCGGCGACGACGGGCTCGGCTCCGACACGGGCGGCGGGGCGGGATCGGTCGCGCTGGCGGGCGGATGCGAAGTCGGGCCGCGCGCAGAGTCGACCGCAGGCGTCGGGGCCGGCGGAGCGGCGGCGATGAGCGCCGGGACCACGGCCGGCTCCGGCGAAGGCTCCGGCTTGACCGAGATCGTCGGCTCCTTGATGGCGGCCATCCCGGTGGCGGTCGCGTAGCGGCGCGGGTTCGGCGACGGGCCGCGCGACGCTTCACGAAGAAGAGGAGGCAGCGAGCTCGACCCCCTGGCGTCGCTCCCGGCGATACGCGTCAGCAGGCGCTGCACACGCCGCTCGAGCGGGGCCCCGTACTCCCGCGAGATCGCCTGCCGAACGCGGAACCCCGGCGCCACGCGCTGCTCGATGGTCAGCCCGAGCGCGAACGCGAGCTCCTCCTCTACTTCCTTGGCCAGCGGCTCGGCCACGGCGAGGAGGAGGTTCTTCCCGTTCCTTCCGAGCGGCAGGATCGAACGCGCGGCCGCGATCTCGAGCGGCACGAGCGCCTTGGTGTCGTCGGCCGGCGGCGGCAGCTCCCCGAGCGGGGCCGCGATCATGCCGAGGGACTCCGCCAGGAGCGGGGTCACCTGCGATTCTTCGACCCGCGAGACCTCGAAGAGGTTCGTGACGAGATCGCCCCCGTAAAGCACCTGCCTGGCGAGAGCCTCCTCGACCTCGCGGATCGTCGCGATCCCGCGTTGGACGATGAGAGAGCTGAGAGACATGTTTCGAGCGGTGCCCCTGCCTTGGCACGCTGTACGAGCCGCGCTGACCGAACGGTTTCGCCTAGGATCGCTTCCGTTCCGCGGGGTTGTCAATCGAGCAAATCTGCCCCTCGAGGGCCCCGAGGAGGCCGGCCAGCGTGTAGGTGCGGGCCGTCACGTCGACCCGGACCCCGCGCGTTTCGCACGTTTTCGAGGTGATCGGCCCGATGCTGGCGACCAGGGCCTTGCCCAGGAGCGCCGCCGCGCCCGGTCCGAGGACGTCGCAAAGATTTTCGACGGTGCTGCTGGACGTGAAGGTGACGGCGTCGATCTCCCCCGCGGCGAGCGCCTTGGCGAGCGCGGCCCCCTCGGACGGCTCGGGCGCGCGCGTCTCGTACGCGGCGACGACGTCGACCTCGTAGCCCGCTGCACGGAGCGCCGCCGGGAGCGCGTCGCGCGCGACCTCGGCGCGAAGAAGCATGATCCGCCGCCGCTCGGTCGGCGCGGGCGCGGCAGAGAGGGCGGCGAGGAGCTCCTCCGCGAGCCCCTCTTGTTTGAACTCCTTGGCGACGACGTCGGCCGTGAGCCCGTGCGCCGCCAGCGCCTGCGCCGTCCCCGGGCCGATCGCGGCGAGCTTCGCGCCCCCGAACGCGCGCGCGTCCTTGCCCTGCCAGGTGATCTCCGCCCACGTGCGCGCGACGCCATTGGCGCTCGTGAAGACGACAGAGAGCGCATCCCCCATCCGCTCGACCGCGCGCGTGAGCTTGGCGGGATCGCGCGGCGGGTGGATCTCGATCGACGGCGAGATGACCGGGATCGCGCCACGCGCGCGCAGGAGCTTCGCGGTGCCAACGGACTGCTCACGCGTGCGCGTGACGAGGACGCGCTTGCCGAAGAGCGGGCTCTCGTCGAGCCACGCGAGCGTCACGTCGAGATCCGCGCAGGCGGCCGCGAGCAGCTCGTCCTCGTCGGGCGCGCCCGCGGAGACGCGCACGATCCGCTGCCCCCGTCGCGCACGCGCAACGAGATCGTCCGGCGTCACGGCGCGGAGGACTTCGCACGTAGCCGAGACGAGGCCGGAGAGCTCGAGCGCTTCCGGACACGCGACGACGTCGGCATGCGCGAGCGCGTCCTTCGCGCGTGCGGTGGCCGTGAACGGCGACACACCACGGCTGCCGAGGAAGACGACACGCCCACCCATCACTGCTCCGGCGCGCAAGTGGAGACGCCGGCGCCGACGATCTCGTCGGCTAGGCTGCCGACCTCGACGACGGAGCCGTCGCTGGGACGAAAGCGCGTCACGGTCGTCGTGCCCGAGGGCCCGGTGAACATGTAGAAGTCGCCCCCCCAGAACCCGAAGGCCCAGTGGCTCCCTTGATCGACGGTCGGTAGCGGGCTCTCCGCGATGACGTCACCGGTCGCCTTGTCGATCTGGGCGACCGCGGAGCCACCCCGCGGCTTTTGATAGAATCCGAATAGCCGACCGTCGCCAGTGCCTGTGAGCTCGGCTCGCACGAGCGGCGGGTTGAACGCGCCGACGACCTTGAGCCCGAAGGTCTTCACATCGATCGCCCCAAGGGTCGGCGTGGCGTCGTCGGAGGCAATGAACAGCGTCTCGTCAGCCCCGTTCGTGTTGGAAGCGAAGCCCATGCCGAACGTGGAGATGCCCCGCTGGTTGCTGGCGTATCCGGTGGCAACGCAGGCGGCGGTGGAGGTGCTTACGCGAAAGAGGTCTCCATTGCCCGGAAGCGCCAGCGGCGGCTGGCCCAGCGGTCCTGGCTGCACATGCTGAAAGACAACGTAAGCGATCCCCTTCCGATCGACCGCCATCGAGAACGGACTCGCGCCCGCCGGCGCGGGGCACGCGATCGCGCCGATGCGGCGGAACGCACCCGTCGTCGGATCGAAGCTGTAGAGGTCGTTCGTGTTGGCGATCACATAGATGAGAGTGATGGCCGCATCCGGGCAGTCGTTGCGATAGACGTCGGGCAGCGGGCGCGCGTCGATGGGCGGAAGAACGACATCCGACCTGCGATCCGAAGGCGCGTCTTTTCGCGTGAAGGCGTCGTCCGATCCATCCGCGAGATCGTCGAGCACGAGCCCCGTGCGACTCCCGCACGCCGCCGCCGCGCCGAGGGCCACGAGCGCCACCCCCGCGCCGAGCATCGGACTCCACCTCAACGGGAAGCGCATACGCGGCAGTCTAGCAACGTTTCGCGGCTATTGCGGCGCGCAGGTGGAGACGCCGGCCCCGACGATCGCGGTCGGGAACGTGGTCATGAGCGACGTCGACTTGTCGCCCGGGCGATACCGGTAAACGTTGGTCGCGCCGGCGCCCGTGAAGATCCAGAAGTCGCCGCCCCAGAACGCGAAGGCGAACGCCTGACTGGCGCCGCCCGCGGGCACGACGTCGCTCGCGATGATATCGCCGGTGGTCTTGTCGACCTGGATGACGCTCCCACCGTTTCCGGCAGGGCTGAAGCCGAAGAGCCGCCCGTCACCGGTCCCCGTGAACTCGACGCGCTGCTGCCGAGGATTGAAGCCACCGATGAACGAGAGCTTGAACGTCGTCGTATCGATCGACGCGAGGCCCCTCGAGTCTCCGGTCGTCGTCGGCGCCCCTTCGGCGACGAACAGCGTCTCCGCCGCGCCGCCGCTGTTCGAGACGAAGCCCATGCCGAACGTCTTGAAGCCCGCCTGTCCGGACACGAACGGCGTCGGCGCGCACGAAGCGGTGCCGGTGCTCACCTTGAAGAGCTCGCCGCTCTGGAAGATGACGTACGCGGTCCCTTTACGGTTGACCGCCATCGAGTACGGCGACGACGAGGACGGGCACGCGACACCGCCAATGGCGGCGAGCGCGAGCGTCGGCGGGTAAAAGCTGAAGAGCCGGTTGTCCGAGCTGATCAAGTAGACGAGCGTAGCGTCGGCGTCCGGGCAGTCGTTGCGTTGCACGTCGTTGACCGGGCGACTGTCGATCGGCGGGATCGCGTCGGGCAGCACCTGGTTGTCGCGCGACGCGTCCGCCGGACGGCGCACGTCGATCGAGGCGTCCTCGGGCGCGAGGCCGAGGTCGTCGTCGAGCAGGAAGCCGGTCCGGCTTCCGCAAGCGATGAGGGCAAGGGTGGCGTTCGTGACGAGCAGGAGTCCAAGCAAGGGCGCGCGGCGCATGCCGAATCCTCCCGCGCATCCGGGGGTCGCGCAAGGCGGCGCCCGGCGGCCGGAGAAATGCTATGCCCTCGGGCATGGGTTTCCCGGTCATTCGCCCTCGCCGCCTGCGCAAAACGGCCCAGATCCGCGCCCTCGTCCGCGAGACGTCGCTGAACCCGCGCGACTTCATCTACCCGGTGTTCTTCAACGAGGCGCTCGACGCGCCGAAGCCCATCAGCACGATGCCGGGCGTCTCGCAGCTGCCGATCAGCGCGGCCAAGGAGCTCGCGAAGGATCTCGTGCGCCGCAACATCGGCGGCACCATCCTCTTCGGCCTGCCGAAGACCAAGGACGCCAAGGGCCTCGTCGGCTGCGATCCGAACGGCCCCGTCTCGCGCGCGGTGCAGGAGATGAAGGCGGCGGCGCCCGAGCTCGTCGTCATCACCGACGTCTGCGTCGACGAGTACACCGATCACGGCCACTGCGGCGTCCTGCGCAAGCGCGCCGACGGCGAGATGGAAGTCGACAACGACGCGACCATCGAGATCCTGGCCAAGATGGCGATCATGCACGCCAAGGCCGGCGCCGACATCATCGCCCCGAGCGACATGATGGACGGCCGCGTCGGCAAGATCCGCGGCGCGCTCGACGAGAGCGGGTTCTCCGACATCGCCGTCCTCTCGTACGCGGTGAAATACGCCTCCGGCTTCTACGGCCCGTTCCGCGAGGCCGCCGACTGCGCGCCGAAGTTCGGCGACCGCGCCGGCTACCAGATGGACCCGGGCAACGCCCGCGAGGCGCTCCGCGAGGCCGCGCTCGACGAAGAAGAGGGCGCCGACATGCTCATGGTGAAGCCCGCCCTCGCCTACCTCGACGTCATCCGGGCGGTGCGCGAGGCGTCGAACCTGCCGCTCGCCGCCTACAACGTGTCGGGTGAGTACTCGATGCTCCACGCCGCGGCGAAGGCCGGGATGATCGATCTCGATCGCGTGATGATGGAGGTGCTCACCAGCATCCGCCGCGCCGGCGCCGACATGATCCTCACCTACCACGCGCTCGCGGCCGCGGAGCTCCTGGGTGCGTAGAGCGTTCGGCGCGGCCGCGGCGTGCGCGCTCCTGGCCGCCATCTGGGGCCCGGCGTGCACCGATCGCTCGTGCGATCCCGGTCCGATCCCCGTCTACGGCGCGAAGGACGGCGAGGGCAAGCTCCTGTCCGAGGACACTTGGGAGTCGACGCCGTACGACGCTGACTGGCTCGACTACGGCTCGTTCGCGGGTTGGAACCTGACGGTGCCCCGATGGGTCGCCGAGAAACGGCCGCTCGTCGAGATGCACGCGTACATCAGCGAGAGCAAGCACCCGGCCACGACCGGCAACTTCACCGAAGGGTCCGGCAACTCGGTGGAGTTCAGCCACGGGACGCCTGGCAACGTGTGGGGCTACAACGCGACGTGCGCGCGCTTCTACGTGCGCTTCGTCCTGCGCGCGGGCCGCCCGCTCGTCGACGCCGGTCCCGTCGACGCGGCGAAGGAGTGACGGTGCGCCGGCTCGTCGCCGCCCTCTCCGTGATCGCGATCGCGGTGGTCGCCGCGCCCGGCTGCTTCGGGCGCGAGTGCGAGCCCGACGTCATCCAGGTGCCGTACGGCGAGGGGCAGACCGAGGGCGACTTCATCGACGACGCGAGCTGGGAGTCCACGCCGCTGCGCACCAAGTGGCTCGCCTTTCCCGGCAAGCGGACCTGGAAGTTCCACATCCCGCGCTGGGAGCGCGAGGGCCGCCCGTTCGTGTCGATGGTCGGGTACGTCAGCGCGGCCGAGAGCCCCGACAAGGTCGGCTGCGAGCCGGACTGCTTGCTGGGGGACAACTGGACGAACGGCACCGGCTTCATCGCCGAATTCAGCCAGGTGAGCCCCGGGCGCTTCCAGGTAACGAACGACAGCTGCTCACCCTTCTACCTGCGCGTCGTGATGCGCGCAGGCGCGGGCACGGATTCGGGCACGGATTCGGGTGCGGATTCGGGCGCCGCCGACGCCCAAACCGAGTAACTTTCGGGCATGGCGCATCCCTGGCACGACATCGAGGTCGCCGAGCCGGTCGAAGAGGGCTTCCCCGCCTTCATCGAGATCCCCAAGGGCTCGAAGGTCAAGTACGAGCTCGAGAAGAAGACCGGCCTCCTGAAGGTCGATCGCGTCCTCTTCAGCGCGGTCCACTACCCCGCCAACTACGGCTTCATCCCGCGGACGTTCTGCGACGACGGCGATCCGCTCGACGTCCTCGTCCTCGGCCAGGAGCCGGTCGCGCCCATGTGCATCATGCACGCGCGCGCCATCGGCTACATGCAGATGCGCGACGACAAGGGGATCGACGACAAGATCATCGCCATCCACCTCGACGATCCGGCGGTGAACGAGTACACGCACATCCGCGAGCTGCCGCAGCACGTCCTGCGCGAGCTCAGGCGCTTCTTCGAGGACTACAAGACGCTCGAGAAGAAGCAGGTCGTCGTCGAGGAGTTCGAGGGGCCGTTCGAGGCGAACAAGGTCCTGCGCGCCGGGCTGCAGATGTACAAGGACCTCCCCGCCGAGAAGAAAGCGCGCGCCTGAGCCCGCTCGGCCGCGCGACTCGAAGCCGGCACGTCAATCGAAACAGCCGGGTTACTTGAAGCAGCCGCGCATGCACGCGCGGTAGGTCTTGCCGCAGGCCTCGTTCTTCGGATCGCGGGTGGTGTCCGTCTTGGCGCCGCAGGACTGCCACGTCTTGTCGCACCCGTCCTGGCACTCGGCGGCGGGCGGCGGCGCGGCCTTGGGCAGCGGCTGCGACGGCGTCACGAACACGACGCTGCCGGCCGGCGCGGCCGGGGCGAACGAAGATGCGAGCGAGGGGGCCGGGGGAGGCCCGTGCGGATCGACGACCCCCATCGTCTTGGGCGGCGGCGCGAACGCGCTCGTGGGCGCGGGCGTGGCGACGCTGCGCGACACGACCTGCCCGGGCGCGGCCGCCATCATCGCTTCGTCCGTCGGAATCGCGACGCGCGAGAGGGCGCGCTGGCGCACGGCGGCGTACTCGACGCGATCGCGCGTCTGCCCGTAGGTGTAGTTCTGCATCCAGTCGCGCCAGCAGTTGCCCTTGTCGGGCAGCGGCGTCGTCGGGTTGTCGTCGAGCGCGTAGCAGTGCTCGAAGCGCTGATCGCCCTCGTAGATGGCCTGAAAGCTCGGTCCGCACCCGAGCGCCGTCGCGGCGAGCATGGCGAGGCCCGCGAGGAGGACCGCAGCGAGGTGCCGGGCGCCGAAGACCATCCCCCGAACTGTACCCCAAAAGCCGGAAACCTGCCCTTTACGAAGGGGGCGCGCGGGACTACGTACACGCCATGTTTACCGGGCTCGTGGAAGAAGCGGGGCTGCTCGCGGCGCGAACGCCGCGCGGCACGAGCGCCCGCCTCGCGATCCGGTGCGGGCTCGCTGCGCTCGAGCTCGGGGAGTCGGTCTCCGTCGACGGCGTCTGCCTCACCGTCGACACGATCACGAAAGACGGCTTCGAGGCCGACGCGTCGAGCGAGACCCTGGCGCGGACGACCCTCGGCGCCTTGCCGCTCGGCGCGCACGTGAACCTCGAGCGCGCCGTCGCCGTCGGCCAGCGCCTCGGCGGCCACATCGTGAGCGGCCACGTGGACGGCACGGGCAAGCTCGCGGAGCGCGTCGACATGGGCGCCGGCGCCGTGAAGATGACGTTCGCGCCGCCCGGCGAGCTGCGCCGCTACATCGCCGAGAAGGGCTCCATCACCGTCAACGGCGTGAGCCTGACGGTGAACGACGTCATGAAAGACGGCTTCTCCGTGATGCTCATCCCGCACACGCTGAAGAAGACGTCGCTCGACGCGCTCCGCGCAGGCGGCGCGGTGAACCTCGAGGTCGACGTCCTCGCCCGCTACGTCGCGCGACTTATCGAAGTGGATAAAGAAGACCCGAACGCGGAGTGGATGGCCCGCTTGGCGCGCGCGGGCCTCGTCTAGAGCTTGTAGAGTACACTTAAAGCCCCCATGTCCCCCGCCCTGAACCTCGACCCGAAGCTCCTCGAGCGCGTGAACGCCGGCCTCGCCGACATCCGCGCGGGGAAGATGGTGATCCTCGTCGACGACGAGGATCGCGAGAACGAGGGTGACCTGTGCATGGCCGCTCAGTTCGTGACGTCGGAGGCCATCAACTTCATGGCCACCCACGGACGCGGCCTCATCTGCGTGACGCTCACCGAAGAGCAGGTGGAGCTCGCCGGCCTGCCGATGATGCAGGCGCCTGGTCGCGCGGGTCCGTCGCTCGGCACCGCGTTCACCGTGAGCGTCGAGGCGCGGCACGGCGTGACGACCGGCATCAGCGCCGCCGATCGCGCGCACACGACCCGCGTGCTCGTGAGCCCGTCGTGCAAGCCCGAGGATCTCGTGACCCCCGGCCACGTCTTCCCGCTGCGGAGCAAGACGGGCGGCGTGCTGGTGCGCACCGGGCAGACCGAGGGCTCGGTGGATCTCGCGCGCCTGGCCGGGCTCGTCCCCGCCGGCGTCATCTGCGAGATCATGAACGAGGATGGCACCATGGCGCGGATGCCGGACCTCGAGAAGTTCGGCCAGCGCCACGGGATGCGCATCCTCACGATCGCCGATCTCATCCAGTACCGGCTGCAGACCGAGCGCCTCGTGCGCCGCGCCGCCGAGCAGGAGATCACGCTCGACCAGACCGGCACCACCTGGCGCGCCGTCGTCTACGAGGTGCGCACGAACTTGCGCCAGTTCCTCGCGCTCGTGAAGGGCGAGCTGTCGCCCGACGTGCCGACGCTCACCCGCATGCACTCCGGCTCCACCCTCGCCGACACGTTCGCGTCGACGGCGAAGGACGGCGGCGCCAACCTTCGCGAGGCGATCGCGAGGATCGAATCCGAAGGCCGCGGCGTCATCGTCTACCTTCCGCCGGGCGGCGATCTCGCGCGCGAGCTGGGCGGCTACGTCCCGACGCCGGCGCCCAGCGGCGGGTCCCTCGAGACCAAGGAGCAAGGCCCGAGCGATCCGCTCCGCGAATTCGGTCTCGGCGCGCAGGTCCTGGGGGATCTGGGGCTCCACAAGATCCGCCTCCTCACCAACAACCCGCGTAAGATCGCGGGAATCCACGGCTACGGCCTCGACATCGTCGAGAGCGTGTCCCTGGCGCAGCTGTCCAACGCCCGAGGAAAATCGACATGAGCTCCGCGCGCATCATCGAAGGCAACCTGGTCGTCCCGAAGGGAGCCAAGTTCGGGATCGTCGCGAGCCGGTTCAACCACTTCATCGTCGATCGCCTCGTCCTTGGCGCGCTCGACGCGATCGAGCGGCACGGCGGCGACGGCAAGGCGGTGACGCTCGTGCGCGTGCCCGGCGCGTGGGAGCTCTCCACCGTCGTGCACCGCCTCTGCGCGTCCAAGAAGGTGGACGCGGTCATCGCGCTCGGGGCCGTCATTCGCGGGGCGACGCCGCACTTCGACTACGTGGCCGGCGAGGCGACCAAGGGCATCGCCGCGGCGCAGACGGCGACGGGCGTGCCGGTCGCGTTCGGCGTCCTCACGACCGACACGATCGAGCAAGCCATCGAGCGCGCCGGGACCAAGGCCGGCAACAAGGGCTGGGACGCCGCGGTGAGCGCCATCGAGATGGTCTCGCTCGCGCGCGCCCTCGACGGCGCAGGCTTCTGAGATGGGCGCACGACACTCGGGCCGCGAGGCCGCGCTCCAGATGCTGTTCCAGATGGAGGCGTCGGGCGCGACCGCCGATCAGACGATGGGGCTCTTTTGGCGCAACTTCGAGGCCGAGCCCGAAGGTCGCGCCTACGCCGAGGACGCCGTGAAGGGCGTCGAGACCCACCTCGCTGCCACCGACGAGCACATCCGCGCGGCGTCGACCCACTGGCGCATCGAGCGCATGGCGCGCGTCGACAGGAACGTGCTGCGCCTCGGCGTGTGGGAGCTCGTGCACCGCCCCGACGTCCCGCGCGCCGTCATCCTCGACGAGGCGGTGGAGCTCGCCAAGGCCTTCGGGACGGAAGACTCGGGCTCCTTCGTCAACGGCGTGCTTGCGCAGGTCGCCGACACGCTCGGTCGCAAGGACGACGCGCCCAAAGGGGCGTAGAGTCCCGGCGTGGACTTCCGCTTCGTACCGCCGGAGCTCGCGCGCCTGGACGACGTGTCGGCCGAGCTCATCGCGTGCGCCGTGTGGGAAGACGAGCGCCCGCTGACCGGATTGTCGGGCCTGCTCGACTGGCGGCTCGCGGGGCGCCTGTCGAAGCTCGCGCGCGAGTCGTTCCTCGCCGGCAGCCTGGGCGAGGTGCTGGTCCTGCCCGGGCGACCGCGCCTCCCCTTCGACAAGGTGGTCGTGCTCGGGCTCGGACCGCGCGCGGCGTTCGGGGACGACGCGTTCCGCGAGGCCATCACCAAGCTCCTCTCGACGCTCGAAGGCCTCCACGTCAAACGCGCCGTCGTGGAGCTCCCGGGCCGCGGCGACGACGCCGTCACGCCCGAGCGCGCGGCGGAGCTCGTGCTCGAGCAGGTCGCCCGCCTGCCCGAGCACGACGCGTGGGTGCTCGTCGAGCCGGCCGAGACCCAGAAACCGATCGCCCAACGCGCGCACGACGAGCGGCGCCGGAGCCTGCACCGATGAAGGAAGCCCCATGCTCGATCTCGACGTGAACCGGGAAGCCGTGGCGCCGCGCGATGCGGCCACACTCGTGCTCGTACGCGACACGCCGAGCGGGCTCGAGGTCTTCTGCGTCGAGCGCCACGAGAAGAGCGGGTTCATGGGGGGCGCGCTCGTCTTTCCGGGCGGCAAGCTCGACCTTGCCGACCAGGCGGCAGAGTGGACGCGCCTGACGTCGGCGCCCCGGCCCACGCGCACACCGGTGGCGAGCGACGACGCGATGCTCCGCGCGCTGCTCATCGCGGCGTGCCGCGAGTCGCTCGAGGAGGCGGCGATCCTCCCGGTGGAGGGCGAGCTCCGCCACGCCGAGCTCCTCGAGCTGCGCGCGCGCGCGGCCGCGAAGACCGCGAGCCTCGCCTCGCTCCTCACGCAGCGCGGGCTGCGCCTCGACCTCGGCGCGCTGCGCGTCTTCGCGCGATGGATCACCCCCATCGCCGAGGGCCGCCGCTTCGACACGCGCTTCGTCATGGCGGCGGCGCCGGCGGGCCAGCCCGGCGCGCACGACGAGCGCGAGACGGTCTCGAGCTTCTGGGCGCGCCCCGCCGACGTGCTCGCCCGCTTCGACGCCGGTGAGGTGCAGCTCGCGCCGCCGACGCACCGCACGCTCGATCTGCTCCGCGGGTGCGCGACGGCGGCCGCGGCCCTCGCGTGGTGCGAAGAGCAGGACCTCTCCCCCATCTGCCCGCGTCTCGTTCCGCAGGGGGACACGATGGCCCTCGCGCTGCCCGGCGATCCGGAGCACGAGGTCCGCGAGGCGCGGGTGGCGGGGACCTCGCGCTTCGTTCTCCGCGGCGAGCGCTGGCTCCCCGAGGCTTCTCCGCGCCCATGACGGTCTGCACGGCGGCCGCGCTCGCGCGCTTCTGCAACGTGGACCTGAAGACGATCCACAACTGGGCAGCGCGCGGCGCGCTCCCCAGCCACCGCACCTGCGGGCGTCACCTCCGGTTTTATCGGCTCGACGTGATCGCCTTCTTGCGGACCTACGGCCACGCGATCCCGAGAGAGCTCGCCGCCGTGCGTCCCAAGGTGGCGATGGCCTGCGTCGACGCCGGCGTCATCTCCACGGCGGAGCGCGGGCTCCGCGGTCGCGCGGAGATCGTCGCGTACGAAGACGCCTTCGAGGCGCTCGTCGACCTGGACCGAACCGCCCCCGAGGCGCTCGCGGTCGACGTCGCGCTACTCGGAAGCGCGGCACTGCGTTGCGTCGCGCGACTCACCCGCTACGCGACCACGCGTCACCTCCGCATCGTCGCGCTCGCCGAGACCGACAGCGGCGCGAGCGAGCTACTCGCCGCGGGGGCGCACCGGTTCGTCGCCGGCTTCGATGCGCCGGCGGTGCGGGCGGCGCTCGAGAGTGTCTTGGCGCTCGACTAGGCACGGTCCATGTACTGTCTTGCCCGTAAACGTCGAGAAGGGTGATCGAGATGGGCTCTACCGCCCCTCCCGGTAAGCCCGCACCGCGTTCACGATCCCGTCGGCGAGTCGTGCTTTGTACTCGCCGCTCGTCAGCCTCTCCTCCTCCAGGGGGTTGGAGATGTAGCTGGTCTCGAACAGGACCCCCGGCATCCGTGCGCCCACGAGCACGTAGAATCCCGCGGTGTGAATTCCACCGTCGACCGCGTCCGGGAACTTCGGTCTGACCGACGACATCGTCGCCCGCTGGAGAAGCTCGGCGAGCTTCGTCGAGCGGGAGGCTTGATCGGCCATGCGCATGTTCGCGAGGATCGAGCCGAGCTCGGCGGTCGCGGCCTGGCTCGTGGCGTTCTCGCGCGACGCCACGCGCGCCGCCAGATCGTCGCGCGTCGTGTCGAGGACGTAGGTCTCGATGCCGTGGCGCCCGCGGCCCTCGGCGGCGTTGCAGTGGATCGAGATGAAGAGATCCGCGTTGAACGCGTTGGCGCGCGCGGTGCGTTCTTCGAGGGAGACGAAGCGATCGTCGTCGCGCGTGAGCGCCACCTGGATGCCCAGCTTCGCGAGCGTGGGCGCGGCGCGATGAGCGATGTCGAGCGTCACGTCCTTCTCGCGCGCGCCGGTCGGTCCGATCGCACCCGGATCGCTGCCGCCGTGCCCCGGGTCGAGGATCACGCGCGATGCCGACCGCGCGCCGTTGGGTGACGAGCCGGGCGGATTGCGCGCGACGTCGATGACGACGCGGTAGGGCTCGAGCAGGTGAAAGACGCGGCGGTACGCGCGCCCGGCGAAATCCAGCGAGACGCGCGCGCCCGTGGACGTGGCTTCGGTGCGTACGCGCGTCACGATGCCCGCCATCGGCGCGTCGCGCGGCGGGCCCCCTGCGTCTACGCCGTCCAGCTCGAGGAACGTGCGTGCGGCGTGCCCCGCCGCGGCCACCTCGTCGACGACGCGGAAGTGCGCGGCCGGGCGATCGAGGTGGACGACGACGCGCGCGCTCTCGTTCCCGGGCCACTGCTCCAGCCGCACGATCTGCGGGGTCGTCCCGGCAACGCGCACCGTCGGGCGGCCGCCGTCCAGCGAGCCGGCCACGCCAAGCGCCCCCTCGCCGGCGAGCCCTTCGTCGATAGCCTCGAGGACGCGGGCCGGCGGGCGAAACGCCTGGAGCGACGTGAGCAGCGCCTCGATGCGCCCCAGGCACGTGCCTGATCCGGTTCCCGTCGCGGTTCCTGTTCCCGTTCCCGCGCCCCCGCCCGCGTCGGCGCCCTTCGCGGCCGGTGCCGCTGCGAACCGTCGCTGCACGCGATAGAGCTCCGCGTACGAGGTCCCGGCGTCGCGCGCGACGTCCCCCGTCAGAATGGCCCCCGCGAGCCCGGCGTCGCAGGCGCCCGGCGCCCCCACCTCGCGCGCCGCCGCGCGATAGAGGTCGATGGCCTCCTTCGAGTCCTGCTCACGCCCCTCGGTCCGCCACATGCGCTCCAGGAGCCGTGCCGCCAGGCGATGGAGCTCCACGGCGCGCGCCCCCGCCCCCTCCCGGACCGCACGCGCCTCGACCGCTTGCGCGAGCGAGAGGACTTCGGGCCTGGCGGGCAGCGGATCCGGCGCCGTCAACATGGCCTGCGCCCGGGCGATCTCCGAGGTGTCCTCGCCCGTGCCGGCGTCGGCCGGGCCGTCCTTTCCCCCGCAGCCGGCGGCAAAGACCACCAGGCCTGTGGCCGCGACGCGGCGAAGAAGCGGCCCCCACGCCCGACGAGACGCGGTATTCTCGGGAGGTTCCGTCCTCGAGAGGAGTGCCACGTGTCCCAAACGACGACCGCAGCCGCCCCCATCTACGCGGACCGAAGCACCGGACAGGTCTTCGCCGACGCACGCACGATGGTGAACGCTTACATCGCGCGATTCGGCGGACGCGCCGGCGCGAAGCTCGATCCCCTCGACGACCAAGGCTACACGCAGCTCCGGAAAGGCTCGGCCAGCATCGGTATCAACGTCCTCGAGGACCACGGCGTCCTCCTGTTCCTCGCCCCCATCATGCCGGTCCCCGCCACCGGACGCGAGACGTTCTATCGCCGCATCCTCGAGCTCTCTTTCCTGACGACCGCCGACGCCGCGTTCGCCATCGACGCCCAGAAGGACGAAGTCTTCGTCCGCGCCCTCCGCCGCCTGTCGGGCCTCGACTACGAGGAGTTCGAGGACCTGCTGGACACCGTCGGCAAGGTCTCCGACGAGTGGGACGACGCGCTTCGAAAAGAATTCGGCCAGTGACCCGCGGCTAGCCGCCAGCGACAACCAGCGGTTACGCGGGGTTGGCGCTCGCGCCGCAGGCGCTGCCTGGACGTCGGGATGTCCTCCCTGGACACACCTATGTCCGCGTCCTGGCAATCTTTTTTGTAACTCGGAGCGTTTGAGGGGGCACAGTGGGAGTGCTACCGTTTAGCGACGCTCCGTGGGCAGCTACTTTCGTCTGTGCGCGTAGATCGTCGGCACTTGCTCTTCGTCGAAAGGTCCATCATGGCAAACGCGAACCTTCCCAACCCGACGAACGGCGCCGGTCCCGTGCCCTTCGGCGACGTCTCCCCGGAGGATGCCGAGAAGTTCGCGGCGTCGTTCACGCCGATGTGGGAGCTCGACGACGCGCCGTTCGCCGCGGGGCCGGCGAACATGAACGCGGGCGACGTCCAGAGGCTCGGGAGCGTCAACGGCAACCGCGATCTCATGGCTGCGATGCACGCGCCTATTACGGCCCCCCTGGCCAGCCCGGCCCCGGCGCCCAAGCAGGCCCGGCCGGCGGGGCGCCCTCCCGCGGCGCGCGGGCCGGCCCCGGCTGCCGCGATTCCGCAGCGTGCCACGGGCCGCGACGCATCGGTCGACCTCGATCTCCGCTCGCTCAGGAAATCCAACAAGGGCATTGTTCTGGCGCTCGGTGGGGTCGTCGCAGCGGTGGCGCTCTTCTTCGGCGTCCGCGCGGCGCTGAGCGGCCCCGACACCCCGGCCGCGGCGCTCCCGACCGCGAGCGCCATCTCGCACGACGAGCCCAAGATTCCTCCGCCGCCCGCGCCGGAGCCGCCTTCCGCGAGCACCGCAGCCGCTGTCGCCACCACCGCCGCCGCCGCCGTAGTCGCGGCGCCCGATCCCCCCAAGCCGGAGCCGGCGAGGGTCGACCCTCCGAAGCCCGCCCCCGTCCAGGTCGCGCGCCCCGAGCCGCCGCCTCCCCCGCCCCCGCGCGCCGCCGTGCCTCACTACAACCCGCCTCCGCGCGCCCCGGCGGCGCCCCCCAAGAAGCCCACGAGCGGCATCGTCCGCGACAACCCGTTCTGACGGTCGCACCCGCGCGCCGATTCGGCCGACGCGCGCGGAATATGAGATAGTGGGGACGCATGAAGACGCGATCCATCGCACTCGCCCTTGTCTTTGCCTTCGCCCCGATCGCCATCGGTGCGCCCGCCTTCGCCCAGCCCGCCGACGATCCGTCGGTCAAGGCCGCGCGCGCTCGCTTTCAAGAGGGCGTCGGCTTCTACGACAAGGGGGAGTTCGAGAACGCGCGCGCCGCGTTCCTCCAGGCGTACGCGCTGCGCAAGCACCCGGCGGTGCTCCTGAACCTGGCGCAGAGCTCGCTCCGCTCGGGCCACGCGCTCGAAGCCGCCAAGTACTTCCAGCAGTACCTGCGGGAGTCGCAGAACCTCTCGCCCGCGCAGCGCGCGGACGCCGAGCGCGGCCTCTCCGAAGCGCGCCAGAAGCTCGCGCGCCTCGAGATCATCGCCCCGGCGGGCTCGATCCTCGTGGTCGACGGCGAAGGCGCCGGCACCGCGCCGCTCCCCGAACCGCTCGACGTCGAGCCCGGCTCGCACAAGGTGAAGGCCGGCAACGAGGAGCAGAACGTCGCGACCGTCGCCGGCCAGAAGGCGACGGCGAAGTTCGGGCCCGGCGGAGCGGCCCCCTTGCCCGTGCCGGTGCCGCTCCCCACGCCGGCCACCCCCCCGAACAACACGCCCGCGACGCCGCAGCCGGTTGCGCCGACCGATACGCAGGCGAACGCGAACGCGAACAACAACAACACCGTTGTCGTCAACGTCGGGGATACTCGCGCGAACGAGCCGAAGAAGAGCCCCCTCGCGCCACCCGCCAACATGATCCCGGTCTACGTCGGCGGCGTCGTGGCGCTCGTCGGCGTCGGCATCGGCATCGGCGTCGGCGTCATCGCCAAGTCGAGCGCGCAGAACAGCGCCGACAGCGTCGCCGCCGAGATCCGCAAGAACGGAGGCACCAACGGGGTCTGCTCGGCCGCCACGGGA
>JANYHK010000096.1 GCA_025359105.1 Myxococcales bacterium | reverse complement strand
GGATCGTCAGGAGCACGACGGGCGCGCGGACGACCCACTCCGGGTGCATGCTCGCGTCGTTCAGCGTGTCGCCGACGAGCATCTTGTCGGGCTGGTAGTGGACGCCGAGCGATGCCATCGAGACCGACTGCATCCAGAAGTTCAGGATCGGCTTCGAGAAGAACCAGCCGTCCTGCGCCCACCAGAGCGAGATCCAGTCGTCGCGCGCGAGGATCTCGCGGGCGACCTCACCGTAGTGCGTCTCCCACGGATCCCAGAGCGAGTAGCTCCCCATCATCGGGAAGTAGAGGAACGCGCCGGCGGCCACGACCCAGAAGCCGTGACGGCGCAGGAGCGGTCGCTGCTTGCCCGCTTCGTCCGTCGCCCACGGCCCGAGCGCCTGGCCGATCCGGAAGAGCCCCTGGACGAACATGAGGAACGTGACCGTGACGAGCGCGCCCCACATCAGCTGCGGCCCGGCGCCGCCTTGCCCGCCCCAGAGGCAGCCGGCGAACGCGCCGAACGAGAGCACGGTGAACGCGACGGGCCCTCCGAGCGCCGCGAACGTGGTCGTGCTCGCGACGACCATCCCGTCCTTCTCTTCGTCGTCGAACGTGCCGAGGAGATCCATGATCCCCCAGGCCGCCACCGCCACGAAGACGAGCCCGAGCGGCACGCCGAACGACAGCTGCCCGTTGTGCGACATCAGGAGGAACGCCAGCACGCCACCGACGCCGGCCGTGACCCCGCCGCGCACCCGACGAAGCGGATTGCCCCGCGCAAGCAGCGGGGGCCCCTTGGCCTCGCCTTCTTTGTCCGCCCCCGCTTCGGACGCCGACGCCGACTCCGCTTCGGACACCGACGCCGACTCCGCTTCCGACGCCGACTCCGACGCCGACTCCGACTCCGATTCCGACGCCGATTCCGCTGCCGACTCCGCCAGCCGTTCGGCGGCGTGGGCCTTCGCCGCCCCGTTTTCCTTCGTGGCGGCGGGAGGTTCCTTCGCCGGAGAGTCCGTGTCGGCGTCCTGCGTCTTGGGCTCGGTCATAGGTCTAAGGGCTCGCGACTGCGTGAAGTAGCAACTTATGCGGCCGGGAACCAGCGTCTCGTCCCACGCCCGGGGCAAAAGAACTGAGGAGGAACCTTCCGTCCCTCCAAAGCCCGCTTCATATGTAGGCCAATGTAGGTCGCCGCGTTGGGGTTTCGGTGCAGTCTGCGCTCCCCGCCCTCCCCGCGTCATCCTAGACGTGCGTGATCGTCCCGTTCACGCACGGCGGGTATACTGCGTAGCGCATGTCCGCGCGCGCTCCCGCCGACAACGAAGCGGCGTTCTGGGGGGGCGTCGCGTACGCCGGGAGATTCTTCATGGGAGACGCCGACGTACAGCGCGCGCTCGTCAAGCTCACCCGCACGCTCGACGACGCCAACATCCCCTACGCCATCGTGGGCGCGATGGCGCTCAACGAGTACGGCTACCGGCGTGTGACGGTCGACGTCGATGTGCTCTTGACGCCGGAAGGTCTCGCGTCGCTCAAGGCGCTCGTCCTGGGGCGCGGTTACGTCGAGAAGTTTGCGGGGAGCAAGGGTCTTCGGGACACGGAGAACGGCGTGACCATCGACGTGCTCCTTGCCGGTGACTATCCCGGCGACGGCAAGCCGAAGTCCGTACGGTTTCCCGATCCGGCGAAGGTCGCCGTGCGCGGAACACACGGCGCCTTCTTGCCGCTGGCGTCGCTCGTAGACATGAAGCTCGCGTCGGGCATGAGCGCGCCGCACCGATTGAAGGATCTCGCCGACGTGCTGGAGCTCGTACGGGCCGCGCGCATCCCGCGGACGCTCGAAGCGGAGCTCGATCCGACCGTGCGGGCGAAGTTCATCGAGCTCTGGGAGGCGGCGCAGGCGGAGGAACGAGAGTAGCGCCTCACGCGGTAGCTACCACGAGGACGCGGTCACGCGGGCGGGCGGGGCGTCGACCCGAACCGTTCGCGTCACGACGTCGACGTCGATCACGGTCGGCGGTCGCTCGCTCTCCCATGTCGTGCAGTTGACGAAGGTGGTGCCGTCCTCTTCCCACGCGCCGCCGTCCTCGTGAATGTGCCCGAAGAGGTGGACGAGCGGGCGCACCATCGCGACCCGCGCGCGGAGATCGCGGCAGCCGGCGCGCTCGGCCCCCATCGACGAGCGATCGCCTATCCCCTCGGGCGGCCCGTGCGTCACGAGGACGTCGAGCGCCGCCGGGATCCTCGCCCACTTGGCGACGAGCGCCTCGCCGCGCGGCAAGTTGAACCCCCACCCGTTGTACGCGGGTTGCCACGGCGAGCCCCAGAAGCGTACACCGCCGATGACGGCGCCTTCGTCCTCCAGGTACGTCGCCACGGCGGCCACGAGCGGGCGCGCGCGATCCGGCGCGTCCTCGAGACACATGTCGTGGTTTCCGGCGACGACGATCTTGGTGGGATGCGGCAGCTCGGCGATCCACTCGAGGGCTTCGGCCAGCTCGGCGAGGCTCCCGCCGCGGCAGAGATCGCCGGCGTGCAGGAAGACGTCCCCATAGGGAACTGCGAGCTCGCGGTGGAACAGATGGGTGTCCGCCACCGCGACGATTCGCATGGAATCCAGGCTACCACCGAAGCTACCGCGCGATCTCTACCCAGAGCGTGCGCGCTTCGCCGGGCGCGAGCACGAGGAGGCGCTCTCCGCTGTTGAGCGCGTCGCCCGGGCACGTCCAGGGCTCCACGCAGACGAAGTCCTTGCCCGCCAGCGTCCACACGACCCAGTGGGAAAACTCGCGGGAGCCGCGGACGACGATCTCGCCGCCTGCCCATGTGAGCGTGCAGGGCGCGGCGCCGTGGTCGTGGAGGTGAAGGTCGATCTCCTTCGACGTGAGATCGATGCCGCCCAGGACGATGTCCTTCTTCGTCACGTTGTCGAAGGCGCGCGCGGCGCGGGTGCCGATCTTGGCGTCACCCTTCTCCGACTGCGGCAGCAAAAAATAGGGGTGGAACCCCGCGCCGAACGGCATGGGCGTCGCGCTGCGGTTCAGGAAGCGCTGGTCGATGCGCAGGAGACCGCTCGTGAGCGTATACGTGTACTCTACAGTGAAGTCCCACGGGTAGGCCGCACGTGTCGCCTCACTCGACGCGAGGCGCAACGTGGCCGATGCGGCGCCTTCGGTGCTCGTGCGGGCGACGTCCCAGGGCAGGTTGCGCGCGAAGCCGTGCTGCTTGAGCGTCCCCGCCATTGCGCTGGCCGCGTGCGTGAACGCGTCGCCGGTGAGCTTGCCCGGCTGCGGGAAGAGGACCGGGTTGCCGCCGCGGACGTTCTTGGTGGGATCGGCCAGCGTGGCCTCGTCGAGGTAGAAGACGTCCACCCCACCGAGCACGAGGCGCGTCGCCAGCCCACCGCGCGACGGCGCGAGGACGAGCGAGCCTCGCGAGGCGGAATCACCGAGGACGAGGCTCTCGAGCCCCTCGCGCGACTCGACGGTGAACGTCACAGTTCGTCCGCCAGCTTGCGCGACTCCTCGAGGCGCGCCCGCGCCGCCTTGAGCTGGCCGAGGTGCGCGTTCGCTTCGTCGACGACCTCCTTGGGGGCCTTCTCGACGAACGCCTTGCTCGAGAGCTTCTTCTCGGTCGCCTGGATGTCCTTGTCGATGCGTTTCACCTCCCGCTCGATGCGCGCGAGCTCGGTGGCCTTGTCGACGAGCCCCTTCAATCCGACGAGCACCTCGATGGGCCCGGCGTCGGTCGCCACCACGCTCACCACGGTACCGGCGGCGCGCGGTCCGCCGATCTTCGCGATCGTCGGCAAGTCGGTCGTGCGCATCAGCGTGCGGGCGGAGAACGCGATCTCTCCCAGGAGCTTCGCGAGCGCGTCGCTGTCGGTCCGGAACTCCACCGGCGCGAACTTCGCCGGCGAGATCTCGTGCTCGCTGCGGATAGTGCGCGCCGCGCTGATCGCCTTCTGCACGATGTCCATCGACGCCTCGGCATCGGGATCGCCCCCGCTCCCCTCGAGCTCCGGGCTGGGATAGGGACCGAACGCGATCGACGCCTTGCGCGACGCCGGCTTCGGAACGCGCTGCCAGAGCTCCTCGGTGACGTACGGCATCATCGGGTGCAGGAGACGCAAGGAGCCCTCGAGAACGTACGCGAGCGCCGCCCGGACGTCGTCGGCTTGGCCCGCGAGCGGGCTGCCCTCGGCGAGCACGGTCTTCGTCAGCTCGAGGTACCAGTCGCAGAGATCGTTCCAGAAGAAGCGGTAGGCCTCGTTGGCCGCCTCGTCGATCCGGAAGCCCTCGATGCCCGAGTTGGCGATGCGCACGGCGTTCGAGAACCGCGAGACGATCCAGCGCGCGTAAAAGGACTTCGGCTTCGGGTTCTCCGTGAACGCGATGCCCTGCATCTGGTCGAGCGAGAAGCGCGTCGCGTTCCAGATCTTGTTCACGAAGTGGCGGTAGCCCTCCAGCCGCTTGGGCGCGAGCGCGATGCGCTTGTTCGACGGCGGAAACGTCGCGAGCGTGAACCTCAGCGCGTCGGCGCCGAACGCCGGGAAGCTCCCCCCCATCGCCGCGGCCGACGGGTACGCCTTCTTGAACTTCGCCATCGCCTCCGCTTCCGGCGCGCCGGGGAGCGTCTTCTTGACGATCTCGGTGAACTCGGCGCCGTGGATGAGATCGAGCGGATCGATCACGTTGCCCTTCACCTTGCTCATCTTGTCGCCGGTCTCGTCGACGATGAGCCCGGACAGGAGCACGCGGCGGAAGGGGACCTCCTTCATGAAGTAGAGACCGAACATCATCATCCGGGCGACCCAGAAGAAGAGGATGTCGTAGCCGGTCTCGAGATCGCTGAGCTGCTTGGGGTTCGTCGGGTAGAACTTCGCCAGCGCCGGCGTCTTGTCCGGCCAGCCGAGCGTCGCGAACGGCCAGAGCGCGCTCGAGAACCAGGTGTCGAGCACGTCGGGATCCTGCGTCCAGCCCGCCTCTTCCGTGCACTCCGGCGGTCGCTCGCGCGCGACGCGGATTTCCCCGTTCGGGCCGTGCCACGCAGGGATCTGGTGCCCCCACCAGAGCTGCCGCGAAACGCACCAGTCCTGGATCTCGCCCAGGAAGTGGTCGTACGTCTTCACCCACTCCTCGGGGATGATCTGCGTGCGGCCGTCCTTGACGGCCGCCATCGCCATCTTTGCCATGTCCTGCATCTTGCAGAACCACTGCGTCGAGATCATCGGCTCCACGACGTCGCCGGAGCGCTGGCACTTCGGCAGGGTGAGCACGTGCGGCTTGCTTCCGCGCGCGAGACCCTTCTCTTCGAGCGCCTTCTTCACGGCCGTGCGCGCGCGCTTGCGGTCGAGCCCCTTGAATGGGCCGCCCTCGTCGTTGAGGGTGCCGTCCAGGTTGAAGATGTTGATCTCCTGGAGGCCGTGCCGCTTGCCGGTCGCAAAGTCGTTGAAGTCGTGCGCCGGCGTCACCTTCACGGCGCCGGTGCCGAATTTCATGTCGACGAGGATCGCGTCGGTGACGATCGGGACCTTCCTGTCCATGAACGGATGAATCAGGAATTTCCCGTGCAACGACGTGTAGCGGGGATCGTCGGGGTGCACGGCCACCGCGGTGTCGCCCAGCATCGTCTCGGGGCGCGTCGTGGCCACGACGATCTCGCGGTCACCCTCACCGTCGACTTTGTACGCGAACTCGAAAAGCTCGCCGTTCGCGCCCTCCTCGTTCTCGACCTCGAGATCGGAGAGCGCCGTCCGGCACGTGGTGCACCAGTTGATGAGGCGCGTCGCCCGGTACATGTTGCCGTCCTCGTGGAGGCGCACGAAGGCCTCCTTGACGGCGCGGCTCATGTCCGGATCCATCGTGAACTTGGTGCGCCGCCAGTCGGGCGACGCGCCGAGCACGCGCTGCTGCACCGAGATGCGTCCGCCGCTCTCCGCCTTCCACTGCCACACGCGCTTCTCGAACTCGGCGCGGCCGAGATCGTGGCGGGTCTTGCCCTCGCGCTGCAGCTGGCGCTCTACGACGGTCTGCGTGGCGATGCCGGCGTGATCGATGCCCGGCTGCCAGAGCGCGTTGTACCCGCGCATGCGGTACCAGCGGATGAGCGCATCCTCGAGCGTGCAGCGCTGCGCGTGCCCCATGTGCAGCGACCCCGTGACGTTGGGCGGCGGCATCGGGATGACGTACGCCGGCCGCGCGTCGTTCGGATCGTCGTTCGCCTCGAAGACGCCGTGCTTCTCCCAGAACGCGTACCAGCGCTCCTCGACTTCGCGCGGCTCGTAGGGCTTGGAGAGGTCGGGGCTGGAGCTATCGCTGCTCATGCAGCGGACTTACCACAAACCCGGGCCCCGCCATCAGGGGTGCCGGGAGCGGCACACGCTCAGCCCTCTTTGGTGAGGCGCGCGAGCTCTTCTTTGATGAGCGCCTCGGCCATGACCGGGACGACCTCCCAGACGACGCGCTCGACCACCTCGCGCGAGAGCGCGAGGACCGCGTCGGCTTGCGCCGCGGTAAGGCCGAGACCCTGCAGCTTCCCGGCGAGCGCGCCATTGACGGCGGCGCCGACGTTGGCCGAGGGCGAATGAAGTGCGGCGGGCGTGGCGGCGACGGTCGCGGGGGGCACGTTCGAGACGGGCATCGGTGTCGGGTGCCTCATGGGTTCGGGCTTGGCGACTGCTGCGGGTTCGGGCTTGGACGCGGGCGACGCGTCGACGACCTTCAAGTCCCCCGTCGTCGGCTCGTGTCCGAACATGAGCGTGGCGGCGCGCTGGCGCGTGCCGGCAGCGGCGCCGCCGAGCGACGGCTGGGTGCTGCGCTGCTCGATCGGCGGAACGGCGCCGCGGGCGGCAGCGGCGGGGGGCTTGGCGGTGGACGGCGCCGTGGTGAGTGGGCTCCCACCGTCGCGGACGTTGGCGGCCTTGCGCACCTTGTCGATCATCTGCTGGGTGTCGAACGGCTTGTCCATGAAGTCGTCGGCGCCCGCGTCCTTGCCCTTGGCGGCGTCGTACGCGTTGTGCCGGCTCGCCATCATCACGATGGTCGCGTTCGGGTTCCGCTTGCGGACCTCCTTCGCGAGGGCGTACCCATCTTCACCGCCGAGGGCCGTGTCGATGACGAGCACCGCCGGTTCTTCGGTCAGCTTCGCCAGCGCGTCTTTGTGCCCTCCCGCGGTGATGACGTTGAAGTCCTCACCGCTGAAGGTAATCTCGAGCACCTTGCGCATCGTCACGCTGTCATCGACTGCGAGCAGAGTCTTGGCCACGATCAGGCTCCTCTAGGAGACTTGGAAATGATGCGACAAGTCCCGAATTTCTCGACGATTGTGCTGAGTTTGGACCCCCGAAGTCAAGCACAGGTTCTCATCTGCCCAAAACGCTTCGGATCGGCGCAAAGTTACCTCGAATGACCCAGAAGAACGTCCCGAAAGACGCCGGCCGCGTGCTCCTCGACGCTGCGGTTCGCGCCGCGTTCGAGGTCAGCTGGGGCGAGGCGCGCCGGTGGATCGAGCGTGGCAAGATCAGCGTCGACGGCGAGGTGTGGACCGACGCGACGAAGAAGGTCGCGCCGGGGGCGAGCCTCGTCCTCTCCATGAACGCCCAGAAGCCGCGCCCGGCGACGGACCTGCCGAAGGGGGCGATCGTCTACATCGACCCGCACGTCGTGGTCGTGAACAAGCCGAGCGGCATCAGCACGGTCCCCTTCGACGAGTCGGAGACCGGAACCCTCGACGAGCGCGTCCGCGCGGCGCTGTCGCGAATGGATGCGCGGTCCGACCGCCACGCGAGGCCGACCTTGGGCGTCGTCCACCGCATCGACAAGGAGACGAGCGGGCTCGTCGTCTTCACGCGCACCTGGGCGGCCAAGCAGAGCCTCGCCGGCCAGTTCCGCGCACACACCGTGCACCGGCGCTACCTCGCGCTCGCGCACGGCACCGTGGTCGGGCGCACGTTTCGTTCTCACATCGTGCCGAACCGCGGCGACGGCCTGCGCGGCTCGCGGCCGCGTGGCGACGAGGGGCAGCTCGCGATCACGCACGTCGAGGTCGTCGAGAAGCTGAAGAGCGCCACCCTTATCGCCTGCCGCCTCGAGACGGGGCGCACCCACCAGATCCGCGTGCACCTGTCGGAGTCGGGGCACCCCATCGTGGGCGAGCGCGTTTATGTGCGCGGGTGGCCGGGAGAGCAAATTCCCGCACCCCGCCTCATGCTCCACGCGGCCGAGCTCGGCTTCGTGCACCCGGCGACCGAAGAGGACGTGAAGTGGACGATGGATCCGCCGAAGGACTTCGCGGAGACGCTCACGCGCCTGCGCGGGTAGCGCGGTCGGAGGATTCGAACATCCTGCAGGGACGTCGTTTGCCCGTTCCGTGCAAACGACGTTCGCTCTAACGTGACGGTTCCCCCGGCGCGCACAGGGCGCGCGCGGCAACGAGCGAGCGAACGATGCGATATGGGACGAGCTGGGTGGTCGGCATGATCGGCATGGCCATCGCGGGGGCGACGATCGGCTGCTCCAAGGACGAGGCCAAGCCGGGCGCCGCCGCCAGCGCGGCCTCTGCTGCGTCCGCGCCGCCCCCCGCGAGCGCGCCCGCGCCGAGCGCCACGGCCAGCGCCGCGCCCGCCGTCCCTGTCGAATGTCCGAAGGGCTCCGCCGGCGACGGCACCTTCGGCAAGCCGTGCGTCGGCAAAGGCGCCGCACGGATGATGGAGGTGACGTGGACCGGCAAGATGGACGACAAGGGCCCGTCGTTCCGCGTCACGAACAAATCCACGCAGGTCATCCTCTACGGAAAGATCGCCGTCTACTTCTACGACAAGGCCGGCAAGGCGCTCCCCGCCAAGGACAAGCCGTTCCACACGTGCGGCGGCAACATGTTCCAGGGCGTGATGAAGGCCAGCGAGAAGGCCGTCATCACCTTCTCGTGCGTCGGCAAGCAGGACGTCCCCGACGGCGCGACGGCCATCGAGGCGGAGATGCAGATGGTCGGCTTCACCGAGGACGAGAAGAAGCTCACCTCGTACTGGCAGAACCCCGACCTCACCCCCGACGCGCGCAAGAAGGGCGGCGTGAAGTAAGGGCCGGACCTCTTGGGCGCCGGCGAGGCCACCGCGAACGATTCTTCACACTTCAGGTGCGAACTGCAAAGTGGTTGAACCACTGAGTCAGTGGTCCAGTTCTGGGATTCCGGGGGGTTGCGCGCGCAATCGCGTTGGCGCGGGACGTGCTGAGCTTACGGCTCGATGCCCGCTCACCTCCTGCAATGTCGCTTGCGCCTTCGCGTCGCGGTGCTCGTCGTTCTCGCGAGCGCGCTCTCGTCGCTCTCCGCACGGGCCGAGGACGAGGTCCCCATGTCGAAGCGCTCCCCGGCTTCGGAGCGGGCAGGGCTCGCGCTCGAGGGCTCGACCGGGATCGGTACGCCGCTCGGGTGGCTCGGCGCGGGGGCGGTGGTTCGGCCGGTGAGGTGGCTGGACCTCCATGGTGGAGGCGGGCTCGGCACCGAAGGCATCCAGATCGAGGCGGGCGCGCGTGGGCGCATCGTCCTCGATCGACGAACGGCGCTCGGCCTCGGCGCGGGTTGGTCGAGCGGCCGCTTCGTCGCCATCGCGCAGGACCCTTCATTTCTGATCTGGCCGAACATGAACCGCCGGGAGCCGCCGATGCGTTACTTCGGTCGCGCCCACTTCGTGAACCTCGAGGTCTCGATGGAGCGCGCCTTTCAAGGCTACCGCGCGCGCCCCTTCCTCGGCCTGGGCGCGGTCGTGAACCCGCACGACGGGGTCCTCGTCAATGCGCGCTGCACGCCCGAGAGCTGCCCGATGAGCCGCTTCGTCCTCGTTCCGTACATCGGCGTCGCCGTCGCGATCCCCTTGCTGTGAGGCCTGTCATGGATGATTTCTCGCATGCCATCTTCTACGCGGCGCTCGTCGTCGCCGGCGCCGGTTGCTACGCGCCCACTCCTGCGTGCAGCGAGGGGCCCGAGAAGCGCGAGCTCCGGTATGGGACGGCGGACCTCGAGGCGACGCCGAACGGGGGCTTTCGCATCGCGCGCCTGGGCACGTTCTCGTCGTGCGAGGCGCTGTGCGCATCCGAAATGGGCGTGGAGCGCGTCCACCATTGTGCGCCACCCGAGCTCCGTCCGCTCTACAAGACGGCCGACGCGGAGGTGGACGAATGGGTCGTCGCCTGCGACGTCGACGCCGTCCACTGCCACGACCCGACGATCCTCGCGCCGCCGTCGTTCGGCAGCGGTCGGCGGCCCGAGGGGTTCACGCCGCGCGGCCGTCGCGCGGGCGCCGGCGGATGGCTCGCAGCGTCGGCGGCGCTCGAAGCGGCCAGCGTACCCGCGTTCGAGCGGCTCGCGCGCGAGCTCCGTCGCCACGGCGCCCCGCGCGCGCTCGTTCGCGCGGCGCACCGCGCGCAGAACGACGAGACCCGCCATGCGCGCGTGATGGGAGCCCTCGCCGCGCGCTACGGGGTGCCGGCGACGATCCCGCACGTGCCGCGACTGCCCGTCCGGGGGCGCGAGGAGCTCGCCGTCGAGAACGCCCGCGAGGGATGCGTCGGCGAGACGCTGGCGGCGATCGTCGCCCACTTCCAGGCGCTCCACGCGCGCGATCCGCGGGTCCGCGCGGCCATGCGACGCATCGCGCAAGACGAGACGCGCCACGCCCTGCTCTCACACCAGGTCGACGCGTGGGCCGGGAGCGCGCGCGCTGCCGCCGCAAAGGAGGCCGCGCTCGCGGCGCTCGAGCCGGGCGACATCGCGGCTGCGTCGCGAGACGAGGCGGCAGCGCTTGGCCTTCCGACGCGCCTGGAGGCCGCGCGCCTGATTGCCGCGGCGCGCGCCCTGGTCTGGTCGTAGGCCCCCCGGAGGTTCGTGCTCTTGTCCTCGTTGTTGCCGTTCATCGTGCTCCACCTCGTACGCGATGCCGTCGCACGGGATGGTGCGATGCCGACGCCCGCTCCGTCTACCTTGCGACGCGGGCGACGTCCCCCGACAGCGTCCCGAAGTAGACGTAGCCTCCCGCAGCGGCCAGGCCGTCGGTGATGTCTTCGCCGTCGACGAGGAGGACGGGCGCGCCGCCGCACTTCGGAATCGCGAGGAGCGAGAGCCGCGTGCTGCTCCCGCCGGCGCCGGCAACGGCGTAGACGTTCTGGTCGTCCACCGTCATGCGGAGGACGGTCTCTGCTTGCCCGGGAAGACGAGCCAGGACGACCGGCGGCGCGGTGAGGTTCGCGCGCGCGCGGCGGACGAGGGTGCGCGTCGTCGGATCGAAGAGGTAGACGTAGCGGGCGTCGATCGCCACGGTGTCCGGCGCGACGGGCTGAGGGAACGTGCGCGGGCTTCGTGTGGTGTCGTCCGCGACGGCGAGATCGGACGACTGGAGCCAGTACGCCTGCGTCTCGTCGCTGGTGAGATCGTATACGCCGCCGGCAACGGCAGCGAACAGGGTCGCGGCGCCCGCGCCGGCGAGGTCGACGTAGCCCGCGCGCCGGCTCGAGGCGTTGAGCACGAAGAGCGTCGTCCTGGACGCGGCGACATGGGTGATCACCTCGCCCTGCAGCTGCGAGAGCGTCCGGCGCGCGCCGCCGTCGATCAGGACTGCAGAAAGGCCGGTGCCGCCGACGTAGACCGTATCGCCGAGGAGCGATGCGCCGCGCACCGCCAACCCCGAGTCGGGCGCGACGAGCGCGAGGGGCGGGCCGCCGGAGACGGGCGCCGACTGGACCGCCGAGCCGGCCGCGCCGCTGGCGAACACCCAGTAGACGCGCTCCCCCGCCACCGCGAAGACCGCGGCGGAGAACGGATCTTTCGCGATCGGCTCCGGCGCGCACCGCCCGCTGCTGCATCGGTTCGAGAGGCTGCCCGGACACACGTGGCCACAGCGCCCGCAGTTCGCCGGATCGCTCAGCGGGTCGACGAAGCCCCCCGCGTCGTCGCACGCGAGCTTGTCCGGGATCACCAGCACGTCCGGCGTGTCGAGTCCGGCAGCGGCGTCGACGTTCGCGCACGGATCGGGGGGGGGCGCGTCGGGACCCTGCGCATCGCCGTCGCCGCCGGTACCCGCGTCGAGCGCCGCCACGGCGGGTCCGTACCCCAAAGGCTCGATCCCGAGGACGGACGCGCACGCGAGGGGGGCCAGCGTCGCCGCCGCCAAGATGCTCCGCGCGCCAGAGAACCTCACGCTACGGAGCGTACCTCAGCTTCGGCGACTGCGTCAGGACCCCCACCGCAGGCTCCTCAGGCGTGCGCTGGCGCGTTCTCGTCCCCTATCGCGCGCCGTAGCGGCCGGTAGAGCACGATCATGAGCACGCCGGTCGCGAGCGAGATCACGGCGAGGAGCAAGAAGAACGAGCTGTTCGTCATGCGGTTCGCGAACGTCGCCAGGTACCCCGACGCGTAGTTGCCGAAGAAGCTCGAGAGGAACCACATGCCCATCATCATGCTGACGATGCGCGGCGGCGAAATCTTGGTCACCAGCGACAGGCCGACGGGCGAAAGGTAGATCTCGCCCAACGTGAGCAGGAACGAGCACCCCACGAGCCACCCGAAGCTCGCCTTGTGCCCGCCGTCGACGACGCGCCCGCCGCCGATCATGATGAGGAACGAAACGCCGAGGAGGAGGCAGCCGATGGCCATCTTCGCGACGCTCGACGGATCCTTTCCTTTCCTCGCGAGGTAGGCCCAGAACGGGTTTATGACCGCGGTGAGCGTGAAGATGAACATCGGGTTCACCGATTGAAACCACGTCGACGGCATCTCCCACTCGCTGCCGAGCCACCGCAGGATGTGCAGCTCCGCCTTGCCGTCGGCCCAGAACTGGAGGGAGTTGCCCTGCTGTTCGTACACGCCCCAGAACGAGATGTTGAGCGCGCACAGGACGACGAGCGCGATGATCCGCGCCCACTCGCCCTTCGTCAGCGGCTTCTTGGGGACCGCGGTCTTTGCCGCGTCCTCCGCCTGCTTGCTCATGATCTGGTCGGGCGCGAGGTAGCGCTGCCCCCACAGATAGATGCAGAGTCCCACGATCATGCCGACGCCCGCCGAGCCGAAGCCCCACGCCCAGCGCTGGTGCCCGGCGGCGTCCCTGCTCTGGCCGAGCGTCCCGCAGATGAACGGCGACAGCCAGGCGCCGAAGTTGATACCCACGTAGAAGATGTTGAACGCGCGATCGCGGCGCTCGTCCCCCTTCGGGTAGAGGCCGCCCACCTGCGTCGAGATGTTCGACTTGAAGAACCCGTTGCCGATGACGAGGGTGAGCATCGCCGGGAAGAACAGCGACTCCTTCATCATCATGAACTCGCCGATCGCCATGATGACGCCGCCGATGACGACGCTCTTGCGCTGCCCGATGAGGCGATCGGCGAGGATGCCCCCGAAGAGCGGCGTCAGGTAGGTGAAGGCCGTGTAGAGACCGTAGATCTGGTCGGCGAACTGCTCGTCGTCCAGCTTCCCGAAGACCGATTCGATGCCGCCGCGAACGGCGGAGAGCCCCGCCACCTGCGGCGCGATGTCGACGCTCGAGATGTGGTGCGCGACATACAGCGCGAGCAGGGCGCGCATGCCGTAGTAGCAAAAGCGCTCCCACATCTCGGTGAAGAAGAGGACGTAGAGCCCGATCGGGTGGCCGAAGAGATCGCGCGTCTTCGGGGGAGCGGCGCCGGTGGCGGCGTCCGGAGCGGCCTCCGGGGTGGCATCGAGCGGCGTCGTCATCGCGCCCGAGCCGATAGCTCAGCTTCGCGCTCGATGCACCTTCGAACGGCGGCGCGCGCGCTCCGCCAAGCCGGAGCGCCGTGGCTTCACACGGACATCCAGCTGCCGTAGCGGGGCACGCGGAGGCGGAGGCTGGGGCGGTGGAGCTCGGTGAGGTCGACGTCGACGGCGGGCTGGCCCTCGGCGACGCGCAGGCGCGCGCCGCCGATCGAGAGGAGGGATCCCGTCGGGACCGCCGTCCACATGATCGCCGGCAGCTTGTCCACGAAGATGGGCTCGGCGACGCTGGAGCTCAGCGCCCACAGCTCACCGTCGAAATACGCGAGGCACCCGTGAACGCCCCGCACACCGTCCGCGGTGACGACGCAGTCCGCTTCGGTGCCTACCGTGATCGAGTGGCCGGGTGTGAAGGTGAGGACCTCGGTGCCCACACGACCTACGAGCGCTTGAACGTGCACGTCGAACGTCATACCTACATCTACGCACGTTCGCCTACGTTCTCCCCATTGAAAACACATGGTTGTAAAAATAATCAATAATAATAAATAGTTGAACGAAGAAAAAGAAGAGGCAAAGTCACCGCTCCTGCCCCGAGGCGCCCTGGCGGCGCTACGATCTGCGTCGATGTTCCCCGGGTCCAACAACGCGCGGCTCGCGAGCGCCGCAGTTGCGCTGGCGCTCGCCCTTCCGCGCGTTGCCCTCGCCGATCAGACGCTGACGTTCGACGGCGACGTGCCGAAGGACGGGCCGGAGCACTTCTTCATCCCGTTCACGGTCCCCGCGGGCACCGCCGAGATCCAGGTCCATCACGACGATCTCAGCGACGCGAACATCCTCGACTGGGGGCTCTCCGATCAGAACGGCGGGTACCGCGGGTGGGGCGGGGGAACGACGGAGGACGCGGTCGTGGGCGTGTCGGCGGCGTCGCGGGCGTACGTTCCCGGTGGGATCGCGGCAGGCACGTGGAACGTCATCGCGGGCAAGGCGAAGGTCGTCGAGCTCCCGGCGAAGTACCACGTCACCGTCACGCTCCGCGCCGCGCCGACCCTCGCGCCGCAGGGCAATCGCGCGCCGTACGTGCCACACGCCGCGCTCGCGACAGGGCGCCGCTACTACGCGGGCGATCTGCACGTGCACTCGCTCGAGAGCACCGACGCGCGCCCTTCGCTCGACGAGATCGCCACGTTCGCACGCGCCCGTGGCCTCGACTTCGTCGAGGTGAGCGACCACAACACGATCACGCAGCTCGATTTCTTCGGCGACGCGCAGAGCCGGCATCCGGACCTGCTCCTCGTGCCGGGCATCGAATACACGACCTACCACGGCCACGCGAACGCCATCGGCGCGACGAAGTGGGTCGACCACAAGATCGGTCAGCCCGGCGTGACGATACAAGAGGCCGCACGGCAGATCGTCGCGCAAGGGGCGATCTTCTCCGTCAACCACGCGCTCCTCGACGTCGGCAACCAGTGCATCGGGTGCTCGTGGCATCAGCCGCTCGGCATGGACTTCGTCGGCGGGGTGGAGATCGGGACCGGCGGGCTCCAGCAAGCATCGCTGCTGTTCCAGGAGCCGACGATCGCCTTCTGGGAGAGCTTCGTCGCGGCCGGCTACCACGTGGTGCCCGTGGGCGGCAGCGACGATCATCAAGCCGGAAAAGCCACGGGGGCGCTCGCGAGCCCCATCGGCGATCCGACTACCATGGTCCTCGCCGACGAGCTCTCGGCCGCCGCGATCGTCGATGGAATCAAGAAGGGGCACGTCGTCGTGCGCCTCCAGGGGCCGTCGGATCCGATGGTCGCCTTCTCCGCGGGCGACGCGGTGGCGGGGGACAAGGTGACGGCCGCGGGCGCGCACCTCACGGCGACCATCACCGGCGGCGTCGGGTACAAAGCGCGCTTCGTCCACGACGGGCAGGCGAGCGACGACGTCGCGATCGACACCGATCCGTTCACGCTCCAGAAGGACGCCGTCGCGCCGGCGACCGGCGAGGAGCGCTGGCGCGTCGAGATCCTGGACACGAACGGCAGCCGTCACGTGGTGACCAACCACATCTGGCTCGCCCTTCCGCCGCCCACACCCTTGCCCATCCCCGCGCCGGCACCCTCGTCGTCGGCGCCGCCGGGAGCGGGGCCGAGCGCGACGGGAGGATGCTCGACGGCCCGTCAGCCGAGCGGCGTCCTGGTCGCCATCTTGGCGCTGCCTATCCTCGCCCTCGTCCGCCGGCGCCGCCGCTGAGTCCAGACAGGCCCCGCGTCACCCGCCGGTGGAGACGAGGAGCGAGGCGTGGTTCAGTGAACGAGAAACCACTTCACGTTGGCGGTCACTTCGAGGTGGAAGTGATTCCGATGCTGCCAGTTGTAGTCCGGCGTGAGCTCGACGTTGAAGAGGCGCTGGTCGGCGGCGTCACAGATCAGGCTGCGCAGCGTGAGCGCCTCGGGCGTCGCCGGTTGCGGACCGGTGTTGGGACCGCACGTCTTGGTGCCGATGCGCCCGTGGAAGTCCTTCTCGACGTCGAGCGCGGTGCCGTCCTTGCGGATGAACTTACCGATGTCGATCGCGAGCGCGCCGTCGTGCCTCGTGCCGATGCGCCCTTCCGGCCATGATTTCCGGGGCGGGCGGTAGACGGACATGTGCACGATCTCGACGACGTCGTGGCGCGCGAGCATCTGGGCGAAGTCGTCGAGCGCGAGCACGAGGCGGCAATCGAGGATCTCGAGCGGCGAGGTCGCGCGCTGCTTCGCGGGCAGGACGGAGTGGATCGCGATCCCGCGCACCGGGCCGGTGAGGCGTACCGGCGCGAGCACGGCGCGCGCACCTTCGACGCGCGCGAACGGGACGCCGCGGGTCGCGAGCTCGGCCTCGCATGCCTCACGGCCGAGGCTCGCGTAGCGGTACGCGGGGCTCTGGGTCGGATCGGTGGGCGCCGTGAGAGAAATGGGGGAGCTCGGAGAGCCGGCCGAGCCGGCGAACGCGAACGCGACGCTCGACGGGCGCGGCGCCTCGTGCGCACAGCCGCCGGCGGCGGGCGCCGACGCGATCAAGGCGAGGAGGCTCAGCCGGGCGCGCACGACCCGAACCTAGCGCGGGGCCGGGCCGAGGGCCAATCTGGTGACCCGGCGTGTAGGGACAGGTGCGACGGCTTGAGGAACCCGGCGAAGAGGCTAAAATCCGGACGCCCCATGGCGGACCTTGGCCCACGCGCCCGACAGATCCTCTACGCCGCCGTGACGGAGTTCGTCGCGACGGGCGAGCCCGTGGGCTCTCGGACGCTGTCGAAGAAGGTCGGGATCGATCTGTCGCCCGCCTCCATTCGCAACGTCCTGTCCGATCTCGAAGAGGCCGGCTACCTCCACCAGCCGCACACGAGCGCCGGCCGCGTGCCGACCGATCGCGCCTTCCGTCTGTTCATCGACGCGATGATGGAGGTGCAGAAGCTCTTGCCCGAGGACCACGCCCGCATCCGCGCGCGGTTCGACGAGATGCACCCGGGGCAGAACGTGATGCGCGAGGCCGGCAAGCTCCTGAGCGACATGACCGGCACGGCGGCGCTCATCGTCGCGCCGCGCGCCGAGACGCTGACCCTGAAGCACGTGCGCTTCATCCGCACCGTGCCGGGGGAGCTGCTCGCGGTGCTCGTCATGTCGAACGGCGCCGTGCAGAACCGCTTCCTCAAGGCGAAGGTGACCGAGGACGATCTCATCCGGATCCACAGTGTGCTCGACGACGTCGTGGACGGTCGCACGCTGGGCGAGCTGCGCGATCTGTTCAAGCGGCGCCTGAGCGACGAGCGCGTGCAGCACGACGACGTGCGCCGCCGCGCGTTCGAGCTCGGCGGCGCGGTGGTGGCCGAGGCGGTCGGCGAGGCGCGCGTCGCGCTCGTCATCGAGGGGCGCGCGCGCTTGCTCGAGCAACCCGACTTCGCCGACGCCAACGACATGAAGCAGGTGGTCTCGGCGCTCGACGAGCAGGAGCGCCTCGTGAACTTGCTCGAGGCGACGCTCGAGGCCAACGGTGCCACCGTCGTCGTCGGGCGCGAGGCGGGGGAGCTCGGCGGCGGCAACCTGTCGATCATCGGCGCGGCCGTGACCGATCACGGCCGCAACGCCGGCACCCTCGGCGTCATCGGCCCGACCCGCATGGACTACCCGAAGGTCGTCCCGCTCGTCGCCGCGACCGCCAACGCGATGAGCGAGTACATCGAGCGCGCCGGACGCGGCAGCGACGACGAAGACGGCTGAACCGCAAATTGCGATGAAGGTGGTATAGTTTACCATCACTGCATCCCGGTGCGAGAGGCCTCGCAGGGGCAAATCTCGAGTGTTTCCGGGCCGCCCGAGGCGGTACGCTTGTTGCGGTGTCAGGCGGAAATGGCAGGCTCGACGCGAAATTTGGCGTGCTGCGCCGCGGGCCTGGCCCTGGTCGGATCCGTCGCGTGCGGCGACGCGGGAAGCAGCTCGGCGGACGTGGCCGCCTCGGGCCTCGGCCAGAAGAGCGACGCTCGGGACGCGTGCACGTTGGTCGACGTCGACGGGACGAAGCCCCATCAGAGGTGCAACGCGCCCAGCGACTCCGCCTGCTTTCTTTCGATGGGCGTCGGATGCGGGCTCATCGTCAGCGGCTACTCCTGGGCCCACACCGACATTCCCTGCGTGCCCGACGGCAGCGATCCCCACCGCGTCCGCTGCCCCGTCGCCGTGGGCAGCATCGAGCATGATCTCTGCTGCGCTACGACCGACGAGGCGGGCAACGGTTGCAACGGCAGCGCCCTGAACCGACCCGACCGCGCCTGTTTCCAGGAATGGCTCGAGGCGGAATACGACGTGCTTCACGGAAACTATTGGTGGGGTCCGTTCGACCCGGACGTTCGTGTGAGCAAGCCCAAGGCGGCGACGATGTCGGTCGCCGACGACCTGCCGCACTGGCTCAAGGCGCCGACCGGTCAGATTCTGGGACCCTACCGCGTCACAGGCTCACGGACCCAGGAGGGCTGGGGGCGCTTCTGCCAGTCCGGTCAGGCGCGCAAGGTCTACGACGACGGCGTCTCGCTGGGCGGCGGGACGCTCGGCTTCTATTGGACCTGCGTGCACGGGTGAACGGGTGACCTGCGGCTCAGCCGCAAGTCCGCAGGGGGCCGACGCTCAGCCGAGGGGACGAAGGGAATCGGGACGGATCGTCACCTGCGACGACGGTGCGGTGACGTGCTCGAACGACCAGTGAACCGGAGCCTGCGGGATCGTCTGCGTGTCCAGAATCATCGCGCCGTCGTGGGTGTGGATGGTGACGGACTGCTTCGGACCGACGTACGTGAGCGGCGAGCACGTCTCCGACGCCGTGCCCTCGCAGCCCGCGAACAGCCCCTGGCCCGTCATGTTGCGCACCTGCACGTCGGTGATCCGGTCGCCACCCGTGTGCGCGGCGAAGTAGCGATCGAGCTCGCGTTTGCAGACTGGACAGAACGCCTGGTCGATCGTGTGCATCATACACTTTTCCGATGCTCGGTACGCGCCGGTCGTGCAGTAGCCGGCGCCCTCGAACGCGCCGATGGGCGTGCTCGTGTCGCCGGGCGAGGTCGGGAGCGACGCGCCCGCGGGGATCAAGTCTCGCCAGGGCAGCGCGTCGAGATCGCTCCCCACGTTGGGCGTCCCCTTCTTCCAGCGGCTCGCGTCGCAGGCGGGCGGGCTATCGGTGTACTCGTCGGCGAGCTTGAAGAGCGAGTGGCCGATCTCGTGGGCCATGATTCGGATCGCGTGCTCGGTCGCCGACATGACGGCGACGCGATCGCCTGGTATCGCGCAGCCGCCGTATTCGTGCGTGTTGGCGATGATCACGATCTGGTCGGCGGAGACCGAGCGACCGATCGCCAGCATGCTCGCGACCGCCGCGGCGCTCACGCGATTCGACGGGAGGATACACCGCCGCGGGGACGTGGCGCCGTCGCCGAAGGTCGTTTCGAAGGCGGTGGTCTTGGTGTCTTCCGGCTGCTTGGGATCGGCGATGCCGGAGTCCTTCGAACGCACGTCCTGGTAGTAGACGTTGATGTCGTCCCAGTGATCGGAGTAGCCGGGGATCTGCGAGAGACCGCTCGCCACCTTCGCGGCGAACTCGTGGAACTGAGGTAGCTCCGCCTCGGTGTATCCGTCGGGCAAGAGGAGGAAATTCACGTGGGAGCGCGGCGAGCCATGATCGACGAGGGCAACCGGCGCCCCCAGCACGTCGGTCGAGAGGTTGACGAGGCTCGCCTCACTGACCCCCGGCGCCTTCGGGACGATGGCGCCGAACTGCGCCTGGCCAGCCGAGGTGCCGTCGGCCTCCCAGAAGTGGAGCGTCCCGCCGACGTTGGGAATCTCGAACGAGAGGGTGCCCGCTGCGCTGCGCGGATCCTGCACCGGATCGATCCGTTGCTCCTCGCCGAACTCGTAGCGGGCAGCGTGCACGTCGGGGCCGGTGCCCCGTGCGATCACGACGCCGTCGGGGTCGACGAGCTCCCAGCGAATTCCGCGCTCGCCTGCGGGAGCGCTGGGTGCAAGCGGCCGGGTCTCTCGCGTTGCGCGGGCCCGGAGGAGCGTCGCGTGGCGACCGGCGAGGAGGGCAGTGACCTGGACCACCTCCGGATCGGCGGGCGGCGCATTCGACGAGCAACCCCAGGGCGCCGCGAGGAGCGCGCACGCGGTCAGCAGCAGGCCGAGCCGGGATCCAGTCATAGCCACATGTAGGTGCATGTAGCGTGCCGTGCCGCCCTCACCGAATTCTTGCGGTGAAGCTGGCCTCGTCGCAGGGCAGGGAGGCGCCTCCGGATCGCGGATGCACCGGAGGCGAGCCCCAGTGCAGACCCGGGAAGCTGAGCCATCACGCCAGTAGGCGCGGTGACGCGGACAGCGCGCGGACGAACGTGTCGCGCACCTCCTCGAGCTGCGCGTCCATCCGCTCCTCGGTCCACGCCGTCGTGGCGATGGGCGCGAGGAAGGTGATGGTGACGTCGGCCGGGCGCACGCGCCACGAGCCGCGCCTCCACACTCCCGCGAGTCCGACGGTGACCATCGGCACGATCGGCAGCTTCGTCTCGAGCGCGATGTGCACGATGCCCTTCTTGAAGGCGAGCAGCTCGCCCGTCTCCGAGCGCGTGCCCTCGGGCAGGATGCAGAGGTGCAGCCCGTTGGCGCGGATGAAGGCCGCGGTCTTCCGCAGCGCGGCCTTGGCGCGCTCGGTGCGCCCGCGGTCGACGAAGACGTGCCCGGCGAGCCACCAGGCCTGGCCGTAGAACGGGTAGAAGATGACCTCCTTCTTGGCGACGCCGACGGTCCCGCGCGGGGTGAGCCAGATGGTCGTGAACGCGTCGAGGATCGACGTGTGGTTGCACGCGTAGATCGCGGGCCGATCGGCGGAGACGTGCTCGAGCCCTACGACGGTCACGCGGCAGCCGCTGCACCAAACGACCGAGCGCCCGATCGCCGTCACGAAGACGTTGGTCACGCGGATGCGCGCGACCCGCCAGGGCATGAGAAGGAGGAGGAGGGGCGTCATCGCCGCCACGAGCGCGCCGGTGCAGAGGAGGCCGGCGGCGAGGCGGAGGAGGCTCATCACGTTCGGCACGGCGGCGAAGCTAGCAGAGGTCCTCCTGCGACTCCGATCTCCAAAGGGACCGGCCGGCGCCGCGCCTATGTGCATGCGCGGCACACCAGGCGCTCCGCGTGCACGAACGCACCGAAGGATGTGCACCTGCTGCACATGTCCGCGCCCCTGGCGCCCGGATTGGAGGTTGGTCCGTGCCGTGCACCGTGGCGCGCGTGCACCGACGAGAACGCATCGCGATCCTCGGCGGCGGGATGAGCGCGCTCACCGCCGCCTTCGCCATCACGTCCGATCCCCGCGTTCACCTCGCGCGTGTCGTCGCTCGACCCCGCGCCCGCGCCGGAATCGAGGCGGGATGCCGGAGGTGGACGTGTCCTTCTGGATCCCCGTCTTTTCCAGGGCGGATGGCGCGCCGCGCCTCTCATGGTTCTTGCCTTACATCTTCGTAGACAGCGGCGCGGCGATGGCGGCGGGGCGGGAAATCTACGGCTTCGCGAAGAGCGTGGTGGACGTCGAGGTGGCGCGCGACGGCGAGTCCCTCGCCACGCTGCAAGTGCACGGCCCGGTGCTCCCGCGGTACGGGCCCGACGCGACCGTGGTGCGCCGCACGCTCCTCTCCGTCGCGAAGAGCCGTGGGCCCGACCTGGCGCTGGCGGCGTCGGTGCGCGAGCTCTTCGCTCGGAGGTTCGTCGACGCGAGGATGAATCTGGTGTTCCTGAAGCAGTTTCGGCAAGCCGTCGCCGGCGACCGCGCGTCGTACCAGGCCATCGTCGAAGCCGACGCCACCGTCACGGCGATGCGGAGCTGGCGGCCGCTCCTCTCGCCCTACGAGGTCACCGTGTGCGATTTCGACAGCCACCCCCTCGCCACCGAGCTGGGGCTCGGGCGCGGGCCGCTCGCGTCGACCTTCGGCGGCTCCGCCGACATGGACTTCGTGATGAACGCCGGCCGCGAGGTCTACGGCGCGCGGTGAAGGTGTCGCCCTCCACGTAGTTCCGAGCCCACCGCCCCCGACATGGTATACGCTCGTGAAATCCGATGCGTACGGCCCCTCCGGCACTCCCCGGCAGCCACGTCACCGACTCGCCGCTCGATCGCGCGCTCGCGCTGATGCTGGCCGGCGAGCGGGATGCTGCGTTGCGCTGGAGCGCCGCGGTCGTGCACCAGGACGGCTCGGTCCCGAGCGCCCTCATCCTGACGTGCCGCCTCCTCGCGGACATGGGGCGCACCGAGGCGGCGATCGAGGGCCTCAAGCTCGGCGTGAAGCGCGCCATCGACGCGGGCAACCTGCCGCTCGCCGTCGCCGCCGTCGCGGATCTTCGCGCCCTCGCCATTCCCACCGACGAGTACTTCGACGCGATCGCCGCCGCCTTCTGCCTCGGCTCGGCCCGCCTCACCGATACCGCCGCCCCTCCGCCGCCGCCCTTGCCGCATGACGAGGGGTTCGAGCCGCTCTCGTCGTTCTTGACCGGCCCGGCGCTCCTGTCCAAGGCGACGGGGATCGTGCACGAGGCATCGAAGCAGTACGAGTCGCTCGAAGAGAGCGAGCCGCCACTCATCTCGCCGCTGCCGTTGTTCAGCTCCCTCGAACGAGAAGGCCTCCGCGCCCTCATCGCGACGTTCGAGATGATCACCGTCCCTGCCGGCAAGGTCGTCATCGAGGAGGGGCAAGAGGGGGCCGAGGCGTACATCGTCGCGCGCGGCGAGCTCGAGGTGCGCCGCGAGTCGAACGGGCCGCGATCGCAGAGGGACGCCAAAGACGACGACTCGCCGCAGCTCTCCATCACGCTCGCGCGCCTAACCAACGGCGCGCTCTTCGGCGAAATGGCGCTGCTCTCGCGGGCGCCGCGCGCCGCGAACGTCGTGGCCAACCGCCCGTCCATCCTGCTCGTCGCCCGCCGCGAAGCGCTCGAGGCCGTCGCCGAGAAGCGCCCCGAGGTCGGCGCCGAGCTCGCCGCGCACTGCCGTCGGCGCATGGTCGCCAACCTGATCCGTACCTCGCCGGTGCTGCTCGCCGTCGACGCCTCGTCGCGCCCCGCGCTGGTCGAGCGCTTCGAGACCCGCATCTTCGAGAAGGGCGAGAAGCTCATCGAGGAAGGGACGGACGCCGACGGCATGCACCTCATCGCGTCGGGCGAGGTCGCGGTCGTCGGTCACGAGTCGGGCGAGCCGTTCGTCATCGCGACGCTCGGCGTCGGCGACGTCGTGGGTGAGGTCGGTGTCATCCTCCGTCGCAAGGCGAACATGGACGTCGTCGCCGTGTATCCGACGGTGACGCTCTACCTGCCGCGCGCCGATTTCATCGATCTCATCGGTCAGTATCCGGCGATGCTCGCCGGTTTGTACCTCTTGGCGATCGAGCGCGACGAGGAGACGAGCACCGTCTTCGCGACGACGACGACCGCCGTCGCCGAAGACTACGTGCTCGTCTGAGGCGACGGTGGCAGCCAAACACGACCACGCGCACGGCGACGACCACGGTCACGATCACGACCACGCGCACGGCAGCGACCACGACCACGCGCGCGGCGGCGACCCCGACCACGGGCTCGATGATCACGCGCCGGCGTCGAAGGCGGGGGGGACGTTCACGGCGGGGGAGGCCAAGCAGGCCAAGCGGCTGTTCATCGTCCTCGTGACGATCGCGATCTTCTTCGTCGCCGAGCTCGCGGGTGCGATCGCCGCGAAGAGCGAGGTGCTCAAGGTCGACGCGCTCCACCTCTTGATGGACGTCTTCGCGCTCGCGATGAGCCTGCTCGCGATGCGCCTCGCCGTGCGCCGCCCGACCGCGCGCTTCACGTTCGGGCTGCGGCGCGCCGAGCCGGTGGCGGCGCTCTTCAACGCGGGCCTCGTCATGGCGGCGACGGCCGGGATCATCCGCGAAGGGATCGCGGAGCTTCGCACCGGCGCCGAGTCGCCGAACACGGGGATCATGCTCGTCGTGGCCCTCGGCGCCCTCGCGGTGAACGGGCTCTCGGCGTGGCTGATCCACGGGGCGATCCATCACCGCGAGGAAGGGCACGCCCATGGAGCCGGGCACACGCACGGCCACGGCCACGGCCACGCGATGAACCTTCGAGGGGCGTGGCTGCACCTGCTCGGCGACACGCTCGGCTCGCTGGCGGCGATCGTCGCGGCGATCGTCATCCGCGTCGGGGGACCGCCGAGCGTCGACCCCATCGCGAGCTTCTTCGTCGCGGCGATCCTCATCTTCGGCGCGCTGCGCCTGGTGCGCGACGGGACGCTCGTCCTCCTCGAGGCGGCGCCCCCGCACCTGCCGGTCGGCGCCGTGCGCAACGTCGTGAGCGCGTTCCCAGGCGTGCTCGAGGTCCACGATCTCCACGTGTGGACCTTGGGGGCCGGGCACGACGCCATCACCGTCCACGTGCGCGCGAAACCCGATCCGGAGATCGCGCGGCGCATCTCCGACAAGGTCCGCGCCTCGTTCGGCGTCGAGTACGTCACCGTGCAGGTCGAGTCCCCCGACGAGGAGTGCGACGCGCCGCCGTCGCGCTACGAGCCGGGGGTGGACTGAACGCCGCGGGGGCTGCCCTCACTTGCACACCGTGCCGCACGGCCCGGTGACGCACTGCAGGAGCGTCTGCAAATCGGTGACGCCGTTCGGGCTCTGGGTCTCGCACGCCTGCACGTCCTGCTGCGTCTTCGCGTTCTGCATGCACTGGTAGAGCGCGACGCAGTCGGGGTTCGCCTTGCAGCCGTTCAACTGGGCCGAGCACTGCGCGGTCACGCATTGCTGGCAAGTGCCGGGCGGGGGCGCGCCTGCGTCGCCGCCCGTGGGGCCGCCGGTGGCGACGGCCGCCGCGAGGCACTGCGAGAGGGCGTTGCTGTCGCAGCTGGTGTTCTGGGTCAGGCACTTCTCGGACGCGGCGATCTGGGCGGACGTGTACTTCTGGTAGGAGCCTTCGCATTTTGTCTCGCTTTCGGCCGCCGGCGTCGATCCGCACTTGGTCATCCAGGCACCCAGGCCCGTGCAAAATTCCTTGGGCGTCGCGCCCGACGGCGGGTTGGTGACGACGCCGCCGTCGCCGTTCACGGGCCCCCCCAAGCCGCTGCTCCCGCCACTGCTGCTGCCGAGGCCGCCGCTGCCGCCCAGGCCGCTGCTTCCGCTGCTGCCGCCGTTGCCGCCGTTGCCGCCCGTCGTTCCCGGGGCGGCGCTGCAGCCCAGCGCAGCAAGTGCGCCCGCGAGGATCATCGTGCTCGAGATCGTGAGGAATCGCGTGTTCGTCTTCATGGTCGTGGCTCCCGTGTAGGTGTCGTTGGGTAAGTGCGCGTTGCCTTGTTTTTCTCGGTGCGCGCTTCGTTCGACGTACAACTTGGGTCGCGCTTCGACGTTTGCCGCTGAAGCGATCTGAAACGAAGTTTCAGGATTCTTCAGGAGCCAATAGCGACGATGGGGCTCATCCTGTAACGAGCGGATTCGCGACCAACGAGCGAATCGAGGAGGAGTGACTTCCATGACCACCAGCAAGCGATTCGGGACGTTGACGTGCGTGATCCTCGGAGTGCTCGCGGCCGTCGGCTGCAGCTCGACGACGACGTCGTCGCCCGGCTCGTCGAGCGGAACGAGCGGAACGAGCGGCGGCCCGGGTGGCTCGGACAGCGGCACCGCCGCCAGCAACGTCGTGAACGTCAGCGAGGTGGAGCCGAACAACGGACCGGACCTGGCCGGCGCGCAGAACGTCGGGAGCCTGACGGCGAGCGAGACCCTCATCATCAAGGGCACGCTCTCGACGGGCGGCTTCGATGGGCAGAAGTACACCGGTGACTTCGATCTCTTCACGTTCGAGGCGACCGCCGCGGGCTCGCTCGACGTCAGCGTCGACTGGACCTCGGGCGCCGACGTCGACGTCGCGCTCTACGATGCCAAGCTCGCGCAGCTCGCGGGCGACGGCTCGACTGCGAAGCCGGCCGCGCTCAAGTGGGCCTCGGCCAGCGGCAAGCTCCTCGTCGCGCTCTACTCGAAGGACCAGGCGGCGCCGTACACGCTGACCATCGTGTACACGAAGGCCGGCGGCGGCGGCGGTCCCGGCAACGGCACGTGCCCCACGACGCCCATCGTCGCCGCGAACCACACCGGCGGCTGCAACATCGACACGACGAGCCCGGTCTGCGCGGTCGCGGATCTCCGCAACGGCGGCTCGTTCGAGCTCGACTGGACGACGAACCAGACCTTCTGCGAGGGACCCCACAAGGTCCAGATCAGCGGCGACCCGCCGAGCGACGCGAACTCGGTCATCTACTCGATCACGTCGACCTACACCGGCAACGACGCGGCGATGACGCGGAACATCGGCGGGTACATGAAGATCACCGCGAAGGATATCGCGACCCTCACGTCGACGAGCGGCATCTACTACTACGGCGTCGGGAGCTTCGGCGGATCGACGAGCGAGGGCCGCGCGTTCCAGGTCCTCAAGTGACGCGCGGGCGCGAGAAGAAGAAGCGCGACGCTCAGGGCTTCACGAACTTCAGCGTCATCCTATCGCTCTCGCCGATCGCGATGTACTTGTCACGATCGACGTCCTTGTTCGCCAAGACAGGGGGAAGCGCCCAGACCCCCTTGGGGTGATCGGTCGTATCCTTGGGGTTGGCGTTGATCTCGGAGCGGGCGCCGAGCCGAAGGCCTGCTTTCTCTGCGAGGGCGATGACGACGTCCTCGGGCATGTAACCGCTGTCCTTGATCTGCAGCACGGTCATGCCCGGCTTGCCGCGGTGCTCTTCGACGCCCAAGAAGCCGCCCTTCTTGAGGACGCGCGCGGCCGCAGCGAAGACCTGGTCGGCGGTGCCGTCGTCGACCCAGTTGTGGACGTTGCGGAACGTGACGACCATGTCCGCGCTGCCGTCCGGACCGAGGACGAGCTCCGGGCGCTTCAGCTCCTTCGGCGTCACCTTGCCGAAGACGTCGGGGGTCTTGGCGAGGCGGCCGAGGATGGCCTGCGCCTCTTCGGTGTCCTCGCTCTTGGGATCGCCTTTTGGATCGAAATGGGTGACCGTAAGGTGGCCCTTTTCGGCAAGGACGGGCGCCAGGATGGCGGTGTAGTAGCCGCCGCCAGGCCAGAGCTCGACGACGGTCATGTCCTCGCGTAGCCCGAAGAAGGCGAGGGTCTCTTCGGGGTGGCGGTGACGGTCGCGCGCGCGCTCGCGCTCGGTGCGCGCCCTGCCGAGGACCGCGGCGTGCAGCTTGGCGGAGGCCGCGCCTGCCGACGCGGCGGAGGTCGGTGACGCAGGCGGCGCGCTCTCGGCGGCCGGGCACGCGTCGAGCGCGGCGACGAAGACGAGGGAGACGACGGGGAGGGTGAGGCTGCGGTGGTCGAGCATCCGCGCACTTTGCACGTATCGCCGCGCCGTCGCCAATCCCATTGGTCATGGCGCCGGATCGTGACTTCCGGCACATGCGTCGGCGCCGTGACAGGGGGTGGCCCCGTGCCGCATACTTCGCGCGGATGCTCGACGATTCGGCGCTCGCGGCGATGTGGGAGACGGGGCGAGGCGCGTGGCCGGCGCTCGCGGTGGCGGCGCCGGTTTTCACGCGCTTCGTTCTGTCGAGTGAGCGCGAGGCGGCCGACGCGGCCGATCACCTCCACGTCGGCGATCTCTACCTGGCGTGCGCCTGCGCGGCGGGGGCGCCTGGTGCCATCGACGCCTTCGAGCGGGCGTTCGGCAAGGATCTGGATCTCTCCATCCGTCGCCTCACCGCGTCGAGCGACGCCGACGACGTCGGGCAGCTGGTCCGCGAGCGCCTCTTCGTGGGTCTGCCGGGCCGTCCGGCGAAGATCGCCCTTTATTCGGGCCGCGCGCCGCTGCGGTATTGGGTTCGTGTCGTCGCGCAGCGGACGGCGCGGAGCGCGGGGCGCAAGCGCGTGGACGTGCCGGCTGGCGACGCCGCGCTCCTCGACCGCGTGGCCGACGGTGACGCCGAAGAGCAGGTGATCCGCGCGCACCTGCGTCACATCTACAAGGACTCCTTCGAGCGCGCCTTCGCTGCGCTGGCGCCTGCCGATCGGACGCTCTTGCGCCTGCATTACCTCGATCGACTCGGGATCGACGCGCTCGGCCGCATGCTGCAGATTCATCGTGCCAGCGCGGCGCGACGCATCGCGACGACGCGCGAGAAGCTTCGCGCGGCCACCCTCGAGATCGTGCGGGAACAAGCCGGGCTGAGCGAGTCCGCGCTCGCGAGCGCGGTTCGTATGGTGCGCGACGAAATCGACCTCAGCATCGAGCGCGTGCTCGGCGGCGATCCGGCGCTGGATCCCTAGCGCTTGGCAAGCCAGGCTTCGACGTCGGCTCGGCGAGCCCGGTTGACCTCGCCGGCGAGGTGGGCGCGCGCTTCCTCGGCGAGGCGTCGCGCGCGCGCAGGGTCCTTGCCGCGGGCGCGGAGGGCCTGGGCGAGCGCGAACTCGCCTTCGGCGCGCTCCTCGGGGGCGAAGGAGCCGCTCGCGTAAATGGCGACCGCCGCTTCGAGGGGCTTCTCCGCCCGCGGGGCGTCGCCGGCGAGGAGCGCGGCGCGCCCGAGCCCGGTGAGGCTGGCGGCGCGCAGCTGCTCGTTCTGCGAGGGCAGTCGGTCCAGCATCGCCGCGGCGGCCTCGTAGCGCGCGAGCGCGGCCTTCGCGTTGCCGTCGGCGAGCTCGAGATCTCCGGAGTTGCAGAGCGACAGCACCGTCGACGGGTGGTCGCCGTGGAGCTCCAGCTGGAGCTTGCTCGCTCGCTCGAAGTGCGGCCGCGCGTGAGCCCGATCGTCGCGTCGGCCGTAAAAGACGCCTAGGTTCTCCTCCGCCATCGCGACGTCGACGAGGACGCCCGTGCGTTCGAAGATGGCGAGGCTCCGCAAGAGCGCGGCCTCGGCGGGCGCGCGGTTGCCCCGCATGTCCTCGATCGTGGCGAGGTTCATGACCGCCCGCGCGACGTCGGGGTGATCCTGGCCGAGCAGCTTCTCGCGGATCGAAAGGGCGCGCGTCACCGCCGCGAAGGCGTCGTCGTGCTTGCCCATGCTCGTGGCCGAGATCGCGATCGCGAGCCAGGCGGACGCCGCCTCCAGCGAGCCATCGACGCCGAGGCGCGCGTAGAGCTCGAGGGCGTTCTGGGCGGAGACGATCGCGTCGGCCCACCGGGCGCTGCGGCGCTCGATCCCGCTCTTCCGCAACATGGTCTCCGCCTGCAGCTCGGCGGGCGAGCCCATGCGCTCCACGACGGCCTCGGCGTGGCGCACGAAGGCCGAGCCTTCTTCGCCCTTCGCCATCGTGGTCCCGACGACCAGCGCGAGGGCGAGGTAGACGCGCGCCAGGAGCGCATCGTCGCCCGCGCGCTCGGCGCGCCAGCTGGCCTCCTCGAGGGAGGCCCGGGCGGCGAGATCGTCCCCGGCCAGCTCGTGGGCGCGTCCCGCTTCGAGGAGCACCTCGGCGACGAGCCGTGGATCGCCTTCGTGGCGCGCGTCGTCGGCGGCCTTCACGAGGGCCGCCGTCGCCTCGCGCGCCTCGCCGAGGCTCACGCGCGCGCGCAGTGTGGCGAGCGTCGCGCGGAGCGCGTCCTTGCGGGCCTCGGCCGCGGGGTCGGTCGGCCGCGGGCGAGCCGGCGTCTGGCGTGCGTCGAGGCAGGCGTCGACCGGCAAGAGCGCACCGACGGCGGCGACCGCGCGGCCGACGCCCGCAGCGGAAGGATGGGTCAAGCCGGCGACGAGCGCCTGGAGATCGCGTCGGCGTGCGTCGAGGCAGGCCATCCGGGCGTCGAGGACGGCCTCGGACTGCTCGGCGTGGACGCGCGTGGCCTTGCACGCCTCGTCGTGGGCGGCGACCCACGCGCCCGCGTACGCGTCGAGGCTCGCCTCGGTCGAGGCGAGGACCGCGGCAGCATAGGGGAGGGGCGGAGCACGCTTCTCGCCGCCGGCGAACGCAACGGCAACCTCGGCGCGTCGCGCGTCGTCCCAGACGCCCGCGAGCTTGCGCTCCGCTCCCTTGCAGACGCTTGCGTCGTCGGCCGAGGAGCGCCGGCTCGCCGCCACCGAGCCCGCGACGACCACGAGCGCCGCGCCTACCAGCGCCCACGTGCGCATCGCCGTCCGCGCAGGCGGGCTGAGCGCCGCGAGCAGTGCGTCCATGGTTGGCCATCGATCTTCGGGGCGCGCGCGAAGGCAGCGCTCGATCGCGCGCCTCTCCTGGTCGGAAACGCCGGCTCTCCGGGGCACGCGAGGCCCGTGCGTGGTGATGTCCGCCAAGAGCCCGTCGCGCCCGTCGCCGGAGAACGGGCGCGCGCCGGTGAGCGCCTCGCACAAGGTCACCCCGAACGAGAACACGTCGCTCCGCGCGTCGGCGCGCTCGCCGCGAAGTTGCTCGGGGGACATGTACGCCAGCGTCCCGACGAGCGTGCCCGGCGCGTCCTCCTCCTGCTCCGCCGAGGCGAGCCCGAAGTCGGTCACGTGCGCGTGCGCGTGCGCGTCCAAGTCGACGACGATGTTCTCCGGCTTCACGTCGCGGTGGACGATTCCTGCGCGGTGCGCTGCCGAAAGGCCGGCGCCGATTGCGCGCATGACACGGAGAACGTCGCCGGGTGGCCGTGGCGCCGCGGCGAGCCAGCTGCGCAGCGTCACGCCAGGCGCGAGCTTCATGACGACGTAGATGCGATCGGCGAAGCGCCCGGCGTCGTGCGCGGTCACCACGTTGGGGTGCGAGACCTTGGCCATCGCCTGAGCCTCGAAGAGGAGGCGTGACGCGTTCTCGCCGCGAGTCCGGACGAGCTTGATCGCCACCTTCCGATCGAGCTCCGGATCGTAGGCCGCGAAGACGACACCCATCGCGCCGGCGCCGAGCGCGTGGAGCAGCACGTAACGTCCGACGAGCGCGCCCGGGCCCACCGAACCCGCGCCCGCCTCCGCGGTCGCGTGCTCGCCCGAGAGCGCACCGGCGCGATCGGTCGCGCGCTTGCCCAGCGTCGCCGCAAGGCTGCGGCACGTCGCGCACGTGTCGAAGTGCGCGAGGGCGACGCCCGCTTCTTCCGGCGTCGCTTCACCGCAGAGGAGCAGCGCCAGGGCGCTCTCCGTCAAGCATTGGGCCGCCCCACTCGGCATCACGCGGTCTTAGCCTCCCGCAGCCCCTGGTCAAGGGGCCTGCGCTCGGAGACGCAGCGAGGCGCCCGAAGTCGCGCGTCGCGGCGCCAAATTCAGCCAAATTCGGCGCGACGACGTTTTTTTGCTCGATCGGCTGCGACCGCGCAGGGACCGCCGCGTCTATGGGCACGGAGGCTACACCGATGCAGAAGTACGAGCTGACGCAGAAGATCCTTAGCTGGGGACCGAGCTACGAGGTCAAGGACGCGATGGCGTCCGTGGGCGGCGACGACGTCATGGTGACGATCAAGGGCAAGCTCCTCTCGGCGACCCCGCAGCTCACGATGGTGCAAGGGACGGACGGCGCCCCCGCCGGCTCCATGAAGGGCAACTTCATGAAGACGAAGTTCGAGTGCTTCGGCGCGGCCAGCGAGCCGCTCGGTACGCTCGCCTTCCCGATGCTCGCCCTCAAGAAGGGCTTCACGATCACGACGAACGGCGCGGAGTACAAGGCCGACGGCGGATTCCTCGGCGGCGAGTTCAAGTGCACCGATGCGGCCGGAAACGTCGTTCTCACGATCGAGAAGCAGCTCTCGCTCCGCGACAAGTTCGCGATCACGACGACCGGCGCTCTCCCGCGTGAGCTCGCGCTGCTCGCCGCGGTCGCCGTCGACCAGCGCTTCTTCACGGACACCTACGAGTGATCCCCGGCCCTCTCTCTTCGCGAGGTAATTCCATGCAACGCATCTTCCACCTCTTCTTCTTCTTCTTCTCGTGCCTGTTCGCGCTCACGGCGATCGCGCTTCCCGCGCGCGCCGAGGGCGGTCGCGCCGGCAAGGCACACGCTGCCGCTGTCGCCACCGCGCACGACGACGACGGCAAAGACCCGAAGCCCGCTCCTGCCGTCGCCGCCGCCCCTTCCCACGACGACGCCGACGCCGACGCGAAGGACGACGAGAAACCCGAGGTCCAGACCGGCCCTCAGACGATGAAGGTCGGCATCAAGCTCGAGAAGCTGAACAAGTTCGAGGTCGGTCCTGGCACGTTCGCGGCCGAATTCTACCTCACGTTCCGCTGCGCCCACGAGCCGTGCAAGCCCGACTTCGAGCTCACCAACGGCAAGGTGAGCGGCAAGCCCGACAAGGTCGTCGACGAGAAGCTCCTGAAGGAGCTGCGCATCAAGGCGGACCTCGAGGGCCTCGTGGACCTCGCGGAGTTCCCGTTCGACAAGCACCTCCTCTACATCGGCCTCGTCGACAAGAACGAGAACGTTCGTTACGAGATCGACGAGGCCGAGAGCACGATCGAGGAGACGGTGAAGCTCGCCGGCTGGGCGATCGCGCCGCACTTCGCCGTCCACACCGAGAAACAGAAGCTCGCCGACGGCCGTGAGCTAAGCGAGGCGCAGCTCGGTATCTCGATCGGGCGCCCGCAGGTGTCGGCGTTCTTCAAGAGCCTCGTGCCGGTGATCTTCATGGTCTTCGTCGCCGGCTTCACGCTCATCCTCAAGCCGAAGAGCGCCGCGGGGCGCCTGAGCGCCGCGACGGGCGGGCTCATGAGCGTGGTGATGTTCCACCTGTCGTCGACGTCGTCGCTCCCCCCGATGGGGTACCTGACGCGCCTCGACAAGTTCATGCTCGCTACCTACGTCGTCTACCTCGTCAACATCGCGTTCAGCGTCGCGATGGTCCGCTTCGAGGAGAAGAAGAAGGAGAAGTGGAGCGAGATGGCTTACCTCGTCGCCGCGGGCGCGGTGCCGGGCGTCGCGCTCGTCGCCTGGGTCGCGGTCTTCATGAAGCTCGTTTGAAGGGAGAGACGAAGATGAACATGCAAGTGAACATGAACGGGAGCACGGGCTACGGCGCTGCCGCCGTGTCCTTCGGCTTCCCCGACGAGTGGTACGTCTACCAGGACGGCGGGGCGCACATCGGACCGGTGACACTCGACCTCCTCGCGCGCGGCATCGTGTCGGGCAAGGTCCCGCGCACGGCCTTCGCGGGGCCCGCGGGGTGCGGGGAGTGGCGGAGCGTCCTCGACTACCCGCAGGTCCTCGCGGCGGTCTCCGCGCTCCAGGGCCCGAAGCTCCCCGATGCGACGATGCAGATCGCGGTGGCTCCGCCGCCCGCGAAGGCGCCAACGATGCCGACCGCGGCGACGCCGACCGCGCCCGCGCCCGCGCCCG
>JANYHK010000063.1 GCA_025359105.1 Myxococcales bacterium | reverse complement strand
ATCATCGCGACGTTCGCGCGGCGCGAGGTCGTCGGATACATGTTCGTCGCGATGAGCTCGCTGGGCCTCGCGCTCGTCGGCTTCCTCGTGTGGGGCCACCACCTCTTCGTGGCAGGCATGAGCGAGTACGCCGCGATGGTGTTCTCGGCGCTCACGTTCCTGGTCGCCATCCCGAGCGGCGTGAAGGTCTTCAACTGGGTCGCGACGCTCTACAAGGGAAGCATCTCGCTCGAGTCACCCATGCTCTGGGGTCTCGGCTTCATCTTCCTCTTCACCATCGGCGGCCTCACTGGCCTCTTCCTCGGCATGCTCGCGGTCGACGTGCACCTCCACGACACGTACTTCGTTGTCGCGCACTTCCACTACGTCATGGTCGGCGGAACGGTCATGGGCTTCGTCGGCGGTCTTCACTACTGGTGGCCGAAGTTCACCGGCAAGATGTACGACGAGAAGATGGCGCGCGTGGGCTTCGCCTTCGTGTTCGTCGGCTTCAACGTCACGTTCCTCACGCAGTTCGTGCTCGGTTCGCGCGGCATGCCGCGCCGCTACTACGACTACCTGCCCGAGTACCACGAGCTCCACAAGTGGTCGACGATCGGGTCCTGGTTCATCGGAGCCGGCTTCCTCGTCCTGCTCTACATGTTCATCGACTCCCTGCGGAACGGCAAGAAGGCGCCGCGCAACCCCTGGGGCTCGGCGGCGCTCGAGTGGCAGGTGCCGTCTCCGGCGCCGCTCGGAAACTTCCTGAAGGAGCCGAAGATCACGCGCGGCCCCTACGACTACCACCTCGCTACCCCCGAGGAGCTCGAGCAAGAATGAGCAGCGCAGACGCGACGGCATCCGCAGGTCACGACGACGCCCACGGAGGGGGCCACGATCACCCGAAGTTCCTCCAGCACCAGTTCGATACGCCGGCGCAGCAGTTCGACGCGGCGAAGATCGGCATGTGGGCGTTCCTCGGGCAGGAGCTGCTGTTCTTCAGCGGTCTGTTCGTCGCTTACGGCATCTTCCGCAGCTGGTACCCGGAGATGTTCAGCCAGGCCTCGCACCAGCTGAACCGTGTCATGGGCGCGGGGAACACGATTGTTCTCCTCTTCAGCAGCCTCACCGCCGCGCTCGCGGTGCGGAGCGCGCAAACCGGGAACAAGGCCGCCACGAGCCGCTTTCTCCTCATCACGATCGGGTGCGCGTTCATCTTCTTGATCGTCAAGTACTTCGAGTACGTGCACAAGTTCGAAGCGGGCCTCCTGCCGGCGCACTACTTCCACCCGCACCGCGATCACCTCGTGCCGGGGACGGCGGTGCCTGACAACGCCGGCTCGTTCTTCGCGATCTATTTCATGATGACCGGCGTGCACGGCGTCCACGTCCTCGTGGGCATCGGCGTCCTCATCTGGATGTGGCGGCGCAACGAGCGCGGCGAGTTCAGCGCCAAGTATTTCACCCCGATCGATCTCGTCGCCCTCTACTGGCACCTCGTCGACCTCGTGTGGATCTACCTGTTCCCCCTCCTCTACTTGATCGACTGACCGAGCCCCCCGACCGACCAGGAAATACGACCATGAGTCACCCCGAACACATCGCGGCCGACCAGGAGCACGAGGGGCAGTACGACGTCCACGCGCATATCTCGCCGGTGGGCTTCTACGTTTTCATCCTCGGGACGCTGATGATCTTGACGCTCCTCACGGTGGGCGTCTCGTACATCCACCTGGGGCGCTTGAACCTGGTCGTCGCGGTCGTCATCGCGTCGATCAAGGCGGCCCTGGTCGTCACGTTCTTCATGCACCTGAAGTACGACAACAAGTTCAACGCGCTCATCCTGGTCGTCACGCTCCTCTTCATCGGCGTCTTCTTCGCGTACGTCATGAACGACACCGAGCACCGCGCCGAGATCGATCTGGAGCAGGGCGGCAAGATCCTCCCGGCCACGGGCGCCGAGGCACCTGGCGGCTTCGAGCATCACCACGCTCCGTTCCGCGCCAAACCCGCGGGCGACGGCCACGAGCCGTCCCACGACGCACCCGCGCATCACTAGAGCAGCGGCGCCAGCTTCGCCGTGGTGAGGACGGTGTAGAGGCGGGTGATGGCGCCGGAGGCGTCGACGTCGCACGTGAGGAGGGCGCGGGGGGCGACGCGGGGCGGGACGGGGGAGCGGGTGACGAGGACGGCGACCATGCCGTTCATGTGGACGAGGTCGGCGGAGACGACGTGGCTGCCGCGCGTGATGCCGAGGATCGTGGCCAGGGTGAGTCGCGAGGACTCTCCCGACGTCCATGCGGCCATGCCAACCGAGCAGCGGCGACGTGAGGAGCGACGCCGCGCCGGTCGGGAGCGCCGTGAGCGTGCCGTCGCGGAGCGCGCGTGCGCCGCCCTGCCCGCGCGCTCGAGCAACGTCACCTGCCGTCCGCCGCGCGCGGCCAGCGTCGCGCACGTCACCCCCGCGAGCCCCGCGCCGACCACGATCACGCGTCCCTTTTCTGCCATGACGGTACCTCCACCCGATCCACGCGCGGAGGGCCCGAAAGGTTACAGCGCCGGCAGGGGTTGCTTTCCAGGGCACGGGACCGGTGTTAGGACGAGCCCGTGGGCGCCGAAAAAGCGTGCAAATTGCGGGTCGGGCGGTCGACGTCGAGCGGAATGGCGCTCCTCGAGACCGACTACCTTCTCTTCCGCGGTGGCACGCGGCTCATGATCCCCTTCTCGGAGATCCGCGGCGTCGACGCCCGCGGCGGCGTTCTGCACCTGGCGCTCGCGAAGGGCGTCGTCGCGCTCGAGCTCGGCGCGCTCGCCGCGCGTTGGGCCGAGAAGATCGCGCGACCGAAGGGCATCGTCGAGAAGCTCGGCGTAGGCGCGACGGCGAAGGTCGGCCTGGTCGGCGCGTTCGACGCGGCCTTCGTGCGAGACCTCGAGGCCACCGGCGCGCGTGTGACGGCAGGCGCGAAGGGCAAGGGCCACGACCACATCCTTCTCGCCGCGGAGGCTACGGCTGATCTGGCGAAGGTCGCGCCTCTTGCCGCGCGGCTCACCCCCGCGGGCGGCGTCTGGGTGGTCTACCCCAAGGGGCGCAAGGACATCCGCGAAGCCGACGTCCTCGCCGCCGGTCGCGCCGCCGACCTCAAGGACGTGAAGGTCGCGCGCTTCAGCGAGACGCACACCGCGCTGCGTTTCGTCGTTCCCGTTGCCAGGCGAGGCGCGTGATGGCGCAGGTGCTCGTTCTCACCCACACGAAGGCAGAGTCGGCCGGCATGATCGCGCCGGCGCTGCGGGCGAAGAAGCTGACCCCGCGCGTCGTCCGCGGATACGCCGGCGACACGGTGCCCACCGATATCGGTCGCGCGCGCGGGCTCGTCGTCATGGGTGGGCCGATGGGCGTCCGCGACACCGCGGCGCACCCGTTCCTGAAGGACGAAATGCGCCTCATCGAGCGCGCGCTCCGGGCCGAGGTGCCCGTCCTCGCCGTGTGCCTCGGCAGCCAGCTCCTGGCGACCGTGCTCGGCGGGCGCGTGTCACGCGCGAGCACCAGAGAGATCGGCTGGCTCCCGGTGGAGCTCGCCCCGAGCGCCGGGCGTGACCGCATCTTCGCGGGGGTCAAGTCCCCCCTCGTCCCCTGCCACTGGCACGGTGACGTCTTCACGTTGCCGCCCGGGGCGGTGTCGCTCGGGCGTAGCGCGCGGACGCGATGCCAGGCGTTTCGCTACGCGCGCGCCGCGTACGGCCTTCTCTTTCACATGGAGCTGACGCGCCCGGGCGTCGCGAAGATGGCGCACGCGTTCGAGGAGGAGCTTGCCGCCGCAGAGATCACCGCGCGCGACATGCTGGCGGGCGCCGACACGTTCCTCCCGCCGCTCGAGCCCGTGGCGCGCGGCGTCTTCGGCCGCTGGGCCGACGAGTGCCTCCGGGAGCGTTGAGCCGAGCGAGGCGATTGCAGGAGCTCAGTCGATCGCCTTCTCGATGGCGTCGGTCAAGACCTTGAGCGTCTTGATGCGCGCGTGGTGCTTGTCGTTCGCCTCGACGAGCGTCCACTTCGCGATCTCCGTGCTCGTGCGGTCGACCATGTCGCACGCTGCGACCTCGTAGCTCTCCCACTTCTCGCGGTTGCGCCAGTCGTCGGCGGTGATCTTGAAGCGCTTGAAGCCGGTCTTCTCGCGCTCCTTGAACCGCTTCAGCTGCTCCTCCTTGGTGATGTGGAGCCAGAACTTCACGAGGATGACGTCGTTCTGGACGAGCTGCTCTTCGAAGTCGTTGATCTCTCCGTAGGCGCGCATCCAATCCTCGGGCGGGGCGAACCCCTCCACGCGCTCCACCAGCACGCGTCCGTACCAGGAGCGATCGTAGATGGTGAAGCGACCCTTGGGCGGCAGGTGCCGCCAGAACCGCCACAAATACGGCTGCGCCCGCTCGTCCTCGGTCGGGGCGGCGATGGGGGTCACGTGGTACTGGCGGGCGTCGAGCGCGCCGGTGATGCGGCGGATCGCGCCGCCCTTGCCGGCGGCGTCCCACCCCTCGAACATGCAGACGACGCTCGCCTTGCTGAACCGTGAGTTGCGGCTCAGCTTGTTGAGCTTGCCTTGCAGGCGCTCGAGCTCGACGTCGTAGTGCTTCTCTTCCACCCGCTGCGTCATGTCGAGCGTGCGAAGGAGGTACAGCTTGTCGATCGCAGGGACGCTGGGCGGCACACGGCCGGTCCGCTTCGGCAGCGGCGAGTCGAGCCGTGCACGCATCGTCTCGAGCAGGACCTTGCCGACCGTGAGGCTGCGGTAGCGCGCGTCCGTTCCTTCGACGACCGTCCAGGGCGCCTCTGGCGTACTCGTCTGCCGGAGCACGCGCGCGCAGACCTTCCTGAACTCCTCGTACTTCTCGGCGCGCTTCCAGTCCTCGGGCGAGACGCGCCAGCTCGTCTTCGGATCGCTCTCGAGCTCGTGGAAGCGAGCCCGCTGGGCCTTCTTCGACACGTGGAACCAGAATTTGACGAAGAGTACGCCGTCGTTCGCGAGCATGCGCTCGAGGCGGACGATCTGCTCGATGCGATCCTCGAGATCGCCTTTGCGTAAGGTCCCTTCCACGCGCTTCAGGATCGGCTCGGAGTACCAGGAACCGAAGAAGATGCCGACCTTGCCCTTCTTGGGGAGGCGCCGCCAGAAGCGCCACATCTCCGGGTGCATCCGCTCGTCCTCGCTCATCGGGCCGAACGCGTGCGTCTCGATGTGGCGGGGATCCATCCACTCGTTCAGGAGGTTCACGGTCTCCCCCTTACCGGCCCCCTCGACGCCGTTGACGAGGATGATGACCGGGAACTCCGCCTTCTCGACGACCTCGAGCTGCGCGTCGAGGAGCGCTTCTCGGAGGGGCGGGACCTCCTTCTTGTAGACGGCCTTCGCGATGGTGTGACCGAGCTCGGCGGACTCGAACATGCTCCCGAATCTATCGCACGCGGGTCGCGAACACGATCTGCGCTCCTTAATAAAGAGGAACGGCCACCCCGGGCCGGCGTCCCCTCACGCTGCCGTACGATACGGCCCGGCGGGAACCTTGCTGCGATTGGGCACGAACCCGGCGGCGCGCGTCGCCACGATCACGCCGACCCCGGCGAAGATGACCGCCACCGTCAGGATGGGGCCGATGACCGGGAGCGAGCTCAGGACGAGGAAGAGCGCGCAGCCGACGCCGAGGTGGACGTACGTGTTCTGGGTCTTGTGACGGAGGAGCGCCTCGCCGGCCGTCGTGAGGACCGCGATGACGCCGGCGTAGCCGCCGAAGATGGCCAGGATGATGCCGACGAGCGCCACCGGGATGCCGATGACCGTCACGCAGAGGGCGATGACCGCGAGGATGGCGGCCGGGAAGCCGATGATGCCGACCGCGAGCGAGCGCATGGGGCGGGTGGCGGCCTCGCCGCGCAGCGTCTCCATGCGCTTGCCGGCCAGGGCGAGCAGGATGACGCCGAAGATGAAGAGGAAGGCGGAGCGCGTGATCGCGTCGCCGATGTCGCGGAGGACGTGGTGCGCCTTGCTGACGTGGGCCTTGGCGTCGGCCTCGTCCTCGCCGTCGGTGCGCGTGATGTCGCCGCCGATGAGGGCGCTCTTGCCACGGTGGAGCACGCCGCCGACCACGCCGACGTCGCCTTCGACCTCTGCGCCGTCCTCGACGGTGAGGTTGCCGCCGACCGTCGAGACGTCGCCGTGGACGCTGGCGCCGGGACGAACGATGACGTTGCCGCCGGTGACCGAGATGTCACCGGTCACCTTGCCGAGCACCTCGAGGTTGCCGCCGAAGACGGTGATGTCGTGCGCGATCTCGCTCTTCTCGATGACGAGGTTGCCGCCGGTGATGACGCGATCCTCGCCGCGGTCGCCGTGCTTGCCGTGCTTGCGGTGGGCGGGCGGGGCCTTGGAATCGGCATCGCCGTTCGCCTCGGGGGCCTCGGGGGCCTCCGGCGGCTCGGGGGGCTCGGGAGGCTGCGGGGCCGCGATCGGAGGTGCGCCGGGGACCGGCGGAATCGGAGGAATCGGAGGGATCGGCGGGACGCCGTGGCGGGCGCCGGTGCCCGCGGCGGCCGCGGTCGCGTCGCGACGGAGCGAGACGAGGGTGCCGTCGCGCTTGGCGATCCAGCCCTCTTCGGGGAGCACGAGATCGAGCACCTTCGACGCCGGCTGATCCTTCACGTGGACGTCGATGAGGTCGCCGGCGTCGGCGCCGAACGGCGTCTGCACGACGAGGCTCCATCCGGCGGCCTCCGCGAGCTTGCGCACGGCCAGGCCGCGCGGGGCGCCGTTCAGATCCAGTGTCACCTTCGCGTCGGCGGGAGGCCACGTCCCTTCGCGTCGAACCTCCGCGTTCGCGGTGACGGCGACCAGGAAGAGCGCGTGCGTGAGGAGCCAAACCAACCAGGACTTCATGACTCGATCCTCCGAGAAACAGGCGACGGAAGCGCTCGGGTGAGCACGACGGAGACCACGACGAGCAGCAGGGCGGAGCCGATCGTCAGCCAGAGCGGGAACAAGGACGACTGCGCGGCCTGGCGCAGGCCCTTGGCCAGGATCGGCGCGCTCCGTACGATCGACACCGCGCTGCCCGAGAAGCCGGGCGCGTCGAGCAGCGCGGGCACGGCGCCGGCCGTCGCGAGGCCCAGCGCCACCCCCAGCATCCGCCAGGGGATGGGGCCGCGCGCGCGTCCGCCCTCGGACACTCGCTCGGGCGCCGGCATCTCGTGGAGCGCCTCGGCGGTGGACATCGAGAGCATCGCGGCATCCGCGAGCGCCAGCGAGCACGCGTCGCATCTCTCCACGTGGCGAGAGACGTCGGCCGGCACGATGTCGAGCTGCGCGTCGGCGAGCGCCACGATCGCGATTTCGCTCGCGTGCTCGCCCGACCATGCGAGCTCTTCGGAGAGCTGCTTGTTGGTCTTCATGAGTCCCTCACATCGGCCAGGGTCGTGGCCATCGCTTTGCGTCCGCGGCTCACCCAGGTCGCCACGGTGCCGAGCGGCACCTCGAGGCGCGCGGCGATCTCCTGGTACTCCAGCCCCTCGAGGTGAAACATCATCAGCGCCTTCCTTTGACCCTCGGGCAAGCTGTCGAAAGCCTTTCGAATGAGCTCCGAGCGCCGCGCGCCCTCGACCTGCTGGTACGGATCGGGCTTGCCGTCGACGAGCTCGACGCCGGTGCGCTGGCTGCCCGGCTCGTCGACCGTGCTGTCATGGGTGCGCGCCTTTTTCCGGGACCGAATGACGTCGAGCGCCACGTGGCGCGCGATGCCGAGCACGTACGCACGCGCGTTCTGCGCGTCCTGCGTGCGCTCGGGGTGCTCGAGCGCGCGACGGAGGGTCTCGTTGGTGGCGTCGTCGACGTCGGGCGTCGTCGGCGACTCGCGAAGCATGCTGGAGATCACCGCTCGGACGGCAGGCCGGAGCGCTGCAGCCTCGCGAGCGAGGCCGAGCGGCGGAGCCTCTCGCACGGTCGGTTGCATCAGCGCCAAGAACATCTTTCGTACGTCTTGTCGGCCGGGAGGGGGGCCAAATTTCGCGGTCGCTCAACTCTTCGAAAATACGTCTAATTTTGACGCGCTGCGTTCATGCCGGCGCGCCCACGACGGGCAGATCCAGCTTGCCGGTCAGGGTCTTGTGAACCGGACATTTAGCTGCGATTTCAAGGAGACGCGCGCGTTTCTCGTCGTCCAGATCCCCTCGGAGGGTGACCGTGCGCCGGATGACCGTGCCGCCGCCTTCCGGCTTCTCGAGCGTGAGGTGTACGTGCACCTGGTCGACCTTCCAGCCCTTCCGCTCGGCGTACATTCGCACGGTCATCGAGGTGCACGTGCCGAGGGCGGTGAGCAGGAAGTCGTGTGGCGTCGGGCCGGCGTCGTCACCTCCCACTTCGGTCGGCTCGTCTCCGGTCAGCGTGTGGGAACCGGCCTTCACGCTCTGCTGAAATTTGCCCTGCTTGGTCTCGACGTCCACGTCAGCCATCACGTGTTCTCCTCTTCGTCTTCCTCTACTCGTCTACTCGTTCGATCCTGCGCCCCGAACGATACCGGAAGCGTCGCGCGCGCCCCAGTCATGTGAGCGCAGGTGGGCGCCTTCGGCGTTTCGCACGCGGGGCCCTACGGTCTTCCGCGGCGCAGCCGTTCTCGGGGTCGAGGTCCCTCTTGTCCGCCAAGCCCAACGGCCCGCGCTCCTCTTTCTCGCCCGGCGCGCTCCTCGCCGGAAAATACCGGATCGAGCGCGTCGTCGGCGAAGGGGGCATCGGTGTCGTCCTCGCGGCGACGCACGAGCACCTCGAGCAGAACGTCGCGGTGAAGTACCTCAAGCCGGAGGCGTGTCGCCAGCCCGTCCTGCGTGAGCGCTTCCTCCGTGAGGCGCGCCTCGCGGCGAAGCTCCAGTCCCCGCACGTCGTGCGCGTCCACGACGTCGGCGAGGCGTCGTGCGGGACGCCCTACATGGTGATGGAGTACCTGGAAGGCGAAGACCTCGGCACGCGCCTCGAGGCCGGGCCGATGCCGTCTCTCGCTGCCGTCGACTGCATGCTGCAGGCATGCGAGGCCCTCGCGGAGATGCACGCGCTCGGCTTCGTGCACCGCGATCTCAAGCCCGAGAACCTCTTCTTGGCGCGCATGTCGTCGGGGGCCTCGCTCGTGAAGCTGCTCGACTTCGGCATCTCCAAGGTGCTCGACAAGAACCCGCAGTCGAAGCGCCAGGCGGTCCTCACGGGGGTGAGCGAGCGCTTCGGGACGCCGCACTACATGCCGCCCGAGCAGCTCGGCGCCTCTGCCAACGTGGACGCGCGCGCGGACATCTGGGCGGCCGGTGTCGTCTTGCACGAGCTGGTCGCGGGCGCGCCGCCCTTCACCGGCGAATCGATCCCCGAGATCTGCGCGAGCGTTCTGCTGGCGCCCTATGCGGGCCTCGCCGGTACCGGCGCGCCGCCTGGGCTCGAGGCCGTCTTGCGCAAGTGCCTCGCCAAAAAACCGGTGGAGCGCTATCGCAACGTCGCGGAGCTCGCGCGCGCGCTCGCTCCTTTCGGTCCACCAGGCGCGCTCGAGCGCGCGCGTCGCGTCGTCGTGGTCATCCGCCGCGGTGGGGAGAGCGTGCGTCCCGACCCGAGCTCGCTCGCGCCGATCGCCGCTGCCGCGCTCGGCCTCGCGCCCTTGGGCGTGGAGCCCGTGCGTCCATACGCGCCAACCTTGGCTGCGTGGGGGGACGCGCCGGCGCCTGTGGCTTCGCCCGTGGCCCGTGCGCCGCGCAGGAAGCTCGTCGTCGGCGCCATCGCGTTCGTCGCGTTGTTCGCGCTCGGGCTCGCGCCGATCGTGTCATTTCGCCGAGCGCCGTCGGGTGGTGTCCGTCACGGCCGGCCGCTCGACGTCATCGCGCAAGCGTCGGCGAGCGAGGTCTCGCGGCCGGTCGCCGAGTCGCCTCCGCCCGAGCCGCCGGTGCCCCTCGCCACGCCACGCCCGTTCGCGAAGAAGGCACGCAGCGCCTGGAAGCGGTGAGGCGCCGTCAGCCCGCGCCCATCCAGCGAGGGCCGGTGACGTGGGACGTGATGACGAAGCGGCAGCAGTCGTCTCCGCGGCGGAAGCACGCCGTCTGGTAGACCACCGCGGGGACCTCGATCGCGCGGAGCGCGGCCTCGAGGATCCCTTCCTCTACGACGCAGTGGTGCGGGGTCGTCTTGTCGAGGCGCGCCTCGCCCGGACCAAAATGCACCACCTGCCATCCTCCGATGTCTTTGCCCCGGTTGGCGTGGTGGTACATGCCGTCGATACCGTAGACGACGTCGCGCGCTGCAGGGTTTCCTCGCTTCAGCTCCGCTTCGTGCGACAGCTTGAAGATCGACCAACCGATGCGCCGCAGCGAGCTTGGCCCCAGCACACGACCCAGTCGCTCGAGCGGGCCGAGGAGCGTGTCAATCGGGTACCAATCATCGTGCTTCAGGAGACGCAGCGAGGCGACGACGTCCGCGCCGAGCAGCTGGTCCGGCATGAGGACGGAGTCGAGCAGCGAAAGCACGTCCGAGCCGAGCGTGACGTGGCCGATTCCGCGGTAGTTCTTGGGAACGCGGTTCATCACCCATCACCTGTCACCTATACGGCCGCTGGAGAGGTGGGTAAAGTGACGGCGTGACCGTACGTCGCGCGCCCGCGCGTCCGCGCGCCAGCTACCACCACGGGGATCTGCGCCGTGCGCTCGTCGACGCGACGATCCAGATGCTGGCCGAGGCGGGGCCCGACGTGCTGTCTCTGCGCGAGGTGGCGCGGAGGGTAGGCGTCGACCATCGGGCGGCCTACCGTCACTTCCAGGACAAGGAGGCGCTCTTCGCCGCCGTGGCCGAGGAGGGGTACCGCGATCTGGTGGCCACGGTACGACGCGACCTCTCGCGCATCCCCGCGGGCGATGTGCTCCCGAGGCTGCGGGACCTCGCCCGCGCCTACACGCGCTTCGCGGCGGAGCATCCGGGGCACTCCGACATCGCGCGGGAGGTCGGCGGCGCGGCGCTCCAGGAAGGAGTGGCCGACCCTTGGGCGAAAGAAGAGCTGCGCGCCCGGAGCGAGGCGGCGATCGCGCGTGGCCTCTTCGGTGTGCCCACGTTCGTCGTCGGCGACGAGATCTTCTGGGGCCACGACCGCATGGACTACGTGAAGCGCGCCGCCATCGACGCATGAAGGCTGCGCTCTACGAGCGCTACGGCGCCAGCGACGTCCTCCGCGTCGCCGACGTCCCGACCCCGCGCCTGGGTGAGGGCGAGGCTCTGGTCCGCGTGCGCGCGGCCGCGCTGAACCCGAAAGACGTCCTTCTTCGCATGGGGAAGCTCCCCTTCTTCGTGGCGAGCTTCGGCTTCCCCAAGCGCGTCGGCTTCGATTGGGCAGGAGAGGTCGTCGCGCTCGGCCGCGCCGACCCCCGGGTGCGCGTGGGCGACGCGCTTTACGGTATGATCCAGTCTTCGCGGGCCGGCGCCTGCGCGACGTTCGCGGCGGTGCGACTCGCCGAGTGCGCGGCGAAGCCAGTCGGCCTCGATTTCGAACAAGCTGCGGCCATCCCGCTCGCCGCCCAGACCGCGCTCCAGGCGCTGCGCGACGTCGCGCACGTGACGCCTGGCGACCGTGTGCTCGTGAACGGCGCGTCGGGTGGAGTAGGCACGTTCGCCGTCCAGCTGGCGAGGGAGATGGGCGCGCACGTCACGACGACCTCGAGCGCCGCGAACCTCGCGCTGTGCACCGAGCTTGGCGCCGACGTCGCGCTCGACTACGCGACAGGCGACCCGCTCGCGGCCGGCCCTTACGACGTGGTCTTCGACGTGTTCGGCAATCGCCCGTTCGCTGCCGTGCGGCGCGCCATGAGGCCGCGCGCAACCCACGTGTCGACGGTGCTCCGCGGCCACGTCTTTGCCGGGATCGCGAAGACGCTCGCGTCGGCCCAGCGCGCGCGCCTCGTCGTCGTGCGGTCGCGCCGCGCCGACCTCGAGCACCTCGGGCGCCTCGTCACGGCCGGGCGCCTTCGCCCGATCGTGGATTGCGTCTTCGGCCTCGACGAAATTCGGGAAGCCGAGGACCGCGTGGCGACGAAGCACGCGCGCGGCAAGGTCGTCGTTCGCGTGGAGTAGCGCGCGCGGGCCGAGGGCGCCGAAGCGTGGTAAATGATAGAGAGCGCATGCGCAAGGTCGCCGCCATCATCGCCGCCGCTGCCGCCGTCCTTGGTCTCGTCCAGGGCTGCCAGACCCTTGCGGGCGTGGATTTCGGCGCCGTTCACGCGAAGGACGAGACCGACGGCGGAGGGGCGCCGGACGGCGGCGACGTCGACGCGACGCCCGGCGCGGATGGCAGCTCCGTCTCCGGCTGCACCGCCAAGACGTGCGCGCAGCTCGGGCGCCAGTGCGGGATCACCGACGACGCATGCGGCAACGCGATCGACTGCGGCAAGTGCTCCGCCACCACGGCATGCCAGAACGGGCGCTGCGCGTGCACGCCGACGACGTGTCCCGGCCTCCGCGCCACGTGCGGAACCCAGGACGACGGATGCGGCAGCGCGATCTCGTGCGGCTCGTGCGCTGCCGGTGAAGCGTGCACGAACAACGCCTGCAAGTGCACCACGAAGAAGTGCGCCGACTACCAGGCCGTGTGCGGCAACCTGCCCGACGGCTGCGGCCAGCTGATCCACTGCGGAGATTGCACCGACCCGTTGAAGCCGAACTGCACGGGCGCAGGCGCGACCGGACCGTACACGTGCTCGGCGACCCCCTGTACGCCGAAGACGTGCGGCCAGCTCGGCGCCAATTGCGGGCAGGTCGCCGACGGATGCGGCGGCGCTACCCCGATCTGCGGCACATGCGCCTCGCCACAGTCGTGCGGCGGGGGCGGCACCGCCAACGTGTGCGGCTGCAAACCCACGACGTGCGCGTCCCTCGGAAAGAACTGCGGGAGCTTCCCCGATGGCTGCGGGGGAAACCTCGACTGCGGTACGTGCACGGCGCCCGCGACCTGCGGCGGCACCGGCACACCGAACGTCTGCGGCTGCACGCCGGTCGGATCGTGCCCCCCGGGCGCCAACTGCGGCGTTTACCCCGACGGGTGCGGCGGCAATCTCGCCTGCGGAGCCTGCGCCGGCTACGACACCTGCGGCGGCGGCGGAGCGCCGAACGTGTGCGGATGCACGCCGAACGGCAGTTGCTCGAGGTGCTGCGGCGTCGGGAAAGACAACTGCGGCGTCAGCTGCACCGACGACTCGTGCTGCCCGTGCTTCGCCGCGGGCACCCGCGTCACGATGGCCGATGGGTCCCAGAAAGCCATCGAGGCCGTGGTGGCGGGTGATGTGGTCGTGAGCCTCGATCCGACCACCGGCGCCCTCGTCCACGCGACGGTCCTCGGCGTCAAACGCCACGAGGCGAACGCCCGGAGCGCCGGCATCGTCGTCATCAACGGGACCCTGCGGGTCACGAGCAACCACCCCATCAACGTCGGCGGAAGGCCGGTCGCGGCGGAGCGGGTCGCGCTCGGCGATCCGCTCTTTTTCCTCGCGACGCCGTCGCCCGGCGGCGGCCTCCTCGGCGCGCCTCGTTCGAAGGCCGTCGAGTCCATCGAGAGCGCGGGCAACGTCGAGACGTTCGATCTCGACGTCGGCGCTCCCGGCAACTACTTCGCCGACGGCCTGAACGTCTTCATCAAGAAGTGATTACTTCAAGTCGTACGCTTCGACCGCGTTGTCCATGAACAGCGGGACGAGGACGCGGTTCCTCTTGGCGTCGAAGCCAATGTCGGCCGGCGACTTCACGTTGGGGACCACGACCTCGAACGGACCCGCCGCCTTGCCCTTGTAGATCGCCGACGCGTCCCAGCTCGAGACGTACATGGTGTCGCCCACGAGGACGACGCCGTCGAGCGTGCCCTTCGGCAGCTTGAGCGCGTCCTGCTTCTTGCCCTTGTCGTCCAGGCGGTAGAGCTCGCCGCTGCCGAAGGTGACGACCCACAGACCCGTAGGGCCGAGCACGAGACCATTGGGCTTGCCCAGGTCCTTGTCCTTTGCGAGCGCGGTCGCCTTGCCCTTGTCGATGACCCACACCGCGTCGGTGCCGGTCGGCTCGAAGGCGCCCTTGGCGTTCTGCTTGAGACCGGAGTCCGAGACATACACCTTGCCGTCGAGGCCGGTCGCGACGTCGTTGGCGAACGTGGCGCCGGCGAGCTTGATGTCGGCCTTGGGCGCGCCGGTCTTGGCGTCGAACGTGCGCACGGTGTCGAGGTCGGCGACGTAGAGAACGCCGGCTACGATCGTCATGCCCTTCGGCGCATTGAGCGTGACCTTGTTCTTGCCGCCTTCGATCCACTTCTCGGTCGCCACCTTGCCGTCGGGCGTCAGCGCGGTGATGTAGCCGTTGCTGTCCACGGCGGTCGGCGCGCCGTTGATGTTCGAGACGAGGTAGCGATCGCCGACCTCGTCGTGCAGGACGCAATCCGGCGTCTGGAAACCGGCGGTGTGGAACGCCGCGGGCGGACCTTTGGGTCCGGCATCGGCGGCGGCGCTCGCGGGCGTCGCCAGCGGCGTGGCCGAGGCGCTCGCGGCGGGCTTGGACGTGGGCTCTGTCGGCGTCGCCTTCTTGTCGTCGGGGCAACCGGTGAGCGCGAGGGCGAGCGCCGGCAAGGGGAGAACGCCGACCAAAGCGCGGAGAGTGTTTCGCACGGGGCGCGACTCTACCAAATTTTTCCGTCTGAGGATCCGGGCCAAGTCAGCCCTTTTTCACCATGTCGTCGATGCGGCCGAGCGCCTTGTCGAGGCTCTCCCAGGCGGGACCGAACGAGAAGCGCACGTACTGGCGGAAGCGCGACGCGCGGCCGTGGCGGCGCTTGCCGGGGTTCACGTCGAAGAACTCCCCGGGCACGGTGATGACCTTCTGCTCGAGCGCCTTGCGGAAGAAGGTCATCCCGTCGTTCATGCCGTCGGGGAGCGCGGCGACGTTGCCCCAGCCGTAGAATGTGCCGTCGGGGACGCGGTCGAAGCGCACGCCGATGCGCTCGAGGCGCGAGAGCATCTTGTCGCGCTTCTCGCGGAACAAGGACTGGATGGCCATCGTCTCCTTCACGACGTGCGACTCTTCGAGGAGCGGCACGGCCGCGCGCTGCAGGGGCTTGCTCCCGCCGCCGTCCAGGAACGAGCCTGCGCTCGCGAGCGACTCGACGACGCTCTTCGGACCGATCGACCAGGTCACGCGCCAGCCCGGGTAGCGCCAGTTCTTGGTGAAGCCGTCGACGATGAGGACGGGGTCCTTGTCGACGTCCTCGACGTAGCGCGCCGCGCTCTCGACGGGGAGCGCGCCAGGGCGGCCGCGGTAGATGTAGTGCGAGTAGAACTCGTCGAGGAGCAGCGTGCAGTCGAGCTCGCGGGCGATGGAGACCCAGCGGGCGAGGTCCTCCCCCTCCACGAGCTTGCCCGTCGGGTTGCACGGGTTCGACAGGAGCACCGCCGACAGGCCGCGTCCCATGATCTCGCGCCGCAGATCGTCGGCGGTGAACGAGTAGCCGCGCTCGGGCTCGAGCAGGATCGGGATGGGGGTAAACGCCTTGAAGATGTCGAGCAGCTCCTCGTACGCCGTGTAGTCGGGGATGAAATGGCCGAGGTTGATGTGCCCGAGGCTCGCCGCCGCGCGCGTGAGCGCCGCGCGCCCCCCACCAGAGACGCACACGTTCTCCGCGGAATACTGGGACTTCATCCCCTTCCTGTAGAGGCGGTTGTACAGGTCCGCGATGGCATCGCGCAGCTCGGGGAGGCCGGCGATGGGCGCGTAGTCCTGATCGTCGAGCGCGATGCTCACCTCGGTCACGCGCTTGGGCGCGCCGGGGATCTCGCCGGTCTCGGGCTGCCCCTGGCCTAGGTTGCACCAGTCGGTGTCCTTCGTGGTGAACCCGAGCTTGGTCGCCTCGGTCGTGACGTAGATGACGCCGGTGCGCGGGACCGGCCGGAACGCGTGCGGGAGGACGGACATGCGTCCGCCATCCTACACTACGAACGTGGTGTTTTCCGCCGATCCCTGCGCGCTGGCCGCGTCGGGTACGTCACCGTACAGGAGTCTCAACTAGCTTTGGGCGCCCGCGTCGCCGGGAGCTCGGGCCGGCCGGCGCACGACGAGAGGAGAAGGTGGCGCGCGACCAGCGACGGGGACCAACGCGTGGCGGGACGCTACCATGAGGCCCGTGCTCGATTTCCTGTTCAAGAAGAAGCGCCGCGAAGAGCTCCGCAATACACCGCTGTCCGATGCGGACCGCGCGCTCGTCGAGCGCAACGTCCCCTACGTCGCGCGACTCTCCGACGAGGACCGCGCCGAGCTCGAAGGGCACGTGCAGGTCTTCCTGGCAGAGAAGAGCTTCGAGGGATGCGGCGGACTGGAGCTGACGGGCGAGATGAGGCTCACCATCGCGGCGCAGGCCTGCCTGCTCCTCCTGCATCGCGAGAGCGACTATTACCCGGGCCTCGACTCCATCCTGGTCTATCCGCACGCGTACGTCGCGCCGGCGTCCAGGCAGCGCCTGGGCAACGCGAACGCGATCGTGGTGGCGGACCAGGCGCGCCTCGGCGAGTCGTGGGTGCGCGGCGTCGTCGTGCTCGCCTGGGATCACGTGAAGGGCGGCGCGTCCAACATCCACGACGGCCACAACGTCGTCCTGCACGAATTCGCGCACCAGCTCGACGCGGAGGACGGCGCGATGGACGGCGCGCCGGACCTGGGAAAGCGGTCCTTGTATTCTGCATGGGCCCACACGCTGGGGGGCGAATACGCCGAGCTGCTCGCGCGCGTCGAGGCGCACAGGCCATCCGACATCGACGCGTACGGGGCGACGAACCCGGCCGAGTTCTTCGCGGTGGTCACCGAGGCGTTCTTCGAGAAGGGCGCGAGCCTGAAGCGCAAGCACCCCGCCCTGTACGACGTGCTCGCCGAGTTCTACCGGCAAGATCCGGCGGCCGTTCAGGCCGCGAGATCGTCCGCCGACGACGCGCTGCGCGACTGAAGCACGTAGTACTCGGCGAGCGTCGAAGGAAAGGGCTCGGAGTCGGAGTGTCTCGAACGCCGACGTCGATCAGAGCTCGGTCGTGAACGAGTCGCGCCGGCGGTTCGGCGGCCACACCGTCGCGCGAACGTTGCGGTCGACGCAGGCCGTCCACTTCGCGATCGCGTTCTTCTCGGCCTTCACCGCGGTCGGCTTGAGGCGCTTGGTCGACCTGGGCGCGGGCAACCGGACGTCCACCGTGACGCCGATCGCGTGGCCGTGCTGCACGGCTGTCTTGATCGTGACCTTGGCACTCCTCGGCACGCGGCACCCTTGGAGCGCGCCCCGGAGCGGTGACCAGAGCTGGACGTCGGTGAGGTGCGGATGGTCGTCGTCGATGTCGACGGGCTCCGCCGTGGACAACGCCGCGTCGTACGACGCGGTCGACGGCGTGCGTGATCGCTCCGCGACGTCCATCGCCGCGGCGGGCGGCGGCGCGAGCGGCTCCTCCGGCGGAGCGGCGACCTGCGCAGGCCTGGGCTCGGCGGCGACGCGCGGCGGCGGCGCGGGCGGAGGCGGCGGAGCGGACGCGCACCCGGCGACCGCCGCCACGAACGCCAGGGCCACCGACCAAGTACGCACGGGCTACAGCGTAGCCGACGGCGGCGCCACAGGCCCCCGCACCCCTGCAATTGCGCCCGCCGTGAAATTTTTCAATCGGCTCACCCGCCCTCGATTCTGACGTGCAGGCGGCTCGTCTCCCGGTCGACCACCTCGACCTCGAAGATCCAGGTTCGAAGCGCGACGATGCTCTATACCTGATCGAGAAGGCGCTTTTGATCGACGGCGGGAGATGCAAGTTCTGAGGATTGTCGTCCTCAGCGCTTCGTCGTCCGGCGTGGTCGAGGTAACTTCGGCCCCCGGGGCCCGTTGTCGTGTCATCGTGCCCCGAAGCGTCGGCTCGTTGACCCGTGCGCTCATCGGCAGCGCCCGCGCGCGCCCCTCGAGGTGGAGAAGACGATGGCACGACCTTCCGCGAAGAACCTCTCCGCGCTGCCCGAACCCGATCGCCTCAAGGCGCTCTGCCAATCGCTCGCGCTCTTGGACCTGATCCTCCAGCCCGACTTCGACGCGCGCTACTTCAGCTTCGATCCGGCGTGGGGACGCCGCGAGGAGCTGGCCTCGATGCGCGACGGCGAAGGGGGCGAGTACTACGTGTGGTTCTCGAAGGCGGGCGCAGTGATCCGCGGCTTCGCGCTGCACGCCCCCGCGGCACGGACCCCTGCCGAAGCGCGCAACATCTTCCGCGGGCTGCCGCGCGCGCTCGACGCAGCGCGCAAGGAGCCAGCGTTCGACGAGTCCACGTTCGCGATCTGGCGCGAGAAGAAGGCGCGCGCATGGTCCGCGCGGCCGGAGCCTCGCGAGGACGGCTCGAAGGAGCTCTTGTGGATGCTTGACGACGACCCGCGCACGTTCGTGCGCTTCGCCGCCGAGTACCACGGAACGAAGCTCGCGCTCGCCGACGTGCGCGAGATCTACGCGCACCGTGTGGACGCCGCGCTCGTCGCGCGAATCAATCCGCGCGCCAAGCCGGGGCCGATCCTCGCGAGTGCGCGGCGCACGGGCTTTACCGTAGGGTCCGCGAAGGGAGTGCGGCCGCCGCCCGCCCCGCCCCCCCCGGGCTCGGGGCGCGCCGCGACGGCGAAGCTGCTCGCGGACATGGGGCCCGACCTCCTCACGCGGAAGCTGCGGGTCTTCACGCTGATCGACGCGATCGTCGCGCCGAAGAAGCGGCTCTTCTCGCTGCACCTGCGAGGCCGGACGATCCACGCCACGCTCACATGGGGCGGCGCCGCTCTCCACGTGTGGCTCGCCGGCAAGAACGGACTCTTGTACGGCTGGCCACCGGGCGCGCTGCCGCAGGAGGACGCACCGTTCACGATGCCGCCCGCCCGCGCGGCGATCTGGCGCAAGACCGGAGCGTCGCCCGAGCGCGCGACGCTCCTCGCCTGGTGGGGAACGCACGACGACTGGACGATCGATCGGAGCGACGCGCGCATGCTTCCGCTTCTGGCGTTTCTGCAGAACAGCTATAGGGCCTGGGCGGCGAAGCACTACGGCCGGGCGCTGGCGGGCGAGGCTGTCGCCGTGCTCTGGCCCGGCAAGGGCGTGGTCACGCGCGAGATCGTCCGCGCGCTAAGTCCCAAGGCGGACTGGAACGCGGTCGCGCGGGAGGCGAAGGGGCTCGAGTGGAAGGTGGGGCGGTGACTGCGGGAACAGCCTGCTCTGGAACTGCCGAGAGAAGAGGACGATCGGCGAGAAGCCGTTCAGCACGTCGTTCATGACGCGCCGCCCCTCGTCGAGCGACGGCCCTTCCAGACCGAAGACGACGCGCAGCTGTCGTGCCTTTGGCCCTCGGTGATCTCGAAGGTCAGCGGAGGCGGCATGCTGGTGGGCGCGGTTGATCGTGCTGTCGAGACTGTGCCATTCGTCGTCGCGATCGGTCTGCAGCGCCTGCAAGAGCCGCGTCCACTTGCCGGCCTTCGACCAGCGGTCGAACCGATTGAACACAGTCTTCCATGGTCCAAACTCGTCCGGCAGATAGCGCCACGGAACGCCCGTTCGACGCCACCAAAGCACGGCCTCAATGAAGTTGCGATTGTCCTTGGGCGGACGTCCCGGGCCGCCCTGGACGTCACCCTGGAGACCGGCGGGCGACAGGCTCTCGCCCGCATCGCCGCGGGCGAGCGCTTCGACGTGATCTTCTGCGACCTGATGATGCCGAGCTTCTCGGGTATTGACGTCCATCAGGCGCTGTCCGCCGCGATCCAGAACAGGCGGCGCGCATCGTGTTCGTCACCGGCGGCGTCTTCTCCGAGCGCGGGGCGGCCTTCCTGGAGAGCGTGGCGAACGTACAGATCGAAAAGCCCTTCGCCTTCGCGACGATCCGCGCCATCGTGCAGGACTACCTCAAAGGCTGAGAGCCCGAAGCCGCGGGACGCAGCACGAGTGCGAAGCATAGGGAGGGCGGACCTCAGCGCGCTGTGCGTGCGAGGCGTTGCTGGCGTCGCGCTTCACCGGCAGCCTGCGAGGCACGGACGTCGTCGGCGTCGAGCAGGAGGGGCCGCACCGGGGTCGGCGTGCCGTCGTCGGCGATCGCGACGAACGTGACGAGGGCGTCGACGCACGGCCAGCGGTTGCCGGTGCGGCTGTTCTCGCCTTCGACGACGATCTCGACCTCCATCGACGTGCGGAACGTGGCGGTGACGCGCGCGCGCAGGCGAACGACCTCCCCGACCTTCACCGGCGCCTGGAACTTGAGGTCGTCGACGAACGCCGTGACGGCCATCTTGCCGGAGTGGCGCTGGGCGGTGATGGCGGCGCAGAGATCGACCCACGCCATGATCTGACCGCCGAAGACGTTACCCAGCGCGTTGGCGTGCTGGGGGAGTACGTACTCGGTCATCTCGGTGACCGAGCTGGCTTGGGGCCGGGCGGCGGTGTCTTCGGACGGCATAAGGGGGTTGTAGCGTCGGGCAGCGGAAAAAAGCGACGCTGTCGCTTGACGATTCCAAACGCCACGCTAAAGGAATGAACATTCATTCCGAACCCCATGGTTGACCGAACCGACAAGCGCGACCTGATCCTGACCGCCGCCCTCGGACTCTTCGCGGAGCGGGGATTCCACGGCACCGCCGTCCCGCTCCTGGCGGACGAAGCGGGGGTGGGGGCCGGAACAATCTACCGCTACTTCGCGAACAAGGAGGCGATCGTCAACGCGCTCTACTTGAAATGGAAGTGGGAGCTGGGGCGCGCCATCATGACGGACTTTCCTGTGTCGGCGCCGGCGCGCGAGCAATTTCGACACTTTTGGCAAAAGTCCGCTTCGTTCGCGTGCGAGAACCCCCTCGCGTTCAAGTTCCTCGAGCTGCATCACCATGCCCCCTACCTCGACAAGGACGCTCGTCTGCTCGAGGACCAGGTCCTGGCGCCGGCGTTTCAGTTCTTCGCCACCACCTCGGCGAACAAGATCACCAAGCCCCTCTCCACCGAGCTCCTGGGATCCCTCGTCTGGGGCGCGCTCGTCGGGTTGGTGAAGTCTGCGTGGGACGGTCGAATCGCCCTCACGGCCGACGTCATCGATGCCGCTGAGCAATGCTGCTGGGAGGCGATTCGCGCGTAATTATGCTTGTTTTCTCTTGACCGCAAACGGAATGAACGTTCGTTCCGCACAAGGAGCTCCTTTCGCCATGAAGAAGTCGCTCACCATTCTCATCACCGGGGCCACCGCCGGCATTGGTCGTCACACCGCCCTTCACCTCGCCCGCGCGGGCCACCGCGTCTTCGCGACCGGCCGCAAGCCCGCCGCCCTCGCCGCCCTCGCCACCGAGGCCGCCGGCACCAAGCTCGAGACGCTGGAGCTCGACGTGACCAGCGCTGCGTCCATCGACGCCGCGCGTGAAGAGATCGCCAATCGAACAAAAGGGAACGGCCTCGACGTCCTCGTGAACAACGCCGGCTACGGGCTCATGGGGCCCCTCGAGGAGATCACCGATCAGGATCTCCGCGCCCAATACGACACCAACGTCTTCGGCCTCGTTGCGATGCTCCGCGCGTTCGTACCGCAGATGCGGGCGCGCGGGTTCGGCCGGATCATCAACGTGAGCAGCATGGGCGGCCGCATGACGTTCCCGTTCATGGGCGCGTACAACTCGACGAAATACGCCGTCGAGTCCCTCAGCGACGCCCTGCGAATGGAGCTCGCTCCGTTCGGCGTGTCCGTTTCGCTGATCGAGCCGGGGGCCATCAAGAGTGATTTCGCCGATCGGGCGACGGCGACGACGCGGCCGCTCGCCGGCTCCCCCTACGCGCCCATTCTCGCCAACTCCGACAAGATGAAGAAGCAGTTCGAAGCCACCGAGGTCGGCCCCGAGTGCGTTTCGCGCGCGATCGAAAAGGCCGCGACCGCGCGTCGACCGCGTGCGCGCTACGTGGCGCCGGGCCGGACGATCCTCGCGCTCCTCATGATGCGCCTCCTGCCCACGTCGTGGACGGACGCGCTCCTCCGCCTCGCCGTGGGCCTGACACGCCGCAAGCTCGCGCTCGGCGAGGGCGCGCACCCGGCGCTCGGCTGATCGCGCTCCGACCCGGGCGGCACCTACGGAGCGAGGACGCGCACGTCCAGGTTCCACGCTCCCGCCGCACCGGAGTAGCCGTCGACGACGACCCAGTACGCTCCGGCGTCCAGCGTGAGATCGAGGAAGCTCCGCGCGCCCGTGCCGCCGACGTAGCACGCGCCTGGCACCTCTTGCCCGGGGCACGTCGCGCCCGTGCGGACGTCGAGGATCGTCGAGTACACCGATCCCTCCATGTCGAGCACGACGCGGCGCTTCTCGGTGAGCACGAGCCGAAGCACCTGATCAGGTGCGCCGCCGGTGCCTGCCGATGGGGCGTCGCATCCGTCGGCGAAGTCAGCGTCGCGTCCGGTCGTGTCGCCGGTGAAGAAGCCGCCGGCTGCGGGGATGTCGATCGCCGCGGCGCAGTTGTCGGCGCCGGATCCTATCGGCGTCATCGCGACGGTCGGCCGCACGAGGACGCTGAGTGAGTCGGTCTCGCCGAGCGTGTCCGACACGACGACGCGGTAGTCTCCCGCCGGCACCGCCCGCCGATCGATCCGGACCGGCGTCGAGCCCGACGCGCAGACCAGGTTGTCGGCGGCGAGGCACGGCGCGCCGTCGAGCGCCACGCCGCCGGTCTCGTTCTGCGGGAAGCGGCCGATGATCAAGACGTCGCTCGCTTCGGCCAAGAACAGCGCGCGCGCGGCGTTGGGGCGGCCGGGGTTGCAGCCGTCACGGACCGCATCCTCGTGGCCGGCGAGAGAGACGAGCTCGGGCGCCGCGTTGATCGCGGCGGCCGGCGCGGCCGCACACGTGGCGTCGGGCGGCGCTGGCGTCGGAGGTGACGTCTTCACAATCACGCTCGCGTCGATCGGCGCCGTCCCCGCGACGGCGACGTAGTACGTGCCCGCGGCGAGGTTGCGAGCGAACACCGGCAGCTCGGACGAGGCGCGGCAGCGAAGCTCGTCGCCGGCGGTTGCGCACCCGGCGCCGCGGAGCTCGACGACGGGGGTGCCGCTGCCGCGCGTGGTCCCGGAGAAGACCGTCACGTCGGCGGCCGCGGCGAGCGAGAATCTGTAGACGAGATCCCCCGTCTTCGAGACGCACGCGCTCGCCAGGTCCTTCGTCGCGTCGATGAGCTCCACGACGAAGGGCGTGCCGACGGTGATCGGGCTCGCGGTCGCGCACCCCTCGTTCACCGGCTTCGACGTCGGCGCCCGCAGGTCCACCGAGAGCTCGACGCTCGCTTCGAGCTGCGTCGTCACGACGACCGCGTAGGTCCCTGGCGCAAGATCCCGCGCCCGGGCGCGCGTGGTCGTGCCGCCGCCGGCGCCGCAGCCGATCTCGGATGCGGGCTGGCCGCACGTCCCGAAGATGGCCACCGCGACCTCGGCATTAGGGGCGGTCGCCCAGAGGTCCAGGTCGGCGTTGCCACCGGGCGGGATGGTCACGAGCGCCACGACATCGTGCGCCGCGCTCGGCGTCGTCACGCCGCACGTCGCCGGGTAGTCCGCCTTCGTCCCGACCGTCGAGAGCACGTACGTCCCGGCCGCGGAGATGGCGTCGCCGGTCGCGCACGTGTCGTATTGCGGCGTCGTGCACGGCGTCTCGTCCACCTTGCCGTTGCAGTCGTCGTCCTTGCCGTTGCCGCAGACCTCCTGGTGTGTCGACGCGACGGCCGGATTGGTGTCGTCGCAGTCCTTGCCCGGCGCGCAGTGATCGTCCTCGTCGCCGTCACGATCGAGATCGCGCGGCTCGTGCGCGCACGACTTCGTGGATTCGACACACGTGTCGATGGTGCACGCGGTTCCGTCCTGGCACGTCTCGACGGGGCCTGCGCTGCAGCCGTGGGCGAGGACGCAGCGTTCGCGGCCATTGCAGTAGACGTGATCGTCGCAGAGGGAGTCATCGGGCGTGTTGCGGCAGCGGAGGAGCGCGGGGTCGCACGCGTCCGCCGTGCACGCGACGCCGTCGTCGCACTGCTTGTCGTCGCGGCACGGTCCGCCGAGCGTCGGGTCTGCGTCGCGTCCCGCGTCGACGACGGGGGGCGGCGCGCCGTCGGCCGCGTCGGCCGCGTCGGGGCCCGCGTCCGCCCGGACGAGCACGTCGCGCGAGGGGGAGCCGCACGCCGCGAGCGCGGCGAACACGACGTACGCGGCGGTTCGGCGCACGGGGGGCATCGACCTAGAGTACGAGCGTTTCGACGTGCTCGCCCCACACGTCGCGGAGCACGCCGGAGATCTCGCCGACGGTGGCGTTTGCCTTCACGGCCGTCAGGATCAAGGGGACGAGGTTGCCGGTCCCGCGGGCTGCCGCGTCGATCTGGCCGAGCGCCGCCGCGTGGGCCTTTTCATCGCGCTTCGCGCGCACCGCTCGAACGCGCTCGACCTGCTCCTTCTCGATCCCCGGATCGATCTTCATGACGGGTACGGCCGCGGAATCTTGGGTGAAGGCGTTCTGCCCTACGACGATGCGCGCCTTCTTCTCGAGCTCGAGCTGGTAGCTGTACGCCGTGTTCTGGATCTCCCGCTGCGGGTAGCCCTGCTCGATCGCCGCGACCATGCCCCCGAGCTCGTCGACACGGGCGAGGTACTTGTTCGCGTCCTTCTCGATCCGGTCGGTGAGCGCCTCCACGGCGTAGCTACCGCCGAGCGCGTCGACGAAGTCGGCCACGCCTGACTCGTTCGCGACGATCTGCTGCGTTCGTAGCGCGATCGTCGCCGCCTCACTCGTGGGGAGGCCGAGCGCCTCGTCGAAGCTGTTGGTGTGGAGCGACTGGCAGCCGCCGAGCACCGCCGCGAGGGTTTGCACCGTCACGCGCGCGATGTTGTTCAGGGGCTGCTGCGCGGTGAGCGTCATTCCCGCGGTCTGGCAGTGGAAGCGCAGGGCCTTGGTGCGGTCGCTCTTGGCGCCGAACCGCGTCTCCATGATGTGCGACCACATCCGCCGCGCCGCGCGGAACTTGGCGACCTCTTCGATGAGGTTGTTGTGCACGTTGAAGAAGAAGGAGAGCTGCGCGCCGAAGGTGTCGACGTCGAGCCCCGCGTCGACGGCCGCCTTTGTGTAGGCGATGCCGTCGGCCAGCGTGAAGGCGACCTCCTGCACCGCGTCGCAGCCGGCCTCGCGGATGTGGTAGCCGCTGATCGAGATCGTGTTCCACTTGGGGATGTCGGTCGCCGCGAACGAGAAGATGTCGTTGATGAGGCGGATCGACGGGCGCGGCGGGTAGATGTACGTCCCGCGCGCCATGTACTCCTTCAGGATGTCGTTCTGGATCGTGCCGCGCAGCTTGCTGCGGGGCACGCCGTTCTCCTCGGCGACGGCGATGTAGAGGCAGAGGAGGATCGCCGCGGTCGCATTGATCGTCATCGACGTCGAAATCTTGTCCAGCGGAAGACCGCTGAACAGCGTGCGCATGTCGTCGAGGGAGTCGATGGCGACGCCGACGCGGCCGACCTCGCCGAGCGCGCGCGGATCGTCGGAGTCGCGGCCCATCTGCGTCGGCAAGTCGAACGCGACCGAGAGGCCCGTCTGCCCCTGCTTCAGGAGGTAGTGGTAACGCTCGTTCGACTCCTTCGCGGTGCCGAAGCCGGCGTACTGGCGCATCGTCCAAAATCGCCCGCGGTGCATGTTCGGCTGCACGCCGCGCGTGAAGGGGGGAAGGCCGGGGACTCCCAGATCGCGCGCGGCGTCGAAGCCGAGCGCCTCGAGATCGTCGGGCCCGTAGAGCGGCGCGGCGTCGACCTGACCGGCGAGGGTCCCGATGCGCGGCCGCGGCGGATCTTTCGCCTCGAGGGGCGCGAGGGTGCCGATCTGCCACTTCTTGCGGAGCGTCGCGTAGTCCATCGCGATGCGTTTTAGCACGCCTTCAGGCGTTTCAGCCGCGTTCGGCGCGATCGCGGACGATGCGCGTGAGGGCCTCGCCGGCGGCCTGCGCGAGCTCCTCCATGCGGCGCGTCGCGATCATCGTCTCGCCGAGATCGTCGGCGAGGACCATGACTGTCGCGCGGCCGAAGACCTGCACGCTCGTGACGGCCACGTCTCGGCTCGCGGTCCCCATCACGCGGAGCAAGTGCGCGTGGGTCGCGGTCTCCTGCAGCGGGCCGAGGTACGCGCCGTGCGTCGCGGCGTACGAGAGGACGCTCTGCGCGTCGGTCGCGACGACGATCTCTCGCACGAGCGCCGGCTCGCCCAGCTCGGGCGTACACGACCAGCCGACGAACTCGTCGCGCTTCACGATGAACAGCGCCACCTTGCGCGCGACCGCGCGCGTCCCGGCGAGGAGCAGCTCGAGCACCCCGTCGCGATCGCGGGCGGCGCGCAGGCCCGCGAGGATCGCGCCCGCGTCGGCGTAGAAGCCGGCCGGGGGCGGCGGCTGACTGCGGCGCACCACCAGCGGCACGCCGGGCGGCGGCGGCACGCTGGGAAACGTGGGTGGGCGCGGCTCGGTGTTCGGCGGGGGCGGCACCGACTCGGCGGGCGGCGGGATCAGCGTCGTCGGCTCGCGCAAGAAGATGACGCGCTCGAGCGCGTTCTCGAGCGCGTCGTTCAAGTTGTCTCCTGGCGCGAAATCCCTCTGCCCGTCCGGCTCCTTGGCGAGCACGAGCGCTGGCCTCTGGCTCGTCGCCCCGGCCTCCGGGTGGATCGAGCGGCGCGTGAGCGGGATCGGGATGTCCCACGTCGGCGGCACCGGCGTGCTCTGGCGCGCCAGCTCGAGCAGCGGTGCGGCGGGTGCGGGGGGCGCTGCCGAGGTGCGGGGCGCGGGAACCGGCGTAGTCCCCCATGCCGGCGTGTTTCCGGTTCGGCGCGACAGGGGGCCCGTTCCGTGATCCGGCTCGCTCACCGCGCGCTCGATCGCCTGCAGCGGCGCGCGAACGACGCGCACCGGGGCGTCCAGGAGGTACCCGATCTCCGCTGCGCCCTGCGCGTCGCGGACGTCGGGCACGGCGACGTCGATGGTTCCCGTCCGCGGGTCCTTGCGCACCGGCACGGCGCAAAGGCGCGCGCACAGCTGCGGCGGCAGCCGCGCGACGAGCTCCTTCACGGGCATGACCGCCCGCATGCTCGGCGTCTCCGATCGAGAAAGCTCGGCCTCGAGCCGCTCGCGGGTCATCGCCCCGACCGACAGGATCGCGCGGACGAGGCTCACCCGATCCCGAGCCGCCGCGAGGAGCGCTCGCGCCAGGCCCTCCTTTGAGATCGCCTCCGTCAGCAGTAACGCTCGCCCGAGCTCGAAGCTCACGGGGGGATTATCGCCGAAACTGGAAGACCACTTCGCTCTTTCGCACGAGGCCGAGCTGGTCACGCGCGATGCGCTCCACCGCGGCCGGATCGTCCCGCAGCGCCTGCACCTGAACGCGCAAGTGCGACACGTCGCGGCGGAGCTCGGCGTTTTCGGTGGTGACCTCGGTGAGCTCCTTCTCGAGCGCGCGCATCCGGGGCAGCCCCTCGGGCTGGAAGATCAGGAAAGGCGCGCCCACGAAGGCCACGGCCAGGATGGCCATGGGGAGCGTCCTCTCGAGGAACTGGGCGAGCTGGGCGGACGAGCGCATCGACGGGTCTCCCACGATAAGACGGCCCCCCCGATCCTGCCCAGTTTGCGGCGCCGCGTGCTACGACTCCGGACCCATGGCGTCGTACGAGACGGTCATCGGACTCGAGGTCCACGCGCAGCTGCTCACGCGGACGAAGGTGTTTTGCGCCTGCAGCACGGCCTTCGGGGCCCCGCCGAACACCCACGTTTGCCCGGTGTGCCTGGGCTTGCCGGGCGCCCTGCCGGTCCTGAACGGCGACGCCGTCGCCCTGGCCGTCCGCGCGGCGCTCGCGGTGGGCTGCAGCATCCGCGCCGCGAGCCGCTTCGCCCGCAAGAACTACTTCTACCCCGATCTACCCAAGGGCTACCAGATCAGCCAGTTCGACGAGCCCTTCGCCGAGCACGGGCACGTCGATCTCGAGGCCGCGGGCCGCCACGTCCGCATCCTGCGCGTCCACATGGAAGAGGACGCCGGCAAGAACATCCATGGTCGCGGCGGCGACTCGATCGTCGATCTCAACCGTGCCGGCACCCCGCTCGTGGAGATCGTGAGCGAGCCCGACCTTCGCAGCGCAAACGAGGCGGCCGAGTACCTGCGCACGCTTCGCGACATCCTGTTGTTCCTCGGCGTCAACGACGGCAACCTCGAGGAGGGCTCGTTCCGCTGCGACGCCAACGTCTCGATCCGGCCGGTGGGCGAGGAGAAGCTGGGCACGCGCGTCGAGCTCAAGAACATCAACTCGTTCCGCTTCGTCGAGAAGGCGATCGAGCACGAGGCCGCCCGGCAGGAGGCCGTCCTCACCGCCGGCGGCCGCATCACCCAGGAGACGCGCGGCTGGGACGAGAAGAAGGGCACGACGTTTTCGCTCCGCAGCAAAGAGGAGGCGCAGGACTACCGCTACTTCCCCGATCCCGACTTGCCCCCGCTCGCGATCGACGAGGTGTTCGTCGCCAGGGTTCGCGCCGAGAGCCCCGAGCTCCCCAGGGACAAGCGCGCCCGCTTCGCGGCGGAGCTGCACCTCACCCCGTACGCCGCCGAGGTCATGACCCAGCACCCGCGCGTCGCGGCGTTCTTCGAGGAGGCGTCGATGCTCCACGGCGACGCTGTGCGCGTCGCCAACTTCGTCCAGAGCGAGGTCCTGCGCGACGTCACGACGCACGGCCTCACCGCCAATCTCCCGATCTCCGCGCGTCAGCTCGCCGACGTGCTCGCGCTCGTCGACGCAGGCAAGATCAGCGGCAAGCAGGCGAAGGAGGTCTACGCCAAGCTGCGGGGGACTGGCGCGTCGGCGGCCGACGTCGTCGCCGAGGCCGGCATGGCGGTCGTGAGCGACGCCGGCGCGATCGAAGCGCTCGTCCGCCGCATCGTGGAGGCGAACCCCAGGCAGGCCGAGCAGCTCAAGGCCGGCAAGGCCACGCTCTTCGGCTTCTTCGTGGGGCAGGTGATGAAGGAGACGAAGGGGAGCGCGAGCCCGCAGGTCGTCAACGACGTGCTCAAGCGCGTCTTGGGGCTCTAGCCGTGGGCAAGGTCCTCATCGTCGACGACAACGCCGATCTCGTCTCCTCCCTCAAAGCCGTCCTCGAAGGACCGACCGCCCGGTTCGACGTCGTGACCGCCTCGCACGGCGCCGAAGCCCTGAAAATCGCGGCACGCCAGGGGTTCGACGTCGCCATCGTCGACGTGAAGCTCCCCGACGCGAGCGGCGTCGACCTCATCCAGCCCTTGCGCGAACGGGCGCCGCTGTCCGAGGTCGTCCTCATCACCGGCTTCGCCAGCGTCGACGCCGCGATCGCCGCCCTCCGCTCGGGCGCGTTCGCGTTCGTGCTGAAGTCCTTCCGCCCCGAGGAGCTCATCTCCACCGTCGAGCAGGCGCTCACCAAGGTGCAGCTCAAGCGCGAGCGCGAGGAGCTCGAGCGCCGCTACCGGGCCCTCGTCGAGCTCACCGACGTGCTCGTCGTCGGCCTCGATGATCGCGACTGCGTGGGCCTCTTCAACCCGAAGGCGTCGGCCGTCACCAAGGTCGCCGCCGACCAGGCCCTCGGCCGCCGCTTCCTCGAGAGCTGGATACCGCTGGAGGACCAGTCCCGCATGAAGGACGCCATCGCGCTGGCGCGCGCGACCGGCGGCCGCGAGGTCGAGACCGGCTTCACCGACGCGCGACGTCGCGTCCGCTGGCACCTGTCGTGGGCGCCCGAGGACGTCGGCCGCGGCATGGTCTACGGCATCGGCATCGACGTGACCGAGCGCCGCGCCCTCGAGCGGCGCGCCGGCGAGGCCGAGGCGATGAGCGCGATGGGCACCCTCGCCATGAACCTCGCGCACGAGATCCGCAACCCCCTCAACGCCGCCGTCCTGCAGCTGAACCTGATGAACCGGCAGGTCGACAAGCTCGACGCCGAACCCGAGATCCGTGCTGCACTGCACAAGAGGGCGGAGATCGTCGGGGACGAGATCGGCCGCCTGAACCGCCTGCTCACCGAGTTCCTCGAGCTCGCCAAACCGAGGGGGATAGCGCGCGAGCCGGTGCACGTCGCCGCGCTCGTCGGCAGCGTCCTCGATCTCGAGCTCGACACGGCGCGCGAGCGCGGGATCAGCGTGAAACGCGAGCTCGCCACGGACGGCTGCGTGGCCATCGGCGATCGCGAGAAGCTGAAGCAGGTCGTGATCAACCTGGTCGTCAACGCCATCGAGGCGATGAAGAACGGTGGCACGCTCACCGCCAAGGTGACGAGCCAGCCCGAGCACGTCACCATCGCAATCTGCGACACCGGGCCGGGCATCGAGCCGCAGTTCCTGCCCAGCGTCTTCGATCCGTTCTTCACGACGAAGGAGGCCGGCACCGGGCTCGGCCTCTCCATCGTGCGAAAGATCGTCGATCAGCACTCGGGTGAGGTGCGCATCGAGAGCGAACGAGGGAAGGGGACGCGCGTCGTCGTCGCGATCCCCACCGGGCGGGGCGCGACGACGACCTGAAGGCTGAA
>JANYHK010000043.1 GCA_025359105.1 Myxococcales bacterium | reverse complement strand
GACGCTTGTCGCCCAACACGTCGAGAAACGGACTGAGCCATAGGTCGAGACGCTTCGTCCACGCAGGCGTGCGCTTCATCCCTCGCCATTAAATCAGACGCGCCGGGATGGAAAGACAAATGTGGCGAAGTAGTGCTAGTCCGAGCAGGTGGCCGAGGCTGTGCGTGCCGTACCTGAAGGCGTCGTCGGCGCGATGTCGGGCAGCGCGCAGCCCGCGCCGAAGCAGATCGCGAGCACCGGATGGATCTCCATGCCGTTCGGTGCCACGCCGGGCTGGCCGTGGAGCGAATCCATGTATCCTACGCCCGTCATCGAGATGGTCCGGTGACCCCAGCCGATGACCGACTGCCCGATGACGCCGTCGACGGCGGCGCGCACCTCGACGATCCGATCGCGCCACGGGCTGGGCGCCGGCGTGCACCCCGGCGGCGTCACCTCGGCGATCATCGTGCGCCCTTCCGCGTCGGCGAGGACCATGTGGACGTCGCCATCCGGCGCGCGCTGGAACGAGCGCAGCGTCACATCGCGCAGCGTGTAGGTACGCAGCTCCGCGGGGGCGATGCGGCGCATCCCAGGCGGCCGTTCGACGTGGGGAATGGCGATGAGCTCGGCGATCGTCGCCGGCACCGGCCGCATCGCGACGCCGAGCGCGTCAGGATCCGTCCCGACCTTGAAGGGCCAGTTCCGGCCATGGATGCACACAGTGCAGCCCTGAGCGATCAGCGCGGCAGCGCAGCCGCCGAGCGTCAATCCCAGAATGCGGGCCCGCCGTCGCACGCGCCGATCGTACTCGGTAAAGGCTTGGTGGGCTCGCCTCTCCTTCGCCGCGTTCGGCGTTCGCGGCGGCGGCGCTTGCCTTACCGATCCCCCCGACCCTTGCGCGTGACGCGCGGCAACACGGTCGCGCTCGTGGCGACGAGATCCCACCCGTCCCGCTCCCCCGCCTTTGCCCTCAGCGCGCCGGCGTACGCGATCATCGCCGCGTTGTCCGTGCACGACGCCAGCGGCGGCACGAACGCCCGCATCCCTCGCGCAGCGGCGGCCTCGCCTAGGCGGCTCCGCAAAGCGCGGTTCGCCGCGACTCCACCCCCGAGAACGACGTCGCGGACGCCGTGCGCCTCGGCGGCGAACAGGGTCTTCTTCACGAGCACGTCGACGACGGCGGCCTGAAACGACGCGCACACGTCGGCCACGGCCTCCGCGCGATCGCCGGAGGGCAGCCCGGCCTCCACGAGCTGCGCGACGCGCGTCTTGATCCCGGAGAAGCTCATCTCGAGCGTCTTGGTGTGGAGCATCGGCGCCTCGAGGGGGAAGCGCGTCGGGTCGCCCGTCGCCGCGAGGCGATCGACGACAGGGCCCCCCGGGTAGCCGAGGCCGAGCAGCTTGCCGACCTTGTCGAAGGCCTCGCCCGCGGCGTCGTCTCGGGTGCCACCGAGCTCGGTGATCGCGTCGGCGCGTGGCGCGTCCACGAGGTAGATGGCGGTGTGCCCGCCCGACACGAGCAGCGCCACGAAGGGGAAGCCAGGGAGCTCCCGCACCTCCCCGCGATCGAGGAAGACGGCGAAGAGATGCCCCACCAGGTGATCGACGCCGACGAGAGGCTTGCCCGCCGCCCACGCGAGCCCCTTGGCCACCTGGACGCCGACGAGCAGCGCACCGACGAGCCCCGGGCGATGCGTGACGGCGACGGCGTCCACGTCGGCGAGGCGCACGCTGGCGCGGGTAAGCGCCTCGCGGACGACGGGTCCCACGTTCTTGAGGTGATCGCGCGACGCGAGCTCGGGGACGACGCCGCCGTACTGCGCGTGCAGCGCGACCTGGCTCTGGACGACGTCGGACAGGACCCGGCCGTCGCCCGTCACGACCGCGGCGCCCGTCTCGTCGCACGACGACTCGATGCCTAGTACGAGCATGCCCCGCGCTGCCGCGTGAGCGTGAAGACGCCGAAGATCGCGTTGGTGCTCCCGCCGGGCGCGCTCCGCATCAGGCGCACCTCGACGTCTTCGTTCTGCATGAGCGACACCACCACGAGGATGTCCTGGGGATCGCCGGCGTCGGCGTTCGGCGTGACGGCGTAGACGAGGTTCTTCACCCGCCCCTCGCCGAAGGAGAGGCTGGAGAGCGGATCGTGCCAGATCTGCGGGATAGGGCGCAGCGGTGTCGCGGCGAAGCGGCCGTCGGTGGAGCTGAGCGTGCCGGGGGCGTCTTGCAGGTGCTCGATGTCGAGCCGGAGGCACACCTTCGTGTCCTCGGCGATGCCGGCGCGGACGAAGCTTCCGCGGACCACCGGGCCTTCGAAGTGATCGTCACCGGTCGAGAAGCGCGACAGATCGCGGCAGCCACCGGCCGAGGCCGCGGTCGCGAGGAGGACGATCGGCACGAGCCACGCGCGCATCAGGATCGAAGGATACACGGTCGCGACCCACCAGAAGCTAGAGCAACCGTTCCATGAAAAACGACGGTCGCTCTACGCGCCACCGAGATCAGGGCCGGGGCTTCCCTGACTCGATCTGGCGCGCGGTCTCGCGCACGCGCGGCTCGGCGTCCTTCTGCGCCATCTGCGTGGCGACGTCATGCGCGGCCTTGCCGTCGTAGGTCGCGATCGCGACGAGCGCGGCCTCGCGGACGAGGGCATAGGGATCCTTGGACGCCGCTTCCTTCAGGGCCTGCGTCGCCGCGTCGTGGCTGCCGGCGACGCCGAGGCGCCCCATGGCCTGCGCAGCGAGCACGCGCATCGCCCAGTTCTCGTGCGTCGCGAGGAGCTTGGACACCGCGGCAATCGCCCGCGCTCCGCCCTGCGCGCCGATCGCCGCGAGCGCGACTCGCTGGACCGCCTCACTGGGATCGCCCACCGCCTGCACAACCGCCGCGGTCGCCGCGTCGCTGGGCGAGCGGGCGAGCAGCACGATCGCCTTGGTGCGCATCTGCGGATCGGGGTGACGGGCGAGCGCCGCAACGATGAACGGCTCGAGCGCCGCAGCGATTTCGCGCGCCTTGGCCTGCGCCGCGGCGGTCTCTGGCCTCGCGCCTTCGCCGACGAACGGCTCGAACGCTCCGTCGCCCGTGCTCATCGCCTCGAGGACGCTGCGCGCGCGCTCCTGGGAGGTGGAGAGGGCGCTGGTGGCCGCGCGCTTCAGCGGCTCGGCAAACTCCACGAGCGCCGCCGCGCGCTCCTTGTCGGTGAAGCCTGTCGGAACCAGCTGTTCGAGGGTCGCCTCGACGTCGAGCGCGTCGTCCGGCACCGGGAGTGGCTCCTTCGCCGTACCGCGCGCGCCGCGCGCCGCGAGCAGGATGAGCGACGAGCTCCCTGCGCGCCGCAGCGCCTGCGCCCCGGCGCGTGCCCGCGCGTTCTCCGAGTCGGTGCCCGCGAAGACCGCGTCGGCCATCGCGCCGAGCGCCGCGCGTCCACCCGGAGGGTCGCCCTTCGGACCCGCCATCCGCGCCAGCGAGAGGAGCGCCATCTGGCGCGGCAGCGGATCGGAGGCCTCCGCGATGTTGAGGAGCGTCGCCGTCTCCTTCTCCGCGTCGAGCTCGCCCAGCGTGTACGCCGCCGCTGCGCGCGCGACGTTGCCGGCGTCGACCGCGCGCGCGATCTGCGCGACCTCGGCGGTGGACGCTCGGTCCTTCTGCAGCCCGAGCCCCAGCACCGCCAGGCCGCGCATGTCCCACGACCCGCGCTGGACGAGCTTGCGCAAGAGCGGCAGCGCGCGCTTGTCCCCCATCCGCGCGAGGCCCCAGGTCGCGGCCACCGCCACCGCGTCGCTCGGCGTCGCATCGGCGGCGACGTCCTTCGTCTCGTGCGGGAAGAGCAGCGCCTCGTACTTCGGGAGGAGCGCCGGATCGCGCAGCGCGCCGCACGCCAGCATCGCGCGCGTGCGCAGCTGGGTGTCGGCGGGGCCGGTCGCGAAGACGAAGAGCGACGGTCCGGCGTTCTTGTTCTGCACGTAGCCGAGCACGTCGATGGCGACACGCTGCTGGCCGGCGTCGGCGTCGGCGAGCGCGTCGAGGAGCGGCTTGACGGCGCGCGCCCCGACGCGTGCGAGGGCCGCGCGCGCCTCCTCGGCGTCCTTCCCCGCGCCATGGCGCACGCGCTGGACGAGGCCGAACGAGAGGTTGCCGTAGATCTCGACGAGGAGCCGGCGGTAGATGCTCTTCTGCGGGTTGCCGATCGACAGCGGCAGCAGGTCTTGCTCGAGCGACTCGAGCGTCCCCTTTCCCAGGTTGATCTGCATCGACAGGCGGGCCGCGCGGGCGACGAGCTCCTCGTCCGGCGCGCCACGGATGACGCGGCGGAAGAGGCGATCGGCGTCGTCGCCGTCGCCGCGCGACAGCAGCAGGTCCGCGAGCTCGAAGTACACGACGTACAGGCGATCGTTTTTGGCGATCGCGGCGCGGAACTCCACGATGGCGTGCTCGATGTCCTGCCGCGCGCGGTAGCGCTCGCCGAGCCGGCGGTGCCCCTCGGCGTCGTCGGGGTTCAGCTCCACGGCGCGCGCGGCGTACTTGATGGCGTCGTCGTCCTTGTAGAGCTGCGTCGCGTACTCGGCCATGCGCTGGTAGAGCTCGCGCGCGCGCTTCGGCTCCACGACGACGAGCTTCTCGAGCACCAAGATGGCCTGATCGAGCTTGTTTTCCTGCACGAGCACGCGCTCGAGCGCGAGGTAGCTCCCCTCGTCGCCGGGCGCGAGCTCGACGACCTTGCGCAGCGTCGCCTCCGCCTCGGGCAACTTGCGCAGGTGCAGCTGCACCTCGGCGAGCGTGCGGCCGGCCTCGATGTCGCCCTTCGAGAACCGTCCGGTGAGCGGCGCGACCTGCTGCTCGAGCAGGTGCTCCATGCCCCACAGCGCCACGACGCGCGACCGCGCCTCGCGGGCGAGGAGCTTGTCGTTCACGACCTTCGCCTTCTCGGCGAGATCCTCCCAGAGCCCGCGCGCCTCGCGGTAGGAGCGCGCACGCTCGAGCGCGGAGGCGAGCTGCTTCTTGTACCCGAGGCTCTGCGGCTCGAGGCTCACCGCCTCACGGAAGGCCTGCAGGGCGTCCTGCGTCATCTCGTGCTCGAGGTACACGTCGCCCAGCGCCGCCAGCGCGCGCGCCCGCGGGTTGATGGACGTGAGGATGCGCTTCCACGTCTGCACGGCGAGCGGGTGGTTGCCGTCCTGGAAGTAGCGGTCGCCGAGATCGACCAGGTGCGACGGATCGTTGCTGGCGACCTGCGTGAGGCGCGTGAGCACCCGCAGCGATTTGTCCCCTTCTCCGATGCGCCCGTAGAAATCGGCGAGGCGCGACAGGACCTCCTCGTCGCCGGTGGCGCGCGTCTCGAGCTCGCTCAGCAGCCTGAGCGCGCGCGTACGATCGCCGCGCTGCATGAGCGCGTCGCACTGCTCGAACACGAACGTCGGGTTGTTCGGCGCCGCGCGGATGAGCCCCTCGTACTCGGCGATGGCCTTGTCGAGCTCCCCCTGCGACTGCATGAGCCGGATCATCTTCAGGCGCAGGTCGATCTGACGCGGGTTCTGCTGGAGCGCCTTGGTGTACGTCGCGAGCGCGTTGACGGCGTCGCCCGTCTCCTCGTAAAGGGCACCGAGGAGCGCGAGGCGCGCAAAGTCCGTCGGGTGCTCCGCCTCGATCTGCTTCACCAGGACGGGCAGCTGCTGGTCGGCGCGGTAGATCTCGACCACCGTCTCGTACACCTCGGCGCGGACGGCGGCCTCTTGCCCCGCCGCCGCGAGCGCGCGCTTGAGCGTGGCGAGCGCCTCCTGGTTCTTGTGGGCCTTGGCCTGCGCTTGCCCGAGCCACTTGAGCGCGGGCGCGAGCGTGCGGTTGTCACCTTGCGAGGACTGCACCAGCTCCTTGAACTCGGCCTCTGCGCGCTCGTACTCGCCGCGGCCATACAGCTCGCGCGCCAGCTCCGCGTTGACGAAGAAGCTCTGCGTCGCTTGCGCCTTCGCGAGCTCGCGATGGAACCCCTTGGCCGCCGCCCAGTCCTTGCCGTCGAGCGCGAGGCCCACGAGCGTCCGCAGCGTCGGCTCCTTGTCGGCGGCCTTCGTCTGCAGCGCCAGCGCTTGCTCGTAGCGCGCGCGCGCGCCGGGCACGTCGCCGCGATCCTGGAGCAGGCGCGCGAGGGCGAGGAGCGCCGTGGCGTCCGTCGACTTCGCGGCGATGGCGCGCTCGTAGGTCTTGATGGCGTCGTCGGGTCGTCCGTCGAGCTTGTAGACGCCCGCGAGCGTGACGGTCGCGGCGTACTTGTCGGCGTCGTCCCGCGCCGCGCGGGCCTCGAAGTCCTTCACGAGGCTCGTGAGGTTTCCGTCCTTGTCGCGGTAAAGCTGCGCCAGGCGCTGGAGAGGAAACGGCGAGCCGGGCTGGGTGAGGGCGATGCGCGTGTAGCGCTCGATGAGCACAGCCGGTTGCGTTCCCGCGTCCGGACCCGGCTTGGGAGCGGTTCCGGGCCCGGGTCCGGGCCCTGGTCCGGGTCGCGCGGGGCCAGGCTTCGGGGCCGGGCCAGGCTTCGGTGTAGGCTTGTGTCGTCCACGCGGATCGAAGTCCTGCGCGTGGGCCGCTCCTCCGAAGGGCGCAGCCGAAAGCAGCAGGCCGCTGGCGAGAAGCCAGCACCAGGCCGCGCGTGAGGCTCGGGAAGAAGGGCGTCGCACGATCCGTTAGAGCTTAGACGCAGAACACCCCGCCTGCATTAGATCGTCCCGCTTTGCTGGAGTAGCCTCCCTCCGTCATGGCGTTTTTCCAGACCCCCCCCGAGCTCGGAAATCAGTTCACCGAAGACCCGCTCCTGCAGAGCTATCTGGAGCGCGTCTTGCCCGAGGAGATGCGCGGCGAGATCTCCCCCGGCCTCCGCGATCTCGGCGAGCTCGCCGGCGGCGACCTGTACCGCCAGAACGTCGCCGAGCGGCTCGACGAGCCGAAGCTCGTGACGTGGGACGCGTGGGGCAAGCGCGTCGACCACATCGAGCTGACGCCGCTGTGGAAGCGGGCGGCGCGCATCGCGGCCGAAGAGGGGCTCATCGCGACGGCCTACGAGCGCGCCCACGGCGCGTCGTCCCGCGTGCATCAGATGGCGAAGGTCTACCTCTTCTGCGAGTCGACCGCGGTCTACACCTGCCCTCTGGCGATGACCGACGGCGCCGCCAAGACCCTCACGGCGATGGGCAACAAGATGCTCCTCGATCGCGCGCTGCCGAGGCTGACGAGCCGCGATCCGGACCGCATGTGGACGAGCGGCCAGTGGATGACCGAACGCACTGGCGGGAGTGACGTCGCCATCAGCGAGACGGTCGCGCGCGCGGACGAGGACGGACATCGCCTCTACGGAACGAAGTGGTTCACGAGCGCGACGACGTCCCAGATGGCCCTCACGCTCGCGCGCCCCGACGGCAACGCGCCTGGCGGCGGCGGCCTCGCGCTCTTCTACGTCGAGACCCGTCACGAGGACGGGCGCCTGCGCGAGGGGATCCTCGTCAACCGGCTGAAAGACAAGCTCGGCACGCGCATGGTGCCGACCGCCGAGCTCACGCTCGACGGCGTTCGGGCGACCGCGGTGAGCGGCACGAAGGACGGCATCAAGAACATCACGCCGATGCTCGCGGTCACCCGCACGTGGAACGCGGTCTGCGCCGTCGCCGGGATGCGCCGAGCGATCGCCCTCGCGCGCGACTACTCCGTCCGCCGCGTCGCCTTCGGCGCGAAGCTGGCCGACAAGCCGCTCCACGCCGACACGCTGGCGGCGCTCGAGGCGGAGTACCAGGGCGCGTTTCTCCTGGCGTTCCGCGTCGTCGAGCTCCTCGGCCGCGAGGAGGACAAGAGCGCGAGCGAAGAGGAGCACTCGCTCCTTCGCCTGCTGACGCCGCTCGCCAAGCTCACGACCGGCAAGCAGGCCGTCGCGGTGGCGAGCGAAGCGCTCGAGGCGTTCGGCGGCGCCGGTTACGTCGAGGACACCGGCCTTCCTCGTCTGCTTCGCGACGCGCAGGTCCTGCCCATCTGGGAGGGCACGACCAACGTGCTCTCGCTCGACGTGCTCCGCGCGCTCGCCCGCGGAGGCTCGCTCGACGTGCTCGAGCACGAGGCGGCGCGCGCGACGGCGAACGCTCCCGCCGCCCTCGCCAGGCCGGCGGCCGCCGCGCACGACGCCCTCGCGCACGCCAAGGCGTGGATCGCGCGCGCGCGCGACCTCGGTCTCGACGCCGTCGAGTCGGGTGCCCGCCGCTTCGCGTTGACGCTCGGACGGGCCACCGAGCTCGCGCTCCTCGTCGAGCACGCCACGTTTTGCCTCTCGCGTGGCGACGGCCGCTCGGCGGCGGCCGCCCGCCAGCTCGCGCGTCAGGGCGTCGACCTCATCGTCGAGGACGCCGATCTCACCGACGCTAGAATTCTCTCGCGAGGGTGAAACAAAACCTGGAGCGGTGTAGGACAGGGTGCGAGACGAATGTGGCGTATTCGTCAAAGCCCTGTTGCGCGGGTTCCGCCCTGGCGGTAGGCCCCTGCGCCATGAAGCTCTTTCTTCGTTCCGGGCGCATCGGTCTGCTCTCCGCCATCGCGATGGGCGCCGTCGTGTTCGCCTGCGGTAGCACCGACTCGTCGAACGGGAGCTCCGGCTCCTCCGGAACCTCCGGCGCGAGCGGCACCTCGGGCACCTCGGGCACCAGTGGCGCGTCGTCGGGAACGAGCGGCACCAGCGGCACGAGCGGCGCGTCGTCGGGAACGAGCGGAGCCTCGTCGGGCACGAGCGGCGCGAGCGGCACCAGCGGCGCCTCGGGCGACGCGGGCAACGACGGAAGCACGACGAAGGTCGGCACCATCTTCACGCTCGTCTTCGAGAACCACGACTACGCGGAGATCGTCGGCTCGGCCAACGCGCCCTACTTCAACTCGCTCATCGCCAAGTACGGCCTCGCGACGAACTACTCGGACTCCAAGGTGCACCCGTCGCTGCCCAACTACCTCGACATGATCAGCGGGGACACGGTCTACCCGGGCATCATCGATCTCGATCCGACGCAGCTCTGCGGAATCGGCTGCCAGTTCCCCGTCGACAAGCCGAACCTCGGCACGCAGCTGCAGGCGGCCGGTATCAAGTGGCGCTCGTACCAGGAGAGCATGGGCACCGCGTGCGCGCTCGCAGGCGCCGGCACGTACGCGCCGAAGCATGATCCCTTCCTCTACTTCAAGGACATGCAGACGGGCGCCGGCGGGCTCTGCGCGGCCACCAACGTCGACTACGGCTCGTTCGCGGCCGATCTCGCGGCGGGCACGTACCGCTACATGTGGATCACGCCGAACCTCACCAGCGACGGTCACGATCCTGCTGGCGATCCGGTCGCCTCGCTCAAGGCGTCCGACGACTGGGCGAAGGTGGAGATCGGCAAGATCATGGATTCGGCCGCGTACAAGAACGGCGGCGTCATCTTCATCATGTGGGACGAGGTCCGCAGCTCCGGCTCCGAGCTGGTTCCGATGATCGTCGTGAGCGAGAACATCAAATCGGCCGGGTTCAAGTCGGCCAAGGCGTACTCGCACAAGAGCTACCTCGCGACGGTCGAGGACATGCTCGGGCTGCCGCGCCTCGCGTCGGTGACGACCCAGGCAAGCATGCTCGAGTTTCTCAAGTAGCCGTCAACCGCGGTAGAGCAAGAGCGCCGCGAGGAGCGCGAAGCCCAGGAGGCCGGCGAGGAGCGCGATCGCGACGCTCCCGGCCGGCGCGCGGCGCCTGAGGGCCGGCGACAGCTCGGCCCCCATACGGGCCGCGCGCAGGAGGAGAAGCGCCTCGAGCGCCGCGGCGACGACGAGCGCAGAGAGGCCGATCGTCGCGCCGAGCCGGTGCCGCTCGCGCGCGTGCTCGCGTCGGCCGGCGAACCCGTCGAAGACCACGGTGCGGGGGAAGCCGGCGGCGCTGCTCAGTGCGAGCGTAGCGCCAACGTCGCACGCGGCGCGCTCACCCCCCTCGACGACGATGGGGCGGGCGAGTGAGCCGCCGGTGAGCGACTCGGCGCCGCGCGCCTCCGACGACGTGACGAGCCAGTACACGCCTGGCTCGAGGGGAGGCAGCTCGAACGCCGCGCGCGGCGCCTGGAGCACCTGCGCGACGACGCGGCCGTGGTCGTCGTCGAGCTCCGCGTAGATCGAGCCCCGCGTCCCCGCCGCGAAGACGTCGAGCGTGCGCGCGTTTCCCGGCGCGATGCGCGTCGGTGCGGCGACGTGGCTGGCCGCGCCGGCGACCGGGATCCCGCCGTACCAGAGGCCCTCGGCCTTGGCGCCGTCTGCGGCGTCCGTGGCGTGCGCGTGCGCGCGCAGCGACAGGCCGGTTATGTGGAACATCGGCGTCGCGACGATCTCGGCCCACCCCGACGCGCACGTGACGACGCGCGGCACGGTGACGTCGAGGCCGGGCTCCGGCTCCACGTCGATCCCCACGTCAGGCAACGCGCGGCCGGCGCGATCGGTCGCGCGAACCCAGAGTGAGCCAGGAAAGCCCACCGCGAGGCGGCTGCCCACGGGCGCCACGTCGAGCATCACCGCGCCCTCGCGCCGGGTCGGCCGTGCGAAGGTCGGACGCACGACGTCGGCCCACGGGCGCGCAGGCTCGACGCGGCCTTCGGCGAGGAGCTCCCCCGCGCCACGGATCTCCAGTCGGACCGCGTCGCCGTCGCCGAGGCTCGGGAGCGTGAGGCGGGCCTCCGCGATCCCGTCGGCGTTGCTCGCCCCGCGCCACTCCGCCCGCTCGGCGCCGCGCAGCGCCACCACCTGGAGATCGCCGATCGCGCGCATCTCCTTCACGCCGTGATCGTCGGCGAGCGTCGCCACCTGCCACACGAGCGCCTTCGCGTTCGCGCGCAAGGGGAGCGGAGCGGCGTAGACGATCGCGCCGAGCAGCGCGTCCGAGGCCCCGACGCGCAAGCCCGCCGCGAGCGTCGTCATCGCTGCCAGCGGCACCACGAACATCGCGACCCGCGCGCGGTCCATCTCAGCGCGCCGTGTCCCAGCGCGCGCCAACCACGGGCACGCCGGGCTCGAACAGGATCGGCGCGTCGTTCGGCGCGCCGAGGGCGCCCGCGGCAAGAGTGATGGCCTTCACACCGGAGGCGCGGAGCACGTGGACGCCGTCGGCGCGGCGCTCGAGATCGACGAGCGCGTCGCCTCCCGCGCGCGTGACGTGGATGCCGTACGCGTCGGTGTCCTCGGCCCGGACGCTCTTGAACGTGACGCGCGCGGGATGCTCCGGGACGCGCGCGTCGGCAGCGCGCGCGACGATCTCCGGCAAAAATCGGGCGACCAGCGCGCCCTCGTGGCCCGCGTTCGCTACGCGATCGAAGCGGATCACGTAGCGTCGCTCGGTGAGCGCGCGCGCGAGCATGCTGCTCTGGGTGATGGGCGAGATGCGATCGTCCTCGCCGTGGATGAGCCACACCGGGACGTGGCGCGCGTTGTCGACGACGTCGAGCGCGTTCACGGCGTGCGCGCCCGCGTCGTCGTGGAGGATGCTTCGCACGTAGCTCCCGAGATCGTACCGCGAGTCGCCGAAGAGGCTCGTCACCTGGGCGAAGCGGTCGGGGCGGTGCAGGCCGATCGTCGTCGCTCCGGCGCCGCCCATCGACGCGCCCCAGATCGACACGCGCCGCGGATCGATCGCCACCTGCGCGGAGAGGTGCTCGATCGCGCGCATCACCTCGTCCTCGGCTGGGGCGGTGTAGAGGGAGTTGCCGAGCCCGCTCGGCATGAGGAGGACGACGTCCTTCGCCGCGGCCTCCCGCAGGAGCTCCGCGTAGGCCGCGTACGTCCACACGCTCCCGTCCCACGGGTGCGTCCCGACGAGGAGCGCCGCCGGCCGCGACGCGTCGTGCCCGGGCGGCACGAAGACGATCGCGCGGCCGCCGCCCAGCGCCGCCTGTGGGCTCGTGAAGGTGAGGACGGAGAGGCCATCCCGGGTCGGCTTCACCGTGCCCGCGCGCGGCGCGAACCCGCACGCGATCCGCTTCTCGTAGCCGCTCACGGCGACGTCGACGAGGATCTCGTGCGCGGTCGCGTCGGGCAGACGGACGAGGACCGGTGCCGCTCCGTGGGGCGTCGGGACGGCGGCGCCGTCGAGGGTGATCTTGCGTCGCCCCGCGCAGACGGGAATCTCGACGGCCTCGGCCCCGTTGGCGCGAATGCGGAGGGTGTAGAGGGCAGCCGCACGTGGGGTCTTCCCGAGCTCGTCCCACGCCGTGGCCTCGAAGCGACGGCGGGCGTCGGCCACGTCGACCGTGGTGATCTCCACGCCCGCCACGGCAGGGTGCAGCGCCACCTCGGCGTGCGCGCTCCCGGCGACGAGCAGCGTCGCACCGCCGCACGCGAAAAATCCGCAGACGCCGGAACCCCGCATATCCCCTGCTCTTACGCCATCGCATGCGACATCGCCACCGAACAAACCGCGCTCCACCAGGCGCGGCTCTCCGTGCCGAGCCGCGTTCGTGCGCGCCCTCGATCTGCCGACGATCTGTAACCAAGGGTTCGCGCCCGGCGTTGGCCCGGCGCGTGCACTACCGGAAGTCCGAACCCCTCAAGCAGGTGCATCCGTGCTCGATCCCAAAGTCCTCCTGATGCTCGCGACCGGCACCCTGCTGCTGCTCAATGGCCTCATCGCGCGCGCTGCAGCCGCAAAACGCCCGGTGGACGACGTCGTGGACGCCGCCGACGGGACCTCCGAGACGAGCCAGGACGAGGCCGCGCAGCCGCCCGTGTGACTGGCCCAGTGTGATCCCGGCGCCCTGGGCCGCGCGGATCGTGTCGCCTTTGCGACAACGCCTGTCGGCTTGGCCCGAGCTGGCGCCGAATGAAATCGACCGAGGTCACCTCGACCGTCAACCCCAGGCCCCCGCGCTGTTAGGATTCCAGAGGTGCAGTTCCTCAGCGCACGCGTCGCTATCGAGGAAGCGCGGATCAAGTTTGCCTTCGGGTACGCGCGGGACGCGTGGGTGCAGGTCGAGGAGCGCGCTGGCCTCGCCCTCGATACCCGTTTCGTTCCGGCCGCCGAGACAGATGCCGCGGATCGCACCTGTGTCTACCTGCTTCTTCGTGGGCGGTGGGTGCAGCACAATGTTTGCGAGCGCGCCTTCGAGGGGCCGAGCGGCTTCATCCTCACGGAGGAGCAGCTCGAGGGGGCAAATGGGCTGCGCTCTTGTACGTTTCGTTCGGAGGGAGCACCGCTCGCGTCGATCGAGCTGCACCTCCCGACTGGCCACGTCCTTGCCCCACGCGGTGTTCCCACTCGCCTCCCGATGGATGAGCGCGCGTGGTCCGCGGCGTCAGCAGCCCTCGCGGCGCTCGACGAGGAGAGCCCGGCCGCTCTGCTGAGCGAGCGCATTCCTCGGCTACTTCACGAGCTCGGGAGGTTAGCGATCACGACAGCATATGCTCCCGAGGCGATCGCGAAGGCCATTCCGCCGGCCCTCGCGCGTGTGCTCGAGGCCATGGCGCGCTACGTCGAACGAATGGATCTCGGCGGCACCCTCAAGGATCTGGAGACGGCAACGGGTACGTCTCAGCGGCAGGTGGCCCGCGACATCGAGAGCGCCGTACGCATGCTCGGACTCGCCGGGCTGAGCTGGCGCCTGGCCTCGCGGCATCTCCGGATCAAGATCGCGGTGCTGCTACTGAGCGCCGACCACGCGACGGTCGCGGAGGTCGCTCGCATGGTCGGCTGGGGCAGCGCCGACGCGATGACTCGTGCCTTTCGGAACGCCGGCCTCGCTGCCCCGAGCATCGTGCAGCGCGAGGTTCGCGGCGCTTCGTCGTAGGGGCCTCCTTCACGCCGCGCGACGCCGCCGGTTCACGACGAAGAAGAGCGCGCCGAGCACGGCAAGGGCGCCGTTGCCCCTCGTCGTGCTCGCGCCGTGAAAGGAGCACCCTCCGCTCGATGCGCCGGGAGTCGCGCCGTTTCCTGCGTCGTCTGACGCTCCTCCCGATGCCGTGCCGCCGCTTGCGCCAGACGACGCACCGCCGCTGGTGCCGCTGGTGCCGCTGGTGCCGCTGGTGCCGCTAGTGCCGCTGCTGCCGGAGGACGCCCCGCGGTCCGAACCACCTTCGCCATCGCTACCGGCGTCGAGCACCGGCGGCGGGTTGTCGGCGATGACGCCATCGATCCACTCCCTGATCGTCTCGAGTGACTGGAACATCGCAGCGTCGAGCGTCTTGGCACTGTCGTTGTGGTAAAGGCTTCCAAGCGCGACCGCATTGGGGGCGCCGTCCACGTTGGGGCAGACGAGCGGTCCGCCTCTGTCGTGGGTGTTGATGACGGCGTTGCTCTGGAAGAGGCCCACGGTGGCGTCGTAGACCGTCATGAGGTTCGCGGTCGCCTGCGAGCGCAGGCCGTAGTTTCCTTGCCCCGCGGTGCCACCGATGCTGCCGTAGCCCAAGAAGGGGCACGAATGTCCCGCGGCTGGCCTGTTGCCGTAGGCCATCGGCGCCACGCTGGACGGCTCGTTGAGGATGACGTAGCCGACGTCGTACTTGTAAGGGTAGTTCTGCGTGCTCGGCGGATCGGGCGTCGTCACGGCCAGCGGATGTTTTCCGAACGACTTCACGGTGTGCTTGGTGAGCCTCGCGATCGTGGCGACGTCGGTCCCGGGCGCGACCGTGGTGCCAGTGCCCGTGAAAATGGCGATCGGAGGCTTGCTGTTGAACAGAGAAGCCGCCGTAAGGACGACGTTGGGCGACACGAGGACGCCCGACCCCCAAGTGGTCGCGTCGATGTAGACGATACCTGCTGCCTCGTACTTCGAATCCGCCGTTCCCCCGACGACGGCCTGCGACTCGTGCGCGACGTCGACGGGCGAGGCGCCTTCGCCCGAGCACGCGATGGCGCCGAGAGTAAGGAGAAGGGCACTGCTCGAGATGGGAGACGCGTGGCGCGTTTGGCTCATGATGTGTTCTACGCAAAAGCTAGCGCGGCTCACCCGCGTCTCGATCCGCCACTTTCGGACATCGAGAGGGATTGCGGCGACGCGGGGCGAGCTCCGACGGGTCTGACACCGCTCGCCGCGCGTGGTTCGATCGCCGACGCGCTCGAGACTGGCGAAGCTCGGCGATCGTGGAGAGGCGCAGAGCAACTTGCGGAGGTCGGTCTCGGCGACGCAGCGGCCCGGCTGCGGTTGGCGGAGGACTTCGCCCGGGCCCTTCGCAACGCGACGGGAGGGCCGGTCGCTGGCGATGGCACGAAGGCGCGGCCATCGTCGTCCGCCAGCGATGACCTGGTCGGAACCTGCCACTGATCTCGCGGGAGGCCGCGGGCGGCGACTATGCGGCTGGGGCACCCAGCTCACGCGCTACGGGAGCGCGTGGGCCAGGTCCATCAGCTTGTGGTTCATCGCCGCCATCGCGGTGGACGCGGCGGTAGTCCCGGCCTGGTCGTCGAGGTAGACGCCGCTGTTCGTGAGGAGCACGTAGCCCGCGCCGGTCGCCGGATCGAACCACATGTCCGTGCTGATCCCGAGGTACGCGCCGTTGTCGGCAACCGCGCCATTCCGCGTGATAGATTCGCACCGTGACCCTGTGCACGCGCATCGTGCTCGCATCGCTGGCGGGAGGGTGCTTGGCCGCATGCTCGGCGCTCCTCGGCCTCGACGATGTCGGGTACGTGGTCGACGCCGGCGAGAACGACGCGGGCAGCCTCACGTGCGGCGCCACGGAGAAGCTTTGCAACACCACCGGCGCATGCGTCAGCAAGCTCGACCCATCGCACGGATGCGGCGGCGCGCAATGTTCCACCTGCCCGGGCCCCTCGCACGGGACCACCGGCTGCACCGACGCCGGTTGCGGCATCCTGGGGTGTGAGGGTTCCTGGCAGGATTGCAATCTTGACCCGTTGGACGGCTGCGAGACCAACTCCCAAGGGGGAGACCCCAAGAACTGCGGGCGATGCGGCCTCGCGTGCGTGGGCAGCACTCCCTACTGCAACCTCATCGGCGGCTGCGGCAGCACCTGCACGGCGGGCATCCCGTGCGAGGGCGGCGTGTGCGCGCAAGTCGACAGCGACCCGAAGAACTGCGGCGGATGCGGCGTTGTGTGCCCGACCCCCAGCAACGCGACGGCGACCTGCGTGAACAGGGTGTGCGGCTACGCGTGCAGCTCCGGCTTCGACGACTGCGACAAGAATCGCAGTAACGGATGCGAGGTGAGCACGGCGGGCGACCCCACGAGCTGCGGCGGGTGCGGCACCGTCTGCAAGCGTGACCCCACGCACACGACCGATTGCGTCGGCTCGAAGTGCGTCTACGCGTGCATCGCACCGAACCTGGACTGCAACAACGACCTCGCGAGCGGGGGCACGTGCGAGTGCAACACCCCGGGGTGCAAGAGCGACGGCACATGCGCCGCGACCTGCGTTGCCACCCACCAGGCGTGCACCTCGTCGGCGGCGTGCTGTGTGGGGCACTGCAGCCCCGACGGGCACTGCTGCATCGCTTCAGGTAGCCCGTGCATCGTCGGGAAGCCGGGCGCGTGCTGCTCGGGCACCTGCTACGATCCCGGGAGCGGTGTCATGACCTGCAAGTGAGGTTGCCAGGCCGCCCCGCTGGCTCCTCGGAGGCCCGGAGCTCCTCCCGCACGGAAAAGAAGATCGTCGTGCGCATCGCACCGGCGCTGGACACCATCCGAGGGCTGTCGGGTCCGCTCGATCTCGTCTTCATCGACGCGGACAAGAAGAGCTACTCGGCGTATTTCGACGCGGTATTCCCGCTGCTCCGCCAGGGGGGCCTCATCGTCGCGGACAACACGCTCTGGGCCGGAAAGGTGCTGGATCCTCAGACCGACGGCACCCGCGCGATCGTCGCGTACAACGCAAAGGTCGCGGCCGATCCGCGCGTCGCCAGAGTCTTGCTGACGGTCCGCGACGGGATGCTCTTGTCGCAGAAGCTCTGAGGCCGACTCCGACCACGAGATGCAGGCGATTACGCGGCCGGGGGCACGCAGATTCCTGCCTGCGGGTAACACAGCTTGTCGACGCAATAGTGTCCCCCGCAGTCGGCGTCGGAGGCGCATGCCTTGGGACCGCACGTGTGGCTCGCGCCGCATGCGTAGTCGCCGGTGCTCGTGTTCGAGCACTCGCCGTTGGTCGTGCACGGCTTGGCCACGCAATGCCCCGCGGCGCACGCGAGGTTGGGGCCGCAGTCGTTCGCGCTGACGCACGCCGGGATGCACGACCCGCTCTTGCCACCGGCCGGGCAGACGCACGGGCCTCCGGGGCCGCACACCATCGGCTTGGGCGGCGCGGCGCCGTCGAGGGTGAGGCACTCGCTGTCGGTGCTGCACGGGTTCTGCGGGGCGAAGCAGATGCCGCAACCGGTGACCCGTCCCCCCGGGCTGCAGCTCAAAAACGATCCGCCGGTCGCGCTGGCGCATTCGGACTCGGTGCCGCAGACGATGGCGCCATCGGCGAGGCGCCGCGAGCCGTCGTTCGCGCCCGAATCGGTGGCGCACGGCGGCCCCATGGGCGTTGTCGCCCACGCGCCGGTGTCGCACTGAGCTCCGCCGTTGCAGCCGTACGAGCATCGGAGCCCCTCGGAGGCGCAGCGGGTGCCCAGCGTCGGAAACGCCGTCGGGCAATCGGGTGGGTTGGCGGCGTCCGCGCCTGCATCGGAGCCGAAGACGACGGCGGATCCACCGCTGCATGCGGCGACGAGCAGCCCTACCCAAACCAGCATTCCTCCCAGCGCGATCGGACGCATCGTCGTCACCCTCCGCGGTCCGGCGAGCAATTCCGATGCCCCTCCCCCGATCGCGCCAAATTGCACGGAGTTTCCGGTGGAACGCGCGGGTGACCATGATCGACGGACCCGGGATTGGCACATGGTGCCCGGCGCTCCGTGAGTGGCTAGAGCGCCTTCAAGCTTGGTGAAGAAGTGGGTGACCTGCGCTCGCGCTTCCTTCACCGCGGGCGCGTGTGTCGATCTCCCACCCATCCACGCCCAGCCTAAAGGCCGGAAATCAATGAGCCTGCAACGAGGCCCGGGTGCAGTGGGATCGGTGGCCGTCCAGGGCTCGCCTTCGCTCCCGCAGCGGAGCGGCACGAGGTTGAGCGGGTCGGCGCCGGCGGCGACCCGCGCGGCGCGTTCGAGTACGTCGCGATGGACGTCGATGCGTGTGAGGCGGGTGACCCTGGCGCTCCCACGGCTCACGAGCCCGACGAGCGCGCCGCCCCGGGCGATCGCCTCCGCCCGAGTCGCCGTACTCGACGGCGACGGCGAGGGAGCTGGCGCCGCCCGTCACGTCGGCGACGGCGCTCGCCTCGCGCGTCCGCCGGTGGTCGGCGCCGCCGCAGCGGTGATCGTGACGCGCTCGCCCTCCTCGGGGGGCCCGTCGAGGCGCGGCCGGAGGAGCGGCACGCCGGACAGCTCGTGCTCCAGCACGATCGCCGCGAGGTCGCCCTCTCCGCCCTCGCCGAGCTCGCACGCCGGCGACACGATCGCGCGCGCGCGCGACGACGCCCAGAGTACGCCATCGGGCGCGACCTCGACGGCGACCTCCGCGGGGCCGAGCACCGTTCGATGCGCCGTCCCGCTCCCGCCGCGCAGGACGCAGTGTCGCGCGGTCAAGACGACGCGCGGCGCCACGAGCGCGCCGGAGCAGCTCCCGAGGGACGTCTGGATGTGGACAACGGCGTCGTCGTCGCGGCGCAGCCGGAGCTGCTGCGCCATCGACCCATGGCCCGGGACGAAGATCTCACGGTCGCCCGGGTCCGGCGCGTGCGGCGTCGGCGCGTGGCGAAAGAGGCGTGTCTCGTCGAACCAGAACGTCAGGCCGAGGCCGTACGGCGTCCGCGGGCATCGATCGCTCCCGGGCAGAGCTATCCAAGAACCGGACCGCGCGAGCCTCGCCCGCAGTCCCGCGAGACCACGGCGCATGGACGCACGCCCCCGAGATCCCGCGCCCCACGGCGCGCCCGGAGGAGGGCCGTTTGACGCTCCGCGAGGCGCCGCGTCTATCGGCAAGCCGCGTGGACCAAGGTGCCTCGTCAACGTTCAGAGACGCGCGTGAAGCCGTATTTCTGGACGAGGAGGCGCTCGTAGCCGGCGACGTGCGCGCGGCCCATGACGACGACGGCGGCCGTGTCGCGCTTGTGATCGTCGAGCATGACGACCGTGCCGGCGGCCATCAGCTCGTCGCGGAGCGTCAGGATGCCGATCATCGGGTGAATCATCCAGCTCCACGCGTACCGGCGAAAGAGAATCGCCGGCACGACGAGAAGCATGTGCGCTTGGAAGGCGAGCGCGACGAGGGTGATCGCGGCGGCCAGGATCGGCGAGATGCCCGCGATGAACGGCGCGAGGATGGCGAGGAACGCCACGATGAAGAACGCCGTCATGTAGAGCGAGGTCACATGCAAGCCGAACGGCACCACCTTCGTGCGCTCGAGCTCCACCGTGTGGCCCGACGGCAGCTGCTTCGCCTCCGTGATGGTGCTCCCCTTGATCGCGCCCAGCGAGGCGAAGCGGAGGAGCGTTCGCGGCACGTTGATGAGCACGCCGAGCGCGCGGCCGCAGAAGATCTTCTTCCGTTGGAACGTCTCGACGCCGCGCAGCTCGAAGCTAGCGACGACGTCTCTGCCGACCTCCGCGGCCTCTGCGAGCTTGAGGTGGGCCTCGCCGAGGATCGCGACGAGGCGGCCGTCGGGCGCGCGTACGACGCGAACGGCGTAGCTGAGCTTCAGGGCGCGGGCCCGTTCGAGGGCCTTGCGTGCTGGTTCGGGGAGGCCGTCCACGAGACCTAGGCTACGCTTTCACCCGAACCGAGACGAGCTGGCCGCGCAGCTTCATCAACGGACGGTCGGCATCTTTCGAGGCCGAACAAGAGCGTGTCCTTGCGCAACTTGCGCGCTAGGCAGACCGCCGCATGCCCTCCGTTGCTACGCAAGTCGCGCAAAGCAGGCCGCGGGGCGCGCTTTCGGGGCGGCACAGCCGTTGCTGCCTTTGGTGGTCATGCATCCACGCCCCACGCTGCGGCACGCGTCCTTCGCCGTCCTTCAAGCTCGAGGGGTGGGTCTTCCAGGACGCGTTCACCTGTCCGGGCGACAGCTTCTGCGACGAGCTGAAGCGCGACGACATCGATCACCGCGGCGTCAACCGCGGACAGGTGCGCTACTGCCGCCATGGCAACGACTGAGCTGCACGAGGTTCCGCTTCGTTGACGCCCCCGCCATCTTTCCGGCGCGTCGACGCCGGCGCGCTGCGTGGGATCGCGGGCCGGCGCCGCTCCTGCCTAGCGCGAGGTAGGCGACGACTCCGCCGATGCAGCGGGCGAGGTTGACGTGCCACCGCGCAGCGGCTCAGATCTCCTGGGCGCGCGTCGGCCCGCGTGACTCGCGCGAACAATGCCTTCCGAAACTCTTCAGCGTGCCCCCTCGACGTCACCGCGCGGCGTGAATCTTGACCCCGAAGCGGTACAACGCCGCTTTCGCGGCATGTTCACGTTCGGCTACGTCTTGTGGTTCGGGTTCCTCGCGATCGACTGGGCCGTCGTCGCGAATCTGCAGGCGGGCCGCTTCTGGCACTTCGCGGCGGTTCGGATCGTCGTCATGCTCCTGGAGCTCCCGATCCTCCTGCGTCTGCGAAGACTGCCAGTGCCCTCGCTGCGTCTCATGACGCTGCTCGACGCGGTCGGCTACGTCTGGCCCGCCGCGGGGCTCGCGCTCATGTGCATCGAGTTTCGAGGCATCGCGAGCCCCTACGCGCCCGGGCTCTGCCTCGTCCTCCTCGCCCACACCGCCATGGCGCAGGATCCCTGGCGCCGCGGCCTCGTCATGGGCGGTATTCCGGTCGCCGCCTACTACGCCGTCCTCCTCGGAGCGGCGCTCTTCTCACCACGCATCGCATCGCAGCTCGGAGACCGCGCCGCGATGACCACCTTCGCGCTTCACGCCTCGTACATCCTCGGGACGTTCGTCTTCCTGGTCATCGGAGGCCACGTCGTATGGTCGCTTCGCCAGCAGGTCCTCGCACGAAACCTCGGGCGCGGCGAGCTGATCGCGCTCCGCTACCGTGTCGAGGGGCTGCTGGGCAGCGGCGGAATGGGTGAAGTGTACCGCGCGCTCGACACGCGCCTTCACCGCGACGTTGCCTTGAAGGTCCTGCGTGCGGAGACCCCGCGAGATTTCATCGCGCGAGGCCCCGGGGATGCGACGGGCCGGGGCGGTGAAGGGCGGGCGACGGAAGGCGTCGAGCGGCTGATGCGCGAGGCGCGCGCGGTCGCGATGCTCGATCATCCGAACGTCGTGGCGATCTACGACGTCGGTCAGATCGACAAACCCTCCGAGCTCCAGGGAGCCGCCTACCTGGCCATGGAGTTCGTCGCCGGCGAGACGCTCCGCGTCGCCTGCAGGGATCGTTCGGTGCCTCTCGACGAGAGGCTGCGATGGCTCGTCGACGTCGCGCGCGGACTGGCCGCCGCGCACGCCCAGGGGATCGTCCACCGCGACGTGAAGCCCGAGAACGTGATGATCCGCGAGGACGGGGCGGTGAAGGTCCTCGACTTCGGTATCGCAAAGCGGACCGAGGGGGAGATCGACCCGTCGACGCCCACCGCGGAGATGGTCGCCGCGACGCTGACGACCGTCGGCATCGCGGTCGGGACGCCTTACTACATGGCGCCGGAGCAGATGCGCGGAGAAGCGCTGGACGGACGCGCCGACGAGTTCGCTTGGGGGGTCATGGCCTACGAGGTCCTGACCGGCCACGGCCCGTGGCGGACCGACGGCGACGCCCTCTCGCTCGTTTCGGAGGTGCTCTTGAAGCCCGCCGCGCCGCTTCGCGCCGCGTCGCCGGAGATCCCCGAGCACGTCGAGCGAATCGTCCTGCGGGCGCTGTCGAAGGCGAGAGAGGACCGCTTTGCGTCGATGAAGGAGCTCATCGATGCGTGGTGACGGACGGCTGGCCTTCCGTTCACGGACACCCACCGGTCATGTCCCCCCGCGGTTCAAGCGTGCTAAACATCCGCCAGATGAGCACGGCCACCCACTCGGAACACGGCGCCGGCAAAGCGGCGCACGATCGCAGCTTCATCCGCGCGCGCCTCGGCTCGTTCCTGGCTTTTTTCCCGCTCGCCATCTGGTCGACGGGGCACCTCTGGAACAACCTCGCCGCGTTTCAGGGCGGTGAGAAGTGGTCCGCCGCCGTGACGGAGTACCCGCACCCGGCCGCGCAGGTCGCCACCGGCGTCGTCGTCCTCGTCCCGCTGGCGCTGCACACGGCCTGGGGCGTGAAGCGCCTCGCGTCCGCGCGGCCGAACAACCTCCGCTACGGGTTCTTCGCGAACCTCAAGTATGCGCTCCAACGCTTGAGCGCGATCGGCCTCGCGCTGTTTCTCGGCGCGCACCTCTGGCTCGCGATGCTCCACCCGCGCCTGACGACCGGCCGCCCCGAGCCGTTCGCCGACATCGCGCGCGAGATGCACTTTCACGCGCCGACGTTGATCGTCTACCTCCTCGGTACCCTCGGCCTCGCCTACCATCTGGCCAACGGCCTCCATACTTTCACGATGGGCTGGGGGCTCGTCGCGAGCCGCCGCGCGCTCCGGAAGCTCGACGGTCTCGTGGTCCTCGTGTTCTTGGTGCTCCTCGCGATGGGATGGGGCGCTATTTACGCCCTATACAGCGCGGTGGCGTGAGCCGCCGGCCGGGGCTACACCACGCCCCGTGCGCCGTCCCGCGAGGGTGCTGAAACAGCTGATTTTCGCCGGCGGCGCGGTGGCGCTGGCCGTCGCCTGCCACAGGTCCACGCCCGACGGGCCGACCGTCCCCACGCGCAGCTGTGGCGTAACCATCTGGCGAAAGGCCGCGAGCACGGCAGCCACCGTCGAGATCGTTGGTGATTTCAATGGCTGGGCGCGGCCGGGGCGCGTGCTCCCGCCGGGCCGCGCCGACGGGTGGCGCGTGACGACGCTGGATCTGCCACCGGGCCAGCACGCCTACGCCATCGTCGAGGACGGCGCCTGGCTCACCGATGCCAACGTCCCGACGACCGCGGCGCACGACGGCCACGAGGTCTCGTGGGTCGACGTGCCGAGCTGCGACGTGCCCGAGGTTCGGGTGTCGTCGGCCACGGCGACGGCGGCCGGGCACGTGTCGGTCGCGGCGCAGCTCTTCGCGTCGCGCGCCGGCGATCCGCTCGATCCGGCGACCCTCACGGCCACCACGCGCGACGGGCGTGCGCTGTCCATCGTCCGCGCCGAGCCGGCGACGGGCCTCATCGAGCTCTCGGCCGACGGCCTGCCGTCCGGCAAGGTCACCGTAACCCTCGCGGCGAAGGACACGCGCGGCCGCGCGTCGCCCGAAGCCATTGCGACGGCGTGGGTGGAGGCGCGGCCGCTCGAGCTGGCAGACCTCGTCCTCTACCAGGTCATCGTCGATCGCTTTCGCAACGACGCGGGCGCGCTCCATCCGCCCTCGCTCACGTCGGGGCGAGCGGGCGGCACGCTGCGTGGCGTGCGCGCGGCGATCGAGGCGGGCGAGCTCACGCGCCTTGGCGTGAACGCGCTCTGGCTTTCGCCGCTGTACGCGAACCCGACAGGCACGTTCCCCGGGAGCGATGGCCGCCCGTACACGAGCTACCACGGCTACTGGCCGGTCGCGTCGCGCGCGCTCGAGCCCGAGCAGGGGAGCGAGGCCGACCTCGACGCGCTCGTCGCCGCCGCCCACGCGCGCGCCGTCCGCGTGATCTTCGACGTCGTGCCCAACCACGTCCACGAGCAGCACCCGTACGTCAAAGAGCACCCCGAGTGGTTCCACGACAAGGCCGCGAGCTGCGTGTGCGGCTCGGCCACGTGCAGCTGGGCCGACCACATCCAGGACTGCTGGTTCACCCCGTATTTGCCCGACGTCGCCTGGGACGTCCCCGCCGCCGCCGACCAGGTGACGAGCGACACGCGGTGGTGGCTCGACCGCTTCGACGGCGACGGCCTGCGCATCGACGCGGTGCCGATGATGCCGCGCGCCGCGACGCGCCGCATCGCCCACGCCGTGCGCGCGCGCTACGACCATCCCGGCCATCGCTCGCTCCTCCTCGGCGAGAATTTCACCGGCCCCGGCGGCTACAACCAGCTCCGCTACGAGCTTGGGCCGTTCGGGCTCGACTCGGAGTTCCACTTCCCGCTCATGTGGTCGCTCCGCGGCGCGATCGCGGCGACGACGGGGACGATGCGCGACATCGACGCGGCCGTTCAGGTCGGGAGCGCAGCGTGGGACGGCTCGGGCGCGGTCATGGCGACGATGATCGGCAACCACGACGTCACGCGCTTCGCGTCGGAGAGCGCCGGCGACGCCGCGGGCGACGGCTGGATCGCCGCGTCGCAACCGACCCATCCGCTCGTCTACGACAAGCAGCGCATGGCGCTCGCGACGGTGATGACCCTGCCCGGGCTCCCGGTCCTCTATTACGGCGACGAGGTGGCGCTCGCTGGACGCTCCGATCCCGACTCGCGCCGTGTCATGCCGGCGGAGGCGGACCTCACCGCCGCTCAGCGCGCGCTCCGCGACGCGACGGGGCGCCTGGGCCGCCTTCGCGGCTGCTCGGATGCCGTGCGCCATGGCACCTACCGACCCCTCGTCGTCACCGACGAAGCCCTCGCCTTCGTCCGCGAAACGGGCACAGATCGGGTCGTCGTCGTACTTGTCAGGGCGCCGACCGCCGAGGTGAGCGCCCCGCTCCCGGGGATTCCTGCAGGGGAATACGTCGACGTCCTGTCCGGGGAAAAAACGTCACTCACTCCTGAGTTGACAAACCTGGGACGTGCGCCATTCTCCACACGCGTTCTCGTCCCCTCGGCGAGTTCCTGCACCCCATGAAGCGCACCCTCGTCACGGTCGGCCTCGCCCTCGCCACTTGCCTCGCCGTCGCCTGCGGGAGCGACGCGGTTCACAACGTCGACTACGGCCAGCCGCCCGACGCCGCGTCGTTCAACCCCGGCAGCAGCAGCAGCGGCGACGGGTACGGCTCTTCGGGCTCCTCGGGCTCCTCCGGTTCGAGCGGCAAGGACGCCGGCCCGCCGACGTGCTCGAACGAGCTGAAGCGCTGCGCCGAAGAGTTCACCTACCCCGCGGCCGCCGAGACCACCTCCGTCGAGCTCCGCGGCGACTACCGCGCCGACGCGTGGACGAAGGGTGATCCGATGACCAAGTCGGGCGGCGTCTGGAAGGTGACCGTTCCCGTCCCTTACGACAAGCCCGTCCAGTACAAGCTCTTCGTCGACGGCACGACCTGGAAGGTCGACTCCACCAAGCCCACGATCACCGACGCGACGAACAACACGAACAACCTCGCCAAGCCGATCACGTGCACGACGTTCACGTGCGACGAGCCGCCGGTGCCGCCCCCCGGCGTCTTCGACTGGCGCGACGCGGTCATCTACTTCGTGTTCGTCGACCGCTTCTTCGACGGCGACGCCACGAACAACTGCAACGTGCCCGGCACCGACTCGGCCGGCAACTACAAGGGCGGCGACTGGGCGGGGGTCCTGCAGAAGATCAACGCCGGGTACTTCAACGATCTGGGCGCCAACACCCTCTGGGTCACCGTTCCGTTCAAGAACGCCGACACGTTCAAGGGCCACGGAGTCGGCGGCGACACCCACCAGTACTCCGCCTTCCACGGCTACTGGCCGTACGATCCGTCCGCGCCGGATCCGTGCTTCGGCAAGAAGACGGGGACCGACTGGAGCGAGCTGAAGGCGCTCGTCGACGCGGCGCACGCGAAGAACCTGAAGATCCTCTTCGACTACGCCATGGTGCACGTCGTGAACACGAGCCCCGTGTACACGGCGCACAACGACTGGTTTTACCCGAACAGTAGCGGCGTCGGCGACTGCATCTGCGGCCAGAACTGCGACTGGAACGCCGACGCGAACCGCTGCTGGTTCACCGACTACCTCCCGCACTGGAACTACACGGTGCAGGCCGCGCGCGACTTCTCGGTCAACGCGGCGGTACAGCTCGCCAAGGCCACCGGCGCCGACGGCTTCCGCCTCGACGCGATCAAGCACGTCGACGACGCGGCCAAGGGCCACCCGACGGGCTGGCTCACGCAGCTGCGAAACCAGATCAACACCGACATCGTCGGCAAGCAGACCCCGCCGCAGCGCTTCTACATGGTCGGTGAGACTTACGACTTCGGCGACAAGGGCTACATCCGTTCGTTCGTCGATCCGGCGACCAAGCTCGACGGGCAGTTCGACTTCCCCGAGCGGCTCGATCTCGTGAAGACGACGCTCCTCCGGCAGGAGGGCATGGACAGCTTCGCGGCGTTCATGGACGCCAACGACGGATTTTACGGCGGCAACGCCGTCATGAGCACGTTCGTCGGCAACCACGATCTGCCGCGCTCGATCCACCTGGGCGAGGACACGCCGATGTGGAGCGATCCGTACAGCGACGGCAAGGACCGCGCGTGGTCGAACTCGCCGACGCTGCCGGCCTACCGCTCGCCTTTCGAGCGTCTCGGCGTCGCGTTCGCCGTGCTGCTCACGAACAAGGGGGCGCCGCTCATCTACTACGGCGACGAGATCGGCCTGCCCGGCGCCGGCGATCCCGACAACCGCCGCGTGATGCAGTTCTCGGGGCTGTCGGCCGATCAGCAATACCTGTACGGGACGATCAAGGCGCTCACCGCCGCGCGCGCGGCGCATCCGGCGCTGCGTCGGGGGCGCCGCGCGACCCTCAGCGCGAACGCGGACACGTGGGTCTATTCGATGACGACGACGGGCGACACCGTGTACGTCGCCATCAACCGCGGCGACGCTGCGGCGAACGTCTCGGGTCTCCCGGCCGTCCCGCTGAACGAGCTGGTGACAGGGGCGAGCGTGACCGGCCCATCTGCGAGCGTGCCTCCGCGCCAGGCGCGGGTCTTCGTCGCGAAGTAGGGACCGCTCGCCCCGCTCGACCACCCGCCCGCTCGCCGCGCTCGCCCCGTCGCCTTCGCGGCATCTTCGTCGGCCCTTGAACGGGCCGCGTTCGCGGAGCATCTTTCTGGCGATGCCGACGGACGTGCCCTGGGCAGTTCGCGATCATGCCGCGTCTGCGCCTTCCGCTGACACCGTGGCTCGCCGTTGGCCTCGGCGTCCCCGTCTCCCTCGGCCCGTACATCTACGACGCGCGCACGCCCCAATCGACCGACGTGTGCTCGGGGCCGAACTGCACCTACCACGTGACGCGCACATGGAACATGGCCGTCTGGGGCCACATCGAGCCCGGCTTCGACCTGCGCTTCCCGAACGGGCTCCAGGCCCGTTTCTACGGCGGCGGGAGCAAAGTCCTGAACCCGCACGACGCCACGTGCGCGTCGAACTTCTCCTACGGCTGCCCCAGCCGGGTGGGCGAGGAGCGTCTCTACGGCGGCGTCGCTTTTGGCTACGCTTTCTGACGCCATGCCCGGCTTCGCCACCGCGGGGCGCCTCTCGTCCCTCGGGCTTCTGCGCTAGCCTTCGGCCCATGCGGCTCTGTCGGCTCGGCCTCCTCATCCTCTTCTTCACGACGCCGTCCCTCGCGGCGTGCTCGAAGTCGAGCGGATCTGCGGGCGGCCCCGACGCGGCGGTCGACACGCGGCCCCCCACGCCGCCCGAGTGGGACCGCGCGGTGACGCGCGCCGACGACGCGACGGCGACGGCCGGTCGGGCTGCGTGCAAGTTCACGCGCGGCGCGATGCCCGCGGAGACGCTCGGGTCCACGACCCCGCTCGATCGCGACATTCCCATCGAGAACGTCGTCGTCCTCATGATGGAGAACCGCTCGTTCGATCACTACTTCGGCCACCTCAACAAGTACGCCGGCCGGACCGACGTAGAGTCCGCGCCGGAGACGGCGAGCAACCCCGACCGCATCGGCCCCGACGGCGGCGCCGCGCACCCCTGGCAACACGGCCCGCACCTTTGCGCGGTCGACACCACCCACTCGTGGAAGGGCTCGCACACCCAGTACGACGACGGCCAGATGGATGGCTTCTTCCAGACGAACGACGGCGACACCTCGCAGACCGACCCGGTGCTGAAGAGCGGCGAGCGCGCGCTGTGGTGGTACGACGAGCGCGATCTGCCCTTCTATTACAAGCTCGCGAGCACCTTCGCGATCGCCGACCACTACCACGCGGGGCTCCTCGGCCCGACGTGGCCGAACCGCATGTACCTGATCGCCGCGACGAGCTTCGGGCGCACGTCGAACGATCTGGCCAATACCTCCGGGTATTCGTTTCCCGACAAGGATCTCAGCGTGCTCGACGAGCTCGAGAAGCGGCACGTCGACTGGACGCTCTTCACCGATGGAGGCCCCGGCGCCATCATCGTGCACGGACCGGCGCTGATCACGCGATGGGGCCGCACGCCGAACGCGCCGATGCGCGACTTTTATGCGCGCGCCGCCGCGGGCACGCTGCCGGCCGTCTCTTTCGTCGATCCGAACTACATCGACGACGGTCCGAGCGGCCAGGACGAGCACCCGCCCGCCGACGTGCAGGTGGGCCAGAAATTCGTGAGCGACGTCGTGCACGCGCTCTTCGCGAGCCCGCAGTGGAAGACGAGCGCGCTCTTCCTCACGTACGACGAGCACGGCGGCTACTTCGATCACGTCCCGCCGCCCGCCGCGTGCCCGCCCGACGGCCTCACGCCCATCGACTCCAAAGGGCAGCCGGCGCCCGGCGCGTTCGATCGGCACGGCGTGCGCGTCCCGCTCGTCGTCGTGTCGCCATGGGCGAAGAAGGGCTACGCCGGGCACACGACGTACGACCACACGAGCATCACCCGCTTCATCGAGGCAAAATTCAAGCTGCCTGCGCTGACTGCGCGCGACGCCAACGCCGATCCGATGATGGACCTGTTCGATTTCACGCAGCCCGCCGGCTCGCCACCCCCCGACATCCCGGCGCCGACCGTGGAGCCGAACGAGCTCGCCTACTGCATCGCGCAGCTGTCCAAGAAATGAGCGCTCAGGGGCTCGCGGCGGGCGGGGCCGGATCGCTGCCGCCTGCGCTGCTGCCAGCACCGCCCCCGCGAAGAACGCGGCTCGCTTCGTAGACGTACCGGCGCGCCCGGTTGGTGTGTCCCATCGGCTTGTGCGCGGGTAGCGAGTGCCACGGCGAGAACGCGAGCTGGTCGCACGCCTTCGTCGCGCCCGGATCCACGGTCTGCGGGGGCATGACGATCTTGCCCACGCGCACGAGCGGCGAATCGGACTCCTCCCAGATGATCGAGGCATTCTCGATGGGCGTGCGCTCCGGATCGGTCTGGAACTGCACGTAGAGGGTCATGCAGACGCCGCTCTTCGCCGCGTCCACGAGATCCGCGCGGAGGTAGTCGTCGCTGCTGCGCGACGGCTCGCGCACCAGGCGCAGATCGCACGGACGCGTGCTCACCTTCACGGCCTGGTGCGCGCCGAGGTGGAAGGTGCCGCCGCTCCAGAATCGCTCGGTGACCATGCTGTTCACCGGCGTCGTGCGCGAGAGCGCCTGGGAGGCCGTGGATGCGTGACCGATGAGAAAGAAGAGGCCGAACAGGCGCCCGTCGGCGTTCGCCTGCGCGAACTTCATGAACTCGACGGCGTCGCGGCCGACGGGCACCGGCGAGTTCGTCATCAGAAAGTCCTGCGAGCCCGGCTCGTCGGGCAGGTACTTCCGGCCTGGCACGTCGAGCACCTTGATGGCCATGCCGCGGGCGTCGAGCTCGCCGTCGCCCTGGCGCCACCCGACGCCGTTCGAGAAACGCACGACGACGCGCTTCGGCGCGCCGTCGCCCGCGAAGACCCCGAAACGGGTCCGCGGATCGCGGTGGCGATCGAGCTCGAGCCGCCCGTCGAGGCACGCGTGCGACTTGGCGTGAAATCCTCGCTGGACCGGCTGCTCGTGGTCTGCCGCGGCCTGCTTCTGGATGGCCTGGATCTTCTGCGCGAACGCGGCGAACTGCGCACGCTCCTCCGTTTCGGAGCCGAGGAAGTATTCGGTGTTCAGCGCCGGTCGATCGTCCTCTGGCGTCTGCGGAGGCAGCGGTTCGGCATTCGGATCGATCGTCGGCGCCGCAGGGGGTGCGGTCACCGACTCGTGCGCGCAGCCGCACGTCGTGAGGGCGAGTAGCGCGAGCCAGGCGTGCAGGGGTGAAATCACGGTTGTTGCCACGACGATACCAAACGCCCCGCCCGTCCCCACGCGAAACCAGTGGCAGCGGCCTACGGACCGCGCGCCCCCTCGTTTCTCGCGTTTGCGCGCCCGCCCTTAAAGGCACTCCTCCTTGAAGACCTTGCGCGATCCGACCATGTAGTACGGCACCTCGCATGGCGAAGGGCTCGCCGCGTTCACCGGCGGCGTCGCGCTCGCCGCGCTCGCGTTGGCCGGTGCCGGCGGCTCGATGCGCCGCGGGGCGGTGACGAACGAGCGCGCTCCGCGAGGTCGCGCGACGTCGTGCGCCACGGGGGGAGTCGCGACCAGCTGGCCGGTGGGAGGAGGCGACGCGACGAGGGGCGCCGGGTCCGGCGAACGCACGACGGCCGCGGCCTCCGGCAGCGCCGCCAGCGCCGACGGAGGAGCCGCCGCCGCGCTCGTGGTCCCCGGTGCGTGATCTCGCGCAAGGGTGGCCCTGCCGAGCACGACGACGCACGCGAGCGTGAGCAGCGAACCGGCCAGCAGCAAGAGCGCCGCTCCGAGCATGCGCGACGAGCGCGACCGCGGCGGCGGCGGCGCGACCGTCCTGCCGTGCGCGTGCGCGACCTGCTCGGTCGGTAGCCGCGCGCTCTCGGGCGAGAGCTCGAGCTCGCCGAACGACTCGCGCTGGTGAAGCGCGCTGCCCTGCGCCGCGGCGAGCGCGTCACGCCGCTCCGCGAGCTGCGTGCCGGCGACCTCGTGGAGCCAGGCGCCGAGGTCGAGCGAGCCGACGCTCCGGGCCACCGACAGGAGCGCGACGATCATCTCGTCGGCTGACGCAAAGCGCTCTTCCGGCGAAGGATGAACCGCGCGCGCGACGATCGGATCGAGCAGCTCGAGCTGCCGGCGACGCGCCTCGGACACGAGGCCCTGCTCGGACGCGAGCACCTCGCTGGGCAGCGGCACCGGCTGCACCGCACCCTTGAGCGCCTGCGACTTGTCGCGCTGCTCGAAGAGGCGGCGCCCGACGAGCATCTCCCACAGCAGGACGCCTGCCGCGTAGATATCGGCCGCGCGCGTGACCCGCCCGGGCCGGAGCTGCTCCGGCGCCATGTACGCGAGCTTGCCCTTGAAGAAGCCGGCGCGCGTGACGTGGGAGCTCGACGTCGCCTTCGCGATGCCGAAGTCGATGAGGCGCGGCACGCCTTCGGCGCTCACGATCACGTTCTGCGGCGACACGTCGCGGTGCACGAGGTCGAGCGATTTGCCGTGATCGTCCGTCGCGGTGTGGGCGGCCTGGAGCCCGGCGAGGATCCCGGTGAGGATCGCGACCGCCATCGGCACGGGGAACGAGCCCATGAGCTCGAAGACCTGGGCGAAGAGCACATCGAGCGATACACCGTGGACGTACTCGAGCACGAGGACCGCGTCGTCGCCCGAGCGCGCGACGTCGACGACGGGGACGACGTTGGGGTGGTGGATGCGGGCGCCGATGCGCGCCTCGTCCATGAACATCGTGACGAACTCGGGATCCTCGGAGAGGTGCTCGTGCAAGCGCTTCGCGGCGAAGACGCGTGAGAAGCCCCCGGGCCCGACGCGCTGGGCGAGGTAGACGGTGGCCATCCCGCCGCTGGCCAGGGGCGCGAGCAGCTCGTAGCGACCGACGCGGCGGTTGCCGCGCACCGCCGTTCGTCCGATCCCAGCGCCCGCCGACGATCCCATGCCCGCCTCCTGCAGGCACCTCATCGCAATGCGCGTGCCGCACGCACCGGGCACGCGTGGACGACATTTCGCGCGGTTACAGCCTGCGCAACCCACCTCGACCTGCGCGATTCGCGCAACTGCGCGAGGCGCTGACGCGGCTTGCGCCAGGGACTCTCCCGTATAAGAGGGCACGCGCTTCCCGACTATTTCGCCGGGAGATCGATCACCCGGACCTTCCGCTTGATCGCGTGCGCGCTGCCGAAGCCGGTGGCCTCGGTCGTCCAGAGGGGGGCCGTCGCGGTGGCCACACGGAACTGTACGAGCGCGCGCCGCTGCGCGATGACCGCCGGATCGGCGATCGTGTCGAGCGGCAGTACGACGAGCGCGGCGCGCGCGAGGGCGCCGGCGTCGCGCCCCAGCGCGGTCCACCAGCTCGGCCGCGCGCCGAACTGGGTCATGTAGGCGCGCACGTCCGGCTCGACCACGTCGGCGGCGCGCGCGGCCACGACCGGGACGAGCCCCGCCGTGACCGCGAGGAGCGAGACGCCCTTGGCGCGCGCGGTCGTCGAGCCGTCGTCGAGCGTCAGCGCGACCGTCACCGGCTTGCCCGTGGCACCGAGCTCTCGGATGACATCGCGCGCGCACTCGACCGGCCCCGCGACGACGACGACGCGCGCCCCCTGCTTCGCCCAGCTCGCGAGCGGGAAGCGTGGCTCGCCGGCCTGCTGCGCCTCGACGTCGCACGCAACCTGCGGCAAGAAGAGCGGAAAGCCGCGCCCTTCGAGGATCGGCGTGGGTGCCGAGCCGACGACGGCGGCCTTCGCCACCCCGCGCGCGGCGAGGATGTCGGCGATCGCCGAGAGCTCTTCGTCGCGCGACTGACCGAGGACGAAGCCCCAATCAACGACCCGCGCGCGCTCCGGCGCCGAGAGGACGACGACCGTGAGCTGCTGCGCCTCACCCCACGCGAGCGTGCGCTCGGCCGTCGGGCCGTCGAGCGCCGCGATGATCACGCCCGCCCCTTCGCCGGCGAGCTCCTCGAGCGCCGCCTCCGTGCGCGCGGGGTCGCCGCCGTCGTCGCGGGTCACGAGGTGCACGAGGTCCCCGCCGCTCGGGTCCATCCGGGGCAGCCCAAGCGCCCACGCCACGCCGCGCGCGACGTCGGCGGCCTCGTCGCGCAGATCCACGGACGCCGTCGGCAGCAGCAGCCCCACGGTGCGCCCCGCGAAGCTCCTGAGCCCGCGCTTGCTCGTCGCGATCTCGCCGAGCGCGACGCCGGCGTCGCCGCTCACGAACGACGGGCCGGCGTCCGCGTCGAGGAGCCAGCGCGCGAGCGTCGGATCCCCGCGCGTGATCGCCGTCGCCGCCAGTCGCTCCGCGATGAGGCGCTGCGTGTCGGCGCCGTAGCCGAGGACGCTTCGGTTCGAGCGTATCGCGCGGAAAGTCTGCTCGAGGACGGGCTCGGGCAGCTTCGCGAGCGCCGCCTCCACCTTGGCCTGCGCGCGCTCCCGCTTGTCCTCGCCGACGCCGCGCAGCCACGCGTCCATGTACGCGACGGCCTCGAAGTCGCGGCGCGACTCCAGCGCCGTGCGCGTAATCTCCTCGAGGAACAGCTCGCGCACAGTCGAATCGACGATCTTGCCGACGAGCGGCCGCAGCGCGTCGAGCGCGGCGTCCGGCTGCATTTCGTGGCGCAGCACGCGCGCCTCGGCGATGGTCACAGCGTCGCGCGTCGGCCCCGGCTGCACGGCGCGAAGGGTCGCGAGCGTTCGCTCCGCCGCCGCCCAGTCGCCTGCGTCGGTCTGCTCGAAGACCAGGTACGCGCCTGCGAGCGCGGCGCGTCCGTCTTTCGGGTAGGTCGCGAGGAAGGCCTCGAGCTGCGGCCGCAGCGCGCCGGGCGTCGAGCCGTCGGCCGCGTCCCACGCCTTCTGGATGCTGGCGAAGGCCTTGGTCGCCTCCGGCGTGGCGGCTAGGCTCGCGACCGGGCGCGCCTCCCCGGACCCACCGGTGCATGCCTGAGCCGCGGCGCAAGAAAGCCCCGCGCAAAAAAGCACGGAAAGAAAAGCCTTTTCGGCGCCCTCGCGGCTTGACGACCGACTCACGTATCCCCTAAACGCTAGCTTACCGTGACTGCCACCGCCGTCGAACCTTCGCGCGCGCGGAACCTGCACGCCCTCTCGGGTGTGCTGCCGGTCGGCGTCTTCCTCGTCGTGCACCTGCTCACGAACGCCCGCGCGCTCGCCGGGCAAGCCTCGTTCGACAGCGCCATGTCGGCCTGGGCCGGTGTCCCGCGTGTGCTCGAGCTGGTCCTCGTAATGGTCCCGCTGACTTTCCACGCCGGCTACGGCGTCGTGCTGATGCTCCGGCCGCACGCGCTCGCCGACTCGCCCTACCCCGCGAGCTGGCGGGTCCTGGTGCGAGGAGCGGCGTGGGTTGCGTTCGCGTTCATCGCCTACCACGCGTACGCGCTCGGCGTCCCGCGGTGGACGAACGCGGTCGGCTCCGCGTCCGTGCACACGTACCTCACTGCACACCTGTCGAACGCGTCCGGCAGCGCGACAGGCGTGCTCATTCCGTGGACGGCGCTCTTCTACCTCGTGGGCCTCGCAGCGACGACGCTACACTTCGCCGCTGGCACGTGGGGGTACTGCGTTCGAACCAATCGCGCATCGACCAAGGAGGGCAAGCGCAAGCTGGCGCTCGTTACGGGGCTGGCCGGCGCGCTCCTCTTCGGCGTCTCGTCGGCGACCGTCATCAGTCTCGCCACGGGCTCGCCCCTCTACGCATCGGTAGAGGAGACCGCGCCGTGTCCGGCGCCTCCGCTGTCTGCCACCGCCGCCGCGGGTCGGCTGACCCCACCCGCGCCCGCTACCCAGCCTGCCCAGCCCGCCTCCGCTGCCCCGCCGGCACCGCCCTCACAGCCGCCGTCTGCGAGCCCGGCCGTCTCCCACTGATCGCCACACGAGAAGAGTCACCATGGCCCAGAAGAGCGTCACGTACAGCGACTCCGGGAAGGTTCGCCGCGTCATCGTCGTCGGCGGCGGCCTGGCCGGGCTCACGACGGTCATCAAGCTCTGCGAGGCCGGCGTCGCGGTCGATCTCTTCTCGCTCGTCCCGGTGAAGCGCTCGCACTCGGTCTGCGCGCAGGGGGGCATCAACGCGAGCGTCAACACCAAGGGCGAGGGCGACTCGCCGCAGGTCCACCTCGAGGAGACGGTGTACGGCGGCGACTTTCTCGCGAACCAGTCTCCGGTGAAGGGCATGGCCGACGCGGCGCCCGGCATCGTCTTCATGCTCGACCGCATGGGCGTGCCCTTCAACCGCACGCCGGAGGGCCTCCTCGATTTTCGCCGCTTCGGCGGCACACTCTTCCACCGCACCGCGTTCGCGGGGGCGACGACCGGGCAGCAGCTCCTCTACGCGCTCGACGAGCAGGTCCGCCGCTACGAGACGCTCGAGGTCGAGGACGACAAGGGCGTCGTCATCCGCGGCGAGCGCATGGTTCGCAAATTCGAGTTCTGGGATTTCCTCTCGGTGGTCCAGGACGACGGCGGGATCGTGCGGGGCATCGTCGCGCAGGACCTCAAGTCGATGCAGGTCAGGGCGTTCCCCGGCGACTGCGTCTGCCTCGCCACCGGCGGGCCTGGCATCATCTTCGGCCGCTCGACCAACAGCGTGATCAACACCGGCACCGCCGCCAGCGCCGTCTACCAGCAGGGCGCCTGCTACGCGAACGGCGAGTTCATCCAGGTGCACCCGACGGCGATCCCCGGCGCCGACAAGCTCCGCCTCATCTCCGAGAGCGTCCGCGGCGAAGGCGGCCGCGTCTGGGTGCCGCGCGATCCGAAGGAAGGCCGCGCCGGCGCCGAGGTGCCCGAGGGCGATCGCGACTACTTCCTCGAGGAGAAGTACCCGGGCTACGGCAACCTCGTCCCGCGCGACATCGCCAGCCGCGAGCTCTTCAAGAAGTGCTTCCACGAGAAGCGCGGCGTCTACAACCCGAAGAGCAGCAAGAACGAGAACGAGGTCTACCTCGACGTCTCGCACCTGCCGGCGGATATGCTCAAGAAGAAGCTCGCCGGAGTGCTCGAGACCTACGAAAAATTCGTGGGCGAGGATCCGTACACGAGCCCGATGCGCGTCTTCCCGGCCGTGCACTACTCGATGGGCGGCCTGTGGGTCGACTTCGAGCGCACCTCTGACGGCTCGCTCGTCAAGGGCTCTCCGCGCAACCAGGCGACGAACCTCGAGGGCCTCTACGCCGCCGGCGAGTGCGACTACCAGTACCATGGCGCCAACCGCCTCGGCGCCAACTCGCTCCTGTCGTGCATCTACGCCGGGCTCGTGACCGGCCCGGCGATGGCGTCGTACCGGAAGAACGTCGCCCGCAGCGCCTGGGACTTCCCGGCGTCGCTCTTCGAGAAAGCCGAGAAGCGCGAGCGCGCGAAGTACGAGTCCATCTTGAAGATGAATGGAGACGAGAACCCCTACGTCCTCCACGAAGAGCTCGGCCGGACGATGCTCGAGGGCTGCACCGTCGAGCGCCACAACGACGAGCTCACGAAGGTCATCGCGAAGATCGACGAGCTCTCCGAGCGCGCGAAGAAGATCGGCGTCACCGACACCTCGTCGCGCGCGAACCAGGGAGCCCAGTTCGTTCGTCACTTGAACAACATGCTCGTCGTCGCGCGCGTGATCGCCCAGGGAGCGAACAATCGCGACGAGTCGCGCGGCGCGCACTTCAAGCCCGCCTTCAAGGAGCGCGACGACAAGAACTGGCTACGGTCCACGCTGGCGCTCCACGCCGGCGGCGACGGCGCGAGCCTCCCCACGGTCACCTACGTTCGCGCGCTCGACTATTCGCTGTGCGGCAAGGCCATTCACGCGACCGACGACGTCGACATCTCCCTCGTCAAGCCGCGGGCGCGACGCTACGAACAAGCCGGCGCCGCGAGCACCGTCGCGGTCGCCAAGCCCTCCGTTCCGGCGGCGAAGGCCGGGGCCACCAAGGGCGAGAGCTCGCAGAGCGCGGAGTAGAACCAACCATGGAACGCACCGTTCGCCTGAAGATCCGCCGTCAAGACGCCGCCGACAAGCCGGAGACGCGTCGCTGGGAAGAGTTCTCCGTGCCGTGGCAGCCCCAGATGAACGTCATCAGCGCGCTCATGCACATCCAGCGCAACCCGGTCACCGCCGACGGCACGACCGTGGCGCCGATCGTGTGGGAGATGAGCTGCCTCGAGGAGGTGTGCGGCGCGTGCACCATGCTCGTCAACGGCCGCGTACGCCAGTCGTGCACCGCGCTCGTCGATCAGATCGCCCCCGGCGGCGAGGTCATCACCCTCGAGCCGATGACCAAGTTCCCGCTCGTGCGCGATCTCGTCGTCGACCGCTCGCGCATGTTCGAAGACCTGAAGCGGGTGAAGGCGTGGGTCAACCTCGACGGCTCTCACGAGCTCGGCCCCGGGCCGCGCCAATCGCAGGAGAACCAGGAAGAGGCGTACCCGCTGTCGCGCTGCATGACATGCGGCTGCTGCCTCGAGGCGTGCCCTCAGGTGAACCCGCGCTCGACCTTCATCGGGCCTGCGGCCATCAACCAGGTGCGCCTCTTCAACCTACACCCGAGCGGCAAGATGCACGCGGCCGAGCGCCTCGAGGCGCTCATGGACGAAGGCGGCGTCGACGGGTGCGGCAAGGCGCAGAACTGCGTCGAGGTGTGCCCGAAGGAGATCCCGCTGGTGGACTCCATCGCCCAGGTCTCCCGCCAGACGACGAAGCACATGCTGTTCGGCTGGCTGTTGAAGTAACATCGCCCTGATGCGTGCCGGTCTCGCTGCTGCCGCGCTCCTCGGCCTGACGTTCGCGGCAAGCGCTGCGCGCGCGGCCGACGCCGCCACGAGCTCGGGTGCGACGCCGACGCCGACAGAGGAGCAGATCGAAGCGGCGGTGAAGGCTGACGCGAACGGCGCGCTACCTTCGGCATCGGTGAGCGCCAGCGCGCCCGGTGCCGACGAGGAGGCGCCTCCGCCCATCTCGCGGAAGAAGGGGATCGTCCTCGAGTCACGCCTCGGGGCGCTCGCGTTCCTGGGGCGCTTCCGGCAGGTCGCGCCGACGGCGCCGTGGTTCCAGGTCGACGCCGGCTACGAGCTGTTCCGGTGGCTCTTCCTCTTCGGCGAGGCGGAGCTCGCGCTCACCGACACGTCGGTCGCCCAGGAGGCGTCGAAGGCCCGCGCGTTTCCGATCTTCGGCTTCGGCGCCGGCGGCCGCCTCACCGTTCACCTGACCGATCGCGTCGCGCTCTACGGGCAAGGCAGCCTCGGCGCGATGAAGGCGGACATCGCCAAGAACGCCTTTGGTCTCCTCGGCTTCAAGGATGCGGAGTCGCTCGGCGTCTACTTCGCCGGCCGCGTCGGCGTCGAGTGGTACATGGTCGATCGCCACATGGCCCTCGGCTTCGGCGGCGGCGTGCGCGACGCGAAGGGCTTCGCCAAGACGGGCCCCGGCGGCGACACGCCGCTGATGCTCGACGTCGCGCTGGCGCTTCGGTACACGTTCTGAGGTCTAGCTGCGGGCACGCTAGGCGAGGTCGAAGAGGAGCACTTCCCCCGTGTCCTGTCCGGCGATCTCGATCGCGCCGGCCTCGTCGATTGCGGCGGCGTCGCCTGCCCGCAGGAGCTCGCCGTTCACCTGCACCGTGCCGCGGGCGACGTGGAGCCAGGCGCGCCGCCCCGCGCCGAGCGTGAACGTCGCGCGCTCGCCTTCGCCGAAGATCCCGGCGTAGAGCGCGGCGTCCTGGTGAATCGTGACGCTCCCGTCGCGGCCGTCGCGGGAGGCGACGAGGCGCAGGCGACCCTTCTTGTCCTCGACCGAGAACGTCTTCTGCTCGTAGCTCGGCGCGTGGCCGCTCTTGTCCGGCACGATCCAGATCTGGAGGAAGTGCACGAGCTCGTCGCGCGACGCGTTCTGCTCGCTGTGGCGCACGCCGGTGCCCGCGGTCATGCGCTGCACGTCGCCGGGGCGGATGACGCTGCCGGTGCCGATCGAGTCCTTGTGCTCGAGCGCGCCCTCGAGCACGTACGAGACGATCTCCATGTCTTGGTGCCCGTGTGTGCCGAAGCCTCTGCCTGGCGCGACGCGGTCTTCGTTGATGACGCGCAGCGCGCGGAACCCCATGAAGCGTTCGTCGTGGTAATCGGCGAACGAGAAGGTGTGAAAGCTGTCGAGCCAACCGTGCTCTGCGTGACCGCGCTCGCTGGCGCGCCTCAGGGTCATCATCGGTGCCATCTCCTGGAAAGAAGAAGACTGTAAGCACGCTGGCGCCTGTCGGTAATCCCCCCCTGCGAGGCGGCTTGCCACACAAATGCGCCAAGTAGGCCCATGGGCCCACTCGGCGCCGCCCGACAGTGCGATCCCGTCCCGCCGGTCGGCAAGCAAAGTCGCCACACTGAGGCCGCCCATGGCGGCGACTGTAGAGGTCTCGTCGTCGGGCGAGCCACCAGGTGAAGCGCTCGTGCGCACGCGGTCACCCGACGAGCGCAGATCGAATGTGGGAAGTCACGCTGGGGGGTCGCCGACGAGGGCCTGTTCGGCTCCACTCCGCTGTAGGGCCAGCGAAGCGCGAGCGCGCTCTCTGGGGTGGTGCAATGAGCTTGATGGTTGATGCTTCGGCGTTCGCCGAGGCACTCGTACAGGAATCCCCCGACGCGCTGCTCGCCCTGACCGCCGAGGGCCGAGTCCTCTATTGGAACGACGGTGCGTAGGACGCCGCTCTCGTCGATGCTGCCGCGCGTGAAGGTTGCAATCGCATCGCCGCCATCGTGCGAGACGTCCAGCTTTTCTCGCGACCGTCGGACGAGGGGGCGTCCCGCGTCGACGTCCGAAGGCTGCTCGACGCGTCGGTGAACATCGCGGCGGAACAGCTCCGGGGACGCGCTCGCGTCGTCAAGGTCTACGACGGCGAGGTCGGATGTGTGGAGGTGAACGAGTCGCGTTTGGGGCAGGTGCTCCTCAACTTGCTCCTCAACGCGGTCCAGGCGATTCCCGAGGGAGACCCGTCGCGCCACGAGATTCGCCTCGCCGTCCGAGACGACCCGGTCGCCTTAGCACTGACGATCGAGGTGTCCGACACCGGCGTCGGAATTCCCGCCAACGTTCTCGCGCATGTCTTCGAGCCGTTCTTCACGACGAAACCGATGGGTGCTGGTACGGGGCTCGGACTCTCCATCGCCCACGGATTGGTCATGGGAATGGGCGGCTCGCTCGGTGTCACGAGCGAGCCAGGTCGCGGGACCACGTTCGTCGTGCGCCTCCCGGTGGCGCCTGACCCGTCACGCCGCAGCGTCACCGGCCGTCCGTAGCGGACGCTGTCGACGCCGGGCGCCACCCTCGGGCACCGCGACGCGAGCGGCAAGGAAACGATCCGCCCCT
>JANYHK010000028.1 GCA_025359105.1 Myxococcales bacterium | reverse complement strand
GGAGGGGACCAAGATGGTCATGCCGGGGGACAACATCACGATGTCGATCGAGCTCATCACGCCGGTCGGTCTCGAGGAGCAAATGCGCTTCGCGATCCGCGAAGGCGGCCGCACCGTCGGCGCCGGCATCGTCACCAAGGTGATTGAATAAGTGGGAGAGAGGATCGAGATCGCGCTCGCCTGTTCCGAGTGTGAAGCACGGAACTACAAAACGACGCGAAAGCTGGAGCACGTCGGGCAGATCGAGCTGAAGAAGTTCTGCCCCAAGTGCAAAAAGCACACGATCCACCGGGAGACGAAGTAAACGAACCACGCAGACCACGGGAATCCCCAGGAATGCGCGGTTCGCGAAGGGGTTTAGCTCAGTTGGTAGAGCAGCGGATTCCAAATCCGCAGGTCGTGGGTTCGAGCCCCCCAGCCCCTGCTACTCGACGCGAACGGGACACGTAACGGAAGAAGAAGATGGCGACGGAAGACGACAACAAAGACGACGCGGACGAGAAGGTCGACGAGACCTCTTCGGACGCGCCTGCGCCCGCTGCGGCCGCTGACGGCGGCGAGCCGGCGGACGAGATGATCGTCGCCGGTAAAGTCGATGCGGGTGTCATGGACGCGCCGTCTGCGGAGGCCGCCGCCGAAGAGAAGGCGGCCGCGGAGCACGAGGTCCGCGAGGCCGCGCCGATGCAGCTCGGCACGCGCCGTTTCGTCTACGCCGCCTACTTCGCCGGTGCGATCGGCATCGCCTTCCTGCTCTCCAAGATCGGCAACCTCATCTGGCAGCGCCTCGAGGCGTACAAGCCCGAGGTCGGCGATCCCCGCGACGACCTCCTCATGCCCGTCGCCGCCGTCATCGGCGCCGGCGTCGCCTTTTACTACTGGCGCAAGGCGTCCGCGCGTCAGTACGCCGAAGAGGTGGCCTCCGAGCTCTCCCAGGTCACCTGGCCGAGCCGCGAAGAAGTCACCAACTCCACCACGGTCGTCATCGTCGCCACCGCCTTCGCCACCATCTTCTTTGCGCTCATGGACCGGTTCTGGGCGTTCGTCACCGACCTCGTTTACCGGTTTTGATCATGAACGCTGCAGCATCCGCATCCGCATCTGGAGTCGCCATGGCCAAGAAGTGGTACGTCATTCAGACCTACTCGGGGTACGAGAACAAGGTCCGCGAGGCGCTCCAGCAGCGCATCAAGGAGCACGGGAAGGAGGCGATCTTCGGAGAGATCCTCATCCCGACCGAGACGGTCCAGGAAGCCCGCGCAGGCGGCAAATCCCGAGTCCGCCAAAAGAACAGCTTCCCCGGTTACATCTTCGTCGAGATGGACATGAGCGAGGACGCCTGGCACCTCGTCAAGGAGACCCCGAAGGTCACGGGCTTCATCGGCAACCAGCGCCCGCAGGAGGTGAAGCCACCGCAGATCGACGATCTCCGCAAGATCATCGTCGAAGGCGCCGTGAAGCCCAAGCCGCGCGTCTCCTTCGAGGCGGGCGACGAGATCCGCGTCATCGACGGCGCGTTCGCGAACTTCTCGGGCACGGTCGAAGAGGTCAAACCCGACAAACAGAAGCTCAAGGTGAAGGTGTCGATCTTCGGACGCGCCACCCCGGTCGAGCTGGACTTTGCCCAGGTGGAAAAGAGGGTCGTCTAGAAGACCCCCGCGTCGCCGACCTGGCGCCGCGACACTTGACACGTTTGCTATTCATACAAAAGCGGACTACGGACCCCGCGCAACGCATGCAGAAGCCTTTGACTCGTCAAAGGCGGATGCGAAGGGTGTTGGGGAACCCGTAGGAGCTGGAGAGAGTCATGAAGAAGGTCACTGGTCAAATCAAGCTGCAGCTCCCCGCTGGCAAGGCGAACCCCGCGCCCCCGGTCGGCCCCGCGCTCGGTCAGCACGGCGTGAACATCATGCAATTCTGCAAGGAGTTCAACGCCAAGACCCAGGGCGGCGACATGATCATCCCCGTGGTGATCACGGTCTACAACGACCGCTCGTTCACGTTCATCATGAAGACGCCTCCCGCGAGCGTCCTCCTGAAGAAGGCCGCTGGCCTCCCGACTTCGAAGAAGCCCGGTGCAGGCTCCAAGGAGCCGAACAAGAACAAGGTCGGCAAGGTCACCGAAAAGCAGGTCGAGGAGCTCGCCAAGCAGAAGATCGGCGACATGAACTGCGGCAGCCTCGAGACCGCCATCAAGACCATCAAGGGCACCGCGCGCTCAATGGGCATCGATGTAGTGCCGGGCTGAAGACGGGTCAACGTGGGGGAGTGTCGCCACTCCCCCCGACACCCCCCAGCGGGAAACAGAGAAAGTTTTCGAATGTTGGGTTAGCCGGATGGTCCGGTGACACCCGCCCCAACCTCAAACACCACCGAACGCCCGCGCTAGCGGGAAGACCGGGAATCCTCCCGGCGGTGGCAGACTCTCTCGGAAACCTCGAGGGAGCCGAAACGGAGGACAATGCCGAAGCTGTCGAAGAATCGCGCGAAGGTCGAAAAGATCGTCGACCCTGCGCGCAAATACACGGTCGATGAAGCCTGCTCGCTCGTCAAACAAGCGAAGTTCGGCAAATTCGACGAAACGGTCGATATCGCGGTCCGTCTAGGCGTCAATCCCAAGCACGCCGATCAGATGGTTCGTGGAGCGATCGTGCTGCCGCACGGCACGGGTCAATCCGTCCGTGTGCTCGTGTTCGCCAAAGGTGACAAGGAGCGCGAGGCCAAAGAGGCCGGCGCCGATTTCGCTGGAAGCGACGACATGGTGGCGAAGGTCAGCGAAGGGTTCATGGATTTCGATCGCGTGATCGCGACGCCCGACATGATGGGTGCCGTCGGTAAGCTCGGTCGTATCCTTGGCCCGCGCGGCCTCATGCCGAACCCGAAGGTCGGAACCGTGACCTTCGACGTCGGCAACGCCGTCAAAGAGGCAAAGGGCGGGAAGATCGAGTATCGCGTCGAGAAGGCGGGCATCGTGCACGCCCGCATCGGCAAGAGCTCGTTCACCGAGCAGGCGCTCGCGCAAAACGCGGACGCCATCATCCAGGCCCTCGTTCGTCAAAAGCCCTCTACCGCCAAGGGAACCTACCTCCGGAGCATCACCGTCAGCTCGACGATGGGCCCCGGCGTCAAGGTCGACCCGGGTGTGTACATGGGCAAGACCGAGGAGACCTAATCCATGGAACGCGCAACCAAAGACCTTCAAATCGGCGAAATCAAAGGCCGGTTCGACAGGATGACCGCTGCCATCTTCCTTGATTACAAGGGGATGACCGTCGAGAACGACACGAAGCTTCGTGCCGAGTTTCGCAAGGCGGGCGTCGAGTACCGTGTTTGCAAGAACACGCTGGTCAAGCACGCCATCAAGGACAAGGCCTGGGCGAAGGGGCTCGACGCCACGCTGGTCGGCATGACCGGCATCGCGTGGAGCTACGAAGACCCCAGCGCCGCGGCCAAGGTGGTCAAGGCGTTCAAGAAGGACCCCGCCGCGGGCGACAAGCTCACGGTCAAGGCAGGCGTCATCGACGGGACGATTCTCGACGGCAAAGCCGTGGAAAATCAGCTCGCCACGATGCCGGGCAAAGACGAGCTCCGCTCGATGCTGCTCGCGACGTTCCAAGCGCCGCTCCAGCAGTTCGTCGCGCTCCTGCAGGCCCCCACCCAGAACCTCGTGTACGTCCTCGCGGCCAAAGAGCGCCTGGGCTGACGGGTTCCCGAGTTTTCAAAAAAGTTTTAAGACGTTTCAGTCGATTAACGGAGATTTATCATGGCAGAGATTACGCGTGAATCGGTCGTCGATTACCTCTCGAACCTTCCGGTCATCCAGATCGCCGAGCTGATCAAGACCCTCGAGGACAAGTGGGGCGTCAAGGCTGCTCCGGTCGCCGTCGCGGCGGCGGGTGGTGGCGGTGCGGCTCCGGCGGCGGCGGTCGAAGCGCAGACGGAGTTCACGGTCGTCCTCAAAGAGGCCGGCCCGAACAAGATCAACGTCATCAAGGTCGTTCGCGAGATCACCGGCCTCGGCCTCAAGGAAGCCAAGGATCTGGTCGAGGCCGCGCCGAAGCCCCTCAAGGAGGGCGTCAGCAAGGCCGAGTCCGACGAGTTCAAGAAGAAGCTCGAAGAGGCCGGCGCCAAGGTCGAGCTCAAGTAAGTGCGTAGCGGCCTGATTTCTTAGGAACGCCACGGGGACGGCGAAGGGAGAGATCCCTTCGCTCGTCCCATGTGGCAATTTCTGGGCCGCGTGGTAGACCGGCCCCGGAGCAATTTCCGGGCCTTTGTTTCAAGCTTCGAGTAAGAGGCAGTCCGTTCAGGCCAGGGTGTTGTGAGCCCGGTCTAGTCAGGAGCAGCGATGGCGAGCGTCGTTCAGAGCAACTTCCGCATCCGTAAGAACCTGGGTCGTATCAGCCGGGTCATCGAGGTGCCGAACCTCATCGACATTCAGAAGTCGTCGTACGACAAGTTTCTGCAGTCGACCGTCCCGCAGACGGACCGCATCGAAATCGGGCTTCAGGCCGTGTTTCGGAGCGTCTTCCCGATCAAGGACTTCAACGGCACGAGCGAGCTCGTGTTCGTGTCCTACAACTTGGAGAAACCCAAGTACGACGTGGACGAGTGCCGCCAGCGCGGCATGACGTTCGCGGCGCCGATCAAGGTGACGACGCAGCTGATGATCTACGACACCCGCGAAGGTGGCGAGCGCATCGTCCGCGACATCAAGGAGCAAGAGGTCTACTTCGGCGAGATCCCGCTGATGACGGAGACCGGCACCTTCATCATCAACGGCACCGAGCGCGTCGTCGTCTCGCAGCTGCACCGCTCCCCGGGCGTCTTCTTCGATCACGACAAGGGCAAGACCCACTCGAGCGGCAAGCTCCTTTACAGCGCGCGCGTCATCCCGTACCGCGGCTCGTGGCTCGACTTCGAGTTCGACCCCAAGGACATCATCTTCGTCCGCATCGACCGCCGCCGGAAGATGCACGCGACGGTCCTCCTCCGCGCGCTCGGTTACTCGACGCAGGATCTCCTCAACTATTTCTACAACACCGAGACCGTCTACCTCGAAAAGGGCGGCAAATTCTCCAAGTCGGTGGAGTACGACCTCCTCGCGGGCCAGCGCTCGACGCGCGACATCAAGGTCGGCAGCGAAGTCATCGTCAAGAAGAACACCAAGTTCACCAAGGCGGCGATCAAGAAGCTGAAGGAGTCGAAGGTCGACCGCCTCGCCGCGGATCTCGAAGAGGTCGTGGGCAAGGTCGCGGCGCACGACGTCGTCGACAAGGAGACCGGCGAGGTCGTCCTCGAGGTCAACGAAGAGGTGACGGCCGACAAGCTGGACAAGCTGAAAGAAGCCGGCATCGAGTCGTTCAAGATCCTCTTCATCGACGGCCTCAACGTCGGCAGCTACCTGCGCGACACGCTCCTCGCGGAGAAGGTCAAGACGACCGAAGACGCGATCATGGAGATCTACCGTCGCCTCCGCCCCGGTGATCCCCCGACGCTCGAGACGGCGAAGACGCTCTTCAACAACCTGTTCTTCAACCCCGAGCGCTACGACCTCTCGAAGGTCGGCCGTCTCAAGTTGAACTACAAGTTCTACCGCGATCTCCCGGAAGACCAGCGGCCCGCCCTCGACACCCAGGTGCTCACGGCGCAGGACATCCTCGAGACCGTTCGGCACCTCATCGAGCTGAAGAACGGCCGCGGCTCGGTCGACGACATCGACCACCTCGGCAACCGCCGCGTCCGCGCGGTCGGTGAGCTCATGGAGAACCAGTACCGCATCGGTCTGGTCCGCATGGAGCGCGCGATCAAAGAGCGCATGAGCATGTCGCAAGAGATCGACACGCTGATGCCGCACGATCTCATCAACGCGAAGCCCGTGTCTGCCGTCGTCAAGGAGTACTTCGGCAGCTCGCAGCTCTCGCAGTTCATGGACCAGACGAACCCCCTCTCCGAGGTCACGCACAAGCGTCGTCTCTCGGCGCTCGGACCTGGCGGTCTCACGCGCGAGCGAGCGGGCTTCGAGGTCCGCGACGTTCACCCGACCCACTACGGTCGTATCTGCCCGATCGAGACCCCTGAAGGTCCGAACATCGGCCTCATCGCGTCGCTGTCGACGTACGCCCGCGTCAACGAGTACGGCTTCGTCGAGACGCCGTACCGCAAGGTCGGCGACGGTCGCGTCACCGACGACGTGAGCTGGTACTCGGCGCTCGAAGAGGAAGGCAAGTACATCGCCCAGGCTTCGGCCGCGATGGACGAGAAGGGCAAGTTCCGCGAGAGCCTCATCTCGGCCCGTCTCAACGGCGACTTCCACATGGTCACGCCCGACATGATCCAGCTCATGGACGTCGCGCCGAACCAGATGGTGTCCGTCGCCGCTGCGCTCGTTCCGTTCCTCGAGCACGACGACGCGAACCGCGCGCTCATGGGCGCGAACATGCAGCGTCAGGCCGTCCCGCTCATCCGCTCGCACGCGCCGTACGTCGGCACGGGCATGGAGGGCAAGCTGGCCCGTGACTCGGGCGTCTGCACCGTGGCCCGCCGCGACGGCATCGTCGAGAGCGTCGACGCGACCCGCATCGTCGTCCGCGCCGAGGGCGACAAGGCGGAGATCCCCGACATCTACCCGCTCATGAAGTTCCAGCGGAGTAACCAGTCGACCTGCTTCAACCAGAAGCCGATCGTCCGGGCCGGTGAGCGCGTGAAGGTCGGCGAGGTTCTCGCCGACGGACCCGCGTGCGACATGGGCGAGCTCGCGCTCGGCCAGAACGTGCTCGTCGCGTTCATGCCGTGGCAGGGCTACAACTTCGAGGACTCGATCCTCGTCTCCGAGCGCATCGCCAAGGACGACGTCTTCACCTCGATCCACATCGAGGAGTTTGAGTGCGTCGCCCGCGACACGAAGCTCGGCAAGGAAGAAGTCACCCGGGACATCCCGAACGTCGGCGAAGAGGCCCTCAAGGACCTCGACGAGAGCGGCATCGTCCGCATCGGCGCCGAAGTGAAGCCGGGCGACATCCTCGTCGGCAAGATCACGCCGAAGGGCGAGACGCAACTTTCCCCTGAGGAAAAGTTGCTACGGGCCATCTTCGGCGAGAAGGCCGGCGACGTCCGTGACAGCTCGCTCCGCGTCCCCCCGGGCGTGGGCGGCATCGTCATCAACGCGCGCATCTTCTCCCGCAAGGGCACCGAGAAGGACGAGCGCGCCAAGGACATCGAGGACCACGAGCGCGTGCGCCTCGAGAAGACCCGCGACGAGGAGATCAAGATCCTCCGCGACTCGTTCTTCCGCCAGATGAAGCGCCAGCTCGTCAAGACCACGACCAACGGGAAGTTGGTCGACGACAAGGGCAAGGTCCTCCTCCAGAAGGGCCAGGAGATCGACGAGGAGGCGCTCGACGCAGTCCCCCGCAAGTACTGGGGCGAGCTGCCGGTCGAAGGCACCGAGGAGATCGCGGCGAAGCTCAAGGAGCTCGACGAGATCATCCAGGTCCGCGAGGAGCACTTCCGCGACAAGATCGATCGCCTCTCGAAGGGCGACGAGCTCCCGCCGGGCGTCATCAAGATGGTCAAGGTCTACATCGCCATCAAGCGCAAGCTTCAGGTCGGCGACAAGATGGCCGGCCGCCACGGAAACAAGGGCGTCATCAGCCGCATCCTCCCCGAGGAGGACATGCCGTACCTCCAGGACGGTCGGCCGGTGGACATCGTCCTCAATCCGCTCGGCGTCCCCAGCCGTATGAACGTCGGTCAGATCCTCGAGACCCACCTCGGGTGGGGGGCGCGGGTCCTCGGCTGGCAGTTCCAGTACATGCTGGAGTCGAAGTTCGGCACCCCGCAGATCAAGGAGCACATCCTCAAGATCTTCGACGGTGACGTCGCCCTCCACAAGTGGCTCTCGAAGCTGAGCGACGAGGAGACCCGGAAGGTCGCCGCCAAGCTCCGCAACGGTGTCCACTACGCCAGCCCCGTCTTCGACGGCGCGCCGGAGTCGGCCATCAAGGACTCGCTCGCCATCGCGGGCTTGCCCACCAGCGGTCAGGCGGTCCTCTTCGACGGCCGCACCGGCGAGGCCTTCGACCACGAAGTCACCGTCGGCATCATGTACGTCCTCAAGCTTCACCACTTGGTCGACGACAAGATCCACGCGCGCTCGATCGGCCCCTACTCGCTCGTCACGCAGCAGCCGCTGGGTGGCAAAGCGCAGTTCGGCGGCCAGCGTCTCGGAGAGATGGAAGTGTGGGCCATGGAAGCGTACGGCACCGCGTACGCGCTCCAGGAGTTCCTCACGGTCAAGAGCGACGACGTCATGGGCCGTACCCGCATGTACGAGGCCATCGTCAAGGGAGAGCACACGCTCGAGCCGGGTCTGCCGGAGAGCTTCAACGTGCTCATCAAGGAGCTTCAGGCGCTCTGCCTGAACGTCGAGCTCATCGAGCCCACCGCCGCGCAACGCGCGGAGGCCGCAGCCGAAGAGTGACGACGGCCCGGGGACGCCTCGCCGAGGCGTCCCCCGCCCCCCTTGAGTATTTATTCCGACTTCGTTCGAGCAAGGAAGAAACCGATGCGCGACATTTTTAGCTTCTTCGAAAAGCCCCGCGACCCGCTCAGCTTCAGCGCGATCCGGATCTCTTTGGCTTCGCCGGAAAAGATCCGCGAGTGGTCGCACGGTGAGGTCAAGAAGCCCGAGACCATCAACTACCGCACGTTCAAGCCCGAGCGTGACGGTCTCTTCTGCGCGAAGATCTTTGGCCCGGTGAAGGACTACGAGTGCAACTGCGGCAAGTACAAGCGCATGAAGCACCGCGGGATCGTGTGCGAGAAGTGCGGCGTCGAGGTCATCCAGTCGAAGGTCCGCCGTGAGCGGCTCGGCCACATCAACCTCGCCACGCCCGTCGCGCACATCTGGTTCCTCAAGAGCCTGCCGTCGCGCATCGGCAACATCCTCGACATCTCGCTGAAGGACCTCGAGAAGGTCCTCTACTGCGAGGCGTACATCGTCATCGACCCGAAGGAGACCGGCCTCGGCCGCGCAGAGCTCCTCTCCGAAGAGCGCTACATGCAGCTCGTCGAGGAGTACGGCGACGACAAGTTCACGGCGGGCATGGGCGGCGAGGCGATCCTCGAGATGCTCAAGCAAGTCGACGTTCACACCCTCAGCGAGACGCTGCGCCAGGAGATGCGCGCCGCGACGAGCGAGGCGAAGCGCAAGAAGATCGTCAAGCGCCTCAAGGTCACCGAGGCCTTCCGCGAGTCGGGCAACCGCCCGGAGTGGATGATGCTCACGGTCATCCCGGTGCTCCCGCCGGATCTCCGCCCGCTCGTCCCGCTCGACGGCGGCCGCTTCGCGACGAGCGATCTCAACGATCTCTACCGCCGCGTCATCAACCGCAACAACCGCCTGAAGCGCCTGCTCGAGCTCAACGCTCCGGAGATCATCATCCGGAACGAGCGCCGCATGCTCCAGGAGGCCGTCGACGCTCTGTTCGACAACGGCCGCCGCGGCAAGACCATCACCGGTCCGAACAAGCGCCCGCTCAAGTCGCTCAGCGACATGCTCAAGGGCAAGCAGGGCCGCTTCCGCCAGAACTTGCTCGGCAAGCGCGTCGACTACTCGGGCCGCTCGGTCATCGTCGTCGGTCCGGCGCTCAAGCTGCACCAGTGCGGCCTGCCGAACAAGATGGCGCTCGAGCTCTTCAAGCCCTTCATCTACAACAAGCTCGAAGAGCGCGGCTACGTCAACACCATCAAGTCCGCCAAGAAGATGGTCGAGAAGGAGCGTCCCGAGGTTTGGGACATCCTCGAAGAGGTCATCAGCGAGCACCCGGTTCTCCTGAACCGCGCGCCGACCCTCCACCGCCTCGGCATTCAGGCGTTCGAGCCGGTCCTCATCGAGGGCAAGGCCATCCAGCTTCACCCGCTCGTCTGCGCGGCGTTCAACGCCGACTTCGACGGTGACCAGATGGCCGTCCACATCCCGCTCTCGGTCGAGGCGCAGATGGAAGCGCGCGTGCTCATGATGAGCACGAACAACATCCTCTCGCCCGCCAACGGCAAGCCGATCATCAACCCGACGCAGGACATCGTCCTCGGCCTTTACTACGCCACGCGCGAGCGCAAGTGGGCCAAGGGTTGCTACCGCGAGGGCGGCCTCACGGTCGACAAGAAGGGCCACGCCGAGGGACACCTCCGCGGCGTCTTCTCGTCGCCGGACGAGGTCCGCATGGCCTTCGACAACGAGGAGGTCACCATTCACACGGGCATCCGCGTCCGCGTCGTCGATCCGGAGACCAACATCCGCAAGATCGTCAACACGACGGTCGGGCGCTGCCTCATCGCCGAGATCCTCCCCGAGGGCCTGTCCTTCGATCTCGTCAACAAGACGCTCGACAAGAAGGCGCTCTCGGCGCTGATCGACGCTTGCTACCGCAAGCATCGTAACAAGGCCACCGTCCTCCTCGCCGACCGTCTGCGTAGCCTCGGCTACGAGAACGCGACGCGGGCCGGCGTCTCGATCTGCATGGATCACATGGTGATCCCCGATGCGAAGAAGCTCCTCCTCACCGAGGCGCAGGACGAGGTCCAGAAGGTCGTCGATCAGTACCAAGAGGGTCTGATCACCGACGGCGAGCGCTACAACAAGATCGTCGACATCTGGGCCGGCGTTGCCGACAAGGTCACCGCCGAGATGATGCTCGTCATCGGCAAGGAGAAGGTCACCGATCCCGAGACCGGGAAAGAGTCGATCGAGCCCTCCTTCAACCCCATCTACATCATGGCCGACTCGGGCGCCCGCGGCTCGACCCAGCAGATCCGCCAGCTGGCGGCGATGCGCGGCCTGATGGCGAAGCCGTCGGGCGAGATCATCGAGACGCCGATCACCGCGAACTTCCGCGAGGGTCTGTCCGTTCTCCAGTACTTCATCTCGACGCACGGCGCCCGTAAGGGTCTCGCCGACACCGCGCTCAAGACCGCGAACTCCGGTTACCTCACGCGCCGTCTCGTCGACGTCGCGCAGGACGCCGTCATCTCGAACTTCGACTGCGGCACCGTCGACGGTATCCGCGTCACCAAGCTCGAGGACGCCGGCGAGGTCATCCAGCCGCTCGCCGACCGCATCCTCGGGCGCGTGACGCTCGAGGACACGGTCGACCCGCTCACCGGCGAGGTGCTCGTCCAGGCGAACACCGAGCTCGACGAAGCGCTCGTCATGAAGATCGAGGACGCGGGCATCGAAGAGGTGGTCATCCGCTCGGTGCTCACCTGCCAGACCAAGCGCGGCGTGTGCGCCAAGTGCTACGGACGAGACCTCGCCCGCGGCTACAAGGTGAACATCGGCGAGGCCGTCGGCATCATCGCCAGCCAGTCGATCGGCGAGCCGGGCACCCAGCTCACGATGCGTACGTTCCACATCGGTGGAGCGGCCGCGCGCGGCAAGATCGAGCAGAGCTCGCTCGAGGCGCGCAACGAGGGCTTCGTCCGGATCCGCAACGCGAATACCGCGTCGAAGAAGGACGGCACCATCAGCATCATGAATCGCCACGGCGAGATCGTGATCGTCGACGACACCGGCCGCGAGCGCGAGCATCACCGGCTCGTCTACGGCGCCATCCTCAAGGTGGTCGAGGGCGAGAAGGTCAAGCCCGGCCAGCTCCTCGCGGAGTGGGACGCGTTCGCCGTCCCGATCCTCACCGAGGTCGCGGGCATCGCGAAGTTCGGCGACATCGTCGAAGGCGTCACGATGGTCGAGAAGCTCGACGAGGTCACCGGCCTCTCGCGCAAGGTCATCATCGAGTCGCGCGCCGCGGATCTCCGCCCGCGCGTCTCGATCAAGGACCCGAAGACCGGCGAGACCCTGAAGCTCCCGAACTCGACGCTCGAAGCGCGTTACCTCCTCCCGGTCGGCGCGAACATCGTCGTCCAGGACGGTGACCTCATCGAGGCCGGCGAGATCCTCTCGAAGATCCCGCGCGAGACCACGAAGACCCAGGACATCACCGGCGGTCTGCCGCGTGTTGCCGAGCTCTTCGAGGCCCGCAAGCCCAAGGACCACGCCATCATCGCCGAGATCGACGGCGAGGTTTCGTTCGGCAAGGACACCAAGGGCAAGCGCAAGGTCATCATCACCCCCTTCAGCCACGACGGTCACCCGCTCGCCGATCAGACGCGCGAGTACCTCATCGCGAAGGGCAAGCACATCCAGGTTCAGCCGGGCGACCGCATCCGCGCCGGTGAGCCGCTCATGGATGGACCGGCGAACCCGCACGACATCCTTCGCGTCAAGGGCGAGAAGGAGCTCGCGGCGTACCTCGTCAACGAGATCCAGCAGGTCTACCGCCTGCAGGGCGTCGCCATCAACGACAAGCACATCGAGGTCATCGTTCGTCAGATGCTCCGCCGCGTCCGCCTCAAGGACGTCGGGGACACGAACGTCCTCGTCGACGAGCAGGTCGAGAAGCACATCTTCGAGAAGGAGAACCAGCGGGTCATCGAGCGCGGCGGCAAGCCGGGCATCGCAGAGCCGCTCCTGCTCGGCATCACGAAGGCGTCGCTCTCGACCGAGTCGTTCATCTCGGCGTCGAGCTTCCAGGAGACCACCAAGGTGCTCACCGAGGCGGCCATCCAGGGCAAGACGGACCATCTCAAGGGCCTCAAGGAGAACGTCATCATGGGCCGCCTGATCCCGGCCGGGACGGGCATCACGGCCTACAAGAAGCTCAACGTGATCATCGAGGGCGAGGACGAGGTGCGCTACGCGCCGCTGCCGCGCAACCCCGAGCCGCTCAGCGCGGTCAACGAAGAGTAATCGCAGGAAATCTTCGCGATCCTCGCGGCGCCGCGCCCGCTCCCTTCCGGGGGGTCGGCGCGGCGTTTCGCGTTGGCACGAACGCCAGATTTGCGAAAGTGGCGCCCTGCGCGGGACCGGTTTAAGGTACCCGCCATGAAACTTCGAACCCTAGCTTGCCTGGCCGCTGCGTGCAGTCTCGTCGCCCTCGCCGCATGCGGCAGCAGCGACAACACTGGGCCCACGGCCACCGGACAGGACGCCGGCTTCGACTCGAACACCAGCTCCAGCGGGACCAGCGGAACCAGCGGGGCCGACAGCTCCTCGGGGAGCGACGGCTCGAGCGGCGGTACGGACGCCGGCCAGGACGTGGGCGTGGACGCGAAGGAGGCCGGCTACACCGGGCCCGCGCACTTCCTGTACGCGATTGGCAAGTCGCTCGACACCACCGCCGATGGCGGCCCGATCTCCGGGATCATCGGGTACACGCTCGATCCTACGAATGGGGACCTCGCGTCCTTCGACACCGACGGGGTGACGGCCGGCTTTCAGGAGTCGATCGCGGCAGGGGCCAACCCCGTCGTCGGCGCCGCGACGCCCAACGGCAGCTTCATCTACGTGGCGAACAACGCCGCGGCTGCGATCCTCAGTTACTCCGTCGACGCCAAATCGGGCGCGCTCACGCCGCTCGGGAGCACGTCGAACGGCACCGGGAGCGCGCCGAGCTTTCTCATCGTCGACGCCGCCGGCAAGCACCTCTACGTGTCGAAGCGCGCTGGCGCGAGCATCGCCACGTTCGACATCGGGACGACCGGTGTGCTCACGCCTTCGGCGACGACCCCGGAGTCCGCTACGGTGAACGCGCCGCGCGGCATGGTGCTTTCGCTGGCGGGCGATTTTCTGTTCGTCGCGAACGAGCAGGAGCAGGTGTCGACCTTCAAGGTCGACCCGACGACCGGTGCCCTCAGCGGGCGCGTGGACATCAGCGCACCGGGGAGCCCGATCGGCATCCTTCACCACCGGACGAAGAAGGTCATCTACGTGACGGCGGCGAACGGGCAGGGCGTCTACACGTTCTCCTACGACGCGACCGGGGCGCTCACCGCGCTCGGCGCAGTGAAAACCACCGGGACGACGCCCATCGGCGCGGCCATCGACCTCGCGGGCGCCTATTTGTACGTCGCGAACGCGGGCGACGCGACCATCAGCGCGTTTCCCATCGACCCGACGACCGGCGCGCTGGGGACGCTCGTGTCGAGCAGCCTCGGAGCCGGGCAAACCGGCAGCCGCGGCATCACCGTGGATCCGGCGGGCAAGTACCTCGTCGTGAGCGGCGACCTGAACCTCGTCACCGTGCTCGCGATTGGGACCGCGGGGGCCGTCACGCCGCTGCCGAACGCCATCAAGGGCAAGCCCGGCTCGTACTCGTACTACGACCCGCTCATCATCGCGCACTAGACTAGAGGCGCGGAAGCCGCGCGGCGTCAGTCGTTCTTCGCGCCCGCGGTGACCCACGCCTTCACCGCGGCGGCGGCGGCCTCGTTCGGACCTTGCCTGTCCGTCGGCATGAGGCCGCCGAACCATGTGAGGGGCGACGCGGCCGGATCGACGAGGGGCGAGGTCGGCGGATCCTTCGAGCTGATGAGCGACGTGGTCACGAGGCCTTGGTAGCAGGTGTCCTTGGTCGCGCCGCAGAGGAAGCCGCCGCGCGTCTGGGCGTGGCAACCTGCGTTGCCGCAGTGCCCGGGGGTGCCGGCGCCGAAGTAGGCGCCGTACACGGCCGTCCACGTCGCGGAGAGAGGAGCCGCGTCGGCCGCGTCGACCCCGCCGCCATCGCCGAGGTGGGCGTCGCTCGATCCACCCGAAGAGCAGGCCGCGAGCGAGGCCGCGAGCACGAGCAGGGCGATCCGCATGGGCACGCATGATCTGGCATCGCGAGGGTCACGACGCAAGCGGAGGCATGAGGATCGGTCGAAGGCCGGCGCGGACACTGGACGAAGGGCGGTTCGTCGGCCATTCTTCCCTCATGATTCGTGACGAAGAGACGCGCCTTCGCGGGGCGTTCCGCTCGATCCTCCTCCTCTCTCTGAGCACGCCTGCGGCCGCACTCTATGCCTGCAGCTCGTCCTCCGGTGACAACGCAGGCGGTGGCGACGCGAGCGCGGACAACACGACGAGCAGCTCGGGGAGCTCGGGCTCGTCGGGAACATCCTCCGGTTCGTCGGGAACATCCTCCGGTTCATCGGGGACGTCGGGCAGCTCGGGCTCGTCGGGCAGCTCGGGCTCGTCGGGTTCGTCCGGCGGCACCGACGCGGGCATCCCGGTCTGCGCCGAGGGCGCGGATGCGGCGCACCCGCAGGTCGACGGCAGCAAGTACCTCGAGGCGGGTGACGACGGGGCGTGCGACTACTTCTTCCAGTACAACGGCTGCACGCCGTTCCCGACGGTACCGTCGGGCAACGGCTGCTACTACGGACTCGGGCAGTGCCAGCAGATCTGCGGCTTTCCGGCGTCGGCCGGCTGCTTCGTCCCGGCGGACAACTGCACGCAGATCGACGGCGGGCCGAACCACATCGTCGATCCCACCAAGGTCCTGGTCCAGTGCACCAAGTGCCTCGGCGGACGGCGCCCCGAAGAGATGGAGAGCTTCGCGAAGATCGGCAGCGGCGGCGACGCGGTCGGCGTCTGGTTCGCCGAGCTGTCGCACCTCGAGGGCGCGTCGATCGCCGCGTTCCGCACGCTGCGGGCCGAGTTGCTCGCCCACGGCGCGCCGCGCGAGCTCGTCCAGATGGCCGAGCGCTCGGCGAAGGACGAGGTCCGCCACACGCGCGTGACCGCGCGCCTCGCCCGCAAGTTCGGCGCGACGCCCCGGCTCGCGAAGGTGCGCCGCGGCGCGGTTCGCTCGCTCGAGGCGCTCGCGATCGAGAACGCGGCGGAGGGCTGCGTGCGCGAGACGTTCGGCGCGCTCGTCGCCGCGCACCAGGCGGAGCACGCCGCGGACGCCGAGATCCGCGCCGAGATGGCGACGATCGCGGAGGACGAGACCCGTCACGCGGCGCTCGCGTGGGCCGTCGCGGAGTGGGCCGCCAGCCGGCTCGACGACGCAGGCCGCGCCAGGGTCGCGGCGGCGAAGGCGCGCGCGGTGGAAGAGCTGCGGCGCGAAGTGGAGACCGAGACGCCGCACGCGCTGGTCGCCGCGGCGGGCCTGCCGACGGCGAAGGCCGCGCGCGCGCTCGTCGACGGTGCGGCGCGGACGCTCTGGAGCTGAGCCCGGACCGCGCGTGAACGGGCCGCACGTCATCCTCGGCGGGGGGCCCTGCGGGCTTGCCGCCGCCTGGGAGCTCGCGCGCGCCGGCCAGAAGCCCATCGTGCTCGAACGCGAGTCGCTCGTCGGCGGGCTGTGCGCCACCCACGAGAAGGACGGCTGGCGCTTCGATCTCGGTGGCCACCGCTTCGTGTCGGCGAGCGTCGAGCTCTCGCGCTGGCTCGAGGGTCTCCTCGGCGAGGATCTGCTCACGCAGGAGCGAAGGAGCGTCGTCCTCCACGACGGACGGAGCTTCAAGTACCCGCTCGACGCGGCGGATCTCGTTCGGAGCCTCGGCGTGCGCGAGAACGCGCGCGCCCTGGCCGGGTACGCGGAGGCGCGCGCCGTCCATGCCCTTCGGCCGCGGCCGGACGTCTCGTTCGAGGACTGGGTCACCGCGCGCTTCGGGCGCCCGCTCTACGACACGTTCTTTGGACCGTACACGCAGAAGCTCTGGGGCCTCCATCCCAGCTGCATCTCCGCCGACTGGGCAGCCGAGCGCATCAGCCTGCTCCATCTCGGCGACGCGCTCCTGCGAATGGGCGGCGTGCGACGATCGGAGATCCGCACGTACGCGCGGCGCTACCGGTATCCGCGGCATGGCATGGGGCAGCTGTACGAGGCCATGTCACGGGAGGTGAAGAGCCTCGGCGGCGAGATCGTCACCGGTGTGCGCGCGCTGTCCCTCGAAGTAGCCGCCAAGCGGGTCGTCGCCGTGCGCGCCGACACGGTTGCGGGGCCCCGTCGCATCCCGGTGGGCGAGCTCTTGTCGACGATCCCCCTCACCGATCTCGCGCAGTCGCTACGTCCCGGCGTCGCGCTGCCGGAGCTGCGATTTCGCGCGCTCACGTTCCTCAATTTGATGCTCGCGCGGCGCGATTTCTCCGAGAACACGTGGATGTACGTCGCCAGCGGCGCGCTCGCGATGTCGCGCATCCAGGAGCCGAAGCGGCGCAGCGTCGCGATGGCTCCGGAGGGGCGCACCTCGCTCATGCTGGAGATTCCATGCAACGTCGGTGACGGCACGTGGCGAGCCGACGTAGGCGAGCTGCGCCGCCGCATGGGCGCCGAGCTCAGGGAGCTCGGCTTCACGGTCGACGACGTGCTCGACGCGTTCGTCGTGCGAGTGGCGCACGGTTACCCCGTCTATCACCTCGGCTACGAGCGCGATCGGCAGGAGACCCTACGCGTCGTGTCCGAGTTCGCGAACGTCCGCACCGCGGGGCGGCAGGGGCTCTTCCGGTACGTGTTCATGGACGCGGCGATGCAGATGGGCGTCGTCGCCGCGCGGCAAATGATGCAGAGCGCGCGCGACGCGGCGGCGCTCGATGCGATCGGACGCGCGCGTTCGCCGATCGAGACGTCCGCGCTCACCGCATGAGCGGCCCGGCAGCGCCCGGCGGGGCGAAGGGGACCGCGGGGTTCCTCGGCGTGCTGGCCGTGCTCCTCGCCGCGAGCGCGCCGCCGTGGCCCGACGACTGGGACGGCCTCGGCTTCGTCGCGGCGGTGACCCGCTTCGACATGGACCACTTCGCGCCGCACCCGCCCGGCTACCCGGTGTGGGTGGCTGCGGCGAAGGCGCTGGCTGTCGCCCTCGGCTCACCGCTCGTCGCGGCGACCGCGGTCAGCGTGGCGTCTGGGGTCGGGGTGGCCGCGCTCGCGAAGAGCGCCGCGTCGCACGTCTTCGGCGCCGCGCGGGGGTGGGCCATCGCGCTCGCGATCACGCTCGCTCCGCTCGTGTGGCGCGCGGAGTCGGGGGTCGGGACCGAAGGGCTCGCGCTCTTCTTCGGAGCGCTCGCCGCGTGGGCGCTCGTTCGCGAGCGTGCGGCGTGGGTGGGCGTTGCCGTCGGCCTCGGCCTCGGCGTGCGCGCATCGTGGGCGCCTCTCTACCTGGCGCTCCTCGTCCTCACGCCGAGGGACCGTGGGCGGGCCGTGCTCGGCGCGCTGGGCGCCTCGCTCGCGTGGGCGGTTCCGCTGGCGCTCTGGGTCGGCCCGGCGCACCTGCAGGCGCTCATGGCGACGCACCTCGCCGGGCACACGGCGCGGTGGGGCGGAACCGCCATCACCGAGCCGGGCATCGACCGCGCCGTTTACCTCGCGCGCGACGTCTTCGTGGACGGCCTCGGCGCCGGCCGCGACCCTCTCGGTCTCGTCATCGGTGGGGCCGCGCTAGCCGTGGCGATCGTCGGGGCAGGGGAGTGGCGTCGCGCCGGCTGGTCCGGGGCCCGTACAGTGGCGATCGCGCTCGGGCCGTACCTCCTCTGGATCCTGGTCGGGCAGAACCTGCGGCAGCAGCCGCGCCACGCGCTTCCCCTCGTCGCGGCGGCCGCGGGTGCGCTCGCCCTCGCGGCGATGAGCGTCGACCGCGGGCGCCGCCTCGGCGTCGCGCTGTTTCTCGTCGCGGCCATTCGCACGCTCGGTGACGTGAACGAACGGGCGACGATCCCGCCCCCCGGCGCCCAGCTCGTCGCCGCCGTGCGCGAGCTGCCGAGCCCCGCCCGCGCCGCGGTGTTCGGCGGGCCGAGCGCGCGCTTCTTCGAGTCGACGAACCTCGCCGCCGTGGGGCACGCGGCGGGCAGCGTGGGCGACGTACGCCTCGCGCTCGATCGGCTGCCGACGCTCCCCACGCGCGTCTTCGTGACGGGGGAGGTGCGTGGCTACGACGCGCCGCCTTACCCCACGGCGCCGTTCAAGCGGCTGTGCCGGCCGGAGCGCCTCGACCGCCGCGCGCCGTGCCTGGACGTCGTCGAGCTGAAGGTGCCGTTCCTCCCGAAGGAGTGAGCGCGGCGACCATCGCCTCGAGGAGGAGCACGGCGGCCGCGCCCGAGGGGTTGCCCACGACCGCATCCAACCCCGTCGTTTCGCGCTGTTCGAGCGTCCGCCGGAGTCTCCCGATGGCCGCGTCTCGCGCCCTGGCCAGCCGCGCGCGCGCGGCGGCGTCGAGGCGACCGTCGGCCCAGCGCGCGACCGCCCAGGCCAGCGCGGCGTGACGTGTCTCGTCGGCAGCGATCCTCGCGAACGTGCGGCGCAGGCGACCGTCGGCCGCGTGCGCGGCCTGGTGGCAGGCGACGATCGCCAGAAACGTCTCGTGCACGCACCCTTCCACTGCGTTCTCGCGCGCGAAGGCCTCGAGCGATCGCGGGCCGCGCGGGCGTCGCACGCGGACTGGGGGCGGCGTGGCCCCGTGCTCCGTTGCGAGCGCACGCATCGCCCTCGCGTGGCGCACCTCGTCCGTCGCCGCCCGCCTCGCCGCCGTCGCGAGATCGCGCGGCGCCCCGTGGCAGGCGAGCTCCTCGCGCATGCGCCGGAACGCAAAGATGGACGCGGCCTCGGCGTGCGCCATCCGTGCGAAATACGCGCCGGCGCCCCCGGCCGCGACGCGGGGCGGCGCGACGCCCGCCGTCCTGCGTCCACCGCCGCCGGAGAGGCAATCGATGCACTCCATGGTGACCGCCCCCGACTCGGTCGGGGCAAACGCGTCCGCGAGGCAGCCCATGCCTTCGAGCAGGCGGCACTTCATCGGCATCGCGTCGGGATCCGGCGCGCCGTCCCGCAGCGCCGGCACGATGCTGCAGCCGACGGTCGCGACCCCGACGGGGACGCCGCACGCGAAGAGGTAGTCGCAGACGAGCTCGGCGTCCGCGTCGGCGTCGGCCGCGGCGTCGGCTGCCAGGCCGCCGTCCACCACGGTGATCACCGCTGCGCACGTCGGCGGCGCCTCGTCGCTCGCGTCACTGTGGACGGGCGCGCCGCGATCGGCGGCCGCATCCACGGCGTCGGGCGCCGTCGTCACGTCGCCCATTGCCGCCTTGCCGTCCTCGGTCCCCTGCGGGCTCGCATCCGGCCGCGCCTCCGGTGAGCTCGTCGTCCCGCACGCCTGGACGAGCGCGCACGGGCCGAGGGCGCATAGCGCCGCGGTGAACGCGCGCCGCAGGCGTCGAAGCTCGCGCGTCGTCAACACGCTACGCCGCGCGTTCGCGGACGAGCGCCGCGGCCGGCACGAGGGCTCGCTCCGCCACCATCTCGCCGATCTTCTCGCGGCACGCGCCGCAGTCGCTGCCGGCGCCGCACGCGGCCGTCACCGCGTCGACGGTCTGCGCACCTGCGTCGATGACGGCGTTCACACGAACATCGGTCACGGCGCGGCAAACGCATACGTACATGATCAAAGGATAATGAAAACCATTATCAAGTGCAAGGCGCTGTCGTCCTTTTTCCCGTAACTGCTCGACGCAACGAGGGAATTACTCGCGGACCTGCTGAGCGAGGTAGTGGGCGAGGCCGAGCTGCTTGATCAGCTCCAGCTGCTCCTCGATCCAGTCGACGTGCTCCTCCTCCGAGACGAGGATCTTCGTGAGCAGGTCCTCGGTCCCGTTGTCGCCGAGCTCGCGGCACGTCGCGATCCCTCGATTGAGCAGCGGGATGGCGACCATCTCGACGGCGAGATCGTTGGTCAGGATCTCCGCCACGGTCTGCCCGATGTTCACCTTGCCGAGGCGCTGCACGTTGGGCAGCCCCTCGAGGAAGAGCACGCGCTCGATGAGCGTGTCGGCGTGCTTCATCTCGCCGATCGACTCCTTCTTGATCGCATCCTCGAGGCGCTTGTAGCCCCAGTTGCCGCACATGCGCGAGTGCAGGAAATACTGGTTGATGGCGGTGAGCTCGCCGGTGAGGACTTCGTTGAGCAGGTCGAGGATCTTCGCGTCGCCCTTCATGATGGCGCCGAGCTTACTGGACGACAGGCCCCCGGTTGGTCATTCTTTGCATCGATGCTGTCAGAAGAGGAGCGGCGCCTGGGGCGAGCGATCCGGGCGATCGTGCTCGCGTCCGGAGCGTCGGTCTTCGCCGTGGGTGCGTGCGGCGGCACGGACCATCGGGGATCGCCCGACGCCTCCGGTGCGCCGGCGGACGACGCCTCGGCCGGGGGAGCTGCACGCGACGCGACCGACGACAGCGCCACCGACGCCGCACGACCGGAGGACGCCGAGATCGACGCTCCTGACGACGGCCGCATCCCCCTCTGTCCGGCAGGACCAGCAGCCCCGCACCCGGCGATCGACGGGGGCGCCTACCTCGATGCCTCGGACGAGGGCGGCTGCGACCACTTCTTCGAGTACCAAGGCTGCAGTCCCGCGCCGATCTACCCGGGCGTCGGCTGCTACTTCTCGCGCCAGGACTGCGCGCGCATCTGCGGCTTCTCCACCTCTGCGGGGTGCTTCGTCACGCCCGACAACTGCTCGAGCAGCAACGATCAGAACGTCGTCCTGGATGCCGCGGCGCTCGTCGTCAACTGCACCAACTGCATCGGCGGCCGTCGCCCGGAGGGCATGCCGGTGTTCGTCGCGTGCGGCGCGGCGACCGAGGTGGGTGCGTGGTTCGCGCGCGCTGCCCACCTCGAGGCGGTCTCGATCACCGCGTTTCGTCGCCTCCGCGTCGAGCTCGGTGCGCACGGCGCGCCCCCGGAGCTCCGCGAGGAAGCGGGCCGCGCCGCGGTCGACGAGGTGCGCCACACCCGCGCGACCGCCCGCCTGGCCCGGCGGTTCGGAGGCCGACCTGCGTTCCTGCGAGCGCGCCGGCGGGGTGTTCGTGCGCTCGAGGCGGTCGCCGTCGAGAACGCCGCCGAGGGGTGCGTGCGGGAGACCTACGGCGCCATCGTCGCCGCCTGGCAGTCCGTCCACGCGGCGGACGACGGCGTTCGCGCCGAGATGGTGGCCATCGCGGCCGACGAGGCGCGTCACGCTGCGCTCGCCTGGGCGATCGCGCGCTGGGCCGACGGCTCCCTCGACGCGCCGGCACGTGCCCGCGTCGCCGCCGCGCGCGGCCGCGCCATCGAGGAGCTCCGCGCGGAGCTCGCGGCCGAGCCGCCGGCGTCCCTCGTCGTGACGGCGGGGGTGCCCACCGGGCGCGCGGCCGCGAAGCTATTCGACGGCGCTCTACGAACCCTGTGGGGGTGAACGCGTCACGGCGCGTGGAAGAACACTTCGCTCGCGAGCACGCTCGCGCGCTGGGCGTCGTCGATCTCGGGGACGCAGTCGGTGTCGCGATCGCTCGTCGCGCGCCCTACGTCGTCGCGGCCGAGCTCGCCGGTGAGCGACTGCTCGCCCATTTGCATGCGCGCGCCCAGGCACTCGCCGTTCGGATCGACGACCTTGTCCCCGTTCAGATCGTCCCACCCGTTCAAAAAGAGCTTGTTCGCGCGCGCGATCCGCGGCTCGAGCGCCGCGCGAGCGAGGAGCGCGTCGCCCGGCACGTGCGCAACCTTGTGCGTCTCGCGGAGCGCGCTCTGCAGCCACGCGAAGCGCTCGGGCGTCATGTGAACCTCGTCGGGCCCGCCCGCGACCCCGCGGAAGAGGAGCCCGGGCGCGCTGAAAAACGCGCCGCCAAGGAGCTTGGTCGCGACAGCGCGCGCGCGATCGCGGAACGTGGTGTCGCCGGTGACGAGGAACCCCTCGAGGAGCGCGCGAACCGCGGCGGACTGCGCCTCGAGCGTCGTCGCGCCAGGATCGGGCGTGGCCTGGCCGGACGCGAGCGTCGCGCCGTTGGCGACGGAGCCGTCCGCCTTCGTGAGCACGTCCCGAACGAACGTGGCGTTCGTCACGAAGACCTGGCGTACGCGACCGCTGAACGTCGGCGTCCCCCCTCCCGGTGGGTGAATCGCCAGCGCGTTCAAGATGCCGTTGGCGTCGATCGCCGGATCGGGGTCGGCCGCGCCGTACTGGGTGATCGCAGCGTTGAGCGAGAGGAGCGCCTGGCGAAGGCCGATGAGCACGTGCGACAGCGACGTCGTGGTCACGGTGTTGCCGCGCGTCACCACGCTGCCCACGACGGTGGCCTTGTCCATGATCACGCCGAGCGCGGGGTCGGCGTGCATGCGATCAAGGTCGACGAAGGCGACGCGAAGCACCGCGAGCGCGCGATCGTGCGCGGTGGCCTCGCCACCCGCGACGCCGTCGTCGGTGGGGAAGGGGGCTCCGTCGAACGTCAGCGACAGGCCGAGCGAGCCGCCGAGCGCCGCGTTTCGCGGGTCGGTCATGCCGAAGAACATCGCGTTGCCCAGGAGGAGCGCGCCGAGATCCACCGAGCGGCTCGACGCGTCGGCGATGGCGTAGGAGGTGACGGCGGGGTAAGGGACCGCCAGATCCTCGGTGACGTTCACCGCCGCCGGGAACCAGCGGAGCGGCGAGGTGTAGTCGTACGCGACGGCGGCGTCGCGCGTGGCGAAGCCGCCGACGGTCGCGCCGTCTGCCGTCGTCAGCTGCGAGATGGCGAGCTCCGCGGAGTTCTCCATCTCGCTCAGCATGAGCATGCCCCACATGCCCTCGAGCGGCGTGGAGCCGATGAACGTGCCCAGCGCGGCGCCCGGATCGGTGCCGATGACGATGTTCCCCCCGACGCCGACCTTGGCGAGATCGGCGTCGGCCACGGCGTTGACGGGGTTGCTGGCGGAGTCGTGCAGGCGGCTCGTGAAGTCGATGCTCCAGAGCGCCTGCTTCCACGTCGCGAGCCCGAGCACGCCCGGCACGAGCACGCTCTCGACGGCCGTGCGTCGGTAGGCGAGGTCGAGCGCGGGATCGGCCCCGCTCGTCGTCCCCAGGTGCAGCGAATTGTAGGCGCACTCGTACTCGGGCAAGGTCGATCCGAGCGTCGGGATCCCGCCGTAGCCGCCGGCGAACGTGCACGACTGCACCGCCTCGTGGTGCGGCTGGAGCGCGGAGTCGAAGCTCTTGAACGCCGCGAACACCGGCCAGACGCCGCTGAAGCCGAGGTAGTTCTGGTTGTTGTTCACCGGGGCGGGCAGGACGGCGTAGCCCGCTACGTCGGTCCCGGCGGCGGTGAGAAGGCGCGCGGCGTGCGCGCGCAGCTTGTCGAGGCGCGTAGCCCCCGTCTCGTTCGCCAGCACCACCGGACCGTTCGCCAGCGAGAGGCCAGCGCCGCTCTGCTGGGAGATCATGTTCATGTGGTACTTCGAGTACTCGTACGACTCCACGGCCGTGCTGAAGCCGAACAGATCGGTGAGCGCCGTCGACGCATCGTTGCCGGTCGGGATGATGTACTGGTCCGTCGGCAACGCGGTGCGGTCGTAGTTGGCCAGCGCCCGTCCCGCGAAGAGCTGCGCGAACGGCTCGCCGCTGATCTGCATCTCGCCGGCAGCGAACATGAGCTGCTGCACGTCGACGCGCGAGCTCTTGAGCTCGGCCGTGACCTTTGTCCGCGGCCCAGGAGGCGGCTCGCTTCCGTCGTAGGGCACGCGGACGTGATCCCAGGGCGCGTCCTCGGGCGCGTCGGGGCTCGTCGCGTCGGGGGTGCCACCGTCGTGTCCGTCCGGCGTCGAGGGGAGGTCGGAGCCGCACGACGCCGCGGCCGCGGCCGCGAGCGACAGGACCAAGCTGGAGAGGAAGAGGGGGAGAAGGGGAGCGGGGCGCCGCATGCGCTGGGAGCATGAGCCAACCTTGCCCGGAGTGCACGTCCCTTCACCCCGCGGCATCGGCGTCCGCTCCGTCGGTTGCATCGGCCGCATCTCGCCCATCGGCGCCCGCGTCGACGGGGCCGTCCGGCGCGGCGTCCGCCGGGGGGGGCGGGGGCACCTCAGGCGTCGGGATCGGGCACTGCGGAACGTCTCCGCTGTCGATCGGCGGCAAGGTCGTGATGTACCAGCCGATATCGAGCGCGTCCTCGTCGGTCAGCGCGCCGTAGGAGCCCATGGGGCCGCCCGGCATGGGCCGGCAGAGCGGCTCCTTTCGGTCGTCGAGGTTGGTCTTCAGCGTCGCGGCCACCATCGCCGGGGTCCATCCGGCCAGGCCGCTCTCGTGGGGCGTCACGTTGTAGGAATAGATGACGGCCGGTGTCCGGTCCCCCACGACGCCCCATTCGGCGCGCGACATCCCGCGGCCGCCGGCGAAGAGGGTCCCCAGCGCGAGCGGAGGCCGGGCGTCGGGGCGCCAGGTGGAGTGGCAGTCGATGCACAGCCCCGCCACGCCTGCCAGGTACCGCCCGCGCTCGGCGCGCGCGAAATTCGGATCGGAGCTCGGCAACGTGGTGTGCGGAACGGCGGCCTCGGGGAGTGGCGCCGGCGGGCCGTCGACGGGAACCGTGAGCTTCTGGCGCCCACTCGTGAGGTGCGCGACTGGCGGAATGGAGCGCAGGTACGCGACGATCGCGTCTGCATCGCCGGCTGCCATGTTGTGAAAGACGTAGGACGGCATGAGCGATGTCAGCGGTCCGCTGAGCCCGGCGCCGTCCACGATGGCGCTGCGGATCTCGTCGCTGCTCCATCCGCCCAGGCCGGACTCGTGCGGCGTGAGGTTGGGAGCGGAGACCGCGCCGCGCGTGTCGTCGTCGGGCTCGACGTCGAAACGCCTGTCCACGCCCGCGAGCCACTGCGTCGTGTCGAGACGCCCGTCGGGGAGGCGCGGCGTGTGGCACTCGCCGCACAGTGCGACCGACTTGACGAGGTACTCGCCGCGCGCCACGACGGCGCCATCGGCGGGCGGCGCGCCGGCGTCCGCAGCGACGCCCGTGGACGACGAGCTGCAGGCCCACACGGCGCCGAGACCGAGCGAGATCGCTGCCGCCGAGAGCAAGAGGGTCCTCATCGTGCCGTCGCCCTCGCGACCTCGACGTCCGGCGCGGCGGCGCTCGGATCGCCGGTGGCGGCTCGGAAGTAGGGGGTCCTCACGTTCCGGTACTTGAGGACGGCGTCGAGCTTCGTCGTTCCTGCCGGGAGGCTTGCCGGCACGGGGATCGCGACGGCGGAGATGCCCTGCGCGGGAATGCGCCGGTCGAACGGAATGCGGGTCGTCTCGCTCAGCTCGTGCCGAAGGAGGAGCGTGCCGTCGGCCTTCGCCACGTCGAGGCCGAAGCGCGCGGCGCCGAGCGGGATCAGCCCGTCCGGCGCAGGGCCGCCGTAGCGCGCCAGGGGGTTGCCCTGGGCGTCTACGGCCTCGACCTCGACCCACGGCTCTCGAATGTCCGTCACGCCGGTCGGGAATCCGTGTCCTGCGCCGAGGTTGGCGACGGTCACGAGGACGACGCCGTTTCCGCGGGAGGCGGTGAGTGACACCGCCGAAGCGAGCTTGCTCTTCGTGCGCGCGATGAAGTCGGCATCCCCGAACTTCGTCGCCAGCCAGACGTTGCCGCCGAGCATCGCGTGGTCGGCGATGGGCATGTTCACGTTGGCCGAGGTGCCCGGCGTGCGGGGAGCATGGCAATCGACGCAGCGCTGCGCGGGTGTCCCTGCGGAGCCCGCGTAGGGGCTGCGCTGCCACTCGTCGAGGGTCGTGATCGCGGCGATGCCCCCAGAAGGGACGAACTGCTGGTGGCACCCGCCGCAGAACTCGGGCTTGCGCAGCGTCTCGAGCCCGGCGGACGCGCGCTCCTTGTGCGCGGTGGTCCAGTCGTACCCACGGCTCTCGCTGTCCGCGTTGCCGCCCGCGCGGATCATGCGCTCGGTCTCGTGACAGCCAAGACAGGTGATCCCTACGCCGGACGCGAGCGAGAAGTCCGACGTGCGAGCGCTGGTGGGAGCGTGGCACCCCGCGCAGAGACGCGCGTACTGTGGTCCGCGTGCCTTCTGTTCGACGGTGAGGCCGTAGCGCACCATCGGATCCTCGGCGGCATGCGCGTGCGCGCTCTTGCTCCACGCGTCGAACTCGGCCTTGTGGCACGCGCCACACCACGCACCGTCGCGCTCCAGGTCGGGCTTCGACTTGCCAGGCACGAGCCAGCTCGGGCCGAGCGGAAGGTCGCGGGCGATGACCCGCGCGACGCGCGCCGCCATGGTGGCGGCCTCGGGCGTCGGCTTCGAAGGGTCGATCGCGCCCTCGCGCTTCACCCCCGTCCGATCCGGCGCCAGCCCGCCTTGATCCTTGAACGCGACGAGCACGTCGTGCGGGTCGAAGGCCGCGTCGGTGGGCGTCGGCGCGGTGGAAAATAGGTCCTTCAGCCCCACGTGGCCGATCTGCGCGTCGTCGGCCGGCGAGCGCGCGACGATGGCCTCGAAGAGCACCTGGTTGGTCGACACGAAGCCGTCGAGGTGGCACGCGCCGCACGACATCCAGTTGTTGCCCGTGCTGGCGATCGCGCCCTTGCGAGACGATGCGCGGTAGAAGAGGCGGAGCCCTTCGCGGAGCTCGGGGTCCATCGGGTCGCGCGCGACGACGGAAATGCCGGCCCCCAGGACGCGCACGTGCCCGATCGGGCTGCCGGCGGCCAGGTCGAGGACCGAGAGCGTCTGCGATTGGTCCGCGTACACGAACGCGCGCGCTCCCGTGTCGTCGAGCGCGATGCCGGCGGGGTGGTCGCCGGGAAGCTCGCGGAGCAGGTCGACGGACTTGCCGGTGACAGCGTCGAAGACGACGAGGTCCTCCGACCCGCAGGCCAGGGCATAGGCGACGAGCCCGCGCGGATGAACCCGCGCCGCGCACGGCTGCGAGACGATCGACGAGTTGCCGGTCTCGTCGAGAACGTTGATGCCGCCGAAGAGCACCTTGCGGCCGGCGAACGCGTCGGGGGCGGCGGCCGGATCGTTCTCCACTTCGGCGCGCCCGCCCAGGTCCACCACGCTCACCGCGGGGAAGATGGTGGACTGGAACTGCAGCGGCTGGCGGGACGCGATGAGCTGATGCGGGAGCCACGCCGTCGTCCCGTCCGGGCTCCAGGCGATCGACTCGAAGGCGAACGGGCGCCCCTGCGCGACCTTGGGATCCGCGGCGGCAGGCTCATCGGCGAGCGCCACGACGATCGGTATCGGTTTCTGATCGGCCGGCGAGTAGACCCCATCGAGGGGAAGGAGCGTCACGCGCGCATCGATCCGGTGCACGATGGCCAGCTCGTGCCGGCTCGCCGAGACGGCGAGGCCCGCGGGGAGCCGACCGACCGGGACCTTGTGCACGAGGCGCCCCGCGGAGCGATCGATCACGGCGACAGCCCCCTCGTCCTCCAGCGACACGTAGAGCCACCGAGGATCCCACGGGTCCCACACCGCGGCGCGCGGGTGGGGTCCGACGTCGAGCGTGCGCGCGACCTTCCGCGCTTCCGCGTCGATCAGGGCGACTTTGCCGGCACCACGGTCGACGGCGGCGAGCCACCGCGCGTCGGGGCTCAGCGCGACCGAGCTCACCTGCTCGCCGACATGGATCTCCGCTACGACGCGGCGAGCGTCGACGTCCACGTAGCTCACGGTGCCCACTTCGCCGTTGGCGGTCCACACGCCGCCGCGCTCGGCATCGAAGACGACCGGGCTCGAGGTTTCGTCCTTCCTCTTGGCCACGCGAACGGGGTCCGGCGGGGCTTCGAGCGGCCCCGGCGGACGCGGTGCAGATTCCGGCTCCGTCCCTGCGTCGACGCTTGCCGTCCCGCCGTCGCTCTGAAGGCAGCCTGGCGCCGTCGCGACGTAGGCTGCCGCGAGGACCATCGCCCCCGCTGCGCCGAGCCGGCGATCGAGGCGTGCAATTCGAAGGAGAGATCGGATCATCGGGAGGAATCCAGGAAGCCAGCGCGACTCGGACCGACGTCCCAAAAGGGACGACGGATAGTGGCAGCAAGTCACGGCCGTTCAAGCAAAAAACGCCGAGGTCTCGACAACCTTCGCTCGGCCACGCATGCTGCGCGGGCGCATGCTGGCACGACGTTTCACGCCGCTCGTCCTGGGCGCCCTCGGTGGAGGCATCGCCCTCGCCGTCGCGTGCTCGGAGCACTTGCCCGATCCGCTCGTCAACGTCCCGCCCCCCGACGCAGGCCCCGACGCGCTGGCGCCGCTGGAGGCTACGCCGCCCCCCGCCGTGGACCCGGCCAAGCGAAAGGACGAGGCCTCGAGCCCGATCGTCTTCGACGCCGAGCGCGGCGGCGTGTGGACTGCGAACGGCGACGTGGGAAGCATCAGCTACGCCGATGTCGACGCCCGCAAGCTGGTGCAGGAGGTCGCGGTCGGCAAAGACGTCCGGTCCGTGGCGCTGAGCCCCGACGCCCGATGGATCGCGGCTGTCGATCGCGAGGGCGGCGGCGTGACGCTGATCGACGCCGAGACGCGCGCCGCGCGGCGTACGCTCGCCGTGGGCGGCCACCCGCGGGCGGCGGTGTGGGACGCGTGGGACCCGCGGTGGCTCTACGTCTCGGTCGAGGACGACGACGCGATCGCCGTCATCGATCGCTCGCAAGGCGTGCTCGTCCGCAAGGTGCGGGTGGGGCGGCTGCCGGCAGGGCTCGCCGTCTCGAAGGCCCGCCACGAGCTCGCCGTCGTCCACCTCATCGACGCGCGCATGACGCTGCTCCCCCTGGACGGCATCGGCGCCTCCGACGCCGCCGCGCCCGCCCTCGCCGAGATTCCCATCGCCGACGAGCCGGCGAACGACGATCCGAAGATCCCGCAAGGCGCGCCTTACGCGTTCGAGTCGATCGCGTGGAGCCCCGACGGCGTCGTCGCGTGGGTGCCGCACCAGCTCATCACGGGGCGCCAGCCGTTCCAATTCCAGTCCACCATCTTTCCCGCGATCAGCGTGCTCGATGTCGGCGCGCGCGCGGAGGTCGCGAACGATCCGGCGGCGGCGCCCGACGCCTTCGCGGGGCGCAAGAACCTGTTCGGCGGGCTCGACGTGATTGACGAGACCGGCAACTCGTCGATCGTCTCGCAACCGTGCGCGGTGCGCCTGCACCCCGGCGGCTTCGTGGCCTACGCGCTCGCGTGCGGCAGCGAGGACCTCGTCACGTTCAACGCGACGACCGGCAAGGCCATCGATTTGCTCCGCGAGCTGCCCGGCGCTCACCCCGCCGGCATCGCGCTCGACGACACGGGGACGCGGGCGTTCGTGCTGGCCGATCAGTCGCAGACGCTCGTGGTCCTCGACCTCGCCGGCGGCAGTCCGCTCGGCCACGCCCGCGTGACCGGGGCGCCGATCGCCCTCGTCAAGAAGGACCCGCTCGACCCGGAGACGCGCGAAGGGCTGAAGCTGTTCTTCCGCGCCAACTCGCGCAAAGGGGCGCTCCCCACCACCGGCAACAACTGGATGTCGTGCGCGGCGTGCCACCTCGACGGCTTCGGCGCGACGAACCGCGTCTTCTTCGACGCGCTCAAGGCCAAGTCGCGGGCGGCGGACGCGCAGATCGGTCACGTCGGCCTCGTCGATCTGTTCTCGACCGCGCCGTTGCCCGACGATCCGTCCTTCAATCCGCACGATGTCCTCGTCGCGTTCACCGATCAGGCGGGGCTCTCTCCCGATCGCCTCGGCTTGCGGCGCGACGGCGCCGTCGATCCGGCGAAGCCGAGCCCCGAGGCCCGCAAGATGGCCGCGCGCGTTGCCCGGGTGATCGCGCGCGATTTGCCGCTCGGGCCGAGCTGGTTCGTCTTCTCCCCCAAGGACAAGCCGAACCCCGACTACGACGGCGCGTGGTGTGGCAAGTGCCACCAGACCGAGTACGACGCATGGCGTAAGAGCGCGCACGCCCACGCCGGCGAGGATCCCATGGTCCGCTACGGCGTGGGCGTAGAGCAGAAGGCGCGAGGGCCCCAGTATTCGCGGCTCTGCGCCGGGTGCCACGATCCCGTCAGTGCGCGTCTCGGCGATGTGACGCTCGGCAGCGGCCGGGGCATCACGTGCCTCGGCTGCCACGACGTCGACCGCACGATCCGCGCGGGCGGCAACGCGGATCTCGGCGCCACCACCCACGACTGGACGAAGGACCACAAGGCGTGGGGCCTGGCGTCGCTCGAGCTCCTCCGCAAGCCCGACTTCTGCGGCGGCTGCCACCAGCAGTTCGTCCCGGCCGCCGGCATCGCGGCGATCACGACGCTCTCCGAGTGGCAATCCAGCCCGTACGCGGGACCGCAGGATGGCCTCACCTGCCTCGGCTGCCACGCGCCGAAGTCGCAGGGGCAGACGGCGGGCGTCACCATGAACATCGCCGACCACGCGATGGTCGGCGGCAACGTCTGGCTCGCGAGCCATTTCGGCGATCCGACCTTCCCAGACGCGGTGCGACGCAACCTGAAGTCGGCGATCTCGCTCGACGTCACGCGTGGACTCGAGGGGAAGATCATCGCGACGGTGACGAACCGTACGGTCGGCCACTCGTTTCCCACAGGCGTCGCGGACATCCGCGAACCCTGGCTCGAAGTGCAGGCCCTCGACGCACAAAAGAAGGTGCTCGCGCGCTTTGGCGGCCCTGACTCGAGCGGCCTCATTCCCGCGAGCGCCGCTCGCTTCGGGTTCGACATCGCGCGCGCCGACGGCACGGTGCTCCTCCGCCACGAGCTCAGCGAGACGGCCCGGATCCCCTTCGAGCGCCGCATCCCGGCGCTCGGATCGGTCGACGTGACCCTCCCGATGCCCGCCAATCCCCCGGCCGGGACGGCCGAGATCGACGTCGTCCTCTTCTACCGCAACGTGCGGACCCCTTACTTCCGGGCGGCCCTGGCCGATCCGAACGAGACGCCCCCCGACGTCGAAATGGCCCGCGCGCCGCTGAAGTGAGACGCGCGGGTGACCACGAATCGGCGCGCGCGAAGGCCTGGGCTTGGGTAAACTGCACCCCGTGTCAGAAGGTCGCGAGCGCTTCGCCGGCAGGGTCGGCTCGACGATCCGCGACAAATGGCACGTCGATGCGTTCCTGAGCGCGGGGTCGATGGCGGCAGTTTACGCCGGCACGCACCGGAACGGCATGCGCGGCGCGCTGAAGATCCTTCACAAGCACCTGTCGCGCGATCAAGGGCTCATCAAGCGCTTCTTGCGCGAGGCCTACCTCGCGAACAAGGTGGATCACCCCAGCGCGCTCCGCGTCCTCGACGACGACGTGACCGAGGACGGTGCGGCGTTCCTCGTGATGGAGCTGCTCGACGGCGAGACCCTCGAGCAGCGCAGAAACCGCGTCGGGCGCCTCGAGCTGATGGAGGTGCTCGACATCGGCGACCAGCTCCTCGACGTCCTCGCGGCGGCGCACGACGGAGGCGTCGTCCACCGGGACTTGAAGCCGGACAACGTGCTCGTCCTGAAAAATGGGATGATCAAGGTCCTCGACTTCGGCATCGCGCAAGTGTGGGACGGCGCGCGCTCGAGCGAGATCTCCGAGACGGGCCTCATCATGGGCAGCCCGTCGTACATGCCGCCCGAGCAGGCACGCGGCAATCGCGACCAGGTCGGCGCGCGGAGCGACATCTGGGCCGTCGGGGCGACGTTGTTCACGCTCCTCTCCGGCGAGCACGTGCACCCCGGTGAAACGGCGCACGCGAAGGTGCTCGCCAGCGCGACGAAGCCCGCGCGCCCGCTGCGCGAAGCGGCGCCGGAGGTGCCCGCCACGGTCGCGAACGTCATCGATCGCGCGCTGAAGTTCGAGCGTGGCGAGCGCTGGGCCGACGCGGGCTCGATGCGCGAAGCGCTGCGCTGGGCGCGCATGGGCCTCGGCGGTGCGCCCAATTCGCGGCGCGCGTCCAACCCGCCCCCGCAGAGGCACGCCGAGGAAACGCTCACCGACTTCGACGTGGCGCTCGTCGCCAAGCGTGTCGCCGAGCTGCCCGACGAGCCCGGCGCGGAGGTGACCCAGGAGCGCAGGGCGATCGAAGAGGCCGACACGGCCTTCGCGATGCCGGCGGCAACGACTCGGGACGTCGCGCGGGGGGATCTCGGCTCCGAGCCCACCCTACGGCGTGGCCCGAACGCTCCGCCGCCGTCGTCACGGCCGCCGCGGCCGTCTCAGCGACCCGGGACCGATCAAGGCGGATTCATCGCGCCCCGCCTCCTTTCCATCCCCGGCGTGGACCCGCCCCAGTCGAGTCCGTCGAGCACCGCGAGCAGCTCGGTGCCGATCGCCGCGCTCCACTCCGGACGACCACGCGTGCTCGGCTTCGTCATCGGCGGTCTCGCGCTCCTCGTCACCGCGGGGCTCGGCGTCTTCATCGTGCTGCAGGCGCAGCACCGCGAGAAGACGATGCCGTCGCCGTCGGCGAGCGCTCCTCTGACGTCGGCGACGACGGCAACAACGCCGGTCGCGACGGCTCCCGCATCGGCCGAGCCGCAGCCCCCCGCGACCTCCAGGGCGAGCGCGGGCCCGCTGCCGTCGGCGGCGACGAACCTCGAGCTCGATCCCTTCGCCGACGCCTCCGCGCCGCGCACGCTCACGCCAGGCGATCTCCCCGTCGCCGCCCCCGCGACCACCCCGCGCCGCCCGCCGCGCCGCCGCCCGGTCGACGCGGGCCCAGGCGACACCCCACTACCGTCCTTCCCGATCCCGACCGCGGATCCGACCGCGACCCCGACCGCGACCCCGACCGCGACCGCCGCCGCGACCGCGACCGCGACCCCGACCGCGACCGCGACCCCGACCGCGACTCCGACCCCGACCCCGACGCCGACCCCGAAGCCGGCTCCGACCCCCGGATCGCCCGACAACTACTAGAATTTTCCGCTCGGTCGCGGAAATCCCGGCCGAAATTCGGCTCCAGTGCCTTGAGTTTCGTGCGCGTTGCACTATGCCACGGCGCCAATGAACACCTCGCGCCTCAGCGTCCTCCACCTCGTCCCCCTCGCACTCCTCACGGTGGCAGCCGCAGCGGCCTGCGGCGGCGCGCCGACGACTCCGCCGGCCACGTCGACCACGACGGCGGACAAGCTCCCGACCCCGTCCACCGCGACCGCGCCGGCGGCGGCAGGAAAGTACGCGATGGATCGCACGGTGTTCAACGAGACGGCGTTCCGCCTGAACCTGCCCGTCTACTGGATGGCGGACACGAACGGCAACGGCGCGGTCGACGCGGACGAGGTGCGCTCGCTCCTCTTCTACCCGTCCGAGGGCAACTGGACGGAGGCCGGCAAGCTGAACGACGCGTTCGACAAGGCGTTCTCGCAGATCAAGTCCGCGCAGGCGGCCGCGATGCCGACCGATGCGCGCCAGAAGCTGCTTCGCGACGAGCTCGCGCAGGGCGCGACGACGCTGGTGTACAGCGATCTGAAGAGCGGCACCGACGAGGAGAAGACCCTCGTTCGCCACATGCTCAAGGTCGCGCGCATGGTCGACGAGCTCTACGCCACGCAGACCGGCGCCAAGCAGCTCGAGGCGCAGCTCCCCAAGGACGAGCCGGCGAGCCTCGCCGTCTACCGCCGCAACTGGACGACGAAGTGCGTCGCGCCGAAGACCGAGAAAGACGCGACGTGCAGCGCCATCGCGGGCGTCACGCCGGCGGTGAGCGTGTACCCGGCCGAGCTGCAAAAGGACCCGAAGTTCTGCGCGACCCTCGAGAAGCACCCCGACGCCAAGAAGCTCCTCGAGCCGTTCACCGCCGTCGTGCTCAAGCCCTGGACCACCAAGCCTTCGGCGGACCCGCTGCAGGCCGGCCTCATGGCGCTCCCCTACTCGGAGGCCTACAAGGCGCAGATGACGAGCATCAGCGGCGAGCTCAAGGCCGCCGCCGACGACGTGAAGGACGCGAAGGAGGCGCCGCTCAAGGCGTACCTGCTCGCCGCGTCGAAGTCGTTCACGACCAACGACTGGCTCCCCGCCGACGAGGCGTGGTCGAAGATGAACGCCACGAACAGCAAGTGGTACGTCCGCGTCGGCGCCGACGAGGTCTACTGGGAGCCGTGCTCGCACAAGGCGGGCTTCCACCTCGCGTTCGCGAAGATCAACCCGGACTCGCTTACCTGGCAGGAGAAGCTGAACCCCGTCCAGACCGAGATGGAGACCACGCTCGCGGCCCACATCGGCTCCCCGTACAAGGCCCGCAAGGTCAGCTTCCACCTGCCGGACTTCATCGACATCGTCGTCAACTCCGGGGATTCGCGCCACGCGCACGGCGGCACCATCGGCCAGTCGCTCCCGAACTGGGGCAAGGTCGCGGCCGAGGGGCGCGGCCGCACCGTCGCGATGAGCAACCTCTTCAACGATCCGGACAGCCTCACCCGCCGCAAGACGCAGGCCGAGTCGCTCCTCTCGAAGGACGCGATCGCGTTCTACTCGAGCACGCCTCAGGCCGGCCTCCTCACGACGATCCTCCACGAGGCGACGCACAACCTCGGCCCCGCGCACGAGTACACGTTCAAGGGGCAGACCGCCGAGAAGGCGTTCGGCGGCGGCATGGCGTCGATGCTCGAGGAGCTGAAGGCGCAGACCGGCGGCCTCTTCTACGTCGAGATGCTCAAGAAGAAGGGCATCGTCTCGGCGGAGCTCGCCAAGCAGACGTACACCGACGGCGTCGTTTGGGCGTTCGGCCACATTTCGCGCGGAATGTACACCGAGGGCGGCGCCCGCAAGGCGTACAGCCAGCTCGCGGCGATCCAGCTCGGCTTCTTCCTCGACGAGGGGGCGCTCGCGTGGGACGCGAACGCTCCGGCGGCCAACGGCACCGACAAGGGCGCGTTCACCCTCAACTTCGACAAGATGGTGCCCGCGGTCGACAAGCTGATGAAGGTCGTCGGCGGCATCAAGGCGAAGAACGACACCGCGGCGGCGCTCGAGCTCGCGAAGAAGTACGTCGACGGCACGGTCGTCCCGCAGGCGGTCATCACCGAGCGCCAGCTGCGGTTCCCCAAGCCCGCCTTCGTGTACGGCGTCGATCTCTGACCCGGAAAGAAAGCGGCGCGTAGCGGGCCCAGGCACCTATCGGCGGCGGCGCAAGAGCACGATCCCGCCGCCGAGGGCCGCGATCCCCAGCGCGATCGGCGAGAACGGCTCGCGCGGCGTCGGGGCTCCCGTGCAGGACTTGCCGGTCGCCTTCGGCTGCGTGTCGTCTGCGTAGTTGAACGTCGGGTGGTAGTTGCTCACGGTGACCTGTTCGCGTGCCGCGATCAGCCGGAGGTCCCCGACGCTGAGGGCCGCCGCCGGCAGCACCGCGCGGAGGCGCGTGACCCATACGCTCGACCGGCTCATTCCGGAGGTCGCGACCTCGAGATCGTCGAAGCCGGCGCAGATGAGGGGGGGCGAGAAGGAGGAGTCGGGATCGGCGTGGGAGGTGGAGTCGGAACCGGAGTCGGCGCCGGAGTCGGAACCGGCGTCGGAGTCGGAGTCGGAGTCGGAGTCGGAGTCGGAGTCGGAACCGGAGTCCGCGTCGGAGTCGGAACCGGCGTCGGAGTCGGAGGCGGCGTCGAAGTGGGGATCCGCGTCGGCCACCGAGTTGGTGCACGGCGACGGCGGTGTGCCTCCTGCGCCGCCGCCGCGGGGCGCGCAGAGGCCAATGTACGCGTCGAAGAGGCCGGGGTTGGTGACGCCGTACGGGGTCGTGCCTGGGGTCGCGCCCGTGCCGACGAGGGACGGGCGGTTCGCGTACTCGACGAGCCACGTGTGCCCGTCGCTCTGGGCCATGGCGGCTTGCGAGAGCTCGGCGTAGTTCGAGCGATTGGTCGCGCGATCCCAGACGAGGTGCGTATCGTCAGGCGTGGTGACGGGAAAATTCTGGGGCTCGTAGCGTCCCTCGCCGATGACGAAGAGCGTGATGCCCACGTTCGCGCCGACGCCGGCGGCGACCATGCGCAGCGGCAGTGACGGATCGGCCCCAGGCGAGACGACGCGGACCGGCTGCATTGCGCGCTGTCCGCAGTTTGGCCGAAGGCGCAGCGCGACGAAGTCGAAGCCCTCCTCCACGTAGGCATCGATCGTCGGTTTGATCCCGTCGGGGAGGGCAAAGCCGTGCGTGGTGAGCCACGCCTCGAGCGCGTGCGGATCGGTCGCGCGGAGCGTGACCCGCTCGTAGGGCCCAATGACGCTCTGCGAGATGAGCTGCACGTCGCCGCCACCGCCGCCGGCGGCCGCCTCGCCGCTGGCCGCCGAGCTGCACCCGGTGAGCGCGCAGCCGTAGCCGCGGCCGTAGTACGCCGGCGCCGAGATCACCGGCTGCGTGCTGACGTCGAGCGCGGCGAACCACTCGTCGCGCGAGAGCTCCACCACCGTCCCCGGCCGCACGGGGAGGACCCAGGCGAACTCGCGCGGATCGCCGGCGTAGCGAAGCTGATCCCAGAGGACCGTCTGCGTCCGCGAGAGCGCGAACGCCATCCGGTGGTCGGTGACGACCGAGCGCTGCGCTGGCGTCGGGGGAGTCTCCTCGTGAAAGCAGCCGCCGCACGCGCGCGCGACGGGCTCATGCGACATGAACGCCAGGACGGAGAGGGCGGCGACAGCCGCAAATGAAGAGCGGATTCGGTCGTGCATCGTGAAGCTCCTTCAAGCAAGTCCTGCTATGACAACGGCGCCGCACGGGGGGATCTCCGCGTTCACGGAGGTTCTGGATGACGCGGGAGTCCGCGGCGGGTGACGTCGCCGTGCCACCTCCTCGCAACCCGCGTGCCTGCTCGTCGTTCCGCGCGCCGCCCGCGAGATGCCGCGGGGACCGGGCTCGCCGCGCCGCTTGTCGCGCAGCGTCTCCTAGTTGGGACGAAACCCTGCAGGGGTCTCGTCCCCCGGGCGCGCTTCGACGACGTGGGCCAGCGCCTCGTCGAACTCGCGACGGCCGCAGACGCGCAGCTCGACGCCGGCGACGGCCGTGGCGAGGCCAGCGGTCGCGATCCCGAGCGAGACGATGCCCGGCTTTGCAAGGAAGCGCGCCGACTTGACGAGCCCACGCCGCTGAACGATCCACTTCGTGAGCAGCCGGCGCGCCTCCGCGTCGAACGACACCATCGCTTCCCAGTCGTGCAGCGTGTCGAAGCGCTCCCCCGACGCGAAGTAAGGCTCGATGGTGTCGACCCAGGCGCGGGCCATTGCCCCGGTGAAGTGCCCGCGGACGCGGCTGACGACGACGCCCTCTCGCGGCATGTACAATGCAAACGTCCCCCCGGGCTCGCTCATCTCGCAGAGCTCGCCTCGCGGACGCGGGGGTGAAACGAAAGGCATCGTGCCGGGAGGCTACCCCCGCGGCGACAGCAGGGCCAGTGGCGCGACGCCCCCTTGTCCTCATGCCCGCGACGCTTCACCCTCTACTCATGCGCCCGCCGCTCGCGGTCCCGCTCTCGGCGGGTCTTTTACTCGCCGCGTGCTCGACCTCGACCGCGCCAGCGGGGCGCGCAGACGCGGGCGCAGGCTCAGGCGTACCTTCGCCAGGGCTGCCGCAGGTGGAGAACCGCGGCGGCGCAGTGCTTGCGGCGCCGCGCGCGCGCGTCGTGACTTTCGCGGGGGACCCGAACGTCGCGCGCGTCGAGGCGCTCGTCGCTGGCCTCGGCGCGACGGCCCACTGGAAGGCGGTGACCGCCGAGTACGGCGTCGGTGCGCTCGCGGCGGGCGCGCCGGTTCGTCTGGCCGAGGCGGCCCCGGCGGCGATCGACAGCGCGGGCGTACAGGCGCTCCTTGCGCAGAAGCTCGAGGCTGCTCGTGAGCTCGGCGCACCGGACGCGAGCACCATCTACGTGGTCGTCTTTCCGGCGGCGACGACGGTGACGAGCTCGCTCGGGACCGGGTGCAAGGAGTTCGGCGGGTATCACTCCGAGCTCGGCGCTACCACCGTCCACGTCCCCTACGCCGTCGTCCCGACGTGCGAGCGCTACCTCGGCCTTGCGGGTGCCGACGCCCTCGTCGCCAACATCGCGCACGAGCTCGTCGAGGCCGCGACCGATCCGTTCACGGTCACCCGCCCGGCGTTCGGCGCGATCGACGCCGCCCACGCCGCGTGGGGCATCGCCTGGGGTGCCTACGAGGTGGCCGACCTTTGCGCCCAGAACGCCGACGCGTTCTACAGGCCGCCCGAGCTCCCGTTCGTCTTGCCGCGGAGCTGGTCGAACGCCGCGGCGCTCGCGGGCCGTGATCCGTGCGTGCCTGCGGCGCCGGGCCCGTACTTCGTCACGCTCGCCCCCGCGAAGGACACGTTCAAGGTGACCATCCTCGGCACGACGCAGGACGCGCAGGGGCTCGCCGTTCCCCTCGGACAGAGCCGCACCGTACCGCTCGCCCTCTACAGCGACGGCGCGGCCGGCCCGTGGTCGATCACGCTCGTCGACGAATCGGCTTGGGCAGGGGGCACCGCCCGCCTCACCTTCGCGCTCGACAAGAGCGAAGGGCGAGCGGGCGACGTGGTCAACCTGACGGTGCACCGCGCCGCGCGTGGCCCGTACGGCGTGGAACCGTTCCTCGTCCGCTCGACGGCGAACGGCCGCGTCGTCACGACCGTGGGCCTCGTGGGCGAGTAGAGCGGACGGTGGTAGCGACTCGCGAGAATGCGAACGCGCTCATCGCCGCTCCGCGTAGCGGGCCCGTGCCCACTCGCCCATGACGATGCCGGCGGCGACCGCGACCGGGAGCGAGTTGTTGACGCCGAAGATCGGGATGCCGAGGACGTCGTCCGCGCGCGCGACGAACTCCGCCGACAGGCCGTGCCGCTCGCTGCCGAAGACGAAGATCACGTCGTCGGGGAACTTCGGTACCGCGTGCAGGCTGCGCCGCGCGTGGTCCTTCTCGATCGCCCAGACGGGCCTCCCCGCCGCATGCGCGAAGAATGCGTCGTCGTTCGGGACCTTCACGATCGTCTCGTACTTCTCCATGCCCATCGACGCCTTCGCGTAATAGGGCTCGTCGCCCACGATGACGATCTCGCGGGCGAGGAAGTTGTGGGCGACGCGGATGATCGCCCCGACCGCGAACCCGTTGCCGCACGCGTGGACGGCGACCGCAAACGGGTGCCGCACCGGCGCGAGCGCCGTCTTCACCTCGTCGGGCGTGGCGTCGAGCGGGGGGACGAGCGCCATCGTCAGGGCGCCGCCTCCACGATGTGGAACTCGACGCGGCGGTTGCCCTTGCGCCCCTCGTCCGTCGCGTTCGTATCCAGCGGCTTCTCCGAGCCGAAGCCGGCGCTCGTGACACGTGCTGCGCCGACGCCGTGCGCGAAGAGCCAGCGCACGACCGCGGCCGCGCGCTCGGCGGACAGCTTCTTGTTGGCCTTCGGGTTGCCTTTGTTGTCGGTGTGCCCTTCGACCCGGATCTGCCCGATCTCCCGGTGCTCCTGCAGGACCTTCAGCACCGCCTCGAGGACCTCTTCGCTGTCTCGGCCCGGCTCGATGGCGGCGCTCCCGGTCTTGAACTTCACCTGGTCGAGGATCTTGATCTGGCCGTTCCGTACGAACGCCTTGGGGCAGCCGTTGCGCTTGGGATCGGGATCGGCCTTGCCGGGCTCGTCCGGGCACGCGTCGACGTCGTTGAGGATGCCGTCCTTGTCGCGATCGGTCTCCATCGGACACCCGTTCAGCTTCGGGTTGTCGGACTTGAGGCCGGGCACGTCGGGGCAGGCGTCGTCCTCGTCGAGGATGCCGTCGTCGTCGCTGTCGGGCGGGCAGCCGGTCTTCTTCGGGTTGGACTGCTCGACGCCCGCGACGCGCGGGCAGGCGTCGACCGAGTCGATGATGCCGTCGCCGTCGCTGTCGACCGGGCACCCGTTGGTGCGCGCATCGTCGGACGCTTCGCCGGGCGCGTTAGGGCAGGCGTCTTCGTCGTCCGTGATGCCGTCCTTGTCGCGATCGGTCTTCCTCGGACAGCCGTTGCTGTGGGGATCGCTCGTCTTTTCGCCGGCCGTCTCCGGACAGGCGTCGACGTCGTCGGGGACGCCGTCCTTGTCACGGTCCGGTCTCCGGGCTGCTGCGAGCTTGAGCTGCGGCGCGTACTCGAAGCCGAGGAGGCCGCGAACCGCGGGCGTTCCGTAGCCACGCGCGAGACCGCTGCCGATGCCGGCGCCCGCGCGCAGATCGCCGGGGAGCAGGTAATGGATGCCGAAGGTGCCCTCGAGGGGCGTAGAGCGCGTCTTGAACGGATCGTCGACCGTCGTGTTGCCGAGGAGCTCGACGGAGAAGAGGAGCTTGTCGTCGGCTGCGCGGATTCCGCCGCCAGCGCCGAACACGACCTCGCTGCCGAGCGAGCTGCCGCCGAACGCGTCGTCGCGGGCGCGGTAGGTGAACCCCACCTTCGCGGCGTATTGCAGGCTGCCGGCGCCGCCGGCGAAGAGGACGCGCGGCATGAAGCGCGCGCTGCCGTCGCCCGCGTACGCGGTCTTCGCGCCGGTCGGCGCCCACAGCTGCGCGCCGATCGCGACCTGCGCGGCCTCGCGGTACTGGCCGAGCACACGCACGTCCGCCGAGAGACGCAGATCGCCGAGCGCCGGATCGCTGGCCGCGCCGTCGTAGCGGACTCCGTTCAGCGACCCGCCGTGCCCGTCGGCGAACACCTGCACCGGCACGTCGAGCCCGAGGCGCAGGCGGTCCCAGAAGACCATGCTCGCGCCGGGGTGCACGACGACCTGGTTTCGCACGACCGACGCCCTCACGGCGCCCCCCGGAGCGTAGAGGACGAGCGGCCGGTAGCCCCACTCCACGACCGCGCCGGCGGCGGGCCGCGCATGCCCGCGCAGGTCGAGCGAATCGAGGACGAAGAAGTCGCTCCCGCGCTCGGACGGATCGAACCGGTTGACCGCGAATCCGTCGGCCTTGGCCTTTTGCGGCGCGCCGGTCACGAGGAGCGCGCCGAGCGCCGCGGCGCCGAAGAGTTTCTTCATGTTCATTTTCTGCGGGTGAGCTCGGGAGAGGACCGCTTGCGGCGGCGGGCGAGGCCGAGGACGCCGAGCAGGCCGAGGACCATGGCGGAGAAGGGCCCGCCGCCGCCGAAGCCGGGGCTCGTGGAGCAGGCGATGCCCCCGCCCTCGAGCACGCCCGTGTCGTCGGCGGCTGCCGGGGCGCTCGCGTCGGGCGACGCGTCCGGCGCGGTGGCATCGCCGGCGGCGTCGGTGGGCGGAAGCGTCGCGTCGTACGTGCCCGCGTCGTAGGGCGGCGCGGCGTCGGCGCCGGAGTCCGCGCCGCCTTCGGGCGCCGCGCACGTGCCGATCTTGGCGTCGATGGAGCTGCAGACCTGGGGCGCCGGGCATCCGTTGCCGCCGGTGCCGCGGCACCCGCTCGCGCACAGCTTCGTCGTGTCGGTGCACACCTTGCCGCTCGTCACGCCGCCGCAGTCGCTGTCCTTGGCGCAGGCGCCGCACGTCCCGTTCGCGGTGCACGCGCCACTCTGGCACTCGTTGTCGGAGAGCCCGCCGTCGGCGAGCGTGCAGTATTCGCCGGCACGCCGGCCGCACGTGTTGTCCACCGCGCTGCAGACCCCGGAGACGCAGACGCGCAGCCCGTTCGGATCCGTGCACACGCCGTTGATCGGGGTGACGTTGGGCACCGGCTGCCCGTTCGGCGTCTTGGCCGTGCACGTCGCGATCGCGCACCATTGCGCCCCGGTGCAGTCGCCGTCGACGCCGCACGTGTTTCCGCACGCGCCGGTGGTCGTGTTGCACAAGGGTCCATTGGGATGCCCAGTGCAGTCCGCGCCCGTCGTGCACTTGCCGCACGCGCCGGCCGCGGTGCAGTACGGGTTGGCCGTCGTCGGGCACGCCAGCGTCGCGGCCGCGTCACCGTTGTCGCCGTTGCACGCGTTGCACGTCCCGTCGGCCTTGCAGACCGGCGTGGCAGCGACCTCGCACGCGTTCGGCAGCCCGCTGCCGTAGCCGTTCGCGCACACGACACACGCGCCCGCGGTGCAGACCGGCGCCGCCGTCGTCTTGCAAGCCTGGGCGACGCCGCTCCCGTAGCCGCCGCCGCACGGGAGGCACTGCCCCGCCGCGCAGTAAGGCCGGGCCGCGAGCGCGCACGCCGCCGGGCTGCCTCCTGCATAATCGCCGTCGCACGCGACGCACGCGCCCGTCCCCAGGCATACCGGCGTCCCCGCGTTCGTGCAGGCGAGGCTCGTGCCGCTGCCCAAGCTGCCGTTGCAACCGACGCACGCGCCGGCCTGGCAGCTCGGCGCGGTCGCCGTCGGGCACGCCGCGGCGCCGCCGCTCCCGAAGTTGCCCGAGCAGGCCGTGCACGCGCCGGCGCCGCTGGTCACCACGCACACCGGCGTCGCGCCGCTGCAGTGGGCGCCAGGGGGCAGCGCCGCGTTGGTGCGCGCCGCGCCGGCCTCCGTCGGGGACGAATCGAGCACGCAGTCGTTGTCGCTGTCGAGATCGAGAAAATCCGCGTACCCGTCGGCGTCGAAGTCCGGCGCGACCGACTGGCACGCTCCGATGGCGCTCGTCTCGACGACGTCGCTCACGGTGTCGCCGTCGCTGTCGACCGGCGGCAGCGGCCGCAGCCACTTGCCCCAGTCGTTCATCGGCGTCGCCGCGCCCTGCGTCTGCAGGAGGAACGGTCTCGCGCTCGTCACGACGATGTCCGTCCCGGTTCCCGTGGCGAGCGTGACGTTCTCCGCCGCGGGGACCGTCACCGCGGCGCCGCCGTTCACCTGAAATTGCGCGCCCGCCCGCGCGAAGACCCGCGAGGTCTGCGCCTGGTTGCGCGCGCGCACGCGGAACGCGCTCGTGCCATCCCACCGGCCGACGAGGATGCCGACGTCGTCGCCGAGGTTGTCGATGTTGTTCCCGCCCTTCGGCGAGCCGGCCCACGCCGAGATGGGGTTCGTGGACGAGACGAGGTAAACGCCCTCCGTGATGCCGGTGGAGTACGTCTTGTTTCCGGGCGGCACGGCGACGTTGCCGAACGCGCCGCCGCCGAGCAGTGGCGTGAACGACACGGTCGCCGCCGCCGCGCCGTCGTTGAAGAGCGCGAGGCCCGTCGTCGTCGTGCTCCCGTTGCCGAGGAACGACGCGAAGAGGGACTTGCCGACGTCGTTCTGGCAGCTGGCCGCCTGGGAGTCGGCCACGCCGAGCACGGAGTACGCGCTCGGCGAGGTGCTGCCTGCGGTGATCGTCCCGCCCGTCGCGTCGATGAGGTACACGGTGCCGGCGACCAGCGCGGGCGGCCGGATGGCGGTGCCCGCGGGGACGCTCGTGGCGGCCATGACGACCGTTCCGCTCGCCGTCTGCATCGTCACGAGCGGGCTGCCTGTCACGCCGGCGATGAAGTTGTTCGCCGCCGCCGCGTACGTCGCATAGAAGAGGATACGCGTGCCGACGGTGGTGGCGCCGTCGTCGGCGGGGTAGGTGAGCGCGCCGCTCGTCGGGGGGACGCTCGCGCAGACCTCGGTCATGAGGACGTAGGCGACGTCGGAGGTCACGACGACGAACGGGTACGCCGTCGTGATCCCCGTGAGGCTCCCGAAGTCGTAGGGGTTGTTCAGCGTCCCGCCGCCGATGCCTGCCGAGGTGTCGAGCCGCGTGGCCGTCCAGACGGTGCCGGGGTTCTTCCCGATGACGTGGATCTGCGCGCCGCCCCCGCAGCCGCCATTCCCCTGAACCTGACCGTAAAACCTCATAGGCTGGGTCGGCGCCGCGTCCGCCACCCCGGGCGCGGCCAGGCAAACGAGACCGAGCACGGAGGCGCCGGCGTAGCGCAAGGCGGCGAAAGCACGACGAGAGGTGATCACGGCAAGCTCCTTGGGCGAGCCGCGCCGAGCCCACCCGGACGCGAGGCACCCCACCCGAAACGATACACGAGCGCACTTTGCAGCCGCCAGATCCGAGCCGATTTGGAACCCGAGGGGGGCCGCCTCTTATCCCGCGCCCCCTATCATGCTAGGTCTGCTCCGCCCTCGCGGGCCGGCTTCTCGCGCGCCCGCCCAAGGGCCGTCGGGTTTCGTTCGCGCGAGGCTGGCGCGGGCCTTTTCCGCGGGGTCTTTGCGCTTGACAGGCGGATCCTCACGGGTAAAGTGCGCGTCCCCGCAGCCCCTACACGGCGATCTCCCTCAAGAAACGCCAGGTAAGAGCACGAAAGTACGTCAGAAATTACCCGCTTCGGCCCGCACAGACTCGAGGAAACCGCTCCGTGCCCACCATCAATCAGCTCATCAACCACGGCCGCGAGGCCGCCCGCTTCAAGACGGCGTCGCCGGCTCTCAAGAGCTGCCCGCAGAAGCGTGGCGTCTGCGTCCGCGTTTACACCACCACCCCGAAGAAGCCGAACTCGGCCCTCCGTAAGGTCTGCCGCGTGCGCCTCACCAACGGGATGGAAGTGACGAGCTACATTCCGGGGGAGGGGCACAACCTCCAGGAGCACTCGGTCGTCCTCATCCGCGGCGGCCGCGTCAAGGACCTCCCGGGCGTCCGCTACCACGTCGTCCGCGGCACCCTCGACGCGTCCGGCGCCATCGGCCCGTCGTCGACGAACAAGGTCAACCGGAACCGCAAGCGCTCGAAGTACGGCGTGAAGCGTCCCAAGAGCTGAAGTCAACGTCAGGGGGAGCGTCGCCGCTCCCCCCGACACCCCCAGCGGGAGCTGGGACAAGAGTTTCGAAGTTTTTGGCTGAGAACGAGAAGAAGAGAATCCTATGCCGCGCCGCCGTGAAGTACCCAAGCGCCGAATCACTCCCGATCCGAAGTTCAAGGACAAGCTCGTCAGCAAGTTCACGAACACGATCATGTTCAGCGGCAAGAAGGCCACTGCGGAGGGCATCCTGTACGGCGCCTTCGACATCATCGGCGAGCGCTTCAAGGAGGACGCCCTCGAGGTGTTCCGCAAGGCGCTCGACAACACGAAGCCGAAGCTCGAAGTGAAGAGCCGCCGTGTCGGTGGCGCGACGTACCAGGTTCCCGTCGAGGTTCGTCCCGAGCGCCGCGTGGCGCTGGCGATGCGCTGGCTCGTCCAGTACGCGCGTGACCGCGGCGAGAAGACGATGCGCGAGCGCCTCGCCGGCGAGCTCGTCGACGCCGCCAACGGCCGCGGCAACGCCGTCAAGAAGAAGGACGACACCCACAAGATGGCCGACGCCAACAAGGCGTTCGCTCACTACCGCTGGTAAGCAGCTGGCAACCAGCTAGACCCATCACCCAGATTTTGATTCAGGAGCCACGCACGCGGCAATGACGAAGCTGACATAAGGATCGGGTTACTCGCACAATCGATGCAGTACCCCGACCCCTCTCCGGGCTCACGAAGGGCTTTCTCAAAACGCGAGAAAGCCAACAGGCCGGAGGGGGTTTCGTTTATCCGCTGACCGCTATCACCGACCTTTTCCTGGAGACCCTCCCCGTGGCTCGCGAATACCCGCTAGAAATGACGCGCAACATCGGCATCATGGCCCACATCGATGCGGGCAAGACGACGACGACCGAGCGCGTTCTTTACTACACGGGCGTGAACTACAAGATCGGTGAGGTCCACGAGGGCGCCGCGACCATGGACTACATGGTCCAGGAGCAGGAGCGCGGGATCACGATCACATCGGCCGCGACGAACTGCTTCTGGGCGCCCCTCGAAGGCCCCCACGCCGGCGTCCGCCACCGCATCAACATCATCGACACCCCGGGCCACGTCGACTTCACGATCGAGGTCGAGCGCTCGCTGCGCGTCCTCGACGGCGCCGTCGCGGTCCTCGACGGCGGCAACGGCGTCGAGCCCCAGACCGAGACCGTCTGGCGCCAGGCCGACAAGTTCCGCGTCCCCCGCATCGTGTTCGTCAACAAGATGGACAAGACCGGCGCCGACTTCGAGATGAACGTGAACTCGATCCGCGACCGCCTCGGTGTGGTGCCCGTCCCTATTCAATGGCCCCTCGGCGAGGAGGACCAGCACAAGGGCGTCGTCGACCTCATCAAGATGAAGGCCGCCGTCTTCGACGAGGAGTCGAAGGGCCAGAAGTACGAGTGGATCGACATCCCCGCCAACATCAAGGCGAAGTGCGTCGCCTACCGCGACAAGATGATCGAGGCGTGCGCCGACGTGGACGACGCCATCATGGCGAAGTTCCTGGAGGGGAAATCGGATCAGGTCACGGAGACCGAGATCGTCGCCGCGCTCCGCAAGGGCTGCTGCAGCTTCAAGTTCTTCCCGGTCCTCTGCGGCTCGGCGTTCAAGAACAAAGGCGTCCAGCTCATGCTCGACGCCGTCGTCAATTACCTGCCGTCCCCGCTCGACATCCCGCCGGTCAAGGGCATCAACCCCGACAACGACAAGGAAGAAGAGCGCAAGGCCGACGACAAGGCGCCGTTCGCCGGCTACGCCTTCAAGATCATCAACGATCCGCACGGCAACCTGACGTTCTTCCGCGTCTACTCGGGCACCCTCACGAGCGGCACGATGGTGTCGAACTCGACCCGCGGCAAGCGCGAGCGCATCGGCCGCATCCTCCGCATGCACGCCAACAAGCGCGAGGAGCTCACCGAGGCCGACTCCGGCAACATCTACGCGGCCGTCGGCCTCAAGGACACGCGCACGGGCGACACGCTCTGCGACGAGAAGAAGCCCATCATCCTCGAGAAGATGATCTTCCCGGAGCCCGTCATCTCGATCGCCATCGAGCCGAAGACCAAGGCGGACGTCGAGAAGCTCGGCGTGGGCCTGCAGAAGCTCGCCGCCGAGGACCCGTCCTTCCGCATCCACACCGACGAAGAGTCGGGCCAGACGATCATCAGCGGCATGGGCGAGCTCCACCTCGACATCATCTGCGACCGCCTCCGCCGCGAGTTCAAGGTCGAGTCGAACGTCGGCAAGCCCGAGGTCGCGTACCGCGAGGCCATCAGCAAGAAGGTCGCCTGCGAGTACAAGTACGCCAAGCAGTCCGGCGGCCGCGGCCAGTTCGGCCACGTCCTCCTGGAGATCGGCCCCGGCGAGCGCGGCGCGGGCTACATCTTCGAGAACGACATCGTCGGCGGCGTCATCCCGAAGGAGTTCATCCCGGCGATTGAAAAGGGCGTGAAGGAAGCGATGGAGCGCGGCGTGCTCGCCGGCTTCCCGATCACCGATCTCCACTGCCGCCTCTACGACGGCAGCTACCACGACGTCGACTCGAGCGCCCAGGCGTTCGAGGTCGCGGCCTCGCTGTGCTTCCAGGACGGCGCGAAACGAGCAGGGCTGCACCTGCTCGAGCCCATCATGAAGAACGAGGTCGTCGTCCCCGAGCAGTACATGGGCGACGTCATCGGCGACATCAACTCGCGCCGCGGCAAGATCCTCGGCATGAGCCAGCGCGGCAACGCGCAGGTCATCGACAGCGAGGTCCCCCTCGCCCAGATGTTCGGCTACGTCACCGATCTCCGCAGCATGACGCAGGGCCGCGCGACGTCGTCGCTCCACTTCGCTCATTACGCACCGGTGCCGGCGGCCGTCCAGGACGTGGTCGTCGCGAAGGTGAAGGGCTCCTGACCGGCCCGGGCTCCCCATAAAGGCCCGCGGCTCCAAGAAACTCCGAAAAGAAACGGCAATCGAGGACAAGACCATGGCGAAAGAGAAATTCAACCGGAACAAGCTCCACGTGAACGTCGGTACGATCGGTCACATCGACCACGGCAAGACGACGCTGACGGCGGCGCTGGTGAAGGTTCAGTCGAAGAAGGGGCTCGCGAAGGAGATTTCCTA
>JANYHK010000015.1 GCA_025359105.1 Myxococcales bacterium | reverse complement strand
GACATGCTCGCGACATCCGCAATCACGATTGCGAGGAAATCGAGCACGTAGGCGACCGGCGCGCCATGGAAATTGCCGTTCGACTCGACTCGGCCGTCGAGGGTGACGACGGGATTGTCCACCGCGGAGGCGAGCTCGCGGCCGGCGATCAACGCCGCGTGGTCGGCGGTGTCGCGGGCGGCTCCGTGTACTTGGGGAGCACAGCGCAGCGAGTACGCGTCCTGCACTCTGGTGCACTCCGGACCCGAGTGGCTCTGCACGATCGGGGATCCGGCGAGCAGCCGCCGGAGATTTGCGGCGGAGACCTGCTGGCCGGACTGGGGGCGAAGGGCCGAGAGATCCGCAGCGAAGACCGCATCGGTGCCGAGCAGCGCCTCAACCGACATCGCGGCGGAGAGGTCGGCGGTGGAAAGCAGCCGCCCGAGGTCGTCGAGCGCCATAACCAGCTGGCCGAGCATCCCATCGGTGCCGTTGATGAGCGCGAGGCCCTCCTTGGCCTCGAGCGCGACCGGCGCGATCCCCGCCATCCGGAGCGCGTCGCCGCCGGAGAGGTGCACCGGGCGGTACGACGTCCCGAGCTCGGCGCCCGCGCGCACGCTCGCCTCGACCGACGCCTCGCCCTCGCCGATCATCGCCAGCGCGAGGTGCGCGAGCGGCGCGAGATCGCCCGACGCGCCTACCGATCCCTGCGACGGGATCCGCGGGTGCACGCCTTTGTTCAGCATGTCGACGAGCAGCTCGACGAGGACCGGCCGCACGCCGGAGTGACCGAGCGCGAGCACCTGCGCGCGCAGGAGCATCATGCCCCGGACCGCGGCGATGGGGAGATCGGGCCCGATGCCGGTCGAGTGCGAGCGGACGAGGTTCTTCTGAAGCTGCCGCACGTCGGCCGCGCTGATGCGCGTCTCGGCGAGCGCGCCGAACCCCGTGTTCACGCCGTAGACGTTGGGCGCAGCGTCACCGGCGACGCAGATCGCATCGATCGCGGCGCGCGAGGCCAGCACCTTCACGCGCGCGGCGGCGTCGAACGCGACGGGTCGGCCGCGCAGCGCGACGTCTTCGAGATCGGCAAGGCGGAGAGGCGTTCCGACGTAGAGGGGTTCCACACCCGCGGTCTACCACGCCTCGTCGAGGGGAAGGCCGGGGACAAAAAGGGAAAGAGCCCGGACAGACGACCCCGTCGGCATCGCCGTATGAAAAAGCGGCGAAGTCGTGAAGCTCGGAGGCTTCAAGGTCGGCTGCCACGGGCTCTCGAGGAGCGGGTGGTCTTCGTGCGACGAAGCACGGCGCGATCGAACGACCGGCGGTACCGCGTCTGCTTTTCTTCGAGGCCAGACAGTAACCCTACGTCGAGAGCAAACGGCCCTTTTGGTGGGAGGTTGAGTCGGGAGGCGAACGAAAACGAAACGAACGAACCGAGCCAATGGGCGAACGAAACAAACGGAGAACGACGGACAGAACGGGGAACGAGAACCGCAACGCGAAACGCGACGCAGAACGAGACGGAACGAGACAGAACGAGACAGAACGACACCGAGGCATCTTCCGCTTTTCAACGACCGACAACGTACGAGGAGGGCCGGAAGTCACCCGCGCCTTGCGGCGTACCGGAGTCTATTGCACACATCGAACCACCTCTGGGCGGGCCGGCTGCTCCCCCGTCAATTTCGAATTTTTAAGCAATTTCAGCCACTCTCAGTTGTGGCCGATGTATGACATTGGATCCAAATGTGAGTGACTTTGGATCCACCAGCTCACGAGATCGCGGTGCGCCGCGACGGCTCGCGAGGCCGGGGCGTCTCGCGCTCGTCTCGGGGGGGGTCGCCGTCGACCGCCGCGAACGGATCTCGTGTAGGTGCTCAGCCCGAGTATGCTGCCGCGCCGAGAACCCGCTTGATGATCCCCACCCGAACCTCCCTGCCCCGCCCCGCCAACTCCACGCGCGCCCGCCGCATTCTCCTCGCGCCCACCTCCGTCCTCTTCTTCTGGTCGTCGCTGGCGCTGTCCCTGACAGCCGCCGGCAATGCCCAGGCCGAGGAGCCCGCCGTCCCCAAGGACATGGCGCGGCTCATCCTCGACACCGGGCGACCGCCGGTGAGGCCCGCCGAGGAGGACGTCGTGCGCTTCCAGATCCACGGCGAGTACCAGCTCCGCGGAACGAGCTTGCGGAGCTTCCCACTCGATCCCTCCACCCAGGTCATCAACGATCGCGCGCCGAACGGCCGCGTGACCGAGGACTCCCTCGGCCTGAATCGCTTCATGAACCACTGGCTGCGCATCACGCCGCGCCTGCAGGTGAAGAAGTGGCTCGAGATCGTCGGCCAGATGGATGTCGTGACCGGCCTCGTCCTCGGCGATCTGGCGCACGACTCGTTCGCCGACCAGACGCCGCTCGATCAATACGACGGCTTCAAGAACGTGCAGCCGCGCTGGCTCTACGCGCAGATCGACACCGGCATCGGCATCCTGCGCGTCGGGCAGCAGCCGAGCCACTGGGGCATGGGCATCCTCGCCAACGACGGCGACCACGCGTCGACCTTCGGCGACTACCGCTACGGCTCGATCGACGAGCGCATCCTCTTTGCCACCAAGCCCGGCGGCAAGGACAGCCCGGTCACCGTGCTCGTCGCCGGCGATCTCGTCTACCGCGACGCCAACGCGCGCCTCACGCGCGGTGACCACGCGTTCCAAGGCGTCATGGGCGCGCTCTACTCGCACGGCGACAACCAGATCGGCGTCTACGGCGTCTACCGCCACCAGACGAACGACAAGACGAGCGGCTCGTCGATCTTCCCGTACACCGACACCATCGACGCCGGCGTCCTCGACGTGACCGGCAAGTTTGCGGTCCCCGTCGCCGGGCAGGACGCGTTCGCGTACGGCGGCTTCGAGGCCGCGGCGATCTTCGGTTCGACCAACGCGCTGCGCACGGCGGAGCAGCTCCAGAACGGGACGAAGACGACGCTGCGCTCGTACGGCGGCGCCATCCAGGTCGGCGTCGTGCACCGCGGGTACGACGGCAAGCCGCAGGATCCGAACGAAGCGGCCCTTCGCGCGCCGCCCACGGCCTACGGCGATCTCGTCGCGCAGATCGAGCTCGGATACGCGTCGGGCGACGCCGATCCGTACGACGGCACCGAGCGGCGCTTCGTCTTCGATCCGAACCACAAGGTCGGCCTCCTCCTCTTCGACCAGGTCATGCGCTGGCAGACGGCGCGCGCCGCGAGCGCCGCCCAGGATCCGCTCCTCGCCAACGGCTCGCGCCCGACGCCCGGCGTCGATCTCCTGCCGACCAACGGCGGCATCGCCGGCGCGCAGTACGTGAACCCGACGGTGATTTACCGGCCCATGCCGTGGCTGGACCTAAAGGGAGGGATGCTGCTCGCCCAGGCGACGGCCGACGTCGTCGATCCCTACCGGCTCGCGACGCAGGGATCGGCCACGAACTACCGCGGCGGCGATCCCAAGCGACACGATCTGGGCCTCGAGCTCGACGCCGGCGCCGAGGGGCGCTTCCCGCTCGACTACGGCGTGGTCGCCACGCTGGGATTGCAGACGGGCGTCCTCTTCCCCGGCGCGGCGCTCGCCGACGTAGGTGGGGACCGCATGAAGCTTCCGTGGATCTGGATCGCGAGGGGAGGACTGCTGTTCTGATGAGAATCTCCGCGTTAGCGTTCGCCGCGGCGTGTGCCGTGCTGGTGATGTCTCAGGGCTGCGGCGTCGACACGGCGCCCACCGGCCTCCGCGCGACCCCGCCGGGGACGGGCCCCATCATCAAGTGGGACCTGTCGCACCGGCCGCTGCCCGAGGTTCCCATCCCGAACGACATCGCCACGTTCGCCGATCCGACGAGCCGCACCGGGATGCGCATCAACGCGAGCCTCATCGCGCCGACGTGGATGGAGGAGATCGCGCGCCAGGGCTTCAGCGAGATGGAGGGCTGGGGCACGAGCGCGCCCATCACGCTCTCGTTCGATCGCGGGCTCACGGGCGATCCGCACAAGGCGGCCATCAACCTCGAGGACATGCGCGCCCACATGCAGGGCGACGGCCACGATTTCGCCGACGATCCGGTCTACGTCATCAACCTGAAGACCGGCGTGCCGATGATCATGGACGTCGGCGAGGGCTACTACCCGGTGACGCTGCGCGATCCGTGGCGGTACTGGCCGAACGATCCGAAGGCGAGCGAGTCGAACCTGCTCTTCGAGACGGTCGAAGAGGGCGCCGGCCTCACGCAGGCGGACTACAAGCCGTCCTTGGATCGCGACTTCGACGGCGTGCTCGATCACCCGAACACCCTCGGGCCGCTCAAGCCCGGTCAGATCGGCGGCGTCGACGATCTGCTCACCTGGTACGAGCGCGAGACCGACACGCTCATCCTGCGCCCCGTCCTCCCGCTCGAGGAGAAGACGGAGTATGCGGTCGTCATCACCGATCGCCTGAAGGGCTACGACGGCCAGCCGGTGCGCTCGCCGTTCCCGTTCGTGCACCACCCGTTTCAGCGCCACGGCGCCGAGATCGCGCGCTCGTACATGAACGACGGCCGGCTGGCCGCGTACTTCGGCAACCTGTCCGGGAGCGGCCTCGATCACGTGCAGTTCGTCTGGACTTTCACCACGCAGCCGACGCACGAGGACATGCGCCTGCTCCGCAACGGCCTCTTCGGCACCGGCCCCTTCGCGCGCTGGAAGGACGAGTATCCGCCGGACGTCAGCATCTTCAAGGCCGCGGGCCGCACCTCCGATCCGAACGACGCGGTGCCGGGGGACCCGATCTGCGCGAGGCGCAACAAGACGCCGTACGCCGTCAAGGTCAGCGATCCCGACGTCACCGACGCGTTCCACTCGTTCTTCACCGATCTTTTCAACTTCGATCCGGGCGACACCGCGGGCCTGCTGAACCAGCTCGAGCACGTCGATCACGTCGTCATCGGAAACTACAAATCGCCGTTCCTTCTCGGCGATCCGGCCTCGCGCGACGAAGAGACGCGCTTCAACGTGAACTTCAAGACCGGCAAGGGTGACATCCGCCCCGACACGGTCACGTTCTGGCTGAGCGTCCCCAAGACGACCGCCCTGCACAAGCCGCCCTTCCCCGTCGCGTTCTACGGCCACGGCGTCACGTCGCACACCGACGAGCTGCTCGTGTACGCGGGCGACTTCGCGCGCCAGGGCATTGCGCTCGTCATGTACGACAACCCCGAGCACGGCATCGCACTGAAGCCCGGCGAAGAGCTCATCACCAAGGCGAAGCTGAACGAGACGTGCCTCGTGCCCTGGGAGAACGGCATCAACACCGGCCGCGCGCATGATCTGAACGGCGACGGCGTCCCCGACTCGGGGTGGTTCTGGTGGACGGCGCACGTGCTCCACGTTCGCGACAACGTGCGCCAGGGCATCCTGGACGGGATGCAGCTGACGCGCATTCTGCGCTCGTTCGACGGCGTGCGCAAAGGACCGCAGGACTTCAACAACGACGGCCAACCGGATCTCGCGGGCGACTTCGACGGCGACGGCACCGTCGACGTCGGCGGCCCCAACGTGAAGTACTCGGCCGCCGGCGAGTCCCTGGGCGGCATCATGAGCGAGATCCAGGGCGGCATCGACGCTTACGTCTCGCAGACCGCGCCCATGAGCGGCGGCGGCGCGCTCGTCGACGTCGCGGTGCGCTCGTACGGCGTCACCGAGGCGGTCACCGAGCAGATGCTCGGCCCACTCCTCGTGAGCCTGCCCGCGACGGAGCGGCCCCAGCGCAACAAGGACGGCGAGCTCGCGACGCTCTGCGCGCCGACCGAGCGCACCGTGCGATGGGTCGTCAACGAGGGGGACAACTCCCAGGAGATGGAGATCGCGTGCCTCACCGCCGAGGAGCTCGCGGCGAATTTCACGGTGGTGACGACCAACCTCCGGAACCACGAGACACGCTGCGCACGAACCGCGGTGGACGGGCGCTTCCGCATTTCGCTCCCCGCCACCAAGGGGGACAAGGTCGACATCCAGATCTACAACGCGCCCGACGTCGTGGCCTCCTACGACGGCTGCCGCGTGCAGAGCGGCGCGCCGGTCGGCCGGCGCGTGAGCACGTGGGAGAAGGCGTCGTCCAAGCAGTTCCCCGTCGCCGACGGCGACAAGACGCACTGCGACGGCGACAGCGGCTGCCAGCAGTTCCGCGACACGTTCTTCCCGGTGGGCACGTCGCTCGTCGCGCCGAACGACGGCTTCGGCTTCCCGCGACAGACCCCCCACCTCCGGCGCCTCCGCGATCTGGCGCAGGCCGCGGTCGATCCGGCCGATCCGATCAACTTCGCGCCGTACTACATGATCCGCCCGCTCCTGGACGAGAACGAGCACCCGGTCGCGCCCCACGGGCTCCTGTCGATCAACACGGTGGGCGACGCGTTCGTGAACATCGCCACGGGCATCACGTTCGCGCGCGCAGCAGGCGGCGTCCCGTTCCTGCCGCCGCAGGCGCTCGCGAAGTTCCCCGAATACGCGGACTACGTGACGCCGCAGGCGCTCTACGACCAGCTCGGTGGACGCACGCCGGCGCAGGTGTACATCGACAACCACGTCGCCGAGGGCGTGTCCCGCCTCGCGCGCACGCACGCCGGCCCCGCCTGCAAGCCGAACTACATCGACACGAAGACGCCGACCTGCAACCAGACCAAGACGGTCGACACCGAGGCCTGCTGGCGCGCGCTCTACGACGCCGACTGGGTGAGCGAGGGCAAGAGCAAGAACGACCAGCCGCACGCCAACATGCCCGTCCGCGTCGGGCGTATCTCCGGCATCCACCCGACCGACGCCACGTCGCTCGCCCACGCGTGGGAGCCCCGCCTCCGTGGCATCCCGTTCACGCCCGACGAGCAGGCGTGGCCCGCCAACGACAAGGTCGTCGCCGTCCTGAACCACTACCTCGAGCCGAAGGGGCAGCACACCTGGGACGCCCCCGATGTCTGCCGACGCTGGGACTACGCCACCTACGGCAACGGGCTCATGGCGCGCTTTTTCGCGAGCGAGGGCAAAGACGTCTACTACCTCAGCCACCCGACCAGCCACGGCTGCCTCGTCGACATCAGCTGCCCGTTCTTCGCGGACTCCAGGACCCCCCAGTAAATTTGGAGTATTTGCTCTAATATCGGCCTTGTGGCCTTGAATCTGCGGCTGTCTGGGATCACACTTCCGGCGCCGTGAACCTACGCAACGTCTCCCGCCTTGGCGCTCTTTCCGTCATCCTCGGCGTCTCCGCCGTCGGCTTCCTCGCGTGCGGCAAGCACTCGGGCGGGTTCGACGACTCGTCTGGCGGCGGCGGCACGGGAGGCGATGGCGGGCAGGCGTTCGGCACCGACGGGGGCGCGAGCGACGCGGTCCCGCCGGCGATCGGCGAGGTGACGGGGAACGTGATCGCGCCGGAGGGGACGATCCCGATCTCCGGCGCCCTCGTGTACCTGACCCACGAGGCGCCGCCCGACATCCCGACCGGCACCTACTGCGACAAGTGCGTGCAGCTCACGTCGTACGCGTTCACGTACTCGGACGCGCACGGGTTCTTCAAGCTGCCCGTCTACGAGGAGGGGGACCAGTACATGGTCACCCAGAAGGGGCAGTTCCGGCGGGTTCGCCGCGTGAACGTCCACGCCGGCCCGCAGGGCTCGAAGGCAGACGACACGCGCTTGCCGGGCAAGAACGACGCGGCCCACGGCGACACCATCCCGAAGATGAAGGTGATGCAGGCCAACTGGGACCAGATCGCCAACTCGCTGCGCAAGCTCGGCATCACCGAGTACGACGGGCCTCCCGGCGGATTCAACCAGGATTCCACGCTCACCGATCTCGCGCTCGCGACCAAGTACCACATCATCTTCATCCCGTGCGCAGGGCGGGTGGTCGATCCTGGCGGCGGCGGCGGCGGAAACGGTGTGTCGTGCAGCGGTATCTACTCGCCCGACGGGAACGGCAAGTCCGTCATCAAGGAGTACATCCAGCGTGGCGGGAAGCTCTACGTCACCGACTGGAGCTACGAGTACGTGAACCAGACGTGGCCGGGCTTCGTGCACTTCTCGGGCGACGATCCCAAGGTCATCGGCTCGGCGTGCACCATCGGCGACTACAGCGGCAGCGCGCAGTGGGGCGATCCCGCGCTGAAGGCGTGGATGGACGCGCTCGGCGAGCAGAACGCGCAGCTCCAGAAGAACTACGTAGGCATCGACAGCGTCTCGCCGCAGCCTGGCCTCGACGAGAACGGGCAACCGGTCACGATCACGCCGAAGGTGTGGGCGTCGACCATGGCCGGCAGCGCGCCACGCATCGCGACGGTCAGCTTCCAGGACAAGTGCGGGCGCGTGATGTACAGCACCTACCACGCCGAGGGGACCGACACCGGCGGCTCGAGCACGCTCCTCGCGCAGGAGAAAGCGCTCTTCCACATCCTTCTCGAAGTCTCCGCGTGCGTGGGCGTCAAACCCGTTCCGGTCAAGTGAACGTTGGCGCGTGACCTGCGGTCTCGCGCCAACGTTCACTTGATCTGCCTTTGTTTTGTGTGGGGACCTGCGGTCCCCTCCGGCGCTTTGCGCTGGAGCCTCCCCTGCGTCGCCTGCGGCGAGGTGCTGCGCACCGGGGGGGAGAGACTAGGGTCTTGGGTGGGTTTTTAAGAAGGACCAGATGGATTGGGGAAAGGCGGGGGTTAGGGCGGGGGCGTGGGTGCCGCCGTCGATGGTCCAGAGCTCGAGGGCGGCGCGGCAGTTGGGGTAGCGAACGATGCGCGTTTCGTCGCCGGGGATGCGGGCGGCGAGATCGAGGCGCGTGACGCTTTCTTCGGGCGGGCCCTTGCAGCCTAGGCGGGTGCTCCACTGGGAAAGCGTGTTTGGGACGGATGGGTACACGCGGCCCGGGAGGTCGAAGACCTTGCCTCCCGACCAGGTGACGACCGCGTCCGCGGTGCCGTGCACCTGGACGACGCTCACCGGCGACGAAGGCGTGCAGCGCGCCGGATCCTTGTTCGCGGCGCCGGCCATGCTCACGACGGCCGCGATGCGATCGGAGAGATCGCACGCGAGGCGGTGGGCCATGAAGCCGCCGTTCGAGTGGCCTACGACGAACACGCGGCGCGGGTCGAGCGTCTGCCGCGCGGCGACGTCGTCGAGGATCGCGCGGATGTAGGCCACGTCGTCGACGCTCCCCGGGTCCTTGCTGTCGAAGTCGCAGCACGCGTCGCTCGCGTTCCAGAAGCGGCGCCCGTGGGCGTCCGGCGTGCCGTCGGGCACCGCGACCAGGAAGCCCTCGCGCTCGCCGAGCGCGGAAAATCCCCACCAAGCGTCGACCTCCTGTCCTGTCGAGCCGTAGCCGTGCAGGAGGATCACGAGCGGGAGCGCGGGCGCCTTGCCCGCGCGTGCGCGGCTGGGGACCGAGAGCACGTAGGGACGGCGCGCCACCAGGCTCGGCGGCGGAGGCTGCCCTGCGTCGGGGGCCGTCGCCGGTGCGGGTGACGGCGAGCGGCACGACGCCGTCGCCGTCGTCGCCGCCATCATCGCGAGCGCAGAGGCCACGACCGGGAGCGGCGGGCGCCTCACGCGCCGAGAAACCCGAACGTGCCCGTCGCGGTCGCGCGCACCGCGTCGCCGAACGCCTTCACCTCGTCGAGGCGCTCCGGCGCGAGCGGCCCGGCGCTCACGCCCTGCACGTTCGCGGCGAGCTCTTCGTAGGAGCCGGCGCCGCACAGCACCACGTCGACCGCTGGGTGGCCGAGCGCGAAGCGGTAGCACTCCGGCGCGCTCATCGCCGCAAGCCCCTTGGCGGGCTTGAGCAGCCTTCCCCAGCGCGTCGCCGTGTACGAAACGATACCAGGGCGCGGCGTGGGGAGCGTCGCGAAGATCTCCTTCTCGGCGCCGCGGTGCGCCGCGTTGTAACGGATCATGAGCGCGTCGAGCGCGAGCTCGTCCACGAGCTGGCGCGCCATGGGGCGATCATGGATCGACATGGCGAGCGCGCGGACCTTTCCCTCCTCCTTGAGCTTCTGCATCGCCGGCCACGTGTTGCCCGTCACGTACCAGTGGGCCTGCACCCAGAAGAGGTGGAATACGTCGATCGTGTCGGTGCCGATGGCCCGCGCGGCGCTCTCGAACGCGCGCGGCACGCTCCAGCCGGTCGGGACGTTGGCGCCCATCGCGAGGACGATGTCCTTTCGGTGCCCGTCCTTGACGAGGCGGCGGAGCCCAAGGACGAGCGGCTTGAAGCGCGGCGTCACGAAGAAGTAGTTCACGCCTAGCTCGTGGAACGCGCGCACCACGCCGTCCGCGTCGATCCCGTAACCGCCGGCGAGGCCGAGGCGCGAGACGGGAATGCCGGAGCGGCCGAGCGGGGTCTTGGCGAGCATGAATCGAGTCCTCCGATGCGTGACGCTCCCCCATGGTTGCGCTACGCATGGCACATGTCCACCGTCCCGTTTTACCAGGTCGATGCCTTCGCCGAGCGCGCCTTCGCCGGCAACCCCGCCGCCGTCTGCCCGCTCGAGGCCTGGCTGCCGGAGGACCTGATGCGCAAGATCGCCGCGGAGAACAACCTCTCGGAGACGGCGTTCTTCGTTCCTCGCGCCGACGGCGACTTCGATCTTCGTTGGTTCACGCCGGAGGTCGAGATCGACCTGTGCGGCCACGGGACCCTGGCGTCGGCGTTCGTCGTGCTGGAGCGCCTCGAGAAGGGGCGCGCGAAGGTTCGCTTCTGGACCAAGAGCGGCGCCCTCGAGGTCACGCGCGACGGGGAGCGCCTCGCGCTGGATCTGCCGGCGCGAGCCCCGCGCGCGTGCGAGGCGCCGAAGATGCTGGGCGACGCCCTCGGCGGCGCGCCGATGGAGGTCGTGCGCGCGCGCGATCTCGTGTGCGTCTTCGAGTGCGCCGAGGACGTCCGCATGCTGAAGCCCGACATGCGCAAGATCGCCGCGCTCGACGGCGAGTTCGCAGTCGTCGTGACCGCACCCGGCACCGGCATGGACAAGGACGTCGATTTCGTCTCCCGCTTCTTCGCGCCCGCGAACGGCGTGGACGAGGATCCGGTGACCGGCTCGGCGCACTGCACCCTCGTCCCCTTCTGGTCGGCGCGCCTCGACAAGACCCACCTGACGGCGCGTCAGGTCAGCAAGCGCGGCGGCGACCTCGGCTGCACCTTGATCGGCGAGCGAGTTCGCCTCTCTGGCAAGGCGATCCTCGTCATCGAAGGAACGCTGACGTTCTAGATGAGCGTGCGCGTCAGAAGATCGACCACCCGGTGCGCGTCGTGAACAGATCCAGCGCCTCGACGCCGGCGACGCTGTTGCCGGTCTTGTCGAGCGCCGGGCCCCACACCGCGAGGCAGCCGCGGCCCGGGAGCACGGTGAGGATGCCGCCGCCGACGCCGCTCTTGCCCGGCAGTCCGACGCGGTACGCAAAATCGCCCGCCGCGTCGTAGGTGCCGCAGGTGAGCAGGATGGCGTTGAGGCGCTTCGCCAGGCTGCGCGAGAAGAGCGCGGTGCCGTCGGCGCGCTCGCCGTGGCGCGCGAGGAACAGGCCGGCGCGCGCGAGCTCGGCGCAGCTCATCGCGATGGCGCACTGCCGGAAGTAGTGGTCGAGCACGACGTCCACCGGGTTCTCGAGGTTACCGTAGCTCGCCATGAAGTGCGCGAGCGCCGCATTGCGGTGGCCATGCTCCGCTTCCGAAGCTGCCACGACCGGATCGAGATCGATCGACGTGCTGCCGCTTTCAGCGCGGAGAAACGCGCGTAGCGCGCCGAACGCGTCGCCCGTCGTCGACAGGAGCCGGTCGACGGTGACGAGCGCGCCCGCGTTGATGAAGGGGTTGCGCGGAACGCCGTGCTCGTACTCGAGCTGCACGAGCGAGTTGAACGGGTTGCCAGAGGGCTCGCGGCCCACGCGCTCGAAGAGCACGTCGCCGTCCGCCGCGAGGACGAGCGCCAGGGTGAACGCTTTGCACACGCTCTGCAGCGAGAACGCCGCGTGGAGCTCGCCGCTCCCGAAGAGCTCGCCATCCACGGTGACGAGGGCCATCCCGAAGCGCCCCGGCGCCACGCCGGCGAGCGCCGGGATGTAGTCCGCCACCTTGCCGCGCGCCGCGAGCGGAGCGACCGCCACTGCGATTTCGTCGAGGAGCGCCTGCAAATCCATGCGCGCGCGAGCCTATAGCAACCGTCTTTTGGACGGAACGGTTGCTATGGCCCTCGAGCTCAGGTCGGATCGCATGGACCGTTGCAGAACGGGGCGATGATTCCCTCGCGGAAGAACTTGTCCTGCTGGAGGTAGCTCGGCTCGAGCTTGCGCGGCTTGCCGTGGGGATCGTCGCCCGCGGTACTGTCGGGCGGGTAGTTGGCGAGCGGCGCGGGCGGCAGGCCGAACGAGTACTCCACCATCGCGCTCCCGGTGAACGGGCCGTCGCGTCCCTCGATGCCGAAGACGTCCCGGTTGAGCGGCTTCAGGTTCGGGATCTTCATCGTCCGCGCCTCGTAGTGCGCACCGAGGGGCGTGACCTGGTGATCGCCGATCGCGACGTGCATGAGCACCTCGTGCGGGGGCGTCCCCGGGTGCATGTTCTCGCGGACGTAGGGGATCCAGCCGTTCGGCTCGGTGCGGTCCCAGGTGATCTGGATCAGACCGAGGATGATCTGCACGTCCGTCGCCGTCGCGTAGTTGCCTCGGAGAAGGAACTTGTAGCCGCTGAAGTCGGCGCTGCGATCGAGCAGGAGGCTGTACGGCGCGCCGGTCACGCCGAGGAGGCCGCGCGTCACGTCCGTCGAAAGGGACATGTACGTGCCCCCGAAGATGCCGCCCTGGCTGTCGCCGCGGCGGTAGGCCCGCGTCGGATCGATGGCGCTCTTGCCGTTGACCTGCACGTGCGGGTCGCGCGTGAACCGGCCCTTCATCATCCGCATCGCGAGCAGCTCGTTCAAGACGCCCTGGTGCTGCCGGCCGACGAGACCGTTGAACAGGCTCAAATCGTCGGAAACGGAGCGGATCGCGGTCGGGACGTCGTCGTGGGACATGCCGATGAGATCGACGGCGACGCCGACGTAGCCGAACCGGTCGCAGAAGGTGACGAGTTGCCCGCCCTCGCCGTCGCCGTCGTCCTTGGCGCCGAAGAGGCCGTGTCCGTTCTGCACGATGCCGAGCGGCTGACCGCTCGCGATGCTGTTCGGGACGTGGACGACGAACTCGTACTCCGCGGTGCCGTTCTGTTTGGGGAGGCCATCGGGGCCGAGGACGAGCTTGCCGCCGGGGCCCGGGATGTCGAGGTAGAGCGGCACCGTCATCAGACCGGTGAGGCGCTGCAAGGTCTGCGTGACCGGGTGGTCCTCGACCTTCGTGATCGTGTACTCGGGCCCGTCGGCGCCCACAAGGGCGAGGGCCTCGTCGCGCATCTTGAGGAGGCCGCGCGTCGTGTTGGCGCGGCTCGCCGTCGTGTAATCCCACGCGACCTGCAGGTCGGCGCGCGGGACGCCGTGCGCCGCGAGGCGCGCGAGGACGTCGTCGTAGAGCGCGCGGCGGCGATGGACCGACGGATCGGGATCGGACGCGCCGTCGCGCAGCGCTTTGAACACCGGCGAAGGGGCGATCACCTTGCCGTCACCGTCCTTCACGCGGCGGTAGGCGACGATGTACCGCGTGGCGTCGCGGAGGCGAACAGCGGGGTGGAGGAGGAGCGCGCGGTCCTGATCGTCGTTCGTGCCGCTGTCGACATCGACGAAGTGGGGAATGCGCTCACCGGTGTCGGCGTCGAGCAGGATGCTGGGCGAGTCGGGCGAGATCGACGCTGCGATCGTGTCGGGGGTGGGCAGGCCGTCGGCCGCGGCGCCGGGCAGGACGACCACCGCGCTCTGACCAGGGGAAAATCCGTCGCGATCCTGCCAGAGGGTGGGATCGGTCGCCTTGGTGCCGTGGAGGGCGGGGAGTGTCTTCGGGCCAAACGTCACCTTGCCGTCCACGAGCCACACGTTCGACGGGAACGGGAGGCCGCAGTGCGCGGGGGCGATCGGATCGCAATCGCCGCCGAGGAGGGGCAGTCCGCCCGTGGGCTCGGGGGGAGGCGCCGAGCTCGATGAGCCCTTGCACGAGAGGGCGGCGACCACGACCACCGCGAGCGGCAAAAGACGCATGAGCGGGACGTAGGAGGGCGTGGCCGGTCTGTCGAGTCTCAAATGCCCCTGTGTGGCACAATGCGCCCGGCTTATGAGGCGGCTCCTCCACGGCCTCCCTTGTCTCGCGACCACGGTCCTCTTCGCGACGGGGTGTGGCGTCGACACGGCCCCCGAGGGCCTCCGCGCGACACCGCCCGGGGACGGTGCCACGGTCGTCTTCGAGCCGACGGCGCGGCCGCTGCCGAACATCCCGGCGCCCAACGCCTCCGGCGTTCGCACGGTGGACCTGCGTGCGTGGCCAACTACCAGAGCTCGGCCGTGTGCCCGGCGGCGCCGAGCGATCCGGACCTCTGCGGGGAGACGCTCTTCGACGCCGACTGGCACAGCGAGGGGAAGAACCGCTTCGACGCCGCGCCCCCGACCGCGCCCCTGCGCCTCGCGCGCGTGGCCGGCGCGCGGGTGAAAGGTCCGGAGTCGCTCGCGGCCGCCTGGGCGCCGCGTTTGCTCGGCGTAGGGACGAAGGACGGCGCCGCGTGGCCGGCCGACGCGCCGGTCATCGGCGCAACCCTTGCGTACATCAACCCGGTCGGCCAGCACGTCTGGACCTTCACCGAGCCCTGCAAGTCGTTCGACGACGCGGTCTACTACGACCACATGATCGGCCGTCTCTTCGCGTCCGGAGGCAAGGACCCGTACTTCCTCAGCCACCCCCAGTCCCATTGGTGTATGGCAAACGAGAGCTGCCCCTTTTTCCACTGAGAGACCGATGCGCTACTACGTGAACCTCGACCCCTCCTCCAGCGCCGAGCCGCTCCTCGTCGACGTGACCGAGCTGCCCACCGGCGCGCTCGACGTGTCCGTGGGCGGTCGACGCGTCGACGTCGACGTCGTGGCGCTCGGCGGCACGCTCTCGGTGCGCATCGACGGCCAGATGGTCGATCTGACGACCGAAGGCACGCCCCCCGACGTGGGCGCGGTCGCGAGCGGGCACCGCTCGTACGTGCGCGTCGAGAGCGAGCGCATGCGCGCCGCCGATGCGGCGAAGAAGACCAAGGGGGGCAGCGGTGACCGCCTCCTCAAGTCGCCGATGCCGGGGCGCGTAGTGAAGGTGCTCGTGAAGCCGGGCGACGAGGTCGCGGCGGGTCAGCCGCTCCTGGTGGTCGAGGCGATGAAGATGGAGAACGAGCTCAAGGCGAAGGCGCCCGCGAAGATCGCGGAGATCCACGTCGAGGCCGGCGCCACCGTCGAGGCGGGCGCAAAGCTCGTCACGTTCGCCTGAAGGGGTCGTGACGTGATGCACAAGCTGTCACTCGTCCACGCGCCCACGCCGCTCGTGCGGCGGCAGGCGCTCGACGTGCGCCTCGGCGTCGAGCTGTGGGTGAAGCGCGAGGACGTCACCGGCGGCGCCGAATCCGGCAACAAGCTCCGCAAGCTCGAGTACCTGATGGCCGACGCGCTGGCGAAGAAGGCCACCGTCGTCCTCACGTGCGGCGGCGTCCAGTCGAACCATGCCCGCGCGACCGCGATCGTCGCCGCGCAGCTCGGCCTGAAGTGCGTTCTGTTCTTGCGCGTGCGCTCGGGGCCGACGAGCGCCGATCGCCCCGCCATGAAGGACGCCTTGCCGCGCGGCGGCAACGTGCTGCTCGATCGCCTCGTCGGCGCCGAGATCCGCCTCATCAGCACGCAGGACTACGCGCAGCGCTCGGCGGTGATGGAGAGCGCGGGGCTCGAGCTCGCGCGCGGCGGCGAGCGACCGTACGTGATCCCAGAAGGGGGCTCGAGCGGCCTCGGCTCGCTCGGCTACGTCGACGCGATGGAAGAGGTGCGCGGGCAGATCGATCTCGGGCTGGCCGGGGCTCGCACGCCGTTCGACGTCGTCGTCCACGCGTGCGGCTCGGGCGGCACGGCGGCGGGTGTCGCGCTCGGCGCCGCCAAACACGGCGCGGCCAAGAGCGTGCGCGCCGTGTGCGTGTGCGACGACGCGTCCTATTTCGAGCACGTCGCGTCGCGGATCGTGCACGAGGCCCAGGCGCTCGACGCCTCGCTCGGCGCGCCGGCGCCACTCGTCTTCGATGATCGCAGCAAGGGCCCCGGGTACGGCGTCATGGACGACGCCCAGAAGCGCTTCCTCGTCGAGGTCGCGCGCAGCAGCGGCACCGTCCTGGATCCGGTGTACACGGGCAAGGCGCTCTACGGCCTCGCGCGCGCCGTCGAACGCGGCGACGTCCCCCGCGGCGCGCGCGTCCTCTTCCTGCACACCGGCGGCCTCCCCGGCCTGCTCGCGCAGGGCGACGAGCTCGCGGAGGCGCTGTGACCGAGCCGGAGTGGCGCGCCAATCTTCGCGCGTCGGCCCGCGTCGCGCTCCAGGGCACGGTCGTTTACGGCGCGGCGCGGTTCGCCGGCGCGTTCCTGGCTCAATACGCCGTCGCGGCGGCCATCGTCCAGACGGTGATCGCCGAATGGGGTGCCGGGCGGCTCGGCATCGCGTGGAGCGATCCGCTCGCGAAGATGCCGAGCACGCGCGACGTCGCGCTGCGCGGCCTGCGCGGCGCAGGGATGGGGCTGTCGGCCGCGGCGCTCGTCGGCGTCGTGGTGATCGCGACGGGTGCAGCGCGCCTGGCGCCGAACGTCCCGGCGCCCGTCGTGGCGATCGTTGGCGCGGTCGTCCCGGCGTTCATGGCGGCGCGAGACGAGCTCCTCCAGCGCGGCCTCGTGCTCCGCGTGCTGCCCGCGGGCACACCGTCGTGGGTGCGCCTGGTCGCGTGCGGCCTCGCGGATGTGGCCGCGACCTACGGCGACGGATCCACGGCCCCGCCGCTGCTCGCGGCCGCCTTCTTCGCCGGCGTGGCCTACGGCGCCCTCTGGCTCCGCGACCGCGGCGCCTGGCTCGCCTGGGGCGCGCACGCCGCGTTCTCGTGGGCGGCCGCGTCCCTCGCCACCGGAGGCCTCGTGGATCTCCGCGCCACGACCGGCACCTCCATTGGCCAGAACTGGCTCACCACGGCCGCCATCGCAGTCGTGGCCCTCCTCGCCATCACCACTACCCGCAAACGCTGGTAGCGCTCTGCCCTATCAGTGGAGCAAAGCCGCGCACTCGTCGCGGCGCCCGACCTTCGCCACGTCGACGCACGTCTTGAAGGCGTTCCGGGAATTGACGAAGTCGCCCTTGTAGATGTGCGCCGCGCCCAGGATGAGCCACCCCTCGGCGTCCTGTGGATCGTGCCCGACGGCCTGCGTGGCGAGGTCGAGCGCCTTCACGATGTCGTGCTTCTCGAGCGCGAGGACGGCCTGCTTGCGCTCGGCCTTCGCCGCCTCGAAGTCGAGCACCGACGCGTCGTCGAGCGAGCGATCGATGTCCGGCTCGGCGGTCGACAGCGTGGGCAGCCGGGGCAAGGCGGCGACCGACGCGCTCACGACCGGCGCCACCACGCGCGGCGTCGGCTGGGCGTCGTGCCCACGGAAGCGGACCCAGAGCAGCACGCCTACGGCGGTGGCGACGAGGATCGCGAGGGGGATCCACCGCGGCGTGGCTGGGGCCGGCGGCGCAGCGAGCGGCTCGGTCTCGGCGTCGTGGCGGGGCGCGCCCACGGCCTCGATCTCGGTCGTCTCGGCGTCGTCCGCGGGAGCGCTGGGCTCCTCGTCGCCCTCTTCCTGCTCTTCCTCTTCCTCTGCCCGCTTCTCCTCTTCCAGCGCTTCGTCTTCTTCCTCTTCGTCCTCGTCCCCCGCTTCGTCCTCGTAGTCCTTTTCTTCGACCGGCGGGGGCGTGACGGGCGCGAGCGGCTTCGCGGGGGCTGCGGGGGCGGCCGACTTTGCGGACGCGGCGGGCGGCGGCGGTTTCGCGGACGCGGCGGGCGGCGGCGGCTTCGCTGACGCGGCGGGCGCCGCCGGCTTGGCGGGGGCGGCGCTCGCGAGGGTGGCGTCGGGGCGTTGCGGCGCGACCGGCGGCAACGCGGGGGTCGGCTGGTACAGAACGCGATCGAGGGCCTCCTCGTCTTCGCTCTCCGCGTGCTCGTCTTCATGCTCGCTCTCGTGCTCGTGCGGGAGCGCGGCGGGCGGCGGGATGGGCAGCTGCGACACGCGGAAATCGCCAACGGCGGGCGGCGGCGGGGTGTTGCTGCGGCGCAGGCGCGATCGGCGCTTGTTGATCGTCATGGGGCGACGAATCGAACCACGGCTTGCCGTTTCCGCCAACCGGCTTCTTGCGGTTTGCCGTGCGTGCTCACGGGAAGCTCGTAAAAAACTCGGAGAGGTTCGTCGCGTTCTGGGCGTCACGCAAGAGCGGGGCGACCCCGAAAATTTCCTGGACCGAGCGCAGCATCGAGCTATGGGTGAGCTTGGTCTGGCTCGCGAAGCCTGCCTTCGCCTTGGGCGACATCACGAGCAGCGGTATCGGCCCGTCGCTCGCCTTGCCGAGGAGCTTCTCGTCGCCTTCGTCCCACAGAATGAAGAGGACGCCGTTGCGCTTGTAGGCGTCGGACGCGAGGATCTTCGGCACCTCGTTCTTGAGCCAGGTGTCGCCGGCGCCGATCTCGTCGAAGTTCGTCGTCCCGCACGAGAGTGAGAGGCCGTGCATGTCGTCGCAGAGGTTGGGCGTGATGAAGTTGTAGCGCGCCACCTTGTTGCCGGTGAGATCTGCGGCGAGCTCCTTGTACGGGCGAACGTGCGCCTTGCAGTTGGCTGAATTTGCGTCGTTGCCGTCCGTGACGTCGTCGAAGAACAGCATCGGGACGTGGCGGGAGACGTACTTGCCCGAGTCGGCGAGGGGGCAGTCGTTGCCGGAAATATCCTCGGCGTACGCTTTCCAGCTCACGCCCGCCTTGTCGAGCAAGGTGACGAGGTGGTCGGTGACCGCCTGGTGGTTCTTGGCGGGAGGGTCGTCGGTCGTGATGCCGAGGTTGCCGCCCGACTCGAGCCAGATGTAGTTGGGCTCGCTGGGGTGGTTGGCGGGCGGCGTCGAGTAGGCCTCGGCGTGGCCTCCGAGCGGCAAAAGCGACTTGATGTAGACCGAGTTGTCGTTGGTGTTGATGGTCGCCCAGCTGTGGTTCTCCATCATGATGACGAAGACGGTCTGCAGACGGTTCGGATCCGCCGCGTCTCGGTTGCCGCCACCGCCGTCGTTCCCGCCGCCGCTCCCATCGCCTCGCCCGCCGCCGTCCGCCCCGCCGCCACCGCCGCCGTCGTCGCCGGGGACCTCGCCGTTGATCATCGCGCCAGAACCGCCGCCGCAAGCGCCGGAGAGGAGGAAGAAGAGGGCGGGGAGCGACGTCGCAAAAGAGAGAAAAGACGGAAGCCGAGGCCGAACGAGGCGCGAAACCGACATTCCCACCATCGTGACATGAGGCTCGAAACAGGCCACCGCTTTCCGCGGGCGACGGAACGCCGCGAACATCGCTAGAATGGGTCGACATGGCCGACTCCCTCGTCCCAGAGCCGCGCCTCACCGCGCAGCCGCCGTCGGCGGAGTCGGGGCGAGAGGTCGCGGACGAGGACTTCCTCTTCCACCTCTACCGCGGCAGCGAGCTCTTGCAGGACGATCGCGTCCACGAGGCGAAGGAGTCGCTCGAGCGCGCGCTCACCTACCAGCCGCGCGACGCCAAGGGGCAGGACCTGCTCGCGGTGGTCTACTTTCGGCTCGGCCTCTACGCGCGTGCGACCCAGATCTACGAGACGCTCCGCAACCAGAACCCGCGCGAGCCGAGCCTGCGCCTGAACCTCGCGCTCTGTTACCTGAAGACGCAGCAGGCCGGACGCGCGCGCGACGAGCTCGAGGCCATCGTGAAGGCGCAGCCGGAGCACAAGCGGGCGTGGGGGTACCTCGGCCTCGCGTACGAGCGCACGGGCGATGTCCCGCGAGCGCTCGAGGCGTTCGAGCACGGTGGGCATTCGCACATGGCACGCCGCCTCGCCCAGCGCGGCGGTGGCAGCCTCCGGCCGAGCCAGCTTCCGCCGCCTCCCGCCGCCCCGCCCGGTCTGTCTGGCCCACCCGGTCCGCCCGGCGCGCACGCGTACGAGCCGCCCGAGGTGCGGCCAGCGGCGGGCGGCGCGTTCCAGGAGCTCGACGCCGGCGAGTTGAGCTTCGCGCTCGCCGCACCAGCGGCCCACCGCTCCGAGCCGCCGCCGCCGGTGAAGCCTGTGGCGGAGGTCCGTATCCGGCCGACGGTCCCCGCGCCCGAGACGCTCCCCGGCGTGGCACCGCCCGACCCGCGACGTCCAACCATGCCTCCGCACGCGGCCCCCAAGGCGAGCGAGGCGCTCGTCGCCGCAGCGCTCCCCTTCCCCGACGCGCCCGGCGTCGTCCTCCACGGCGACGCCGGCGCGCTCGTGACGACCACCGACGAGCGCCCCTTCGCGTTGCGCCTCGAGTCCATCCGCGCGTTCGTCGGCGCCGCCACGCAGATCGTGCTCGAGCGCCGCACGCGCGAGAAGGCGACCGGTGAGCCCCTCGGCGGCGTCGTCGCCCCGCTCGTGAAGGTCGCCGGCGCCGCCAGCGTCGTCGTGCGCGCGCGCGCCAAGAACGTCGTCGTCGCGTTCGGCCTCGAAGAGGCGCCCGCCTACGTGCGCGAGGAGCACCTGCTCGGCTTCGATCTGGCGCTGACGTACGAGAGCGGCAAGCTGTCGGCCGGCGACGCCGAAGCCGTGCGCGTCGTGCAGCTGCGCGGCGTCGGCGTCGTGCTCCTCGAGCTTGGCGGCGGGAGCGGGAGCATCGGCGCGATCCCCGTCAGCCCCGCCCGCGCGGTGACCGTGCGGCGCGACGCGATCGTCGGCTGGCTCGGGCGCCTCGTGCCGCGCGTCCTCCCCGCCTCCGAGGCCCCCGCCGGCCAGCGCGGCCTGCTCAGCTTCGCCGGCGAGGGGACCGTGCTCGTCGCGTTGATGTGATACTGCTCGGGTTGTGACCGTGCCCGGCACCCCGCGCCCGAAGCCGAGCCCCGAAGAGCGACGCGAGCGGCGCCGCTCCCTCGCGGAGGACGCGCTCAACATCCCCAACCTCCTCACGATGGCGCGCATCGTGATGATCCCGGCCTGCCTGTGGTTTCTCGACCGCAACACGCCGCGGGACTGCTTCTGGTCGGCGCTGCTCTTCACGCTCGCTGCCATCACCGACATCCTCGACGGCTACCTCGCGCGCAAGCTCAACGTCGTGAGCGTCCTCGGCAAGTTCCTGGATCCGCTCGCCGACAAGCTCATCGTCATGGCGACGCTCATCTGGATGGTGCCGATGGGACGCATCCAGGCGTGGGTCGTCGTGGTGCTCATCGGGCGCGAGATCAGCGTGACGGGACTCCGCAGCATCGCGGCGAGCGAAGGGGTCGTCATCTCCGCCGGGCAAGAGGGCAAGGTGAAGACCGCGCTCCAGATGATCGGCATCATCGCCCTCATCCTCGGCTTTCCCTACCACCTGAGCTACGTCGGCATCGACCTCGGCGTCGTCGACGTCGTAAAGGTGGGCCGCGCCCTCGTGTACGTGTCGCTCGTCTTCTCCGTCGCGAGCGCCTTCGAGTACACGCGCCTCTTCGGCACCACGGTGGAAGCCAAGGAGGCCAAGATCAAGGAGCACGCCTCGACGCGTGACCTGAGTGGCGGCTCCTGATCGGAGCTGCCCCTCGACCTGCCCGGCGGCTTCGTCTGGGCTCGCCGGGCGCCGATCCCGAATTTGATCAGGGGTTTACACCGCGCCGGTCTCCGACTAGGTTGACGCCCGCCATGACGCTCCGGAAGAGCCGCTTCGTTCCTTTGTTCCTCGCCTTCGTCGCGACGGGTGCTGTGGTGCTCGCCGCCGCCTGCTCGGGCCAGGGAGAGGGGGAGCGCTGCAGCGTGCTCGCCGACAGCAACGGCAACGACGACTGCGCCGGGAGCTTCGTTTGCACGCCGGCCGGGCAGCTCAACGGCAGCAGCACCGACCGCTGCTGCCCTGCCGACCGCACCCAGGCGACGACGCCGGTGTGCGCCGTCCAGACGGCGGTCGGCATCGACGCCGGCCTCCCCACCGACGCCAACACGACGGCGGACGGCGCGACCGAGGCCGGCAGCGACGCGGCGAAGGACTCTGCCGGCGACACCGGCCCTGCCGACACCGGCTCCGCCGACGCCCCCTCGGACGGCTGACCGTGCCCCCGGCGACGCTCCTCCAGCACGCGCAGGAGGCGCTCCTGCTCTCGGTCGCCGTCGCGCTGCCGATCGTGGGGATCGCGGCGCTCGTCGGCCTCGTCGTCGCCGCGTTTCAGGCCGCGTCGCAGATTCAGGATCCGACGATCGCCCACCTGCCGCGCCTCCTCGCCGTCGTGGCGGGGATCGTCGCCCTCGCGCCGTGGATCGGTCATCAGATCGGCGCCTTCGCCGAGCGCATGTTCCTGCTCGCCGCGGTCCGGTAGCGCGGCGGCAGGGATGCCCCGATTGACCGGGTCGGGCGGCCTTGATACTCGTCTAGGCAGCCAATGAGTGAATCCTCACTCACTTCCCGAAAGGCGAAGAAGCCCGCCAAGGTCGCCGCCAGCCCGCGCCGCAGCGGCGACAAGCGCGAGCGGATCCTGAAGGCCGCGGTGAAGGTGTTCGCCAAGAGCGGCTTCTACGCGACGCGCGTGAGCGAGGTGGCCAAGGCTGCCGGCGTGGCCGATGGCACCATCTACCTCTACTTCAAGAGCAAGGACGAGCTCCTCGTGTCGCTCTTCGAGGACCGCGTCGAGCGGCTGCTTGCTTTCATGCGCGAGGAGCTGCCGAAGCACGAGAACGCGCCGGACAAGCTGCGGCGCGTGATCGAGATGCAGCTCGGCCTCCTCGAGGGCGAGCGCGATCTCGCCGAGGTCATCACGGTCATCCTGCGCCAGTCGACCAAGCTCATGAAGGAGTACGCGGCGCCGCGCTTCATCGCGTACCTCGACGCCATCGCGCGCATCGTGGCCGAGGGGCAGGCGCACGGCGACTTCCGCAGCGACGTGTCACCGCACCTCGTGGCACGCTCGCTCTTCGGCGCGCTCGACGGCGTAGCGCTCACCTGGGCGCTCGGGCGCGCCGATCAGGGCGGGCTCGTCCGCGCCGCAGGGCAGCTCGCGGACATCTTCCTGCGCGGACTGCTCCCCAAGCCGCCGGCCCCACACGCCCCGCGATGAAGCTCCTCCGCGAGCGCGCCAGCGTCGTCGCGAAGGTTCGCTCGTTCTTCGACGCGCGCGGCTTCCTCGAGGTCGAGACGCCGATCATGGTCCCCTCCCCCGGAATGGATCTTCACCTGGAGGCCATACCCGCCGGCGGCGCGTGGCTGGGGACGTCGCCCGAGTACCAGATGAAGCGCCTCCTCGCCGACGGGTGGAGCCGCATCTTCCAGATCACCAAGGCGTTCCGGAAGGGCGAGCTGGGCGCGCGGCACAACCCGGAGTTCTCGATCCTCGAGTGGTACCGCGCCGGCGGCGGCGTGGACGACGTGATGCACGACACCGAGGAGCTCATCGCGAGCGTGACCGGCGGACGCGTGCACGTCGACGGCCGCACCCTCGACGTGACGCCGCCGTTCGCGCGGATCACGGTGTGCGAGGCGTACGCGCGATGGGCGGGCGTCGCGCCGGACGAGACGCTGCGCCTCGCGGCCGACGACGAGGACACCTACTTCCGCTTGCTCGTCGATCGCGTCGAGCCGGGGCTCGCGGCGCTCGACCACGGAGTCATGCTTACCGACTACCCGGCGACGCAGGCGTCGCTCGCGCGCAAGAAGCCGAGCGATCCGCGCGTCGCCGAGCGGTTCGAGTGCTACGTCGCCGGGGTGGAGCTGTGCAACGGCTTCGGCGAGCTGACCGACCCCGTCGACCAGCGCGCGCGCTTCGTCGCGGACCAGGACGCGCGACGCGCGCGGGGGCTCGATGTGTATCCGATCGACGAGAAGCTCCTCGCTGCGCTCGCGAAGCTCTCTGTCGATGGGGTCGACGCCGGCGGCAATGCGCTCGGCGTCGACCGGCTCGTCGCGCTGGCGTGCGGCACGACGGAGATCGCGCGCGTGCTCGCCTTCACGGCGGAGGAAGTCTGACGCGGTTCCAGAACGCCTCGACGTCCTTGACGACGCGGGCCGTGTCTTCCACCTGAGGGTAGTGCCCCAGATCGTCCCAGAAGAGGAGCGCCGCGCCGGGGATCTCGCGCGCGAGCTGCTCGGCGATCGGGACGACGGCCACCGGATCGAGGCGGCCCCACGCCACGAGCGCGGGGCGGTCGAAGCGTTCGAGCGCGCCGATCCAGCGGCGGCGGAAGCGCGCGCGCTCCTCGGTGTAGCGGATGATCTGCGGGAAGCGCGCCGGGCCGTCCTCGCGGGCCGCCAGCTCCCACATGGCGTCGAGCTCCGCGTCGGACGGGGGGCGCGCGAAGACGCGACGGAGCTGCGCCTTGAAGGTGCGCCGGTTGTTGAGGCGCGCGAAGAGCGGGCCGAGCGGCGACTTCAGCACACGCTGCCCGAGGGTGAGCTGCGCCATCTCGATGTGCACGCTGCCGTTCATGAGGACGAGGCTGGCGATCTCGAACGGGAGGAGCCCGCGCTCGCGGCGTGCGAGCAGCTCGGTCGCAACGCTCGTGCCCATGTCGTGCGCCCAGAGGTGGACGCGACGGAGGTTGAACGCCTCCGCCGCCGCGATGGTGGCGTCGGCCTGCTCGAAGAGCGAATAGCCCAGCTCCGGCGGCTTGTCGGACCAGCCGAAGCCGAGGAAATCGAGGGCGACGACGCGGCGACGCGGCGCGAGCAGCTCGATCGCGTCGGCGAAGTCCCACGACGAAGTGGGGAAGCCGTGCAGCACCAGCACCGGCGGCTCGCCGGCGTCCTCCTTGCCGCTGGCGATCGCGAAGACCTTGCCGTCGACGGTCGGGACGAAGCGGCCGCGCGCGCGGAATTCCTCGATCGCGATCATCGCCCGACCTTGGGCACCTTGCCGGCCAGCGCGTCGGCCAGAAAGTGCGCGACGTCCGCCTGCGCGACGGACTCCTTGAACGCGACGAAGTGGCCGTCGTACCCGTTCGGGCCGTACTCGCGCACGTACGCGCTCGTCACTCCGCTCCCGAGGTTGCCGGACGCCGGGACCGCCGCGGGGTTGAGCGAACCTATCGGATCGGGCGGGCTCGCGCTCGGTGACGCCGAGAGGAGTCCGAGCCCGGCCGCAAGCGCGTAGGTCGCCTCGGTGACCGGCGGCGCGAACGTGTCCTTCAGACCGTAAGGCTGGAAGACGTGCTTCGCGGTGATGGGTGCGATCGGCGCGGCGGCGAGGAAACGCGCGTGGTTCAAGGGATCGGCGACGTCGATCGCGTTCTGCAAGAGGGACAGCACCGGGTGCGACGTGCTGACGCCGGGATCCTGGAGCACGAACGGGATCGCGGAGGCGATGTCGACCGGGCTCTTCTTCGAGAGGAGCGCGTCGATGAGGCTCGCGCCCTCGCCGCTGAGGACCACGCCGGTGACCCCCGCGACGTAGGGCATCGCGATGGCCCCCTCGGTCGCGCCTTGCGAGTGGCCCCAGTACGCGACCGCGCCGAACTTGATCTCGGCGCCCGTCGGCGACGACGGGGCGAGCAGATCGAGCCCCTTCGCGAAGCGGACGAGCGAGATCTGATCGGCCGCGCCCTGCAGCGGGTTGCCGCGCGAGGCGCTGGGGTTCGTGAAGTTGAAGAACAGATCGTTCGGCGACGCCGTGGAGGCGCCGCGGCGCGGCCCGTGCTGGACCTGATCGATGCCGAGCACCGCCGCGTGGACCTGGCCGCCCGCGCCGTCGTCGATCGTCGCGAGGCGCGCGGCGACGCCCTCGGTGACGTGGCTGCGGAAGCTGCCGCCGGTGCCGTGCGCGTAGAGGACGAGCGGCCAGCCGCCCGCCGGCATCGCGCTGCCCTTCGGGATCGTGAGCGCGAGACACACCGGCTCGGTGCGCTGCACCGTCGGCACGCCGGCGCCGTCGTAGTGCAAGTCGCCGCCGGTGTCCTGGTACGGCGCCGTCCCCGACTGGAAGACCGGCAGCGTCACGAGGGCGTGCAGCTCGTCGAACGCCGGATCGGCGGCGCCGCACGCGCGATCGCCGGTGGCCTGTGGGCAGGGCGACGGCGCGGCCCCACACTTCACCCACGACGCGGCGGTCGGCGCGGCGCCGGCTGCGATCGCGCCCGCGAGTCCCTGCGCCGGCACGCTTGGATGCGCGACGGTGAAGACCGCTGCGTTCAGGATCGAGCTCGGGCTGACGGCCTTCGCGGTCAACCAGTCGCGGAGCGGCTTGTAGGCCGTCCACGCCGCGGAGAGCGCGGGATCGGAGGGCGCGGCCGCGCCGATCACGGCGCCGAAGTCGTCGTCACGAGCCACCGGGCCCCCGCCGGCAGCCTGCGCGCCGGTGGTGATGATGACCGCGTACGTCTTGCCGGCCGCGAGCGGCGCGCCGTTCGAAGGGCGCGCGCTGAGCGCGTTGGGGCAGACGTACGGGCTACGGCCGGTCGTCGCGCTCCAGGCGAAGCCGACGTCGTCGCCGGTCCCGCCCGGGGACACGTCGACCCAGCGGATGACCCCTGGCTGCTTCAGCGAGGTGAAATCGGCCGACGCGCTGAAGCGAAACGTGACCGTCGGGTAGGCGCTGAAGCCGTCGGTGTGCGCCTCGACGTCGCGGGCGTAGCGATCGACGATGTCGTAGCCGAGGAGGTCTGCGCCCGGCGTCGGAAAGCCCGAGAGATCGGGGCGGCCCGACTTGCGGCGGACGTCGCTCGGGAACGGGAGACGAAAGAAGTCGCCGTCGTTCGCGCCGCGTGGCACGCGGAAGTACGCCTTGGCGGGCGGGGGATCGTCGGTGCAGGTGACGCCGGGCCACGGCGGGAAGCCGAGCGGCGGGACGCCTCCCGGCGACGGCGGGAGCGGCGCGCAGGTCTTGTTCACGCACGCGAGGCCGCCGAAGCAGTCCGCGGTGGTGGTGCATGCGCCACCGACGTCGCCCGTGCCCTCGGGCACGCACTGGGCGCCGAAGCCGACGATCTCGCACTTGAGGCCCGACGCGCAGTCGGCGTCGCTCGCGCATCCGCCGCCGGCCGTTCCCGCGCCCGCCGGCGCGCACGTGCGCGCGGGACCGCAATAGTCGCCGGTCTTGCACTCCGCGCTGATGACGCACGGCGTCCCGTCGCCCAGCGAGTGCCCGGGCGCGCACTTTCCGCCCTCGCACGCGAGGCCGGCACGGCACGGGTGATCGGCGTCGCACTTGCCCCCGACACCGAGGCCGGGCGGAAGCCCCGAGTCGACGGTGACCGCGCCGCCGTCGTCGGTCCCGGGCGGGAGCGCGTAGGTGACTCCCCCGTTGGAGCACGCGACCGCGGGAAGAATGCCGAGAGCGAGGGCGCAAAGGACGCGGCGCATGGAGGCCTCCAGGATGGGGAGCATATCACCCGGAGTCGGGGTCGGAGTCGGAGTCGGGGTCGGGGTCGGAGTCGGGGTCGGAGTCGGCGTCGGAGTCGGCGTCGGAGTCGGGGTCAGCGTCGGTATCGGTGTCGGCGTCGGTGTCGGCGTCGGCGTCGGCGTCGGGGTCGGTGTCGGCGTCGGCGTCGGCGTCGGCGTCGGCGTCGGTATCGGCGTCGGCGTCGGTATCGGTGTCGGCGTAGCGTCAGTGCGAAAGTCGGTACCGCGAGGCGCAAATCCCATCGATTCACGTGCCGCTCAAATCGCGGTTCTCCTCGCGTGCTGTTGGCTTGGTCGCTAGTCGGCCCCCGCGTCGGACGCGTCCCCGTCCGCCCCTCCGTCGAGATGGAGCTGCGGCGTGCACGCCGCCGGAGGTCTTGGGACACCACACCAGAGACCGCCGTTGCAGATCATCACGTTGCCGAACATCGATCCCGGGCAGTGGTAGACGCAGGGCAGAAACTCGTTCGGGCAGTGTTTGCACGCATCCGTGCTGCCGTCTGCCGGCGCCAGCACAACGTCGGCACCTGCGTCGTGCGAGTAGCTCACCGCGGCCGACGGACGTCGCGAACAGCAAGCCGGAGAGCAGCACTGGTCCGAAGCTCCGGCGCATTAGCCTCCGAAGTGAGGAGCATACCACCCGAGCGGGATTCGACCGTGAAGCGGGATGTACAATTGAGTCCGACGCCGAACGCCGACGCCGACGCCGATTTCCGACCCCGACACCCGACCCCGACCCCCGACCCCGACCCCGAAGACGCCGCCGGGGTGTACCCTCTCCCCCGAATGCTTTCCTTCACCGAGGCCCACGCGCACGTCATCGCGCTTGCCCGCGTCGTAGCTCCCGAGCGCGTCGCGATCCACGATGCCGCCGGCCGCGTTCTCGCGGAGGACGTGCTCACGCCGGTCGATCTGCCCGACGCCGACGGGAGCGCGATGGACGGGTACGCGGTCCGTACCAGCGAGCTCACAGGCGGTGGCCCGTACATGCTCGACGTGCGCGGAGAGAGCCGCGCGGGGGGTCCCGTGCCCGCGCTCGCCCCCGGCGCCGCGTGCCGCATCTTCACGGGCGCGGCGCTGCCCGACGGCGCCGACGCGGTCGTGATGCAAGAAGACGTCACGCGCGACGGTGAGCGCGTCACGCTCCGAACGCGCCCCGCGCCGTGGGCCCACGTGCGCAAGCGCGGCGAGGACATGGCCGCCGGCGCGCAGGCACTCGTCCCCGGGACACGCCTGGGGCCGAGCCACCTGGCGCTCGCCGCGACCTGCGATCGCGCGTGGCTGGAGGTCGCGCGGCGCCCGGTCGTGACGGTGCTCGGCAGCGGCGACGAGCTTCGTGCGCCTGGGACTGCCACGCGTCCGGGCACCATCCCCGACAGCAACTCCATCGCCGTGCGCGCGATGGCGCGTGCGGCAGGCGCCACCGTGCGCGTGATGCCGCCCGTGGCCGACGATCGCGCGGAGACCGAGCGGGCCTTCGACGAGGCGCTCCGGGCGACCGATCTCCTCGTCACCATCGGCGGCGTGAGCGTCGGCGACCACGACCTCGTGCGCCCCGCGCTGGAAGCGATCGGCTGCACGATCGAGCTCTACAAGGTCGCCATGAAGCCCGGCAAGCCGCTCACCGTCGGCCGGCGCGGCGCGGCGCTCGTGCTCGGGCTGCCAGGCAACCCGGCGTCGGCGATGATCACGTTCGCGCTCTTCGGCGTGCCGCTCCTCCGCGCGCTGCAAGGCGACCTTCACCCCCTCCCGTCCCCGCTCGCCGCCCGCCTGGCGCGCCCCATTCGCCACGCGCCTGGCCGCCTCGCCTTCGTCCGCGCGACCCTCGCGGCGCCGGGCGGCGCGCTCGTGGCGACGCCGCTCGGCAACCAGGCGAGCGGCGCGTCCACCTCGATGGCAGAGGCCGACGGGCTCGTCGTCGTGCCGGCCGAGGGAGGCGACCTCGCCGCCGACGCGACCGTTCTCGTGTATTTTGCACGCGACTTGGGGTTGTGAACGATGAAGATCTACGCTTTCGAAGACATCGACGAGTGGCTGGACACCATTCCCCTCGCGGCCCGGCGCGCGCTCGACGCGTGCGGCGCGAAGCTGACCGCGGTGGCGTGGCGTCGCATGCGTAGCGGCGCGCGCGTGGCGATCACGTCGCTCGGAAGCGAGAAGAAGGTCGACGGGCCGCGCGTGCGTGATCTCCTGGTCGAGGAGGACGTCCCGTGCGAGACCATCACCGCCGCCATGGATCCTCCCGCGAGCGGCCTCCCGGCCGACCTCGTCCGCGCGCTGGGAGAGGCGCGACCGCTAGAGGCGTCGCGTTGGCGCACGCTCGCGCCCCTCGATCGCTACACGCTCTGCCGCCTCGCCCGACGCGGACGGAGTGATCGCCTGCGCCGCGCCTACGACGAGATCCTGGCCGACCCCGCCACCCGCCCCATCTCCACGCACCTCGACGCGAAGGGCGAAGTGCACATGGTCGACGTCGGCGGCAAGGACGTCACCGCGCGCGTCGCGGTCGCGCGCGCCGAGGTGCGCATGATGCCGGAGACGCTCGCGCGGCTGCGCGCCGGCGCGACCCCCAAGGGTGACGTCCTCGCGACCGCGCGCGTCGCCGCCATTCAGGCGGCCAAACGCACGAGCGACCTCATCCCACTGTGCCACGCGATCGCGCTCACGCGCGTCGATGTGGACATCCACGCGGGCGAGCGCGTCCTCACGGTCGACGTGCGCGTCGAGGCGCGCGACCGCACCGGCGTCGAGATGGAGGCCATGGTCGGCGCGTCGACCGGTGCCCTCACGATCTACGACATGCTGAAGGGGATCGATCGGGGCATGACGTTCGGCGTCTCGCTCCTCGAGAAGTCCGGCGGTAAGTCGGGCACCTGGACGAGGAGCTGAGCATGCTGGCGGATCTGCGCAACGAGGTGCTCTCGGTGGCGGAGGCGATGGAGCACGTGAGCCACGCGGCGGCGGGGGGCATCGACGTCTTCCTCGGCGTCGTGCGCGATCACAGCGAAGGGCGCCCGGTGACGCGCCTCGAGTACTCGGCCTATGCGTCGATGGCCCGGCGGGAGATGGCGCGCATCGCCACCGAGATCGAGGCGGAGATCGCGGGCGTCCGCGTCGCGGCGATCCACCGGTTGGGCGCGCTGGCGGTGGGCGACGCGGCGATCGTCTGCGCGGCCAGCGCGCCGCACCGCGACGAGGCGTTCCGCGCTTGCCGGCTGCTCATCGATCGCATCAAGTCGCGGGTCCCGATCTGGAAGCGCGAGCACGGGCCGGACGGAACGGCGTGGGTCGGCTGGGTCGACGCCCGCTGCGAGCCAGGCGGCCACCACCACGACCACGGCCATGGTCACGGCGACGGGCACGGCCACGGCCACGGGTGACCTACCCGCCCGCGACCGGCGGAATCAGCGCGAGCACGTCCCCTTCGGTGACCGGCTCGTCGGGCGACGCAAACGCCTCGTTTCGCGCGATGCGCACGTGACCCATCCGCCCGGCGAGCGCGGGCCGCGCCTCTTCTAGGAACGCGACGAAGTCGCGCACGCACCCGACGGTGGCCGGGAGCTCCATCCCCTCGGCGTCGACGCCGACGAGATCCCGAACGGCGGCAAAGTAGAGGATCTCGACTTTCACTTTTCCGAGGCAGGCGCCGACACGGGCGGCGGAATCATCGATGGCACGTGCGTCGACCGACCGATCGCGAGCTCGACCGCGTGCTGCAGGATCGGAAGAATCAGCTCGCGCACGCCCAGGCGCACGGCCTTGGTGCTCCCCGGGAGCGAGAAGACCACGCACTCGTTGACGACGCCGGCGCTCGCGCGACTCAGGATCGCGTGCGGTCCGATCTGGTCCCACGACAGACGCCGGAACGTCTCACCGAAGCCGATGAGGTGCTTGTCGTAGATCTCGAGGAGGGCCTCGTAGGTGTTGTCGCGCGGGGTGATGCCGGTGCCGCCCGTGATCACGACAGCGTCCGCGGTGTTGTCCGTCGAGACCGAGCGAACGAGCTCCTGGATGAAGCGGGGCTCCTCCTTCAGGATCACGTGGCGGACGTGCTTCACCCCACCAGCGACGAGATCTTCGACGAGCGCCCTGCCAGACTCGTCGTTCGAGCGCTTGCGCGAGTCGCTCATCGTCACCGTGAGGACTCGGACGGGCGGCTTCCCCGGTTCAGTCGTCATGCATCGGGAATAGCACGGTCCCGACGCGCCGAGGACTGGCGTCGGTCTTGGAGGTTCCAGCCAGGGGACGGTTGCTCTACGGGACCAGCAGCGTCGGGAACGGAAGACCGAGCACCCCGGGCGAGCCGGTACCGAAGGGGAGCCCGCCGCCCCCTGGCGCGCCTCCGCTGCCGAGCTGAGGAACGGCAGTGCCGAGGTTCGGCGGGGTTCCCTTGTACGCGACGCCGATCGACACGCCCCCCGCGCCGCCGCCACCTCCGCCGCCGACGCCGCCGGTGCCACCCGCGCCGCCGGTATCGCCGGGCGTGCAGTTGTTCCCGCCCCCGGCCCCGCCGCCGCCGCCCGTTTGCGCCGACTGGCCATCGCCGCCCTTACCGCCCTGGCTACCCTTGCCCGTGATGAGCGTGCACGTGTCGAGCGCGACCGTCGAGTTCAGGCTGGCCAGCGCGATGCTCGCGCCGCCACCTTGCCCGGCCGCGCCTCCTGCGCCGCCGCATCCTCCGCAACCGCCGCCGCCGGCGCCGCCCTTGCTGGGCGCCGAATCGCCCCCGCCACCGCCGCCGCCCTGTCCGACGGGGCCGTTGCTTCCGGACACACCCGGCGAAGGCGACCATCCGCTCGTCGTCAACGTGCCGTACGTCGTCGCGCCGAGCCCTCCCCCTCCGGCCGAAGCGGAGAAGCCCCCGATGCCGGGGTTGCAGTTGCTGGCGCCACCTGCGCCGCCTCCTAGCGCCGGTAATCCCGGAGCGCCCTTCTGCGGACTGACGTCGTTGCCGTCGCCGCCCTTGCCGCCGGTCGAAGTCGTACCGTCCTGGCAGGTGCACACCTTCGCCCCGCCGCCGGTCTGACCGCTCGCCGGGTTCCCGGCCGCGGCGGCTCCGCCGGTGTAGTTCGAGCCGGTCGTGCCCCCTGCGCCGGCCGCGCCGTCGCGGGCCGTGAAGGCAACGCGCCGGAGCGTCACATTCCCTGCGTTGGTGACCAGCGCCGCGAGGCTCGACGGGCTGGCCGCCGTTCCCGCGAGCGCGGTAAAGCCCATGTCCTCGATCGTCGTCCCGACGGCGAGCGCGTCGATCCGGAGCGCGAATCCGCCGGGCGCGGGCGCCTCGACGTTCGCGAGCGCGCCGTCGCGCGACCACGGGTTCGGTTTGCCCGGGCACGCGAACCCGCCGAAGAGCGAGACGCCGTCGTGCGCGGCGTCGAGGAGGACCTGCTCGGTGTACTTCGCCGAACATATGTAGACGAAGTGCGGAGCCGGAGCCTGCGCGGCGAGCGCGATCCCTCTGCCGATGCTGCTCACCGGGAGATCACGCGTGCCGGTGCCGGTCGTATCGTTGCCTGTCGGCGATACGTAGATGCCGGGACCGCCGGCCTGGACGTCGGGCTCGGGCGCGGCCTCGGGAAGACCGCCGTCACCGTCACCCCCGTCACCCCCCGCACCCACCGCGTCGTTCACCGTCGCATCGCCCACCCGTCCACCGTCGGGGAGCGCTCCGCCCGCGTCGGCGTCGGCTGCGGGGCTGGCGCAAGTCCCCTCGGCGCACGTGCCGGTTAGCTTGAGCCCGCACGCGGCGAAGGCGCCGACGAGGGAGCCGCCCGCGGCGAGCGCGGCGACGCATGCGGCCCAGCTGAAGCGCATGCGTCGAGTCTACACCGGCGCGCCCCACGTGGGGCCGCCGCTTCAGACGACGTCGAGGCCGACGATACGCATCAGGCGCAGTGCGTTCGAGCTCTGCACGACGCCATCCCGCAACAGGTAGTCGAACGTCATGACGTCCCCCTCCACCTGCTCCTCGAGGTGCACGTTCCTCACGCTTCCCGCGACCTCTTGTTCGAGCTCGCCCAGCGCGAGATCGTGGGTCGACACCGCGCCGAGCCCTCCCTTAGCCAGCAGCTCCTTCAAGATGGCGCGGGCGCCGATGAGCCGCTCGCGCGAGTTGGTGCCGTGGAGGATCTCGTCGAGCAAGAAGAGCGTCGGCGCCTCGCGCGCGCACGCGAGCACCAGCTTGAGCTTCTTCAGCTCTGCGTAGAAGCGCGAGGTCCCCTCTTCGAGCGAATCCCGTACGCGCATGCTCGTCGCGACGCGCACGCCCCCGCCGATGACGAGGCGCTTCGCGCAGACCGGCGCGCCCGCCCGCGCGAGGACGCACGCCGTACCGATCGCGCGCAGCAGGGTCGACTTGCCGCTCATGTTCGAGCCGGTGACGATGAGCGCGTACCCTGGCCCAGGGATCCTGACGTCGTTGGCGACGCGCTTTCCGGCGGTGATGAGCGGGTGCGCGAGCCCCTCGGCGACGAGCTGGGGTGCTTCGACGAGCTCGGGGAACGCGTGGTCGGGGCGATCGAACGCAAAGCCCGCGAGGCTCGCGAGCGCCTCGACCTCTGCGAGCGCCTCGAGCCACGGGCGCACGTGCTTGCCCGCGCGCGCGCGCCACGACTCGAGCGCGAGGGCGCAGTTGTAGTCCCACATCAGGACCGGCGCGATGAAGAGGCGGAAGACCTCGTTGTTCCGCGCGTCGAGGAAGCCGAGGACCCTCGAGAGGCGCTCCATCTCCCGGGTCGCGTCGGCGCCGCTCGCGCGCAGCTTGGCCCGCAGTCCTTCGAGCAGCGGTGCCGTGAACGTCTCGGCCTCGAGCGCCGCGAGCATCTCGCCGTAGCGCGCGAACCCGTGCTCGCGCGCGCTCACCGCGGATGTGATCTGAGAGACCCTCCCGCGCACCGACGCGAGGAGCACGAGCTGCAGGACCAGGGGAACGAGCGCGAAGAGCCGCGATTTTCCGAAATCGTGCGCGAAGAGGAAGAGCCCCATCGTCGCGAACGGCAGCAGCTTGGCGACGACGGGCAGGCCGGGAAGCCCGCCGATTCCACCCGCCCCCTCTGCCCACGCCAGGAACGGCAACGGATCAGGGCGATCGTCGCCGAGCGTCGCTCCGACGGCGGAGAGCCGCTCGCGGAAGGCGCTTCGCCCGGTGAGATCCTTGACGGCGGCCTGGCGGGCACGCACGAGGTCGCCTGGCTCGTCCCCTTCGCGTGAGACGAGCTCTGCGAGGCGCGTGGCACCGAGGCGGGTCTCCGTCGCGTCGAGCAGCTGGAAGAGCGACGCGCGGCCGAAGATGTCGAGATCGTCGGCGAACAGGTGCCCGTCGCGTAGCAGCCCCTCGCCCTTGGAAGCGAACTGGGTCCACTTTCCATCGAGCCGGTCGAGCCCGCGCTCGTGGAAGCGCCGGGCGGCGAGCGCGCGCTCCTTGGAGGCGTGGACCTTCGCGTGGGCGACGACGAGGGCGACGAACGCGGCCACGAGCAGCCCGATGCCGTACCAGGTCGCGCCGGAGAAGCCTCCCCACACGATCCCGGCAACGGCAGCAATGACGGCGAACGCAACGAGCAGCCTTAGGCCGCCGATGAGCCGCGCGCGCCCCTCGAGCGCGCTGCCCTCGAGCAGGCGTGCCTGCCTGCCGGCTTCATACGTCGCGCGCGCGTCCACGCGATGGGAGTTACCACGATTCGCCGGGAACGTTCGCCCAGAACGGGCGCAACTCGGCACCGTCTGCGCGACAACGCGGCCGGCGGACGTGGCATCCTACGAGCATGGGCCCCTCGCGATTGATCCTGTCCACGCTCGCGCTCACGGCTTCGCTGCTCACCGCATGCGGCGCCGGCAACAAGATCGACGACGGCGGCGAACGCGTCGAGCGCTCGATCGACAAGAGCGTCGGGCACGGCAAACGCGAGGTCCACGAGCTCTTCTCGGACGACGCCGGCGCCGCCGACGCACGCCGCTAACCCACATCGATTCTTCACCTCGCCGATCCCCCACATCGGTTCTTCACCTCGCTCACCCCCTAGGCCGCGTGGCGGCGGGCGGGTGCCAGGAGGCGGCGGCGGAGGGGCTTCGCGCGCCGGCGGCGGGATGCGGCGGAGGCGACGGCGACGCACAGGCCGGTCATCGTGGGAGCGATCCGACGGGGCGTGCGGTCGACGAGGCCACCGGCGACGAGGCGGGCGAGGGCGGCACGCACGTCGTCGTGCGACCCGCCGGCGGCGCGGCAGAGCGCGTCGGTGTCGGGCGGGACGTTGCCGTTGCGAACGATTCGAACGAGGGCGCGGAGGACGGAGAGTTCGTAGCTCATGTCCTGTGCATTAGTTCAGTTGTCAGTACTGAACAAATTTAACGCGCACATTTAAATGCATGCCAACACATATTGGCAAATTCACGCATTAATTCAGCTGGATACCAATCGCTTGGAACGCAAAAATGGCCTCGTCGGCGAGCTCGTCGACGAGCTTGCTGACCGGCTTGCCCTGACCGTGGCCGGCCTTGCTCTCGACGCGGAGCAGGATGGGGCGCGCGGCGTCGGCCTGCGCCTCCTGCATCCGCGCCGCCATCTTGCGTGCATGCATGGGATCGACGCGTGAGTCGCTCTCGGCGGTCGCGAACAGCATGGCCGGGTACGCCGTCCCGTCCTTCACGTGGTGGTAGGGCGAGTACGCGTGCAAGAACGGAAAATCCGCGGCGACGTCGGCGCACCCGTACTCCGGGATCCAGAGCTTGCCGATACGGAAGCGGTGGTAGCGAAGCATGTCCGTCAGGGGAACGAGGCTGAGCCCCGCCGCGAAGAGGTCCGGCCTCTGCGTCACCGCAGCGGCGACGAGGAGCCCGCCGTTCGAGCCCCCCATGACGCAGAGCCGGTCGGGCCGTGTGACGCCGCGGCGCACGAGCTCCTCGGCGCACGCGATGAAGTCGTCGAACACGTTCTGCTTGTTCTCACGCATGCCCGCGCGGTGCCAGTTCTCGCCGAGCTCGCCCCCGCCGCGGAGGACGGCCGCGACCCAGATGCCGCCGCGCTCGACCGTCAGGAGTGCGCGCGCGCTGAACGCCGGGGTCTGGTTCACGTTGAAGCCGCCGTACCCGTAGAGGAGGACCGGATTGTCCTTCTTCGCGAGCGCGCCCGGCGCGTGGACGACGAACATCGGCACCTTTGTGCCGTCCTTGCTCGTGGCGTAGAGGAGCGACACGCAGACGTCCCCTACGTGGGATCCGCGCACACGATCCCAAGGCGCCACCGCGCCCGTCGCCAGATCGACGCGGCTCACCTCGAAGGGTGTGACGAACGAGGTGTAGTTGACGAACGCTTCGTCGCCGTCCCACGCGCCGGTGATCGACGCGCTGCCCAGTGCGGGGAGCCCAACGGAGCCATCCGGCGCACCGTCCTTCGTGAAGCGATCGATGCGCGTCGACGCGTCGTGGAGGTACGCGGCGAAGATCGTGTCACCGACGATCGCTACGTCCTCGAGCACGTCCGCACCCTCGGCCAGGATCGTGCGGCTCTCGATGGCGCCCTCTCTACCGGGCGGACGCGCGAACACGTCCGCGATCGCGCCCCACTCGATGGCCGTGAGCCGGTACCGCGGCGCGCCGTCGTTGGTGAGCACGTAGAGCCGGTCGCTTCGCGGGATCGGCTCGAAGAGGGCGTGCCTCGCCGTGGCGAAAGGGACCGGCATCCACGGCGCGCTCGCCCCCGCGGCGGCGTCGCGGACGAAAAGCTCGCTGCGATCCCACCCCATGTGCACGCGGGCGACGAGCCAGCGGCCATCGGGCGACAGGTAGACGCTGGGAATGTCGGTCTTTTCCCGCCCGTCGCCGAAGACGTACGTGTCGTCCTTGGGGTCCTGCCCCAGGCGGTGGAGGAAGAGCTTGCAGAAGTACTTCTCGTCGCCGTCAGGCACCTCGCCGGGCGCCGGGTAGCGCGAGTAATAGAAGCCGGTGCCGTCGCGGAGCCACGCCAGCGACGCGTGCTGCGTGTGCGGGATGGCAACGGCGAGATCCTCACCGGTCTCGACGCCGCGCAGGTAGAGGGTGCTCTCTTCGCTGCCCCCCTCGCTCTTGCCCCACGCGAGCAGGGCGCCGTCCCACGAAGGAAACCACCAGTCGAGCGCGGTCGTGCCGTCGGTAGAGAGGGACGACGGATCCATGAGGACGCGATCCTCACCGCCGACGCCGTCACGCACGTAGAGGAGCGGCTGGTTCTGGCCGCCCTCGCGGCGCGCGTGGAAGTAGCGCCGCGCGCCCGACTTGGTCGTGCGGATGGCGGGCGCAGCGCAGAAGCCGATCTCCAGCATCTGGCGGATGCGCGCGCGCAGGCGCGGGGCCTTGGTGCGGTCCAGCCAGGCGCGCGTGCGTGCGTTCTGTCCCTCCGTCCACGCGCGCACCTCGGTCGCGTCGGCGTCTTCGAGCCAGCGGTACGGATCGTGGACTTTCGTGCCGTGGAAGTCGTCCACGGCATCGACCTTGCGCGTCACCCGACGGAGTCTGGAGCATGGCAGCGGCGTCTGTCGAGCCCGAACGTGGGAAAAACAGCATCCCGGCCGACGCTAGCGCCGCGGCACGTAGGCAGGGATGGTGTCGCCGAGGATGCGGAAAAAGCGCCCCCTGGGCGATGGTGGTAGAACCGTCTCCGTGTCGAACCGCCCCTTGATCCTCCTGTCCAACGACGATGGGCACGCCAGCGCCGGGATCCGCGCGATGTACGACTCCCTTGCGACCCGTGCCGACGTCATCCTCGTGGCGCCCGAGACCGAGCAGAGCGCGACGAGCCACGCGCTCACGCTTCACCGGCCGCTGCGCCTGCGCGCGATCCAGACCCCGAACGTGAAGGGCTTCGCCCTCGACGGGACCCCGGCCGACTGCGTGTACGTCGCCCTCCACTCGGAGGGTCGCATCCTCCCGCGCCGGCCCGATCTGGTCGTGAGCGGCATCAACCGCGGGATGAACCTCGGGCAGGACGCGTTCTACTCCGGCACCGTCGCCGCCGCGCGCGAGGGAGCGCTCCGAGGGATCCCCGCCGTCGCCGTCAGCGCGCACCACCCCGGCGCCGACATCCCGCGCGTGGCCGAGCTTGCCACGCGCGTCGCGATGGAGCTGTTCGCGCGCGCCAAGAGCGGCGCCACACCGGCCGCGCCGCTGGTCAGCGTCAACGTCCCCGAGAAGTGGACCGGCGAGATCCGCGCGACGCGCCTCGGCAACCGCATCTACGAGGAGCTCGTCGAGTACCGGAAGGACCCGCGCGGACGCGAGTACCTGTGGCTCGGCGGCCCCGGCGTCCGGCACGAGCGTGACGACGGGACGGACACCGACGCGTACGACGACGGCGCGGCGAGCGTCACCTCGCTGATGCTCGATCTCACGCAAGCCGCCGATCACGCGGCCATGCTGGAGATCTGCGCGAAGGTCTCCTAGACTCGCGCTCCAGTAGCTCCCATGCCCACCGCGCGCCTCGACTACGTCAAATCGAAGATCCGCGACGTCCCGGACTTTCCCACCCCGGGGATCATGTTCAAGGACATCACGCCGATGCTCGCCGATCCGCGGGCGTTCCACATCGCGCTCGACAGCCTCGCCGAGCGGCTCATCGGCGAGCACGTCGACGCCGTGGTCGGGATCGAGGCGCGAGGGTTCATCTTCGGCGGCGCGCTCGCGGCGCGCCTCAACGCGAGCTTCGTCCCCGCGCGCAAGCCGGGGAAGCTGCCGTGGAAGGCCGACCGCGTGGCGTACGCGACCGAGTACTCGAAGGCCGAGCTCGAGATGCACGTGGACAGCCTTCGCAAAGGGGCGGCGGTCGCGATCGTCGACGACGTGCTGGCGACCGGAGGCACGGCGAAGGCCGCGGCGGAGCTCGTGATGAAGCAAGGCGGGCACGTGACCGCCTTCGCGTTCGTCATCGAGCTGGGCTTCCTCGGCGGGCGCAAGCTCCTGGAGCCAGCACGCGTCGAGAGCGTGCTCGCGTACTGACGCCGCTCAGCCGCCGCCGAGTCGCTTCGGAAGCGCGCCCACCAGGCGGAAGAACGCCGCGATCTTCGCGCCGATGCCGGGAGTGCTGCTGCGTAGCACCGCGAACGCGAGCGCGATCGTGCGCAGCGTGCCCGTGTACGGGTACCACCAGAGCTCGCGCTTGCTCCGGTTCTTGTCGACGAGCACGAAGCGCGGGCGCGTCAGGTGCTCGAGGGCGAGCGGCGAGTTCGTGACGCCGTACCCGGTCTCACCGACCCCGCTCCACGGCGCCTGGGGGAGCGCGCCAGTGAAGGCGTGGTTGTTGATGGTGACGACGCCGGCGCGGAGGCGACGCGCGAGCTCCTCTCCACGCCGCGCCTTCTTCGTCCAGATGCTCGCGGTCAGGCCGTAGCGCGACGCGTTGGCGCGCGTGATCGCCTCGTCGACGTTCTCGACCGTCGCGATGGGGATGACCGGGCCGAACGTCTCGTCCTTCATCAGCGGCACGTCGTCGGAGTCGACCTCGACGACCGTGGGCGCGAACGAGTACCCCTTTTCGCCCGCCGCGCCGCCGCACAGGATCCTCGCGCCCGCTTCCTTCGCCCCGTCGACGTGCTTCTGCACGAGGTCGCGCTGCATGGACGTCGCGAGCGGCCCCACGTCGCCCGCGGCGAGGCCCTTCACGACGGCGACGATCTTCTCCGTGAGCGCCTTGGCGACCGTCTTCTCGACGTACACCCGCTCGACGCTGGCGCAGTTCTGCCCGCTCATCGTCATCGCGCCCCACACGATGCCGTTCGCCGCGCGATCGAGATCGGCGTCGGCGAGCACGATCGCGGCGTCCTTGCCGCCGAGCTCGATCGAGCACGGGATGAGGCGCTCGGCGCACGCGTGCGCGACCTTGCGACCCGTCGCGACGCTGCCGGTGAAGACGACCATGTCGACGTCCGCCGAGGAGAGCGCGGCGCCGGCCTCCTTGCCGCCCTGCACGAGGCCGACGAGGCCGTCGGGGACCAAGCCGACGAAGAGATCGTGCACGAGCTTTCCGGCGCGAGGCGACACCTCGCTCGGCTTGAGAACGACGGCGTTGCCCGCCAGGAGCGCCGGGATGAGCGTGCGTAGCGGGATCGCGACCGGCATGTTCCACGGCGTGATGAGCGCCACGACGCCGCGCGCTTCTTTGTAAATGACCCCGGATTTCCCGGGAAACGAGAGCTTGTCGAGCTCCACCTCGACGGAGTCGAGGAGCTCCTCGGCCGCGTCGCACCAGTACTGCACGACGTCGCCCGACGAGAGCACTTCGCCGAGGAGGATCTCGACCTCGGGCTTGCCGACCTCGAGGTGGACGACCTTGGTGATCTCCTCGGCGCGGTCGAGGACGCGATCCTTCACCGCGAGGATCGCCTTCACGCGCTCGTCCACACCTTGCTCCGCCCACGCGCGCTGGGCCTCGCGGGCCTTGGCGACGATCTCGGAGATGGCGGAGGTTTCCGTGGCGGTGACATCGTCAAGAGCGGCACCGTCGAGCGGGCTCGTCATGGCGAAGACGTTTTCGGTCGTCATGTGGGCCGGCAGCATACCCGTAGGTCGCGCCGTCGTCGTCAATTCGTGGACACCCTTTTAGAAGGGAGCGTCGCGGACGATGTTGCCCTTGCTCGGCTTTCCCCTCGGCGGGGGTGGCGGCAGAGGCTGCGCGGGGGAGCGCGGCGGAGGCGCAGCGCCGGCAGCGCGGGGCGGCGGCGGGGCGGCGGTCGCCACCGGCGGGGGCGGGGCGGCAGTCGCCACCGGCGGCGGGGGCGCAGGGGTCGCGGGCGCAGTCGCCGTCGCGACAGGATCGGGCGGCGGGATCGGATTGACGGTCGCGGTCGGGGTCGCGGTCGTGGTCGTGGTCGTGGTCGTGGTCGTGGATCGCTCGTCCGCCGGCTTGCGCAGCGCGCTCGCAACGGCCGCGACGACGATGAGCAGCGTCGCACCGCCGACGACGCCGAGGACGATCGTGCGCATGCGCTTGGTCCGTTCGAGCTGCGCGTGCTCGGGCTGGAACGAGGCCGCGGGCTCTTCGACGGAGCCGAACGGATCGGCGGCAGCGTGCGGTGGCGGTCCTGCCCTGAAAGGATCCTCGGCCGCGGCAACGAGCCCGCGCGGCGGAGGTGGCCCTCCGGGAGGTGGTTCGCCCGACGGAGCACCGGCGGGCCCGGCCGGCAGGTAACCGCCCGGCGGGGCCATGCCCAGCATCGTGCCCATGGCCTTGGGCAGCGGCCGCGCGTTCGCAAAGGCGTCGGGGGGAGCCGCCGGGGCAGGCGCGGCCTGCGCGGGGCCTGGCATGGGTGCAGGCATCGGCATCGGAGCAGGCATCGGCATCCCCGCGGCCGTCGTGTCGCGAACCAGCGTCGGCGCTTCGTTGGCGTCCGCGGGGCTCGTCATGAGCGCGGTCGTCGTCACCTCGACCTCGACGTCGAGCAGCTGTGATGCAGAGTCGTCGGCGAGCGTCCTCATCGGCAGAGTCGACGACGGGTTCGCCCCGAGGAGCGGGTTCGACAACGTCGCCTGAGGCACCGACTGCACGCCGCTCGTCGTCGGCGGGTCCGAGACCGCCGGCAGGGTCGTCATGCTCGGGGGCTCCGGCCGCGTCGGCGGCGCGCGACCGCTCAGCACGTCCTTCAGACGCGTCTCGCGCTCGAGGATGACCGGCAGGCAATAGACCGCCACCGCCTCGGCCACACGCGTCGGCGTCGCCAGGCCTACGCTCGTCCGCGCGGCCTCTTCCAGCGCATCGGCGAACGCCGCGGCGGTGGGGTAACGCCGATCGCGATCGCGTTCGAGCGCGCGCATCACGACCGCTTCGAGCTCCGGCGAGACCTTGGCCCCGTGTGCGCTCGGCAGCTCGATGGCGCCAGCGAGCACACTCCGGAGCGATTCGAAGCCGCCGCCGACGAACAGCTGTCGCCCGGTGAACAGCTCCCACAAGACCGCCCCGATCGCGAACACGTCGACGCGGCGGTCGAGCGACTCGTCGGCGGCCTGCTCGGGCGCCATGTAGCTGAATTTGCCCTTGATGAACCCGGCCTGCGTCGTCACCTCGCGCGCGATGGCCTTCGCAACGCCGAAGTCGGTGATGCGCACGCTCCCGTCGCGGCCGAGCAGCACGTTGGTCGGCGTCGCGTCGCGATGAACGACGTTCAAGAACGTCCCGGAGTAGTCGCGGAGCTCGTGGGCGGCGTGGAGGCCGCGCAGGGCGTCGACGACGATGCGGAGGCCGACGTCGACGCTGATCTTCTGCTTGCGCCGCGCGAGCTCCTTTGTGAGATCGGCGAGGCTGACCCCGTCGATGTAGTCCATCACCAGGAACAGCTCTCCGCGCTCCTCGTGGACGTCGTGGATCGAGACGACGTTGGGGTGCTGGATGAGCGACGCGAGGCGCGCCTCGTCGGCGAACTGGGCGATGAGCTCGGAGTTCTGCAGGAGGTGCGCGCGCATCCTCTTGATGGCGACGAGGCGCTGGAAGCCTTGCGCGCCGTGACGGCGACCGACGTACACGTGGGCCATTCCGCCCGACGCGAGCTGCGTCAGAACCTCGTACCGCCCGAAGAGAACCTGCTCTCCGCCGGCGACGCGCTCACCCGGTTGCGACGCGCTACCCACCATCTCGCTGCGCAAAAGAGTAGCACGAGGCCCCCCCACGCCACGGATTCCTTCGGAGACGGCGTTCCATCCCTGGGACGGTTGCTATACCGTCCGCACCGCACCCAGATGAGCAGCACCGAGGATACCGCCCAGATCGAGAAGTACGCAGCGTGGGCGACGAAGCTCGAGCAGAACATCGTCGACATGGCGCGTCAGCGTGCGTGGTCGTGGGCCTACCTCGTGGGCGGCGCCGTTGCGGCGGGGATCGCCTGGACCTTCCACCATTTCGTGGCCGGCTCGATCTTCACGCTCGGGCTCATCCTCTGGATCACGGCGTTTTACATCACCACGATGAGGACCTGGTACTACCAGAACGAGCTCAAGCGAACGCGCTACGAGCTGGAACGCCTCGTGGAAGACGCGCCGAAGGGCGAGGGCGAGGGCGCGGGCGCGGGCAGTGAGGCGAAGGCCTAAGAGGCCGCGGAACCCTGACCGCGCGTAGGCCGCCGGACGCGGTCACATGCGGCCGATGCGACGAAGGGGCCGGCGCGCGCCGAAGCGGGGAGCGGTGATGCCACCTGCGTGCAGGAGTCGGAGGACGCGGCCGCGGTGCGGAGCGAAAGGCGCGAGGAGCTCGAGCATCTCGCGATCGTCGCCGCGCGGGCGGCCGGTGAACGCGAAGGCGACCATGTTGGGCAAGTGATAGTCGCCGAGGGGCACCGCGTCGGCGTCGCCGAGCGCGTGAAGGGCGACCATCCCGCTCGTCCACGGGCCGATCCCGACGATGGCCTCGAGGCGCGCGCGGGCGGCGGGCGGCGTCATGTCCGCGGCCTCCTCCATGCGCGAGGCGCGGCGCGCGACGCGTACGATCGTGTCGGCCCGCCGCTTCTCCACGCCGACCTCGTGCAGCGCATGGTACGGCAGGCGCCCCACCACCTCCGGCGACGGCGGCGCGACCAGGTCCGGGCCGCTCTTGGGGCCTGGCGCCGGCTCACCCCATCGCCGCAGCAGATCGACGTACGAGAGCTGCGCCTCCTTGCCCGACACCTTCTGCTCCAGGACGGTCGGCACGAGCGCCTCGAACACCCGCCGCGTGCGCGCGAAGCGCAGCCCGGGGAATCGCCGGTGCAGCTCCGCGAGCGCGCCGGTCGGCGCGAAGCCCGTGAGATCGTCGCGCGCCCCGACGAGCTCGGTGGCGCTGGAGATCGCCCACCCCTCCCCTGGCCCCCACGCGCGTGCTGCGACGCGACCGCCCCTCGCGACGAGGCGCAGCGTGGCGACGCCGGCGGGCGTCCGCATCGCGAGCCACGTGCCGCTCCCGTCCGCCACGAACGACGGATCGCGGGCGCCGCGCCGCAGCGGCCCCAGCGTGAGTCCCAGGTCGACCGGGAGCTCCACGGGGAGCGTGGTCATCTCACCTCGGGACGATCGGCGAGCACGTGCCCCCGACGCACGTGACCGATCCGGCGTTGCAGCAATCTCCGTCGACCTTGCACGACTCGCCGACGCCCTTGCACGCCACCGTCCCGGTGTCGACGCAGCTGCCGCGGTCGCAGAAGCCCGAGCAGCACTCGAACCCGGCCTGGCACTGCCCTCCCCCGCCGCCGGGTCCCGGCGTCGGCGTGCACGCCGCGAGCGCCCAGAAGCCCCGCATGTTCGTCGTCGCCTCTTCTTGCCCCTCGAGGAAGAACGGCGGGTGGCTCGGATCGATCGCGCCCGAGGCCTTGTCGATCGCTGCGACCCACAGGCGCTTCTTGCCGTTGTTCGGCGTGCCGGTGAGCTTGTTGCCCCAGTCGCGCATGCTCGTGAACACGACCCAGAAGTAGCCGCCGCGCTCGACCGGGTTGAACGTCGGCTCGAGCGACAGGTTGTGATCGGCCGCGTTCGGGGCCGAGTCGTTCAGCTTGTCGAGCTTCACCGCGGCGGCGCCGGACGTGCTCTGCAGCCACAAGGAGCCGAGCTGCGTAGTGGCGTCGCCGCAGGTGCCCTGGCGGTCGCAGCCCGTCGGGTAGTCGGCGACGTGGAAGGCGACCTCGGCGGAGTCGGGCGTGAAGCTCGGGTACGAGATCGCGCTCTGCGCTGCCGGGAACGCCGACGATGCCGCGAGGCTCACCGGGTTCGAGAAGATCTTGGCGACGGGATCGAAGTCGACGACGACGAGCTTGCCGCCGATGAGATCGTGGTACCAGCTCCCCGCCCCTTCGACGGCCGCGAGCTTCTTGCCGTCGGGCGAGAACGCCGGCGTCATGAAGCCCTTCATCCCGGTGTCGAGCGGCAAGGTCTCGAGGCCGCTGCCCGTGATGCGCTGGCCGGTCACCGCGTCCCCGAGCTTGAGCACCTGGTCGCCATAGACGACGAGCTTTCCGTCGGGGTTCACCGCGACGTTTCCCGAGAACGCCGTGGATGCGACGCGCTGGGTGCCGGAGGGCAGATCGAACGAGACCCAGGCGCGCTTCGACCCGCTCTTGGCGACGTCGTCGTTCGACGGCGCGTCCTCGACGCTCGCCACCAGCGTCGTCCCGTCGGCGCTCACCGCGTGGCAGCCCATGCATTTGCCGCCGTTCAGGACCTCGGGTTGCGCGCCGGTGCCCGGGCGGATGCGGGACATGTGGCCGCCGGCGCTCGTCGTCCAGTAGTAGATGGCGCCCCGCAGGCTCGCCGGCGCGAGCGTCCAGCTCTGCGACGCCGACACGAACGCCTTCTTCTGCGCCGCGTCCCAGCGCGACAAGGTCAGCTTCAGCGGATCGCCGCCGTTCGACGCGGTGAGCTTGTCCCACGTCGCCTGCGCGACGCGGAGCTGGCCGGGGAGCGCCGCGTTGAAATAGCCGTCGTACGTGTACGACTTCTGCTCGAGGTGGATGCGGTAGACGTCGGCGGCGCTCGGCGCGGTCCACATGAGGAGCGGCGTCGTCATGCCCAGCGGGAAGACGGTGTGGTCGTACGGGTAGAGGAGCGACGAGACTTTGGGATCCGGTCCGAGCCCGGGGCCACCGAGATCGGTCACGCCCTGCGGATCGGTGCCGGGCCCGATCTCCACGAGGTTGACGACGACGTTCAGCTTCGCCGTGGCCTCCTTGCCCCCGAACACGCCGTGCAGCACGCCGGTGCCGGCGACGTCGACGCTGCTCGTGAGCACCACCGGCGCGCCGATCTGCGCCTTGGCGAGATCGGGGCGATCGAACTGGATGGAGCGCGGCGTCACCTTGAAGGCCTTGCCGTCCTTCGTCGCGGTGAGCGTGTAGCTCGCGGTCTTGGCCGTCTTTCCGTCGACGGTGACGGTGACCTCCGGAGGATCGAACGCGAGCGAGTCGACGGGGATGTCGGCGTCGCCGAGGAGCGCGCCGTCACCGCCGAACAGCGCGCTATCCGGATCGCCGGTGGGTAGCCCGCTGTCGGCGCCCGCGGGATCGTGGAACGTCGCCGGGCTGCCCGCGCTTCCGCACGCGACCGCGACGAGCGCGCCCGCGCCGAGCGCGCATCCGAGCCAGACGTTGCGCGAGACGCTGCGGCCGTAATTTTTCGTCACCATGGTTACGGGGCAACGTGGCAGAGGGCGGAGGCTGGTGCAAGCCCCCGACATGTCTCACGAACCTGGTGCACGGCCGATCCTGGTGAGCGTCCGATCCAATCGACCGTCTAACTATGCGAGCGATCAGCGCGGCTTGAAGAAGGCGTCGGGCTCGAGGCCGAACGAGCTGATCTTCAGCCTCGCGAAGATGTCGTCGGCGCGGCGGCCGTACTCGATCGCCTCGGCTTGGAGCTGCGGGTCGGTGTGGAACTCCGGCGTATGGCGCAAGAGCTCGGAGTACGCGCGGCAGCTCCGCGAGAGCTCCACCTCGTTGCCGATCTCCTCGAAGATCACGATCGAGTGGAGCAAGTAGCCGCGCGCGGTCTTGAGCCCCTCGCCACCGGCGCTACCCGCTGCGGTGACCTCGCCGAGCGACCGAAGCGCGACGCCGAGCTGCACCTTGCTCTGGATCTCGCGGAAGATGTCGACGGCGCGCGCCGTGCACTCGCGTGCCTTGGTGAACTCGCGCTGCGAGAGGTACGCCTTGCCGAGCCCGCGCGCCGCTTCGGCGAGGCCTAGCTTGTCGCCGAGCTCGTCGGCGAGCCCCTCGGCCTTCTTCAGGAAGTCGACGGCCTTGGGCGCGTTGCCGAGGCGGTTGTGCGTCTCGCCGAGGTTCGTGAGGATGAGCGCGATGCGGTTGCGATCGCCGGTCTCCTCCGCGATGTCGTACGCCTCCTCGAAGAGCTCGAGGGCGCGGCGGTCGTCCCGCTGATCCTGGGCGACCGTGCCGAGGTTGTTGAGCGAGATGGAAACGCCGACCAGATCGCCGATCTCGCGGCGGATGCGCAGCGCCTGCTCGAACGCGTCGAGCGCCATCTTGAACTGCCCCGAGTCCTGGTACACGAGCCCGAGGTTGTTGAGCGAGAGCGCGATCGACCGCCGATCGCCTATCTTGCGACGCATCGTGAGCGCGCGCTGCGTGTACTCGAGCGCGTTCTTGTAGTCGCCGCGGAGCCAGTAGAGCTTGCCGACGTCGTCGACCGCGCTCGCGATGCCGCGATCGTCGCCCGCGCCTTCGAAGAGCGCGAGGGCGGCCTCGAGGTGGCGCGACGCTTCGTCGAGGCGCCCGGTCTCGCGGTACAGGCGCCCGATGCGCGAGTGCGCGGCGCCGCCCTTGGCGCGGAGATCGAGCTTGAAGGCGAGGCTCAGCATGTCGCGGAAGGCGGCGAGGGCCTCCTCGTTGCGGCCGAGGGCCTGCAGCACGTCGCCGTAGTGGTGGAGGGCGCGGATGCGCTGCTCGGCGTCCGCCTCCGCGCCTTGCTCGAGGAGATCCAGCCCCTTCACGTAGTGCTCGGCCGCCTTCGCGTTCGCGTAGCGCTCGCGCGCGACGTCGGCGGCCTGCAGGTACGCGACCGCCGCCTGCACGACGCTCCCCGCCTTCTCGCGGTGGCGCGCGAGCATGCCGACGTACTCCTCGTGCGTCTGCACGTGCTCCTTGAAGGCGAGCCAGTCGGCGATGGCCTGGTGGAAGCGCTTCGCCGTCCCGACCGAGGTGAGCTTGAGCAGCGCCTCGCGCTCGAGGTTGTGCTTGAAGACGTACTCTTCGTCCCCCGCGAACGTGCTGTCGGGGAGCTTCAGCACATAGTCGCGCTCGACGAGCTCCTTCAACAGCTCCTTCACGTGGACGACGTCGGGTGTGTCGCCGGCCGCCCAGATCTCGGGGGACGTCTCGTCGAGCCGGTGGATGGAGAGCAGGCCCCCCAGCCAGAAGACGCCGCCCATCACCGCTGCGCGCTCGAGGAGATCGCGCTCGGCCGGCGCGAGCGCGGAGATGCGCGCTTGCACGGCGTCCTCGACCGTCAGCGGGAGCTTCACGTTGGCGAGGCGATCGACGTGGATCGTCCACGACTCTTCCTCCGCGAAGTCGTCTTTGACCTCGAGGACGCCCATGTCGAGGAAGATGCGGACCATCTGCTCGAGAAGCGCAGGGCTGCCGCCCGCGAGCGTGCACGCCGCGTCGATGAGATCCTCGACCGCTTCCTCGTCACCGCAGGGCTTCAAGAGGTCCCGCATCACCGTCGAGGCCTCCACGTCGGAGAGCGGCGAGAGCTCGATGACCGTGTGGCGTTCGCCGCCGTGTCTGAGCCAGCCATCGCGACGAGCGATCATCTCCGGCCGCGCGAGGCAGATGATGAGGATCTGTCCCTCGAGCGAGTCGATGAGCGTGCCGAGGAGATCGAGCGACTCGTCGTGGGCGTTCTGGAGATCGTCGAACAAGAGGACCAGGGGACCCGTGAGCTGCCCCTTCGAGCGCGCGTCGGCTTCGAAGAAGTTCTTGATGATGGCGCGCCGCAGCGACCGCATCTGCTGCGCGTCGGTACGGACGGCCTTGATGAGCGGCGAGTCCTGGAAATCGAGATCGAGCAGCTGGCCGAGGAAGTAGACGACGTCGCCGACCTTGCGGTCCTCGAGCACCGCGGCGACCTGGGTGCGCACCTGGGCCTTCGCGGCCTCCGGGGCCATGCCCTCGACGATCCCGAAGCGCGCGCGGAGGACGCGGGCGAAGACGCCGTACGCCGCACCTTGATCGCGCGCCGAGCCGCGGAAGACGCGCGGGGTATCCTTCTGGCTTCCGCGCATCTTCATCAGGAAGTCGCGGACGAGGCGCGTCTTGCCGATGCCCGTGGCGCCGAGGACGGTGACCGTCCGCGCGCTGCCGGTCGCGCGGACGTGCCAGAGGGCGTCCTCCAGCTCACGAAGCTCCGCGGCGCGCCCGACGAGGACCGCCCGGCGATCCAGGACAGCCGAGCCCGAGGGGGCGTAGCTCAGACGATCGACCATACCGCCTTCGAGTCTACCCCAAGTGCCTGCGGCGCGGGGATCCGGGAGAAGCTCAGTGTCCTTCGGGGTCAAGCATGCCGTCGACGTCGTCGATGAGCATCGCGGGCGCCTCGTCCGGGCGATCCGGCGGCGGCGTCCGCGGCGCGTTCGGGGTCGCGGGCGCGTTCGGGGTCGCGGGCGCGTTCGGGGTCGCGTTCGGGGTCGCGTTCGGGGTCGCGTTCGGGGTCGCGTGCGCGGCGTTGCCGATGCCGCTGTGGCTTCGGCCGTGGGGCACGGGGACGCGCGCGAACCGCGGCTTCTTCGCGGTCGGATCCTCGATGCACCCTGGCATGTTCGCCGGGCACCCGATGCGGACGTGGAAGTGATCGTCGTGCGGCAGCGCACCGTGCGGCTGCGCCATCACCTCGCTCGCGCGGACGCGGATGTGGGCAGGGGCGCCGACGCGCTCGGCGTACGCGAGGAGGCGCGCGCGCAGCGGCGTGGCGACGAAGAGGTGCGTGACGTGCGCGACGCCGTCGGTCACGAGCGCCGAGACGAGCGCCCAGTTGCGCGCGTCGTCGAAGAAGGCGCCGGGCCACGAGACCGCGGTGCCGTCGCCCCTGAACTGAACGAAGTGGTCGGCGAGGAGCGGCTTGCCGGTCTGGCTTCGCACGTAGAAGCCGAGGTCCGCGTCGCGGCCGCTCTCGTGCGACGCGTGGCGATCGACCTCGCCACCGCCCTGGCGACTGAGCTGGCCGGCGGAGAGGACGGCGTCGGGGAACTGCCTGCGCACCTGGCGCGCGCCGCGATCGATGGCGCCGACGAGCGGGCCCGTGCCCCACCGCACGTCGCCGTACGCGTACGACGGGACGATGCGCAGGTACGCCGTCTCGTCGAGGTGCGAGCCCCCGACGAGGCGCCCCTCCGTCGGCGAGCCGACGCTGCGGCCCCAGATGGCCCCGGCCTGCTTCTTCGCGGGCTCCTGCGCCAGCTTTGCGGCCTGGTGCGGGGCGTGCGGCGCGATCGAGGCGGGCGCCTTGATCACGGGCGCGGGGGCGCCGGAGAAGTACGAGACGGCGGAGAAGAGGGCGAACAGCGCAACTCGCACGGTGTCCGATAGGAAGCACGCGGGCGCGAGGCGGGCCAAGTTGTAAGCACATTGGAGATTGCCCGCCGGCGCGACCAAACTACTCTGACCGGCATGGGCGACTTCATGCTTCGACGCCTCGCGCTCGGCTCGCTCTCGCTGCTCGGCCTCGCGGCCTGCGTCACCAGCTCCGACACGCCGCACGCGGCCGCGTTCGACGGGGGTGCCCTGGACGCCGGCGGGTTCGACTCGACCCCCGCGCCCCCCCCGCCGACCCCCGACGCCGCCACGCCCGATGCAGAGCAGGACACGTCGACGCCCCCCGACGCCGCCGCCACGCTGACGCTCTCCGCGTCGAGCACCAACGTCACCGCGCAGGGAACCGTCACGCTCACCGCCACCGTGACCGGCGCCGCGCCGACGAGCGTGGCCTTCGCCGAGGGGGCCACCGCGATCGGCACCGCCACCGCCGCGCCGTTCCAGGTGACCCTGCCCTGCTCCTACTTCGAGAACGGCGCGCACGCGTACGTCGCGACCGCCACCCTACCCGGCGGCGTCACGCTGACCAGTGCGCCGTTGACGATCACCGTCGCGGTGCCGGCCAACGGCTCCTTCGTCGACCCGGCGGCAGGCCTCGACACGAATCCGGGTACGCAGGCTTCGCCGCTCAAGACGATCGCGAAGGCCGCAAAGACGATCACCGCTGGGCAGACGATCTACCTCGCGCCCGGCACGTACGACTCCACGAACCAGACGACCCTCACCGTCGCCTTCCCCAGCGCGACCCTCGTTCGCGCGCTCACGCCCAAGACGGTGACGGTCAAGTTCACCGGCGCCGTCTTCAGCTTCACGGCCGGCGGTGGCGTGCAGGACGTCGCGTTCCAGGATTTCGGGACGGCCCTCAGCGTCACCGGCACCGGGACGTTCGTGGCGACGGGGGTGTCCTTCTCCAACGTCGACTACCCGCTCAGCACGAGCGGCTCCGTGAATGCGACCGTCGACGTCACCGGCGTCACGAACGCGCTCACCAACATTCCTGCGACGACCATCGCCGAGCTCGTGCTCGCAGACGGCACGTCGACCGTCACGTGGAAGGGAGGCGCCGTCGACGGCGTCACCGCGAACACCAACACCGTCTTCGCGCGCGGCGCGGCAAAAGTGACCGTCGACGGCCTCACGATCAAGCACCACGCCGGCCACGCGATCGTCGTTTACGACAACGCGAACATGACGCTCAAGAACGTCACCATCGACGACGCGGGCCTCGGCACGTCCTCCGGCTACGATCGCTCGTGCATCGCCATGGGCGGCCAGAACACGCAGACGCCGCAGACCCCGTCCCTGACGCTCGACTCGACGAGCATCACGGCGAGCCGTGGCCACGCGGTCGTCCTCACGGTCTACGCGAGCCTCCCGGAGACGCCGGCCATCACGCTCACCAGCAGCCACCTCGACGGCAGCTTGCTCGGGGGCAACGGCCTCTTCGTGAACGCCACTCCGCCGCTGAACGCGGCAGCGACCGTGACGATCAAGGCGACGAACACGACCTTCACGGGAAACCAGGGTTACGGGCTCTACGCGCCGCGGGCGACCGTCGATCTCAGCGGCGGCGACGTGTCGAACAACGGGGCTGGCGGCGTGCAGCTCGTCGACGCGACGTCCGCGAACGGCCTCAAGGTGCGCAAGACGACGTTCGGCGGCACCGGCGGAAACCTGATCACTCTCGCGGGGACGGCGGTCGCCGCCCTCGACCTCGGCAAGACGGGCGACCTCGGCGGCATCGTCTTCACGAACGTCGGCGCGACCTTCTCGGCCGTCCGCCTCGAAGCCCCCATCGCGGGCTTCGCGGTCGGCAACACCTGGATCCCGTCCCAGCAAGGCGCGGACGCGACCGGACTTTACGTCACGCCGACGACGCTGCAGGACACGTCCGGCCGCAACGCCACCGTCGGCGGCGCCACGCTCGTCGTCGCCCAGTAGCCCGAGCGACCCGGTCACTCTCCGAGCACGCGACGCGGGGCGACCTCGTCCAGGAGATCCACCGGACTGCACTTGTCGATGTGCCCGAGCAGACCGCGGTAGATGCCGTACCCGACGAGCTTGCGGAGGCGCGGCGAGAACCCCTTCGCAACATCGCGCGGGATGCCGAGCTGCTGGTTCTCTTGCTGACGCAAAAAGCCCGTGCAGTAGTTCATCGCGATGCCTAGACGGGTCTCACCCGTGCGATTGGCTCCGCCGCCGTGCCAGATGCTGCCGTTGAAGACGAGGACGCTGCCCCGTCGCATGACGGCGGGCACCGTCCCGTCGTAGACGCGCCCGAGCTCGGGGTTGTCCGCGGCGAGGTGCGTGCCGGGCAAGAGGCGCGTCGCCCCGTTCTGCTCCGTGAAGTCGGTGAGCGCCCACATCGTGTTGCACACGAGGGGCACGTGCGGCTTCGGAAGCGGGATCAGCATGTCGTCGGCGTGGACGGGCTGAGCGGCCTCGCCCGGCCCGATCTCGATCGACGAGAGCGACGACACGAGGCATCCGCGATCGAGGACCTCCTCCACGATGGGAAGGATTCGGTCGTGCACCGGGATCTGCTCGTAGAGCTTGCCGTGCGCGAGGAGGTTGTACACGCGCACGGTGTGGAACCCTTCGAAGAGGTTCTTGCCAGGCCCCTCGCCGAGCGCGCGCGTGAGACGCGCGACGTCCGCCACGAGCGCGTCGGCGAGCGCCGCGTCGAAGACGTCCTCGACGATGGAGTAGCCATCCTTTGCGATCCGCGAGGCGTGCTCTTGCGCGGTTTCCATGACCGTCGGAGTCTATCGGACCGGGCCCGCGCGGGCGCAGAGCGTGTGAACCCCCGTTGATATCGTCCCTCGCGCAGGGCAAATCGCCGCTGATTCTCGGTGGCACGTCGATTGCTGAAAGGCTCGTCATGCTCGGACGCTCTTCGCTTGCGGTCGTCGTGGTCGCGCTGATGCCGGCCACGGTTCACGCCTTCGACCACCACCACAGCCACCACCACGGCGGCGGAAGCGGCTGCGGATCGTCGTCGACCTCCTCGACGTCGTCATCGAGCGGGTCCGTGGAGACCTCGCCGCCGGCTCCCTCACCGTCCGCGTCGCCGAGCCCCTCCGAGCGAAAGCGCGTGTTCGTCACGTCCGTCGCGTACTCCGGCGCGGTAGGCAGCCTGAGCGCCGCCGACATGCAGTGCCAGCACCAGGCCGATGCCCACGGCGTCCCCGGTGTCTTTCACGCGTGGTTGTCGGACCGCACGACCGACGCGTACGCGCGGATGACCGACGGCCCCTGGTACACCACCGGCGATGCGCTCGCGTTCGCCACGAAGTCCGATCTGCGCGGCGCCCCGCGGGCGGATCTGCGCGACGAGCTCGGCGACTACCCTCAAGCCCGCGCCGCGTGGTCGGGCAGCGACGCGAACGGCGTCCGTGACGGCCGGGACTGCGACGGGTGGACCAACGCGACGGCTGCCGCAACCGGGATGACCGGAAGCGCGCTCGGCCTCGATGCGGCGTGGGGAGGAGATCACGCGGTTGCGCCGTGTGACGGTAAGGCCGCGCTCGTCTGCTTCCAGCAGTAGCGCCCGTCCCGCTTCAGTTGCAGAGCAGCGGCGCGACCTCTGCCCACGCGACCCACGACACCGACGCGTTCGTCGCGACGCGCAGGAACCGCGTCGTCACCTTCTTGGGGAACGCGACGGCGTACACGTGATCGTCGACCATGCGGCCTCGCACGATGGCGATCGGGGTCCAGGTGTCGCCGTCGCTCGAGGTCTCGATCATGTGCGTCACGTCGCCTTCGGGCGGGGTCATGTCGGGCACGAGGAGCACGCCCGAGATCGCCGAGTCCTTCTCGAGATCCACCGTGATCGCTTGAGGCGGCACGCCGCCCGCGTTCCAGATCGTGCAGGCGTCGCCGTCGTTCGCGGTGGCGGCCTGAACGCGCTGCGCACCGCCCTGTGCGTTCTTGCTGCGCACCTCGCGGCACGAGGCGCCCGCCTTGGCGATGAGCCCGGTCGTGCTGCATGCGGTGGGGTCGATCTTACCGATGTCCCGCGCCTCGACGACCGGTGCGCCCGATCCGGCGGTCCCTTGCGGGGTGGCCGGGGGCGGGCCGCCGCATCCGACGAGCAGCGCCAGCATTATCGTTTGCACCGATCCGAGCCCCGGAACGCTCTGCCTCGTCATGGTGGGGAGGTCATACGCGCGGGAACTGGACCCGTCAAACCTCACGAATTGCGAATAAACACATAATAATATTCACTATTATTGACATCTAGGACAAAAGCACTGCCCCCCCTTGAAAAGACCGCAACCGGCATTATGACTAGAACATCGATTTGGTCAGTCGGTTCTTGCGTCGCGGTTCCGTCGCCCAACGCGCGAGCTTTCAAGGAGGCACCCATGTTCGACAACCTCTTCTCCCTGGTGGGCCCCACGGGCTCCGCGTTCATCCTCCTCGGGACCCTCTTCATCGTCACTGTGGTGCCGATGGTGGGCAAGGCCACCCCTCGCGGGTCGCGCCTCGGGCTCGGCGCGCGCTGAACGCCCCTTCCGCAGCGCGCGTGCGCGCGCCTGCGCTATAACGACCCCCGTGAACCTCTCTCTCGCTCAGACGATCGAGGACAAGCTCAAGAGCGCCCTCTCACCCGAGCTCCTCGAGGTCGAGAACGAGAGCGCGAACCACAACGTCCCGAAGGGCTCGGAGACACATTTCCGCGTCGTCGTCGTGTCGAGGTCGTTCGAGGGCAAGCTCCCGGTCGCGCGCCACCAGCTCGTCTACAAGGCGCTCGCCGAGGAGATGAAGCCAGGACGGGTCCACGCGCTGGCGATCACGAGCCGGACGCCGGCCGAATGGGCGGCGGCCGCCGAGGCCAACGTCTCGCCTCCCTGCCTGGGTGGCTCGAAGTCCTGAGCGGAGGGCTAGCCCTCTTCCTCTGGAGCCACGGCGAGGCAGACACGGCCGCCGCCTGCGCGCCTGGCATCGACCAACCCGACCTCCGCGGCCGCGACGAGCTGGGCAGCGGTGCGGGCGTGGTAGGGGAAGTTCGCCACGCCGATGCTGGCGTGGACGCTTGCAGCCGGACCGCCGACGGTTGGCACTCTCGCGGACCAGATCAAGTCGACTACGCGCTCGGCCAGCGTCACGCAGCCTTCGAGCTTCGTCTCCGGCGCGAAGACGACGAACCGACCATCCATGTCCGCGCCGTACGTCGCGATGAAGTCCACGGTGCGCAGCTGCCTCAGGCGAGGCCCCGCCCCCACGGGCACGCCCGCGAGCGCCGCGCCGATGTTGTGGATGAGGGCGTCGCGGACCGGGCGCCCGAAACGCCGCTCCACGTCGCCGAGCCGCTCCAGATGGATCACCATGAGGCAGAAGCGACGGCGATAGCGGAGGCTTCGATCGACCTCCGCCTGGAGGCGCTCGTCGAAGCACCGTCGGTTCTCGAAACCCGTGAGCGGAGGGGCCGCGGCCTCGAGCGCCTGGAGCCGCGCGCGCGCCTCCGCCGCCTCCCGCGTGCGTGCGTCCACGAGCGCCTCGAGCTCTTGGACGCGTTGCGCGAGCGCGCGTTCGCGCAACTTGTGCTCGGTGAGGTCACCGACCATCGCGAGCGCGCCGGCGTAGTCGCCGCGCTTGTCGTAGACCGGGTTCGTCGCGAGGAGCGTCCACAGGAACGTGCCGTCCTTGCGGCGGAACTTGAACTCGTGCTGCTCGGTGACGCCGCTCTGCCTTCGCGCGAGGTTCGCGTCGCAGATGCGTTTGCCCTCCTCGTCCATGAACGCGAAGAGGTGGGCGCCCAGCATCTCCTCGACGCTGTAGCCCAGCAGGGCCGCCGTGCGCGCGTTGACGAAGGTGGTCACGCTGCGCGCATCGATCAGCCAGACGCCCTCGCTCGTCGTCTCGAGGACGAGCTTCGCCACGGCCCTCCGGAGGCCCGCGCTGACGACGGACGGCTCCTCGGTGGCCGGTCCAGGTGCCAAGGACAACGTGTCGCCCGACTCTCCACCCTGCATCTCGGAAGACTACCACCCGTGGGTCATTCGTCGCGTACGCATTGAAGGCGCGCCCATACCCGCGGTACGGTGCGCCCAGCATGGACAAAGTCTTCAAGACCGCGCGTGAGGCGTGCGCCGACATTCCCGACGGCGTGACCCTGCTCGCCGGCGGCTTCGGCCTCTGCGGCATCCCCGAGAACTGCATCCGCGCGCTGCGCGAGCTTGGCACCAAGAACCTCACCGTCGTCAGCAACAACTGCGGCGTGGACGACTTCGGCCTCGGCCTCCTCCTCGCGAACAAGCAAATCGTGAAGATGGTTTCGTCGTACGTCGGCGAGAACAAGGAGTTCGAGCGGCAGTACCTGAAGGGCGAGCTCGAAGTCGAGCTCTGCCCGCAAGGCACGCTCGCGGAGCGTCTGCGCGCGGGCGGCGCCGGCATCCCCGCCTTCTTCACGCCGACGGGCGCCGGCACCGCGGTCAGCGACGGCGGCCTTCCGCTCAGGTACGCCGCCGACGGCAGCGTCGCGAAGCTCTCGACGAAGAAGGAGACGCGCGAGTTCGACGGCAAGCTCCACGTCCTCGAGCCCGCCATCAAGGGCGACTACGCGATCGTGAAGGCGTGGAAGGGGGACCGCTTCGGCAACCTCGTCTACCGGCACACCGCGATGAACTTCAACCCGATGGTCGCCCAGGCCGGCAAGATCACGATCGCCGAGGTCGAGGAGCTCGTCGACGTCGGCCAGCTCGATCCCGACACCGTCCACACGCCGAGCATCTACGTGCAGCGGATCTTCAAGGGCGAAAAATACGAAAAGCGCATCGAGCGACGCACCACGAGGAAGAGCTAGTCATGGCCCTCAATCGCGACCAGATCGCCATTCGCGCCGCGCAGGAGCTGAAGGACGGCTTCTACGTCAACCTCGGCATCGGCATGCCGACGCTCGTATCGAACTTCATCCCGAAGGGGGTGGAGGTCGTCCTACAGTCGGAAAACGGGCTGCTAGGTATCGGGCCCTACCCCACCGAGGACAAGCTCGACGCCGATCTCATCAACGCCGGCAAGGAGACCGTGACGATGCTCGCCGGCTCGTCGATCTTTTCGAGCTCCGAGAGCTTCGAGATGATCCGCGGCGGCCACATCGATCTGGCCATCCTGGGCGCGATGCAGGTCTCCGAGCGCGGGGACCTCGCCAACTGGATGATCCCCGGCAAGATGGTCAAGGGCATGGGCGGAGCGATGGATCTCGTCGCCAGCGCGAAGCGCGTCGTCGTGATCATGGATCACGCGGCGAAGGACGGGGCGCCGAAGATCCTGAAGGAGTGCAACCTCCCGCTCACCGGGCGGCGCGTCGTGCACCGCATCATCACCGACCTCGCGGTGATGGACGTCACCGACGGCGGCCTCGTCCTCCGCGAGGTGGCGCCCGGCGTCTCCGCGCGCGAGGTGCAAGAGCGCACCGAGCCGACGCTCAAGGTGCCGTCGGACCTCGCGCAGATGAAGGTGTGATCGCGCGCGGGTCCTTCTAGACCCAACTCGCGCTGCCCGACGTCTGCGAGGGAAGCTTCCGCGCTGACCTCCGTACATGGGGCCATGCGTACCCACGCTCTTCTTCTCCTCACTTGCGCCGCCGCAGCGTCGCTCGTCGCGCCCGCGGGCTGCGCGGTGCATGACGCGGAGGATGCCGCGAGCGATTCCGAGCAAGCGATCGACGTCACCAAGACGCAGGTAGATCCGCTCCCGCTCGCCCTCGACGGCAACGAGCGCGCGTTCGCGTACACCGCGTCGCCTCGCTACTACGCCTTCAAGCTGCACGCCGCGGTCGGCGCCCAGATCGACGTCTTTGCCGAGGCGCGCTCGCCGAACGGGCGCGCCGAGCTGTGGGTGACCGACAAGAGCTTCAAGAACGTCGCCATCGACAATCCGCGAGCGGCGCGCGCGCACCTTCAGGTCACGGTGCCCGCCTCCACGAAAGGCGAGCTCTACGTCGTCGTCCGCGACCAGCGCTACGCGCCGGGAAATTTCGCGGTCTGGGGCACCTCCAGGGGCGGCGACGATGGCGGAACCGACGGGGGCGCTCCGCCCCCTCCGCTCGTGTGCTCGGCGAATCACTGGTTGCGCCCGGTGCCTGTGGCGGGCCACGTGATGATGGCCTTCCGAACGAAGGCGTACATCTTCGCCGACGATGGAAAGACCTGGAGCATCGTCGAGAACGAGTCGGCCCTCACGCAGCCCATCCCGCTGCCCGACGGGGTCGTCGAGATGCGCGCGGTCACCGCCGAGATCGCGCCGAGCGGCCGACCGCTGGTCACCTTCCAGAGCGGCACGACGCGCTACGCCACCTTCTGGAACGGCGCAGCGTTCGTCGGGACGACCGCGCTCGGCCAGGCGCAGTTCGCCCACGCCGACGCGGCCGAGCGGATCTACGCGGTGACCTCCAACGGCCTCACCGAGCTCGGTGGCGGCGGCGCCATCGTCCGCGGCGCCCTTCCGTACGACGAACAAGGCTGGAACGTCGGCGCCGACGGAACGGTCCACGTGCTCCACTCCAAGTCGCGCCCCTCGACGATCCACCCCGGCGACACCGCCATCGATCTTCTCGTGACGCACCTACCGCACGGCTCGCTCACCTGGTCGAGCGACGGCGTCGTTGCGTCGAACGAGGGCCAGGGCTTCCACGGCGTCGGCTTCGCGGCCGCGGCCGACGGCTCGCTCCACATCGCGTACTCGCTATCGTACGAGGCCTACTCCTTCCGCTCGCGCGACGGCGTCACCTGGGACACGCAGACGTTCAAGGACATCGTGTCGAAGGCCACCCTCGTCGATCCGGCCACGCCCTGGCAGGACGAAGATCCGGCCCAGGTGAAGGGGAACATCCGCCTCGTCGCGGCGCAGGACTACGACCACGTGTCGATTACCCTCGTCTACGCGCAAGGCTCGTTCAGCATCCCGGGCTTCTACGTTCTCCGTCGCTGCGCGCCGTTCATCGGGATCAACAGTACGTGGCCGGCAGAGCGCCTCGCGTTCTCCGGGATGGCGTTCGATCCCGGCGGCGTCGCCGTCAACGAAGTAGGCCTCCCGACCGTGCTGACCCCCAACGGCGCCCGCCAGGACGTGACCCCGTGAGCAGCTCCTACCTTCGAATTCTTGCAGCCTTGCTCGCCGCGTCGGCGCTCGCACCCCTCGCCGCCTGCTCGGGGACGAGCGCAACGGATGGCTCGTCCGAAGACGAGCTCCGCCACAAGAAGGACGCCGGCGCGAAGGACTCGGGGCCACGCGACTCCGGAGGCCAAGACGCCGCGATGCCCGATGCCACGTCGAACGACGCGGCGACGCCCGACGCAGGGCCGGCGGCCGCGCTGCCGGCGTGCGACGGAAGCGAAACGGTGACCTACGGCCCCATGGCCACGCCGGTCGACGCCACGCGCTACGGAACCTACGAGATCGGCCCGCTGATGCTAGGCGCCGACCACGCGCACGTCTTCCTCGAAGGGACCGGCATGTGGATGGATGCGCAGCGCGGCTCGGCGCGCACGCAGCTCTTGCCGGCGTCGCTCGGCGGCGGGACGGAGCTCGCAGCGTACCGCTCGCTCTCGGGGCGCACGGGTGTGGCGTTCATCGCCGGGGCGAAGGTGATGGCGGCGGTGTACGACGGCGTCACGTTCGGCGCCGCGATCGAGACGCCGTGCACCTCGCTCGGCTCGCTCGCGTGCGACGTGCGCGTCGCCGCCGACGGGCACGTGTGGGTGCGCGCCAGCTCGAACTTCTACGAGCAAGGGGCGACCGGACTCGAGAACCGCGGCGGCGGGCCGGTGGGCCCGAGCCAGTGGGACGTGACCGCGGCGGGCGACGTGATCGTCCTCGGTCCCGGCGACACGCAGAGCGGCGAGCTCCTCGCTATCTGGCGCCTCGCCCGCGGCGCGGGCGGTTGGTCCAAGACCGGCGCGCTCCTCTCGAGCGACGTCGCGGCGGTCGCGCCGTCGATCGAAGGGGGCTTCCAGCTCGGCTCGAACGAGCTCGGCGCCGTCGGCGCTCTCGCGCAGGACGGCTCGATTCATCTCTTCTCGGACGCACGCTGCATCGGCCAGGGCGACCGCAACAAGACCCAAGTGTACTTGCGCTCGCGCGATGGCCACGCGTGGGAGGCGATCACGCTGCCCGACGCCGGCTCCCTCACGGATGCGCAGGTCACCTGGCGCAACACGGCGTTCTGGGCCGCCGACTACGACGGCGTTCGATACGTCGCGATGTCGTCGCCGAAGCCGACGTTCGACGGGTTCAACTGGAGCTACCCCGACCGCCAGTACAACGTCGTCGCCCGCTGCCGTGCCGACGACGGGTCCGTCTCGTTCGCGCGCATCGCCAAGTCCAGGCTCCCCGGCTGGACCGAGCGCGGCTTCTCCGGCTTCTCCGAGACCGGGCAAGCGACGCTGCTCTCGCGCAGCGGCCTCACGCAAGCGCTCTGACGGAAGGTGTCAGCGCGGACGCCGGTGGGGCGCCCGAGCTGCACCCGGACGCGCGCCCGGTCCGCGATCGGGCGGCACGAGGCAGCGCGGGCCGTTGCCGATGAGATCGCGGCGCCCCGCCTTGACGAGCGCCTCGCGCGCGAGCGGCCAGTGCTGCTCGTCCCAGTAGAAGATGAGCGCCTTCATCATCCGCTTCTCGCGCAGATCGCGTGCGGAATACACGGACTCCATGGTGAGCGGGTCGATGCCGGTGTAGAACATCGTCGTCGCCACCGCCATCGGCGTCGGGATGAAGTCCTGCACCTGGCGCGGGCGCATCCCGTTCTCCTTCAGGTAGAGGGCGAGCTCCACGGTGTCCTTGAGGGTCGAGCCGGGGTGTCCAGTGATGAAGTACGGGACGAGGTACTGCTCCTTGCCCGCCTCCTCGCTGGCCTGGCAGAAGGCCTGGGCGAAGCGCTCGTAGCTCGTGATGCTCGGCTTCTTCATCTTGCCGAGCACCTTGTCGTTATTGTGCTCGGGCGCGACGGAGAGCTGACCGCCGGTGTGGTGCTGCGCGAGCTCGCGCACGAATTCCGGACTCCGTTCTGCAAGGTCGTAGCGGACACCGCTCGCGATGAAGACCTTCTTGATGCCGTCCTCGTTGCGCACCTTCTTCATCAGGTCGATGAGCGGCGCGTGGTCGGTGACGAGGTTCTCGCAGATGCCGGGGTGGACGCACGAGAGGCGGCGGCACGCGTTCTCGGTCGCGTCGTCCTTGCACGTCATCTTGTACATGTTGGCGGTGGGGCCGCCGAGATCGGTGATGGTGCCTTTGAACCCGTCCATGCGCGTGAGCGCGCGCACCTCGCGGAGGACGCTCGCCTCGGAGCGGCTCTGGATGATGCGCCCCTCGTGCTCGGTGATGCTGCAGAACGTGCAGCCGCCGAAGCACCCGCGCATCGTGACGATCGAGTGCTTGATCGTGTCGAACGCGGGGATGCGGGCCGCGCCGTACGACGGGTGCGGGCGCCGCTGGAAGGGCAGATCATAGAGGCCGTCCATCTCCGACTCGAGCAAGGGCTCGGCGGGCGAGTTGAAGTAGACGGCCTGGTCGCCGTGCACCTGGAGGAGACGGCGCCCGTTGTGGGGGTTCGTCTCGTACTGGAACATGCGGCTCGCGACGGCGAACTGCTTCTTGTCGGCAAGGACCTCCTCGTACGACGGCAGGACCACCACCTTGCCGTCTTTCACGAAGCGGCTCGGATCTTTGGCGAGCGGCTCCCAGTCCTTCTTCGAGAGGACGTGGGCGGTGCCGCGGATGTCGCGGAGGCGGCTCCGGTGCTCGCCCTGGTCGAGGCGATGGGCGATCTCCCAGGCGGCGCGCTCGCCCATGCCGAACACGAGGATGTCCGCCTTCGCGTCGAGGAGGATCGAGCGGCGGACCTGGTCGGACCAGTAGTCGTAGTGCGCGATGCGCCGCAGCGAGGCCTCGATGCCGCCGAGGACGACCATCGTCCCCGGGAACGCCTGGCGGCAGAGGTTGGCGTACACGAGGGTCGCGCGGTTGGGGCGCTTGTGGGGAGAGCCGTCGGGCGAGTACTGGTCCTCGCTCCTCACCTTCTTCTGCGCGGTCAGCTTGTTCAGCATCGAGTCGAGGTTGCCGGCGCTGATGCCGACGAAGAGGCGCGGCGCGCCCATGCGGGCGATGTCGGCGGGCGAGTCCCAGGCGGGCTGCGCGACGACGCCGACCTTGTAGCCGCGCCCCTCGAGGAAACGGGCGATGAGAATGGGGCCGAAGGCGGCGTGATCGACGTAGGCGTCGCCGGTCACGATGAGGATGTCGAGCTCACTCCAGCCGCGCGCCTCCATCTCCTCGCGCGTCGTCGGGAGGAAGGCGTTGAGGTCGGGTTTTCGCGAGCGGAGCTGTACGAGGCCCATACGGCGCGGACCATGCCTCAACTAGGGCCCGCGCGCCAATCGGCGGCGCGGCGCGGCCTCGGATAGACTGAAGGGATGCACGCGGGCGTCGTCGTCGACCACAAATACCGCCTCGTGCGCGAGCTCGGCGCCGGCGGCATGGGCGCAGTGTGGCTGGCGCAGCACGTCGTCACCGAGCGGCCGTTCGCAATCAAGCTCTTGCACGCCCAGATCGCGGCGAGCCCGGAGATGCGCGCGCGCTTCGTCCAGGAGGCGAAGGCCCTCGGCAAGCTGCGGCACCCGAGCATCGTCGAGGTGGTCGACGTCGGCGTGGAGCCCGCGCTCGAGGGGGCGCCGTTCCTCGTGATGGAGCTGCTCGACGGGACGCCGCTCGACGTGGCCATCGGTCGGCTCGGGCACCTGCCGGTCGCGCTCGCGCTCGAGATCGTCTCGGGCATCGCGCGCGCGCTCGAGGCCGCGCACGCCGCGGGGCTCGTGCACCGTGACCTGAAACCGGCGAACGTGTTCCTTCATCGCCCGGGGACGGGCGCGATCGTGCCGAAGGTCCTCGACTTCGGGATCAGCAAGTGGAAGCGCGAGGAGCCGGGCCGCGCGCTGACCCAGACGGGCTCGGTGCTCGGCTCGCCGCTCTACATGAGCCCCGAACAAGCCGCGAGCGACAAGACGATCGACGCGCGCAGCGACGTGCACGCGCTCGGGGTGTTGCTCTGGGAGTGCCTCGTCGGAAAGCCGCCGTTCCTCGCGGCGACGTACAACACGCTCGTCGTCGAGATCATGACCGGCGCGCGCCCGAGGCTGAAGGACGCGCTCCCCGACGCGCCGGCGGGGGTCGCGCGGATCGTAGAGCGCGCGTTCGCCCGTTCGAGGGACGATCGCTACGCCACCGCCGCCGCGATGGCCGACGAGATCGACGCCGAGCTCGCGCGATTGGGCCTGGCGTCGACTCTCGACAAGCGGACCGCGGCCGCGGATCTGTTTCGCTCGCTCGAGACCGGGGCGGCTCCGCCGGCGGTGCCATCGCGTCCGCAGCTCGTGGCGTCGCCCCCCGGATTGCCCCCGGCCTCCCCGGTCGCCGACACCGTGCACGCGGCGCACGCGGCGCACGCGGCGCCCGTGGCGGGAGCGCCAGTGGCGAGCACCCTCGCGTCCGCCGGCGGGGGTGCGGCGTCGCCCGCGCCACTCAAGTGGCCGTGGATCGGCGTCGCAGGCTCGGCGATGATCTTCGCTGCGGGCTTCATGCTCTTCGTGCGGTCGGCGAACCGTGCCCCTGCCGCGGCCACGCGCGCCGAGCCGCCGTCCGCGGCCGCAGCGCCGACGCCCGAGCCGCCGCCCCTCGAGGTACCCCAGACGAAGGTGGCAGCGGCTCCACCGAGTCCGATCGCCGCGTCCGATCCCGCGACGCCCCCACTCGATGCGGGAACGCGCGCGAAGGCGCGCAACGCGCGCGCGAGCGACCCCGTGACTCCCGCGGAAAAGTAGGCAGAAGCCGGCCGATACGCTCAAAGGCGTTGAGGTCGGGTTTTCGCGAGCGGAGCTGAACGAGGCCCGTACGCGCGGACCATGCCTCAAGTAGGGCCCGCGCCAATCGGCGGCGCGGCGCGGCCTCGGATGGATGCTGGTACACTCTGCATCATGGCCGCCGCGACCAATCCCGCGCGCTACGAGGAGCTGCTGGCGCTCCCGCCGGACGTGATCGGACAGATCGTCGACGGCGTCCTCCATGCGCACCCTCGCCCAGCGACGGCGCACGCGCTCGCGACGAGCGGCCTCGGAGAGGAGCTCGGCCCCCCGTTCAAGCGCGGCAAAGGCGGCCCCGGAGGTTGGGTCATCCTCGACGCGCCGGAGCTCCACCTGGTGCCGACGTCCTCGTGCCCGACCTTGCAGGGTGGCGACGGGAGCGAATGCCACAGACGCCGCTGGAGCCGTTCCTGACGCTGCCGCCGGACTGGCTATGCGAGGTCCTCTCCCCTGGCACGGCGTCGTTCGATCGAAAGAAGAAGCTCCCGGTCTACGCGCGAAGCGGCGTGCGGCACGTGTGGATCGTCGAGCCGGAAACCAAGACGCTCGAGGTCCTGCGCCTCGACGGTGAGGGTTACCGCATCGCGCTCGTTGCCAGCGACGACGACAAAGGGCGCGACGAGCCGTTCGAAGCCATCGAGCTCGACCTCGCCATCCTCTGGGCGCGGTAGCCGGCGCTCGGATCTCAGCGGCAGTCGTCGTGCCCGTCGCCGCCGCCAGCATGCTCGCCCGCGTCGTCGTCGGCCTTGTAGAAGTAGTACGTCGCCGTGTACGGCACGCGCGCGACGGCGCCTATGGTCGTCGCGTCGCAGCCGCCGGCCGGCGCGAGACCGCCCGCCGTCTCGAGGCGCTGGATGAACGTGACGTCGTCCATCCGACCGACGCCGGCGTGCGAGACCGCGCGGAGGAGGAGCCACGGGATGGCCGTGGGATCGGGCGCCGACGCGGCGACCTTCGCGCCGACGACGGTGCTCCCGTCGTTCGCTTCCCACGTCGGACCGACGTAGTGCTTGCCGGCGACGTGGCCGTGGTGGCCGTAGAGCGTCGCCTCGGGCGCCGTGAAGACCCAGCCGAACCCGGTCGTGTTGGCGGTGCACGCGTAGATCTGCACGCCGACCGCGTCGAGGTTGCGTTCGAGCTTGTTTCCCGCGGGAACGGCGAGCGCGGGGCTCGGTAGCGGCGGAACGCAGTGCGAGGACTCGTGCGACAGGGCGCTCGCCTCGGTGCCGATCGTGTTCTGGGGCGCGACCTCGCCCCCGCAGCCTCCGAGCGCGACGGCGGCGAGCGAGACGACGGCGGAGCCAACGAGCTTGATGGAATCGATCATGGTGCGCATGGAGCCCTCCCAGGTGCCGCGGTACGGCACGAGTTCACTGCTTGGAAATGGGACGGCCTCCCCACCGCGCCTGCGCGATGTCCCCGCCGCCGTGGGGGGATACGCTGACGATGGCGGGCGGTGTCGCAGAAAGTTTCCGCTCGGCGCCGTCGCCTGTCAGCGGACCATCAGCATGCCCTGCGCGCCGTAGAGGCCGCCGTAGGTCGCGCAGCCGACGCCATCGGGAGGGGCCACGCCGGCAAAGAGCCATCCGGAAGGCGTGAGGCCGCTGGTGGCCGCGCTGTCGTCGCTGTCGCGGAAGAAGAAGCTGCCCTCCCGCGCCGAGTAACCGGCGTGTCGCAAGAACGACGGGACGCCCGCCCCGCAACCCGTGATGGCGACGGGCGCGACAGAAGCCGAGCTCGCCGCGTGGCTCGCGACGAACGCGGCGTCGAGAGGTAGCTCGTAGACGAAGAGCCACCCGGTGGAGCTGGGCGCCGGATCGCGCGCGCCGGCGAGGACGCTCGTGAACGCGAGCCCGGCCGCCGCTGGCGACAGCGAATACGGAGCCCCGAGGACGGCGAGATCCCCCGTGGCGCCGCTCCAGCCGAAAGCGCTGCTCGCGGGCGCGCCGGCGACCGAGCGCGCGATCAGCGTCCAGCCGCCTCCGTCAATCGCCATGTCGCAGTGGACGCCGAATGGCGCGCGGGCGCCGGGGCCGTCGGTGTCGATCGTGAAGAGGCCGGTCTTCGCGCTCGGATCCTGCTGGAGGACCTCCTTGCAGCTTGCGGGGAGCGGCGGAGGCGCATCCGGGGGTGCGTCGACGCCGGCGTCGAACGCGTCGGCCGGAGCGTCGGGGGCCGCGTCGACCGCGGCCTCGGGCGCGGGGGGCGCGGCGTCGAAGACGAGCGGCCCGGTGAAGTCTTGCCGCTCGCAGGCCGCGCATGCACTCGCGCACGCGACCACGCCGACCATGAGCTCCGCGCGATTCACACCGCCCAGCGTAGCGTGACGCGCCTCAGGTGGCCTATCCTGATTGGTATGAGCCTCGGCGGCGACGCCTCGCCTTGGAAACGCCGCGCGCGCGTCGGTGCGGCGCTTGCCTTGCCCGTGCTCCTCCTCCTGGTCGGCCGCGCGCTCGGGTGGCACGAGCACCTGACCATCGACGGCGTGCGCGCGCTCGTGGCCGGCGCCGGCGCGTGGGGCGCGCTGCTCTTCGTCGCGAGCTTCTGCGTGGGCGAGCTCGTGCAGGTGCCCGGGCTCATCTTCGTGGCGGCCGCTGTCCTCTTCTATGGTCCCGCGTACGGCGGCCCGTTCGCGTACGCCGCGGCGCTCGTGTCGATCTCGGTGAGCTTCGCGCTGGTGCGCGGCGTCGCGGGGAAGTCGCCTCCCAAAGCAGAGACGCCGCAGGTCGACGCAGGCTCGTTCGGCCCCCTGCGCCGGCTGCGCGCGCGCATGCGCGGGTGGATGGGGCGCCTCGACGCGCAGCCGATCCGCACGATCGCGCTGCTCCGCCTCGTCCTCCTCTTCTCGCCGCCGCTCAACTACGCGCTCGCCCTCTCGCGCGTGCGCTTCCGCGACTACCTCGTCGGCTCGGCGCTCGGCCTCTTGCCGCCGACGGTCGCAGCGGTGGCCCTCTTCGACGAGATGCTCGCCTGGCTGAAGTGATCCTTCGCTGTGCTATTAATGAGCCGCCCATGACCTGGCCCCAACGGAAACCTGCCGGCCTCGACGCCAGCGAGAAGAAGAGCTTCGGCAAGGGTGTCTTCCGAAAGTGCGACGGGTGCGACGAGACACTGCCGGCCGAGGACTTCGAGGTGAACTTCGAAGTGTGCCCCAAGTGCGGCAAGCACCACAAGCTGAGCGCCGATGGCTGGCGCGAGCTCGTCCTCGACGACGGCAAGCTCGACGAGTGGGACGCCCACCTCGCGCCCACCGATCCGCTCCAGTTCACCGACGGCAAGGCCTATCCCGACCGCATCGCCACCGCGCAGAAGAACGCGGGCGCAAAGGAGGCCATCGAGATCGGCCGCGGCCACCTCGACGGCAGGCCCATCGCGTGGGGCAGCTTCCTCTTCGCCTTCATGGGCGGATCGATGGGGAGCGTCGTCGGCGAGAAGATCACGCGCCTCTTCGAGCGCGCGGTGACCGAGCGGCTGCCGGTGGTGCTCCTGCAAGCCTCGGGCGGCGCGCGGATGCAGGAGGGGATCCTGAGCCTCATGCAGATGGCCAAAACGGTCGGCGCGCGCGAGCGCCTGCGCGACGCGGGGCTGCCGTTCATGAGCGTGCTGCTTCACCCGACGACCGGCGGCGTCGCCGCGAGCTTCGCGCTCCTCGGTGACGTCAACATCGCCGAACCCAAGGCGCTCATCGGCTTCGCCGGTCCGCGCGTCATCGAGAGCACGATCCGCCAGACGTTGCCCGAGGGCTTCCAGCGCAGCGAGTTCTTGCTCGCGCACGGGATGATCGATCGCATCTGCAGCCGGCTCGAGATGAAGCGCGAGCTGTCCGTCCTCTTGGGCCACCTCGGCCCGCAGGCGCATGGCTGACGCGCGATGACGCTGCCGGAGGCGCTGCGCGATCTGTACGCGCGCGCGTCCCTGGGGATGCGCCTCGGGCTCGCGCCGATGCGCGAGGTGTGCGCACGGCTCGGGAATCCAGAGCAAGCGTTCCCGATCGTGCACGTCGCCGGGACGAACGGCAAAGGCTCGGTGTGCGCGATGGTCGAGGCCGCCCTGCGGGCGGACGGGCGAACGACGGGGATGTACACGTCGCCGCACCTCTGTCGTTTCGCCGAGCGGATCCGCCTCGCCGGCGAGCCGATCGACGACGCGCGTCTCGCGCACTTCCTCGAGATCGCGCTGACCGCGGGGCCCGATCTCTCCTTCTTCGAGGTCGCCACCCTGGCTGCGTTTCTCGCGTTTGGTGACGCGAAGGTCGACGTCGCCGTCGTCGAGGTAGGGATCGGCGGGCGCCTCGACGCGACCAACGTGGTCCCTTCACCCGTCGCGTCCGGGATCACGCGTATCGCATTCGATCACATGGATCGCCTGGGGCCGACGCTCGCCGACATCGCAAAAGAGAAAGCCGGAATCGCGCGGCCCGGCAAGACGCTGTGGCTCGGCCCGATCGAAGGCGAAGCGTTCGCCTCGATCGAAGCAGAGGCGACGCGCGTTGGCGCGATGGTGCGACACGCGCCCGCTCGGCAGATCGAGATCGGGCTCGGCGGCGCGCACCAGAAGGAGAACGCGACCATCGCGTGGGCGCTCGCAGAAGCGGTGGGGGCGAGCGCCGGCGCGATCGCGCGCGGGCTGCGGGACGCGCGGTGGCCGGGGCGCTTCGAGCGGATCGATCATTCCAGCGGGCGGTACCTGCTCGACGCCGCGCACAATCCGGACGGCGCCGAGGCGCTGGCGCGCGCGCTCGTTCTCGAACGGCCAGCGTGCTTGGTGTTCGGCGCGCTCGCGGACAAGCCGTGGCAAGGGATGCTCGATGCGCTCGCGCCGCTCGCGAGTGCGCGCGTGTACGTCGCGCCGCCCGTCTTCGCCGGGCTGGCGCGCGCCGCGACCGATCCCGCCATCTTCGCGGACCGCCACGCCGGCGAGATCGCGAACGACGTCGCCTCCGCGCTCGAGCGCGCAAGGGCGATCGCGGGCGCGGAGGGGCTCGTCGTCGTGTGCGGGTCGATCTTCCTCGTGGGTGAGGCCCGCGCGCGGCTCCTCGCGCTGCCGAGCGATCCGCCGATCGCGCTCTGAGGCAGGGACGCGGTATAGGTGAACCGTGGCGCTTCGCCCGGATGACGTCGTCGGTCGGTACCGCATCGTCCAGCTGCTCGGATCGGGCGGCATGGGGGAGGTCTATCGCGCGCAGGATACGGTGCTGCGTCGAGCCGTCGCGCTGAAGATCCTCCATGAGGACGCGACCGCCCTTCCCGGCCAGACGCCGGGCGTGGCGCGGATGCTACGGGAGGCGCGCGCGGCGGCGTCGCTCGAGCACCCCAACGTCGTCAAGGTGTACGACGTAGGTGAGCTGCCCGGACTCCCCGGTACGGCGTACCTGGCGATGGAGCTCATCAAGGGGAGCTCGCTCCGCGCCTTGCTCAACGGGGAGCCCGTGCCCCTGGCCGAGCGGATGCGCTGGCTATCGGACATCGCGAACGCGCTCGGCGCGGCGCACGCGCAGGGCTTCGTCCACCGCGACGTGAAGCCCGAGAACGTGATGCTGCGCGAAGACGGCGTCGTGAAGGTGCTCGACTTCGGGATCGCGATCCGCGACGCGAACGCCCCGTCGCAGACGATGACGCAGACGAGCACGAGCGCGACGACCGGGCAGCTCGCCGTGGGGACGCCGTACTACATGGCGCCCGAGCAGCTCCGCGGCGAGCCGCTGGACGGGCGGGCCGATCAGTTCGCATGGGGCGTGCTGGCGTACGAGATCCTCGCCCGCCCCGGCCCGTGGTCGCGTGACATCGATGGGCTGGGCCTCGTGTCGCAGATCTTGTCGCGCGAGCCGACGGCGCCCCACGAGCTCGCGCCGGACGTCTCGCTGAACGCGTCGCGCGCGATCCTGCGGGCGCTGTCCAAGGCGAAGGAGCAGCGTTTTGCGTCGATGGGCGATCTGCTCGAGGCGTTCCAATCGGACGCGCCGGAGGCGGTCGACGCGACGATGCCCACGATGCCTGCGCCACCGCCACCTCCACCACCTGCACTGTCCGCCGCGAACATACCGGCACCCGCAGTTGCGCCGACGCCGCCGCGAGCACGCGCGGCCTGGCTCGTCGCGCTGGTCGCGGTCGCCGCCTTCGCGGTGGCGGTCGGCTACGCGACGCGGCGGCCCCGAACGGTGCCGCCCGCGCCGGATGCCGCTGCGGCGCTGGCCCGGTGCGCGTCGAATATGGGGTGCACGCGCGCGCACGGAGGGGATGCGCACCGGTGCCGGAAAGCGGACGGCGTGTGCGTCCGGCTCGCGGCGCCGGGCTGCGAGGTTCACGCGGAGCCGAGCGATCTGGAAGACGAGGACACCGTGTGGATCGGGACGCAGCTCGGTGCACGGCCCGCGCGAACGAACACGATCGAGCTGGCGCGCCGGGATTTCGCCGGAGCCCCCAAACAGATCCCGGTGCCAGGGGGAATCATGCGGCGACGACCCATCGCGGTGGTCTCCTGCGACAACGCCCTGGATGCGCGTGCGGCGGCGCGCCATCTGCTCGACGACGTCGGGGCGCCCGCGATCATCGGGTTCATGCCGTCGGAGCAGACCGTGGACCTCCTGACGGGCGAGGTCCTCCCGCGCGAGGCGCTGGCGATGCTCCCCCTGGCGACGTCGTCGATCATCTCGTCGCTCCGGACACCCGCTAACAAGCCACGCCTCATCTGGCGGACGACGAACAACACCGCGCAGATGGCCCTCGCTGTCTCCGCCCTCGTCGCCAGCGTGCTCGAGCCGCGCCTCCACGCGGAGGGGCGCCCGACGCTCAAGGTCGCGCTGCTGCGGCCGCCATACCTGGGAGGTGTCGGCTTCTCCGACGCCCTCGTTTCCTCGCTTCGCTTCAATGGCGCGAGCGTCGCGGAGAACGGAGACCGCTTCACCGAGTACGTCCTGACCGCGCAGAACCAGGACGGCGTCGCGCAGGCTCGCCAAACGCTCCGCGAGCGCCGCCCCGATATCATCGTGTACTACGGCAACGAGGAGCTGGACGTCCTCCGGCCACTCGAACACGCCCAGGAAGGCGAGCGACACCGCCCCTACTACGTCAGCGCCCTCCCACTCACCGGACTGGACGCGCAGCACGATGCACCGAGCATGCTCAAGCGATTGTTCGGGCTGACGACGCCGGGCAACACGCTCGTCAATGCGAAGTTCACGCTGCACTACAACGCGACATTCGCGGAGCACATCTCCCCCGATTTTTCCCCCAACACCACCTACGACGCCTTCTACGTTCTGGCCTACGCGGCGATCGCGCTCGGGACCGGTGCCGCGAGCCCCGAGGCCCTTGCCGGCGCGATCGCGCGGCTCACGGGACCTGGCCAGGTGGTGGAGGTTGGGCCGGCGTCACTGCTCGGCGCGCTCGCCGACCTCGCCGAGGGGCGAGCTATCGACCTCGAGGGATCGGCGAGCAAGCTCGACTTCGACCTGACCACGGGCGAGGTGGCGACCGATCACGCCGTGCAGTGCGTCGCGCTCGGTGCGGGTGGTAAGGCCGCGGGCGTCGAGTCGGGGCTCGTGTACGACGCCAAGCTCCAGAAGCTCCGCGGCGAGCTTCGCTGCCGCTGACCGCCTTTGCGCGAGTTGCGCAAATCCGATTTGCGCATCGAGAGCGGCGACTCTGAACAGTTTGTACAGAGCGCGCGGCCGCTCTTAACAAATCGGCGCAAACGACGTTGGCGCCTCCTTTGCACTAGTGCTTCTCCGGTCGCCGCTTCGAGCACCTCCCACCCCGCCGAGGAATCACCATGGTCGTTTCGTCCTCCGTCGTCCGTGTCGTCCGCACCGCCCTCGCTCTCGCCGCGCCGTTCGTCGTGGTGGCCTGTGGGTCTTCGCCGGACACCGGACCGACCGAGGCGTCGCAGGACTCGCTCTGCACTGTGACCAACGCGACGACGGGTGTGCACATGTCGTCGGTCTGCAACCCCGGTGGCGGTGGCGGTGGCAGCAGCGGCATCATCCCCGTGACGTACACGACGTCGTGCGGCCTCATCGTCGGCACGTTCAAGTCGTCGACCTACCAGCTCCCCTACAACACGCAGGCCTCTCCTTCAGGCATCACGGGTGCCGGCTGGGCATCGAGCACGCAAGCGGACATGGACGCGAAGCTCGCCAACATGAACGCGATCTGCTCCACCTATGGTGGGATCCTGTGCTTCTTCGCGATCATCACGTACGAGGCGATCCACGAGCAGTGGCAGTTCGAAAACAACTTTGCCGACGCGCTCCAGGCGGCCGGCGGCCCCGATCCGACCCAGAGCGCGCCGCTCATCCTCGCGTCCAACGATCCGAACGCGTCGATGCACACCTGGTACGGCGTCGAGATCTCGGCCTCGCAGGCCTACGATCCCGGTGTCCAGGCCGTCGTGCGCAAGTTCGGGACTCCGCCCTCCGCGAACTCGGTCGACAACGAGGTCGTGCACCCGCAGATTTTCCAGTGCACCCGCACGAACAACAACACGGGGGCGAGCACGACCCGCTACTACGGCGCGTGGGACCCGGACTGCGGCAGCGTCACCTGCTCGCCCTCTCTCAAGCCCCGCGTCTCCGGCGCGACCTGAGCCAACCGCGCTCTTGAGAAGCGGCGACCGGGCCGGGCGGCGGCTCTCGTCGTCTCCTCGGCGACGCTGCGCCGAGCTTCGTCTATTCTCCCCCCATGCCGAGCTTCGATGTCGTCTCGAAGGTGCAGTGGAACGAGGTCGAGAACGCGCTCCTCCAGGCCCAGAAGGAGGTCGGGCAGCGCTACGACTTCAAGGACACCGAGACCGAGCTCGAGAAGACCGCCGACGGCCTCGTCGTCAGGTCGAGCACCGAGGACCGCGCGCGCGCCGCGCTCGTCGTCCTGCGTGAGAAGCTGATCAAGCGCAAGGTGAGCCTGAAGTCCCTCGACGAGCAGAAGCCCGAGAAGACCAGCAAGGGCGGCGCGCGCATCCTCACCAAGGTGAAGGAGGGCATCGAGGCCGAGCTCGCGCGCAAGATCAACCAGGCGATCAAAGACGAGAAGCTCAAGGTACAGTCGTCCATGCAGGAAGCGCAGGTGCGCATCACCGGCAAGAACAAGGACGATCTGCAGAAGGCCATCCAGCTCGTGCGCAGCCTGGACCTCGGCATCGAAATGCAGTTCGTCAATTTCCGCGACTGAGCCCGCCCCCAGAGAGCCATGAAGAAAGCCCCCGTCTCCGTCCGCGTACCGAAGACCACCGAGAAGCGCCACCTGTTCGGCACCGACGGCGTGCGCGGGATGGCCAACGAGCCGCCGATGCTGCCGGAGACGGCGCTGCAGCTCGGGCGCGCCGTCACGTTCGTGGCCGGCCGCGGCAAGACGCACATGCCGCGCATCCTCATCGGCAAGGACACGCGTCTGTCGGGCTACATGCTCGAGACGGCGATCGCCGCGGGCGTGTGCTCGATGGGCGGCAAGGTCCTCTTGTGCGGCCCGGTGCCGACGCCCGCCATCGCGCACCTCACGGTGAGCATGCGCGCCGACGCCGGCATCGTCATCAGCGCGAGCCACAACCCGTACGCGGACAACGGCATCAAGATCTTCGGCGGCGACGGCTTCAAGCTCCCCGACGAGTCGGAGGTCGAGATCGAGCGCCTCATGCAGAACGACGCGCTCCTCGGCGCCCGGCCCACCGGCCCGAGCATCGGCCGCGCGGAGAAGCTCGAAGACTCGCGCGGACGCTACGTCGCCTACGTGAAGAACACGTTCCCCCGCGAGCTGTCCCTCGACGGCGTGCGCATCGTCGTCGACGCGGCCCACGGCGCGGCCTACCGCGTCGCCCCGGCAGTCTTCACCGAGCTCGGCGCCACCGTCACCGCAATCGGCGTGAAGCCGAACGGCGTGAACATCAACAAGGACGTCGGCGCCCTGCACCCCGACAACGTCCGCGCCGAGGTCGTGAAGCGCCGCGCACAGATCGGCATCGCGCTCGACGGCGACGCGGACCGCCTCATCGTCGCCGACGAGAAGGGTCAGATCGTCGACGGCGACGTCGTGATGGCGATGTGCGCGACGCGGCTGCTCCGCGACGGCGAGCTGAAGAAGAAGACGCTCGTGGCCACCGTCATGAGCAACCTCGGCCTCGAGCGCGCGATCGAGGGCCAGGGCGGCCGCATGATCCGCACGCAGGTCGGCGACCGGTACGTCGTCGAGGCGATGCGCGAGGGCGGCTACAACCTGGGCGGCGAGCAGTCGGGGCACCTCATCTTCCTCGACCACGCGTCGACGGGCGACGGCATCGTCGCGGCGCTGCAGGTCCTGGCGATCATGGCGCGGACCGGCAAGCCGCTCTCGGAGCTCGCGCAAACCGCGATGGAGCGCGTGCCGCAGGTCCTCGAGAACGTCACCCTCCCCGCCAAGCGCCAGCTGGAGGACATGAAGGGCCTCGATACGCTCACGAACAAGGTCAAAAAGGAGCTGGGGACCGAGGGGCGCATCCTCGTCCGCTGGAGCGGCACCGAGCCCAAGCTCCGCATCATGATCGAAGGGCCCAACGAGGACCGCATCCGCCAGTGGGCGAAGGACATGGCCGCTGCGGCGAAGAAGGACTTCCCGAGCATGCTGTGAGCGGCGTGCTCGTCTCGTGCACACCGTCGGGAAAACTTGTCCCACATCCTGCGCAGGGCAGGTCCCAAAAAAAAGTATCCGAGAAAGTGATCGGTTCTCTCCAAGGGAGGGCACACTTCCAAGAGCCATGATCCGAATGCGCGCCTCGCTCGTCGTCGCCTCGCTGGCGGCCGTCCTCTTCGTCCTCTTCGGCGGAGGCTGCGGACGCAGCGACCTCATCGACTCCGCGTTCGTGCTCGCCGACGGCGGCCAGGACGCGACGACGCTCGACGCCCCGCTGACGGAGACCGGCGCCGACGCCCCCGATGGCAAGACCGACGGCGGGACGTGTACGAACGGGACCGTCTGCAGCGGCAAGTGCGTCGACGTCCAGTCGGATCCGGCCAACTGCGGCAAGTGCGGCAACGCCTGCCGCGGCAACCAGGTGTGCTCGAACGGCGCGTGCGCCCGCAACTGCGCGCCCGGGCAAGTCAGCTGCAACCGCGCGTGCGTGGACCCGAACAACGATCCGGCCAACTGCGGCAAGTGCGGCAACGCTTGCCTGAGCGGGCAACAGTGCGTGACCGGCGCGTGCGTGTGCGATCAGGGACGCACCCCCGCGCTGTGCAACGGCGCGTGCGCCGACACCTCGTCGGATCCCAAGAACTGCGGAAAATGCGGCAACGTGTGCGCCGCGGGCCAGTTCTGCTCGCTCGGAGCGTGCGCCAGCACGTGCGCGCCTGGTCTCACCGCGTGCGGCGCGGCCTGCGTCGACACGAGGAACGACAACGGCAACTGCGGCGGGTGCGGCATCGCGTGCGCCGGCGGCACGGCGTGCGTCAACGGCACGTGCGGCTGCCCGGGCGGGCAGACGACGTGCAACGGCCAGTGCGTCGACGAGAGCTCGGATCCGAAGAACTGCGGAAAATGCGGCAACGTGTGCCCGAGCGGCGTCTGCTCGAACGGCGGCTGCGCGACCTCGTGCGGCGCCGGCCAGACCTCGTGCAACGGCGCCTGCGTCGACGAGAAGACGGACAACGCGAACTGCGGCGGCTGCGGAGTCCGCTGCGGCGGCGGAACGACGTGCCAGGCCGGCGCTTGCCTTTGCTACAACAACGGCCCGCGCTGCTCCGGCGTGTGCACCGACACGCAGAGCGATCCGCTCAACTGCGGCGGCTGCGGCATCAAGTGCGGCGGCGGCCAGGTCTGCTCGCTCGGCACGTGCACCACGACGTGCGGACCCGGTCTGACGAACTGCGCGAACGCGTGCGTCGATCTCACCAAAGATCCGTTCGACTGCGGCGCCTGCGGCCTCGTCTGCGGCAACGGGGCGAGCTGCACCGGCGGCAAATGCGTGTGCGGCGGGGGCCTCACCTCGTGCAACGGCATCTGCAGCGATACGCAGACCGATCGGCGCAACTGCGGCGCGTGCGGCAACGCGTGCGGGCCGGGGACGACGTGCGCCGGCGGCAAGTGCGCGAGCGGCTGCCCCACGGGCCAGACGCTGTGCAACGGCGTCTGCCGCAACCTCCAGACCGACAACCGCAACTGCGGCACGTGCGGCAACTTCTGTCCGTTCCAGGCGACGTGCACCGCCGGCACCTGCGTGTGCCCCGCCGGCGAGACGGCGTGCACCGGTGGCTTCCCCCCCGGCGTCTGCGCAGATCTCCAGAGCAACGGCAACAACTGCGGGACCTGCGGCAACCGCTGCACGGGCGGAACGGCGTGCAGCACCGGGACGTGCCAGGCGTCGTGCGGCGCCGGGCTCGCCCGCTGCGGCAACTCGTGCGTCGATCTCCAGACGAGCAAGACCAACTGCGGCTTCTGCTCGCAGACCTGCGGCGGAAACCTGATCTGCAAGGGCGGCCAGTGCGCCTGCCCGCCGGGGACGACGGACTGCGCCGGCGTTTGCGTCGATCTCTCGACCAATGGCCAGAACTGCGGCGCGTGCGGCACGGTGTGCCCGGGCGGGCAGACGTGCCAGGCGAGCAGCTGCAGGTAGGCGCGCGGCTTGGCGGGCTCGCCTCTCCTTCGCCCCTTGTCGCGGGGCACGCTCGCGACGGCGACGCCTTGGGCGACAGGGAGCTGAGCCGCCGTCGCGTGTAGCGCCCACGGGGCGAAGGAGAGGCGAGCCCGCCAAGCCTTTTGGCTGATCGTGGAGATGGGGCGACCGAGGTCGGGGCTGTCTGCAGCCGGGGTTGGCGATTCGGACCTGGGCGTCGCGGCCTGACTAGCCTGCCTGTCAGGGCGCGAGCACGATGGTCGCGTCGCCGTGCTGGAGGTGGATGGTCATGTCGGCGATGAAGCGGTCCTCGGTGAGGGTGATCTCCACTTTCCCACGGCCGTTGGCCTCGTCGAGGTAGTCGATCGCACGCCGGATCGACGGCATATCGAGCTTCCCTTGAATCGGCGAACCGTCCCGCTGTGCAAATTGGAAATAGCCTTCCAGGTGCTCGATCGAGCGCTGCTGCTTCCCCAGCACGTGCTCGAGCCCGACGAGGTCTGGGACGTGACCGGCGACGGGCATCCCCACGTTGCCGGCCTCGTCGACGATCGCGTCGTACGCGTCCATGTTGAGGGCCGAGTAGACCTTCACGAAGTCGTAGCCGCTCGCCTTCTGCGCGCGCACCGCGGCGGCCGCCTCCGCCGCGTCCTTCACCACGGTGCTGCCGTTTTGAAACGGCGGCCGCGCTATCGTTCAGGTGCGCATGCATGTCGGCGAGGCCCGGCATGAGGAACTTGCCCGCGCCGTCGATCGTCCTGGCCCCGGACGGCACCGCGATCGCCGCCGCAGATCCCACCGCGACGATGCGCGAGCCTTTCACGAGAACGGTTTGATCGGGCAAGACGCGCGGCGCGTCCATCGGCACGACCGAGACGTGCACGAACGCAACGTCCGCGTCGATGCGCGCGTCGATGCGCCCGTCGCGCGACGGCGCGTGCGTCGCAGCAGAGCCGCCGCAAGAAAGAACGAGCAGCGGAAGAACCAGCGGAAAGAAACGCACGCCCCAACGTGGCACGGCCGTCGCGAGGCGCAAGAGCGAAGGCCTGCGACGTAACGCCCGGTACTCGCTCCCGCCAGGCGACGCCGAAATTCGTGCCCTCCCTCGCTCCCTCTCCACGCTCAGCCAAAAGGCTTGGCGGGCTCGCCTCTCCTTCGCCCCGTGGGCGCTGCACGCGACGGCCGCTCCGCTCCCTGTCGCCCAAGGCGTCGCCGTCGCGAGCGTCCCCCCCGACAAGGGGCGAAGGAGAGGCGGGTTAGCGGACGTCGATCGCCAGCGACAGCTCCGTCGGGTCGACCTTGCAGACCGACGCGGAGCAGACGCTCATCTTGAACGTGCCGGAGAGCGTGACCTTGCCGGGCGCGGAGGGACGGAAGCGCAGCGCGATCGTCGCGACCTTCTCGCCGACCTGCGTGAAGTGCCCGGAGGCGCGGCCGAAGGTGCGGCCGCCGTCGGCGCCCAGGAACTGCACGCCCGCGGCGTCGGCGAGGACGACCTTGTACGGGTACTCCTTGTTGATGTGAAACTCGTCGGTTGCCTCGAGGCGAACGGTCGCTGTGCAGTCGCTGGCGGCGGTGCAGGGGGGGACGGTGAGGTCGATGAGGGCGTGATCGCCGGTCTTGTGGAGGGTCGCGGGGGGGGAAGGCGCCGTCGGAGTCGGAGTCGGAGTCGGGGTCGGGGTCGGACGCGTGCTCGGGGTCGCGGTCGGGGTCGCGGTCGGGGTCGGGGTCGTGGTCGCGGTCGCGGTCGTGGTCGCGGTCGGGGTCGCGGTCGGGGTCGGGGTCGCGGTCGGGGTCGGGGTCGGGGTCGCGGTCGCCGGTGTGGTCGGCGGCGGGGGGTCGGCGGCGGCGAGGGGCTTATCTTCGTGCTTCTCGCAACCCGCCAGGCCCACGAACATGCAGATTACAAATATCGACCGCATCACTTGCACCCCAGCGCCTTCCGACGATCCTTCGCCAGCGTCGCCGTGACGCTGCGCGGTTTTGCCTCGCCCCACCGCGACACGACGACGGCGTACGCGGCGCACGCGGCCGGCGTGTCGCCGGCGAGCTCGCGCGACATCCCCAGGTAGTAGTGCGCGCGCGTGTGCGGCGACGGGTAGTCGAGCGCCCCGCAATGGGCGGTCGCGCGGGACAGGAAGAACCTCGCGCCCTGGGCGTCCCCCGCCAGCGCGTAGACCTTGCCGAGCGCGGTCTCGCGGCCGACGTTGCGGCGGGTCGGTGGGGGAAGCGGCTCGTACACGGGCAGGAGCGAGAGCGCCGCGACGGCCTCCTCGCGTGTCTGCACGAAGTCCGCGTACCCGTCGATCCACGGAAACGCCCGCTCGCGGGCCTGCCCCTGCTTGCCCTCTTCCTTCGCTTTGATCTCCTGATCGCGCTCCCTGAGCCACTCGGCACGACGCGCCTCGAAGGACGCGAGGTCCAGTTTGCCGGTGCGGTAGAGCACGTTCTGGAAGAAGAGCGGGTTGGTGAAGCCGATCCAAAGATCCTGGCGGTCCAGGTAGTCGGTCGCGACCGCCGCCGCGTCCGCCGTACGCCCCGACTCCATGTAGATGTCCGCGAGGAGCGCGGCGACGTTGAAGTGCTCCGCGCGATCGAACTTGCCCTCGAGCAGCTTCTCTTTCTCGCGGGCGAAGCGCTCGGCGGTGACGAAATCGCCGCTAAGGTTGGCGAGGCTCGCCTTGTAGAAGAGGTCGCGCTCGCTCTTGTCGGCGGCGGGAAGTTTGCCAATGTACTCGTGCAGCGCCTCGCGCACCGTGGCCTCGGGGCGGCCGCGCGAGTAGAGCGCTTCGGCGAGGAAGTAGTAGCCCATCGCCGAGTCCGGCTCCTTCGCGATGGCGGCGCGCGTCTCGGCCTCCATCTTGTCGCACTCCCCTTCCCTGCGGAAGACGCGGGCGCGCTCCTCGAGGCAGATCGTCGCCTGGGGAGCCATGCGGAGGCAGTCCGCGTACGACGCGAGCGCCGCGGGGACGTCGCCCTGCTGGTACTTCACGCTGCCGCGGGACCACCACGCGAGGGCGAAATGCGGGTCGGTCTTGGCGGCGCGCTGGTAGGCGTCGGCGGCCGCCTCGAAGTTGTTTCGCTGCTGCCGGGCGAGGCCGAGGTAGTACGCGAGCTCGGCGTCGTTCGCGAAGCGCGCCGACGCGGCGGCCAGGCGTTTCTCCCACTCCGCGAGATCGGCAGGCTCGCGCATGTTCGGCTCGGTCGCCTCGAGCAGCGCAGTGTCCTTCTGGTCGAGCAGGGCGCGGTGCTCGTGAGCGTGGCGGTAGTGGTCGCGCGCGGCAGGGGCATCGGTCTCCGACGACAGCAGGCACAGGCGCAGGTGCGCGGCGGCGAGCGTCGCGTCGGCGGCGATGGCGGCGTCGAGGCTACGGCGCGCCGTGGCGAGCGAGCCGTCCCACATCGCCTGGATGCCCTCTTCGTAGGCCGCGGTGGCGGCGACGTTGTCGGAGATCGGGGGCTTCTTGCCGCTGACGACCGTGGGGTTCGCGAGGTGTCGGCGGACGGAGTTGCGCCAGAGTGCCACGCCGCCGGCCACGACGATCGCCGCGACCCCGATCGAGATCCATCGTGACCGCCGGCGGGGGCGAGCATGCCGGGGATCCGGCGTGGCGGGCGGCGACGACGCGGTCACGCCGCGGCGGGTCGTCCGCGTGTCCGACGAGTCCGGCGCGCGCCCCTCCAGCTGGGCGCGCGACGGCGCCGGCCCCGGCGTCGAGGCCCGCACCAGCGGCTCGAGCTCGTCGACGACGTCGTCCATCGACGGAAAGCGCTCGGCCGGGGTGCGGCGCAGCGCCTTGTGGATCGCCTTCTCGACGACCGGCGGCACGCTCCACCCCGCCGCAGCGCTGAGGGCCTCGGCGGGCTCGCTCAATATCGTGGCGACCATCGCCAGGGAGTCGGCCTGATCCTTCCACGGCCGCCGGCCGCCGATGAGCTCGTACGCCAGTACGCCCCACGCGAACTGATCGCTGCGTCCGTCGACCGGCGCGCCGCGCATCTGCTCGGGGGACATGTACACCGGCGTGCCGATGACCACGCCTTTGCCGGTGATGGTGGGGATCTCCTGCCCTTGCGTCGGGCCCGTGACATCGAGCTCGCCGTAGGCGCGCCGGGCGACGCCGAAGTCGAGCACCTTGACCACGCCGTCGTCGCGCACCATGACGTTCTCGGGCTTGATGTCGCGGTGGACGATGCCGGCCTTGTGCGCGGCCGACAGCGCGCGCGCGACGTCGACCAGCCAGCGCAGGCGCTGCTCGAACGGAACGTCCGTGCTCCCCACGTACGCGCGGAGCGTGCGGCCGTTCACCAGCTCCATCGCGATGTACGGCACGCCGTCGTGCTCGCCGACGTCGTGGATCGCCACCGAGTTGGGGTGGTCGAGCACCGCAGCCGCGCGCGCTTCGCGGATGAGCCGCGCGACCCCCTCCGAGCGCAGCTCGGGACTGGACGAGGCGACCACGCTCAGGATCTTCAGCGCGACCCGCCGATGAAGCCGGCTGTCGTGCGCCTTGTAGACCCGCCCCATGCCCCCCTCGCCGAGCAAGGCTTCGATCGAGTACCGATCGAAGGTGTCCCCGGGGTTGAGCATCGAAACGATGGTATCCCAGCCGGCCCGCGGAAGTGTTGGGACCCGAGGGCGCGGGGTGTGCTAGACGCACACTTGCGCGTCGCGCATGCCCGGGGGGGCCCCTGCAATGCCGGAAAAGAAAGTGATTTTGCACCTCGACGACGACGCGCGCGTACGCGACGCCGTCGGCGAGATCTTGGTGGGGGCGGGGTATGCCTGGGTCGGTGTCGCCAACGGGCTCGACGCGCTGGAGTATGTCGCCAAGTTCGGCGCGCCGGCGCTCGTGCTCGTCGATCTGACGATGCCGGTCATGGACGGCAAGCAGTTCCTCGCCGAAAGGCGCAAGTGGGCGAGCCTGGCGCACGTGCCGTTCGTGGCCCTCACGGCGAGCGGCGCGTTCGACGCGGCAGAGCTCGGCGTGGCCGAGGTTCTGAGAAAGCCCGTCGACATCGACCGCCTCCTCGCGGTCGCGCGTCGATACGCCCCTGCGCGCTCGGGAACCTACGCGGCGACCGCCCCGAGCACGCCGAGCACGCCGCGCGTCAACAAGAACGACCGCTGAGCTTCGAGCGAGCGAACCCCCAGCGTCGGCGCGTGCCGCCAGTCACGGCCCTTCGAGCTTCACGTCGTCGACGCCGAGCGGCTTGGGGATCGACCCTCCGCCGGTAGGGATGTACGGCGCCGTGCCCGGTAGCCCAGGCTGCGGCGGGCCGGGCGGCATGGGCGGCATCGCCGGCTTCACGGTGTCGATGTGCGGCGGCGTCCCCTTGGAGCCGGGGTTGATGTGCACGTTCGGGCCGCCCTGGATCTCCACGTCGCCGCTCGCGCTCGACAGGTGCAGCTCCTTCTTCGCGTGGATGTGAATGTCGCCGTTGGCGTTGAGGAAGATGTCGTCGCCGGCGAGCGTGATGCTGGAGCCGCCGGTCGTGATCACGATCTTCTTCGACATGGCATCCATCGACGTCCCGACCGTCGGACCGACAGACACGTTGCACGTCATGCCGACCATCTTGATGTCCGCCATTCCGACGGTCACGGTGCGCGTCATCCCGACGGCGAGCGAGTCCGCCTTGCCGATCTTCGCGTCGCGCGTCTCACCGACGGCGAGCGAGTCCGCCTTGCCGATCGTCACCGTGCGCGCGTCGCCGATGTTGGACGACTCGTCGTTCTTAACGATGTAGCTGAGGTTCTTCTCGGCCTGGAGGTGGATCTCCTCGCTCCCCGCCTTGTCCTCGAAGCTGATTTCGTTGTAGCCGAGCTTCGCCGACGACGGCAGCGAGTTGCTCCGCCAGCCGCTCTTCGTCTGGTTGTCCGGGAGCGACCACGGCGTCACCGTCGTGCCGTTGAAGACGCGGCCGATGATGACCGGCCGGTCCGGATCGCCCTCGTAGAACTCCACCAGCACCTCGTGGCCGACGCGCGGGATGTTGAGCATGCCGAAGCTCCCGCCGGCCCACGGCTGGCTGACGCGCATCCAGCACGAGCTCTTCTCGTCGTACTTGCCCTCGCGATCCCAGTGAAACTGCACGCGCACGCGTCCGTACTCGTCGGTGAAGATCTCCTGGCCCGACGGCCCGACGACGAGCGCGCTCTGCACCCCGAAGATCCGCGGCTTCGGCGTGCAGCGCTCGGGGCGGTAGGTGAACTCGGCGAAGATGCAGCTCGTCGTCATCGACCACTCGCCGGCGGCCTCGCCCTCGATCGACGTCTCCACGATGAGGAGCTTCTTGTCCGGCGCCAGATCGGGCCGCGGGTGGTTCGGGGCGACCGACTCCTGGTTCAGGCCGACGATGCTGCCCGGCGACAGGTCGAGCGCGTTGGTGTGGAAGGACACGAGGAGCCGGCGACGGCGCGTCGCGTCGAGCGACCTGTCGGCGAGCTTCTTCGACGCGTCGATGTCGGTCTTCGGTGCGTGCGACGCGTCGGCGACGGCCTTCTCCGGCTTCTCGGTGTCCCACCAGAACGCGCCGGGGACGTACTCGTACTGCTCGTAGACGTCCTCGCGCGGGCTCGCGCTCGACGTGGCGAGGAGCGGCACGTTGGGCATCCGCCGGAAGTCGAAGTCGCGCAGCGTCGTCTTGCCCGGCTTCATGCGCTGGGTGACGGTGACCGTCGCGCAGAAGTCCTCGTCGCCGCCAAAGCGTGGCGTCTGGTGCCCGGCGTAGGTGAGCTTGCCCGTGCGCGGCTTCGCGAGGTGCGGCGAGTCGTCGAGGACGAGCTTGGTGATGTCCTCACCTTTGCCGGTCGTCGCCTCGTGCGAGAACGAGAACGAGATGCCCGCGTCCTCGAGCAAGCGGCTCACGAACGCGAAGTCCGTCTCGGCGTACTGCACGCAGTACTCGTGGGGCAGGTACTCCGCGCGCAGCTGCATCAGAGGAACGATTTGCCACTCGGCGAGGACGGCCTTCACGATGTCCGGCGTCGTCATGTGCTGGTAAACGCGGCTGTTGCGACGCAGCGTCGTGCGCCACAGCATCGGCACGATCATGACGTGGTACGTCGAGACGCCGGGCGCTGGCTCCGCGTGCACCTGGGACATGTGCGAGACGACGCCGGCCCAGACGCGCACCGGCGTGCCCGCGCGGTAGTTGCCGGTCTCAAGCTTGAACGCTCCGCCCTTGCCCACCACGTCGCCAAGGTCGATGTTGTCGTCGGTGGACGTCGCGAGGATGCTCACCTCGAACAGATCGTTCATCGCCTCGTGGATCGAGAAGTGCCGGACGTCGAGGACGTCGCCACCGAGGGACGCGAACGCGAGCTTGAGGTTGTTCTTCGTCTGCGACACGGGACCCCTTCGATGCAATGGTTGCGGAAGATTCGGCGCGTCCGGTCAGCCGCCGACGAGACAGTTGGCGCTTCCCTCGATCAGCGCTCCGTCCCCGCCGCAGTGCTTGGTCGCGTCGTCGACGCGGTGCGCGGGGAGGTTGTTGAACGTCACGGTGGCGCTGCCCTTCTTGGCGTTCCACGCATTTGCGCCGCAGCACGTCGAGTGGGTGCCCGGATCGGTGACACGCAGCGCCTGCTTGCTATTGACCGTGACGGTGGGCGAGCCCTTGGTCGCGGGGCCCACGCAGGTGTGCGGGCAGCAAGGCTTGCCGTGCGAGTCGCTGGGGATCTTCGCCTTGTCGCCGACGCGACCCTGCCGCTTCATGGACATGCCCACTCCTCTCGCGGACTTCTACGCCGATGGAAACGGAAGATCAGCATGTCTCCATTCATTGTACGCCAACTCCCGACCGTCACTCCCCCGCGCCGTACGCGTCGTGCGTCTTCCACCCCCAGCGGTCTTTCGGGGCATCGCGGAAGCTCACCAAATCGGCGTGCGTAAGAGCTTTCGATGCCCAAACAGGACTTCGGCCCGTTCTCGTTCGAGTGCCCGACCGCGTGGTCCCAGCGCACGATCCTCGTCTTCGTCGGCGCGGCGAGCGACGGCGGCGCTCCCCCCAACCTCGTCGTCACGCACGAGGCGCGCAACGCAGACGAGGAGCTCACGACGCACGCGTGGCGCAGGGTGTTCGAGCTCGCGAAGACGCGCCCCGACTTCGAGCTCATCGGCAGCCGTGACTCGAAGATCGACGGACAGCCGGCCTTCCGGGCGTTCATCCGATGGCAAAGCGACCGCGGCCGGGTGACCGAGGCGCTCGCGTGGATCGACAGTCGCGACGGCAACGCACTGGCGTTCACCTGCTCTGCCATCGAGCAGCCGGCCGTCTTCGACGAGCTCGAGCGTATCCTCGCGAGCGTGCGGCTCGGCGCGCGCGACTCCATGGTCGCGCCCAGCCCAACCGCGCGCGCGTCCTCTCCGCCCAGCCCGCCACCGGAGCCAGAAGAGCCGCCGACCTATGCCGCCATCCCGATGCCCGGCACGCGGGGGACGCGCCGGTAACCGCGTGATCCGAGCGGCCCCTCCTAGAGCCCGTTTGACCTCGGCGGCCATGCCGACCACACTTGGTGACCGATGGACATCGACAAGGCCAAGAAGACCGGAAAGAAGTGGCTGATCCGCGTGATCCTGGGGGGCATCCTGCTGGCCGTGCTCGGCAGCTCGCTCTACACATGCGCGACCCTCAACTACTCGTACTCGAAGGGTGAGCGCGTCGGCTTCGTTCAGAAGCTGTCCAGGCGCGGGTGGGTCTGCAACACGAACGAAGGCGAGCTCGCGATGGTCAACGTCGCCGGGCAGCAGGCCGAGAAATTCCTCTTCTCCGTCCCGGACGACAAAGTCGCCAAGCAGATCGAGTCGCTCGCTGGCCACCGCGTCGAGCTGCAGTACGAGGAGCATCGCGGCGTCCCGTCGAGTTGCTTCGGCGACACGACGTACTTCGTCATCGGCGTCAAGAAGACGGACTGACGAGCCGCGCGCGCGGTCGTTCGGAGCTCAGAGTCCGAGGCTCAGCCCCTGCGCGGCGAGCGAGCGACGCGCGCGTCCGGCACGCTCGCACGCCGGCAAGCACGCGGCGCGCATCGCCACGGCGACGAGTGAGAACACCGGCGTCCATAGTGCGTAGAGCGCGATGAAGCCGTTGCTCACGGCGAAGAAGAGCCACGCCGTCGACAGGAGAAAAAGGAGCGAGCCGGTGACGAGCACGGCGGTCGCCGCCCAGCCGCGGGCGGTGAAGACCTTGCGGGCGAGGAAGATGAGCCCAGCGCCGACGCCGATGAGCACGAAGGGCATGACGAACCACGCGGAGTAGATGCGCACGCTCGCGAGCGTTTGCACGGCGTTCAGGATCGCGAGCGCGCCCGCCAGCAACGTGAATCCGGCGGCCACTTTGGGGAACGTCGGATTCACATCGCGCAGATCCGCGTCGTCGCTCGGAGCCGGACCGGAGAGCATGGCGGCAGTCTACGATCGGCTGAGCGCGTCTACCAGATGCGCACGCGCGCCTCGGGCGCCAGGAAGAGCCCCTGACCCGGCTTGACCGCAAACGCCTCGTACCAGGCGTCCAGGTTGCGCACGGTGTCGGCGCGGAACTCGGCCGGCGCGTGGCCGTCGGTGACGAGTCGGTCACGGGCTGCGGCCTCGCGGAGCTTGATCCGCCACGACTGCGCGAACGCGAGGAAGAAGAGCTGATCTCCGGTGAAGCCGCCGACCGTCGGCGCCGCATGGCCGCCGAAGGCGGCGCGGTAGGCGTCGTACGCCGCTGCGAGACCAGCGACGTCCGCCATGTTCTCGCCGAGCGTCTGCTTGCCGTTGACGGAGGCGTCGGGGAACGGCTTGTACCCGTCGTACTGCTTCGCGAGCGCGTCGGAGGACGACTTGAAGTGCGCGAAGTCCTCCGGCGTCCACCAGTTGTGGAGGCCGCCCGCGTCGTCGAAGAGGGCCCCGTGCGCGTCGAAGCTGTGGCAGATCTCGTGGCCGATCGTCGCGCCGGTCGCCGCGTAGTCCATCGCGACCGGGCGCTTGGGATCGAGGTACGGCGGCTGCAGGATGGCGGCCGGAAAGTTCAGCGCGTTCATGACCGGCAAGTTCACCGCGTTCACCGTCTGCGGCGTCATCACCCACTCGCCGCGGTCGACGGGCTTGCCCAGCTTCGCCAGGTTGCGCTTGTACTCGAAGAGCTCGGCGCGCTCGGCGTTCCCGAAGGCGTCGCCGCGGACGATCTCGAGCCCCGTGTAGTCACGCCATTTGTCGGGATAGCCGACGCCGACCTTGAGAGAAGCGAGCTTGGCCTTGGCGCGCGTCTTCGTCTCCTTGGCCATCCACGGCAGCGCGTCGATCCGCTTCGCGAAGGCGGTAACGACGTTCTTCACCATCTCCTCGACGCGCGCCTTCTCCGACGCCGGGAAGTACCGCTCGACGAAGAGCTTGCCGACCGCCTCGCCGAGCGCGTCGCTCGTCGCGTCGATGCCGCGCTTCCAGCGATCCCTCAGCGTCGGTGTTCCACGGAGGGTCTTGCCGTACAGGTCGAAATCCTCGTCCACGAAGGCCTTGGGGAGCACCTGCGCCATGTGCGTGACCGCGTGGAACGCGAGGTAGTCGCGCCACGCTTCGAGCGGCTCTTTCGCGACGAGCGCGGCGATGCCCTTCACCGCCGTCGGCTGCCACACGACGAACGACGCCTGCTTGTCGAGCCCAGCCGCGCCGAGCAAGGCTGCCCAGTCGAGCCCGGGCGCGCTGGCCTCGAGCTCCTTGCGGGTCAGGCGATTGTTCCCCCTCTCGACCTGCTCGGTGTCCTCGAGCGACGCGTGGGTCTGAGCGATTTTCTTCTCGAGCTCGAAGACGCGCGCGGCGCGGGCCTGCTCCTCGGGCATCGCGAGGAGCTTGAACACCGCTGCGATGTGGGCGCGGTATTTGCCACGGATCTCCTCCATCCGCGGCGTGGTGGCGAGGTAGTACTCGCGATCGGGGAGGGCGAGGCCTCCCTGCACGAGGAACGGCGCGTACCGCGACGGATCGGTCATGTCCTGCGCGACCCAGACGCCGAGGATCGAGTCGGTGTGGAGCTTCGTGGCGTTCATGATGTCGACGTCGGCGCGCAGCGTCCCGCCGAGGAAGCGCGCGAGGTCGGGGCGGCTCGCAATCTTGCGGATGGCGGCCAGGCGCGGCGCGAGCGGCGCCGTGCCCTTGCCCTCGATCGCGGCCTCATCCATGAAGCTCGCGAAGAAGTCGGCGATCTTCCTCGCGTCGGTGCCTGCCGGCGGGGCGCCGCCCGCGATCTCGCGGATGAGGTCCGTGGTCCGCTTCTGGGTGAGCTCCTCCAGGACCGCGTCGGGCCCGAAGGAGCTGCGATCGGGCGGAATCTGGGTCGTCTTGAGCCACCCGCCGTTGGCGTACCCGAAGAAATCCTGGCCGGGCGCGATCGACACGTCCATCCCCTCGACGTCGATCTCCCCTTTCCCCGGCCTCCCCGGCGCCGCGGGAGCCGTCGCGACGGTGGCCGCGGCAGAGCCGACCGGCGGCGGCGACGGCGACAACGGCGGAGAGCACGCGGCAGCGACGGGCGCGAGTAGGAGGGCGAGGCGGAGGCCGAGGCGAGAAGCGTGCGTCGTGACGGGAACCATGGCCCGACTTCTACCAGCTTCCCCGTCAATCCAGGTGCGCAGCGCAGCGGGCGTTCGGGCACCGGCCGGTCCCGGCGCTGGCCCGGGGCTCGGTCTGGTCGATCACGCAACCGCGGGCCCCGTTGCGCTGCGCGGCGAAGCGGCGCGAGATCTCGTCGTCGGTGCCGCGAGGTGCGCAATAGCAGGCTTCGTCGTCGTGGCAGGTTACGGGCAGCGAAGGCGGCCCCGCGCAGTGAAGGTTGGCGCACACGACGATCACACGACGAGGAAGAAGATCCCGAAGGGCCTCTCGACGGTCACGCCAACGGCGAGGAGCACGTACGCGTAGATCGCTCGCGCCATCCGCCGCCGGTGCTACCACGTTGACGGAACCCGGGCCGCGTCGTACGCCGTCGTCATGGCGAGCTGGCGCGGAGTGCTCGCGATCGCGCTGCTCGCATCCGCATGCGGCGCCTGTAGCGGCTCGAAGACCGCGACCCCTGCCGCCGACGCGGGGCCCGGCACGTGGACGGCGGCCGCTGCCCTCCCCGAGCCTCGCTTCGAAGCGTACTCGGCCGTCGTGCGCGGCAAGATCTACTTCTTCGGAGGAATCCGCGGAACGGGGACCGACCCGCGCGACGCTACGGTGTCCGACCACGTCGACATCTACGATCCCCGCGCCAACGTGTGGGCACCAGGGCCGCCCCTTCCCGCGGACTCCGCGCGCCACCACCTCGCCGTCGGCGTCGTCGGCGACGTCGTCTACCTGCTCGGCGGCTTCGTCGGCATCCTCGGCGCAACCCCGACGATGACCCCGAACGGCCACGCCTACCGGCTCGAGGGCGACCGCTGGGGTCAAGATCGGCGACGCCCCGGTGGCGCGCGGCGGCTCGACCGCACAGGCCATCGACGGCAAGCTCTATGTGGCGGGCGGGGGCAGCGACGATCGCATCTCCTCCGCCGAGCTCTACGTCTACGATCCGAGCGCGGACGCGTGGCGGCCCCGCGCGCCGATGAAGGCGGCCCGCCAGCACCTCGCGTCGTGCGCGATCGACGGCAAGTTGCTCGTCGTCGGCGGTCGACGGTGGCGTACTTCAAGGACGCGGACGGGACGGCCTACCTCTACGCGAGCGGCTCGACCAAAGCGGCCGTGGACGCCAGCGCGAACGTGCCCCCGTCGCTGGCGCGTCTGCGCGTGATGACCAGGCCGGGCGCGCCCGCGTGGCTCGCGATCGACGCCGTCGACCAGGAGCTCGCCTTCAAGAACCCCGGTGCGCCGGTCGTCACGAGCAACGGGACGCGAGACGCGATCGTGTGGGTCGTCGATCCGAACGGGCTTCGCACCGACTCGCTGCTCGGCTGCGACGCGCCCGCGCCTATCCTGTACGCCGTCGACGCCCGGACCATGCGCCTCCTCTGGAAGAGCGCGCCCGGTCAGCTCCACGTGGGCGGCAAGTACTCCACCGCCGTCGTCGCCCACGGTGTCGTCTTCGTGGGGACCGACCGGATCCAGGCCTTCGGCCTCCGGGACTGAAGCTCGGCCTCGAGCTCGAGGTTACTGAGGTGTGGACGCAGGCGATGCTGTCCGTGAAGGCTCAGAAGACGCTCGAGGCGTTCGACGGCGGGCGCTTCTTCGCTGCGTCGACGTGTTTGGCCTCCGGCGCCGCCACGGGCGCGCTCGTTACGGCGGGCAGCGGCGGGCCGAGGTCGGCCTTCGGCGTGGGTGCAGAGGGTCTTTGCTCGAGCGGGCTCGCCTTGACCGCGGCCCTCACCGCCACGGCCGGCGGTGGCGACTCGGACCGCGACGCGACGAACGCGAGGAGGGCGACGGCCGAGACGGCAAGAACGCCTGCGATCCGCCAAGGACGCCACATCGACCTTCGGACCACGAAGGTTGGCGCAGAGCGGCGCTCCGCGGAGGACGCGCTGCGGCGCGTTCGCAGCTTGACTGTGCCCTTCGGGCCCAAACGCCCCGCGAGGCCCTGCGCGTCGGCCATCCGAACCGTGCCGCGGGGCCCAAGGTCTCGGCGCGCAATGGGCTCGGTGGCGACCTCGAATGCCGCGAGGCCCTCAATGACCTCGACGGAGTGCTCGCGCTTGGTCGGCGGCTGAGCGACGGCTTCTTCTCGCTCCGGCTCGGGACCTTCGGTCGACGCGACCTCCTCGAGGTCGACCTCGCTGACGCGCGCGGCCCCTCCTTCGACCGCGGCCACGGCGGCGGCACGCCAGCGGTTGGTCGACGTCCGGAGCGGCCCCTTGATGGCACGCGCCG